>CAMKEI010000039.1 GCA_946411525.1 uncultured Clostridia bacterium | reverse complement strand
TGCTGGCCGCGAAGGTCGACGTCATCAACATCGATACGGCCCACGGCCACAGCCTCGGCGTGATCCGCCAGGTGGAAAAGATCCGCAACAGGTATCCGGATATTACCCTGTTCGCCGGCAATGTGGCGACGGCTGCGGCCACCCATGACCTGATCTCCGCCGGCGTGGACGCCGTGAAGGTCGGTATCGGCCCGGGCTCCATCTGCACCACCCGCGTGGTCGCCGGCATCGGCGTGCCGCAGATTACCGCCATTTCTGACTGCGCGGAGGAAGCGGACAAGTACGGCATCCGGGTTATCGCGGACGGCGGCATCAAATACTCCGGCGATATTACCAAGGCCCTGGCGGCCGGCGGAAGCTGCGTCATGCTGGGAAGCCTGCTGGCCGGCACCGAGGAAAGCCCCGGCGCGATGGAGATCTATCAGGGACGTTCCTTTAAGGTATACCGCGGCATGGGCAGCCTGGCGGCAATGTCTACGGGTTCCAAGGACCGTTATTTCCAGGAAGGCCAGAAGAAGCTGGTTCCCGAAGGCGTGGAAGGCCGCGTCCCCTACAAGGGCACGCTGGCGGACACCGTCTTCCAGATGGTGGGCGGCCTGCGCGCCGGTATGGGATACTGCGGCGCCAAGGATATCGACGATCTGCGGAAGAACAGCGAGTTTGTCCGGATTACCGGCGCGGGACTGGCGGAAAGCCATCCCCACGATATCTCCATTACCAAGGAAGCGCCGAACTATTCACGCTCTAATTAATTCTGCGATCGCTGTTATCAGAGTTTCCGCGAAGCTTTGACAGCTGTGGCATGGCAGCTGTTACCCAAATCAAAGATTTGGACAGTTGGTCAACAATTCATCATGATTGAATCTGGAGAGTGAAGATGGGAAAGCGGTTTTACAAGCTGGCGCAGGCCACGGTCCGGGTTTTCAGCCCCCGGATGAAAACGGAATGGGAAGTGCCTTTCGAGGACGGGCCCTGCGTATTTGTCGTGAACCACGCCGGATCCAGCGGACCGGTGGATATGTGCGCCAAGTTTCCGCTGCGGGACAAAATCCATCCCTGGGTCAACAGCGAGATGCTGTCCGCGAAGGAAGTGCCAGCCTACGCCCGGAAGAATTACTGGTGGAAGCCCGACAGCTTCTTCGCGCCGCTCCTGAACGCGACCGTGCCGTACATTGCCGCGGCGCTGATGCCGCCGTTCCTGCGCAGCGTCCCGTACATCCCGGTATACCGCGACCAGCGGATCATGCTGACGCTCCGCCAGAGCGTCCGGGTGCTGCAGAAGGATCATTACCTGCTGATTTTCCCGGAAATTCCCAGCCCCGGAAAAAACAGCCACCGGCGGATCAACACCGGATGGCTGCGGCTGGGTCAGCTATGGTACAAGAACAGCGGCAGGGCGCTGAAGATGTATCCTGTTCATGTGGATTATAAGAAACACCTGTTCAAGGTCGCGGCGCCTGTCAACTACGATCCCACCCGACGCTTCAGCGAACAGGAAAGGGAACTGGCCGGGAAACTGACCAAAGGGCTGCGGGGCGAGTAATCAGTCCGCGGCGGCCGGCGCCTGTTCGACGGCTGCGGGTTCCGTAATCATATCACGGCAGAGGATCTGCAGGAAACGCTTCGCGTTGTCCGTGTTTTTACCCGTGATAATCAGGCAAAGATAACCGTCCTGCGCATACGCATACTGACCGAGACCGGGGAGCTTGTCCTGCGGAATACCGTAGAGATGGGTTTCCCCGGTTTCTGTTTCCCTGCGCCAGCCGTTCTGCAGGCTGACCCCGGCGCTGTCGAACAGGGCGATCAGCTCCGGATCGTCTTCCAGGGGAATCAGCGATCCGTTGGGGGCATAGTTCAGGAATTCCTCCCGCGGGAGGAGATACAGATCCCCCTCGCCGGCAGCCAGATAGGTCATCAGCTGCATCGGGCCGTAGGCGCTGTCATCCAGGAGCATGACCGCGTTCATTTCTTCCATATCGGACATTTCCGTTTCCCGGACGTGATCCATATAGGCGTTCAGGCCCGGTTCGTCCATGTATCCGTAGACGTAGAACCCCACGGTCTTCTCCCGCGGCGGGCGGTAAGCCGTAACGGTATACAGTATATCCACCAGGCCGATGCCGACTGCGACGATGAGGAGATATTTCCACCAGTTGTAGGTGAGGTGCTGTTTCAGTCTGCTGGAAGTGACGGGTGTTTTCATAGCTGCTCCTTGGCGGTCAGTTTCCGTGACCGGTTTGTCAGTGGAAGGATAACACGGAACGAATGGAAAAAGCAAGGGAACGCATGGAAGAAAAGCAGGAAAAACCGGCGGGGAAGGAGAATATAAGATACAGACGGAAAAGGAAACGGCACTCCTGAAAACAGACAGCACAGAGAGAAAGGAAGGGAGCTTTTATGAAGTATCAGCCGATTATCACCGTAGGGAGACAGTACGGTTCCGGCGGCCGCTACGTGGCGAAACTGCTGGCGGAAAAGCTGGAGATCCCTTTCTATGACAAGGAGCTGCTGGCGGAGGCGTCCCGTGACAGCGGGATCTGTCAGGAGCTGCTGGAGAGCTATGACGAAAAGCAGGGCAAGAACCTGCTCTTCTCCCTGATCAGCGGCGCGCAGACGCGGGGAGAGACAGGAACCATGTACATGGATATGCCCCTGAACCATAAAATATTCCTGGCGCAGTTTGACACCATCCGCCGGATCGCGGACGAGGGCCCCTGTGTGATTGTCGGCCGCTGCGCGGATTATGTGCTGCGGGATCATGAGAACGTCATCAACGTATTCGTCAAGGCGAAAACCGAGGACAGGATCCAGCGGATTATCAAGTACAACGGCGCGGACCCGGTCAAGGCGGAAGACATCCTCCGCAAGGCGGACAAGCAGCGCGCGGCCTATTACAACTATTACGCGACGGGCACCTGGGGCGACGTGAGCAATTATGATCTCTGCGTGGATACGGGTACCCTGGGCATCGAGGGCTGCGTGGAACTGATCTGCAAGTGTGTGGAAATCAAAGCGAAAATGGCCGAGGAAGAAGATAAGGAATGGTAAAACGGATATGCGCACTGCTTCTGGTGCTGCTCATGCTGGCCGGAAGCAGTCTCGCGGATCTGGAACTGAACAGTTCGACTCCCGCGCAGAAAGCGCTGAAAACCTATCTGGACAACGTGAACGCTTTTCTGACGGAGAACGGGGAGCCGGAAATCAATCACATCTTTGATCAGCTGAAAACAGTTGTGGAACTGGGGATCACATCTTCCGAAGAGGCATATGAACCGGAAGATGTGACCCTGACTGTTTATCTGTATATCAACAGCATCAATTCCCTGCTGCTCCGGGTGAACGACCCGGCGCGCTTCCCGCGGATCGCCGCGGCGTTCCGGCGGGCCCTGAACCCGCAGACCATGACGCAGCAGGAGGCGCTGAAGACGCCATCGGAACGGGCGAAGAAGGCGATTCAGAACCCTTCGGACTCCTTTGAGGACAAGGTGGAGGAGGAGAAGCTGAACGGAACGAATTTCCGGGAGTTTTACGCGTACTACCCGAACCAGTACCGTGACGGCGTCAACTGGATCCAGCTGCTGATCATCTTCCCCCTGGAAGGATACTGGAACGAGGAAACAGGTATTATCGACAACGAAACCGGGCCCAAAACGGCGGACCGGGAAAGCGATCAGGACGCGGAATACGACGGGTATTATTCCACGGATGATTACGATCACCTGGAGGTGTTCGCCACAGCCACGCCGGAACCGGATTCCGCGGCGGCTGAATACGACGACTTTTTCAAATAGTTGTTTCTGTGTTGTTTTTCACCGGTGAACTTGTTTCTCCCCGGATGAAGGGATACAATCTTCATCCGGGGAGAACTTTATTTTCGAGGAGAGCATTATGAGCAAGATTCAGATGAAAACGCCGCTGGTGGAGATGGACGGGGACGAGATGACCCGCATTCTCTGGGCGGAGATCAAGAAGGAACTGCTGGAGCCGTTTGTGGACCTGAAAACCGAGTATTACGACCTGGGGCTGAAGCACCGGGACGAGACGAATGACCAGGTGACCGTGGACAGCGCGAAGGCAGCGCTGAAATACGGCGTCGCGGTGAAATGCGCGACGATCACGCCCAACGCCCAGCGCGTGGAAGAATACGGCCTGAAGGAGATGTGGAAGAGCCCGAACGGTACCATCCGGGCGATCCTGGACGGCACGGTGTTCCGCGCGCCGATCCGGGTGAACGGCGTGAATCCCACTGTCCGGACCTGGAAAAAACCGATTACCATCGCCCGCCATGCCTACGGCGACGTCTACAAAAATACGGAGATCCGGGTGCCCGGCGCCGGAAAGGCGGAGCTGGTATTTACCGGAGAGGACGGACAGGAGATCCGGCAGACTGTGTTCGAGTTCAAGGGCCCCGGGATCATCCAGGGAATCCATAACCTGGACAAGTCCATCTCCTCCTTTGCGCACAGCTGCTTCCAATACGCTCTGAGCGTGAAACAGGACCTGTGGTTCTCCACCAAGGATACCATCAGCAAGACCTATGACCACCGCTTCAAGGATATCTTCGCGGAGATCTACGAAGCGCAGTATAAGGAAGCCTTTGAAAAGGCCGGGATCACTTATTTCTATACCCTGATCGACGACGCCGTGGCGCGGGTGGTCCGCTCCGAGGGCGGCTTCATCTGGGCCTGCAAGAATTATGACGGCGACGTGATGAGCGACATGCTCGCCACCGCTTTCGGATCCCTGGCGATGATGACCTCCGTGCTGGTCAGCCCCAACGGGCAGTTCGAGTACGAGGCGGCGCACGGCACCGTGACCCGGCATTATTACCGGTACCTGAAAGGCGAGGAAACCAGCACCAATCCGGTGGCGACAATCTTCGCCTGGAGCGGCGCGCTGCGCAAGCGCGGCGAGATGGACGGCCTGCCGGACCTGCAGGCCTTCGCGGACAAACTGGAAAAAGCTACGCTGGACACGATCAACGACGGCATCATGACAAAAGACCTGGCGCTCCTCTATGAAGGAGAGGCCAGGGCCGTGAACAGCCGGGAATTCCTGGCGGAAATCCGGAAAAGACTTGAGGCGTAAAGATTCCAGTCCCATTGATCTGACAGCAGTTTTCTTTGTATAATCAAACTGCCGGCGTGAGTCATGCCGGCAGTTTAATAGTCAAAAAATGCGGTTCAGTAAAGGATGGATTTGGAAAATCGGATCGCTCCTTTTTCCGGTGTAGTACCATCTTTTCCTATACCTTCCATTACGAGCAGGAATGCAATCCTCCCGATATCGATTTGTTCCTGGGTAACAGTCCACATTCCTTCCCATTGGTACGTTTCGCCGGCAGCAAGAACTGTCTGATCAAATCCCTCAATTGGCATCATTTGCTCATCAGCCACATAAATGGGATATGTTAAGGCATTGTTGCCGGTATTTGTGACGGTGATAAGTACATAGACAGTGGAATTGATTGATTTTTGCAGCGAGGATAAACCCATTGAGATTTTTATATTATGTAACTGATCTTGAATTGACTTGAGAACCGTGTTTTCCTGGCTAAGGCTTTCGAATTCATTTTGATCCGAAGTTGATCCGGAAACTGCGCGTTCCTGACTGGTATTGACTGTTCCGTTTTTTTCATCTTCCTTATTAATCGCCATATCATAATGCTGAAGCAAGATCGCCAGATCTCTTATATTATCTGTTACAAAATGGGATTCATGCAAACAAATCGGATACACTTGTTCATTTTTTACGGCAGATGTGTTTGCCAAAGCCGGATTGCTGATGATTTCATTTTCATTGATCAAGGAATACTGGTCACTGAACCCCAGGAGCGTACCGTCCGTGTCAACACAAGCGGGATTGTACATAATGATATCCGGATCCCATGCCGCTATTTCATCATCATTCAGTTCAACATAGTCTTCTGTTTCGTACAGATTCTGAACATCCAGCGTCTGAGTCACAATACTGAACGCTTCTTGCCAGTGGTCATAGTACAGTATTTTGATGGAAGAGTCTATTTCAACTGTTTCATATTTTTTCAGCGCATCATTCATATGGCGGATCAATTGATCGGCTTTTTCTGTCTCACAAACAGCTTGCCCAATTATCGTAATATTGTTTCTGATGTCATTTATGTTTTCCGGATACGGCACAAAAACAACCGGAATACCAGAATCATATAATTCCGGAAATATCTCTTCATAATCATTTGCCAGTTCACCGGGCAGGATTATCAAATCAGGGTGCAGTGATATGATTTCTTCTTCATCAGTATTTTGCCACATAGCGCCGTGAATGCCTTTTGTTAAGGACATCGTTGGTGAGTATGAGTCCGCATTATCAAAAAATGCATGCCCAACATAAATAATCCGATCAGGAGAAACTAAGCTTAAGAGTATTTCTTCAGCATACAGAGGAAACACAACGATCCGTGAATACACATTGGTATTATCTGCGGAATCCGCAACAGTGACTGTCCAGACACAAGCAATCACAATCAGGAAAACTACCATTCTGGTGAGTGCTTTTTTCATAATACCTCCTTAAAACAGGATTTATTTATGTAATAGAGCAATAATACACTTTTTTATTTCAGTGTATCCTCATAGAACAATGCAGTCCAATCATTTTCGGATAGTTTTTCAGAACAGCATTGAAATACTGACAAAGTTTCTCCATTTCCATCTTTGAAATCAAAAAGTACAACTATTCCAATATCCGTAACTATTATATGATATTGTAAACATATTGTCATGCCGGAACAAACAGCGTGTTCATTTTATTTAAAAAACGCATCAAACTGGTAAATAATTCCATATAACCAAATATTCCTTTTGACGGACCGATTTTCCTGCATGACGGCTTATGTTTTGTTCAGTCTTCATATATGTTGTACTTGACGGACAATACCACTCAAGTTATAATAATGACAGACATCCTGGGGTTCGCGACAGCCTTTCGGTTTTCCCCACATTTCATAAAATGGAGCCCGGGTCCAATGAACGATATGTCATGCCCCCGTTTTATACGCCAGGGGACGGCAAAAGCGTTCGGCAGGGCACCAGCCTGCTTTACAGAGCGGGTGAAAAAACGAGGGCATCGGTTCCCTGGGGTCCATATATAAGGACTGTGAAACATCACAGCCCTTTTCTCATCGGAATATCATCATCCGGAGCAGAAAGGGAAGAGAACGATGCGGGATGAATTGCTGACTGAAATCAGGGTCATCTGTTACGAGCCGGTGACCGTCACCGGAAAAAAGGGAAAAATCGTAATGATCCCGTTCGGGGGAGAAGCATCCGGGGAGTATTTCAACGGAAAAGTAATCGGGACCGGTGTGGATACCCAGAAGATTTCATCGGACGGGAAGCTGGTTCTGTCAGCCAGGTATATGCTGGAAGGAACGGACGCGGCGGGGAATGCCTGCCGTATCTTTGTGGAGAACCAGGGAAACTGGGACAGAGGTTTTATTCCTTCCATCGTTACGGACAGCCCGCTGCTCGCAGGATGGGAGGACGCCGACCTGTACGCGACGGTGGACGGGATTCCGGGAGGAGTCCTGGTGAAAATATGGAAAAGAGCATAAAAACAGAACCGGGCAAAGGCCCGGTTCTGCCGCGTTCAAGGGGATATTTTACCTGCCCAGCGTCAGTTTGGTGGTGAAGGGGATTCCCCAGAAATAATAGGAGACGGTGGCCTCCCGGACGGCGTGCATGGACCGGTCGGTCAGGATCGTGGCGGACAGATCCATCTGCTGGCCGGAAGGAAGATCGTAAGCGGTCTCTTCGCCGATCTGGAGGACGTCGCCCTGCATGGGCGTAAGGCGGATTTCGATCACCTCCGCCTTCAGGAAGGAGTGATTGTCCAGCCGGACCGTATAGGTGAGGAACTGGTACTGATCCGCCGTGCCAAGTCCGCTGTTCGTGAAACGGGTGCCGACAAAGGTGGAGGCGTCCACTTTGGATTTCAGCGTGCTGAAATAGTCGGCCTGGGTGATGCCGTCGGTGGCGATGCAGGCTTCATAGCGGATATCCAGGTTCGCATTGAGATACAGGTATCCCAGCCCGACGACGGCCGCCAGCACCAGGATGATCAGGATAATGCCTAAGGGTTTCATTCGTATACCTCGACGTATAAAGCAGGATGGGAGATCCGGTTACTGGCCGGAGTCGGAGAGGATGCGGTTCATTTCCTCGATCATTTCCGAATCCTTCAGGCTGAATTTGAATTCCACGCGGCGGGAGGCTTCGGGGTCTTCCACGCCGTTCACATAAATCAGGTCGGCATAGCTGCGTCCCTTGGCGGTGAGGATCTTCTGGAGCTGAAGCTTCTGCGCGGAGGTCAGGGACGGCATTCTCAGGCAGTACAGCGCGACCTGCAGCGCGCGGTCCTGGCTCAGCTTCAGGTTGGATTCATAGGACCCCTTGGAGTCGGTATGACCTTCGATGATGATCTCGCCGAGATACTCGGAATACTCGTCCCGCAGGAGCACATCCAGGTAAACCGGGATGAAGCGGTCCAGCAGATCCTTGCCTTCCTGGCGGATTTCGGATTTGCCGGTCTCAAAGAAGACCGCGCTGTCCAGCATGATATCGCCGGTGTTCGGATCCACGGCGGCTTTCAGGCTGGCCGCGGACAGGGATCTGGACAGGTCCTGGATCATGGCCGTGCGGATACCGATCAGATTGTCGATCCGCAGTGCCTGTGCGTTCAACAGGTCCTGCTGTTCCTGCAGCTTGAGGGTGGCGATTTCCAGGTCAGCTTCCTTCGCGGAAAGAACGACCTGCAGATCGGTCAGCGTTTTTTCCTGATCGTCCAGCTTCACTTTCAGGTCGTCCAGATTGCCCTGGATGATGACGAGCGTGGCTTCCTTTTCGTCCAGCTCGTCCCTGGCCAGCCGCAGCGCGATGGTCTGCTGATCCAGGATGGCCTGCTGTTCGTTCAGTTCCTTCGTTTTGGTTTCCAGCATGGTGAAGTACTGATAAAGACTGTAGGTCAGGATCAGGACAAAGATGAGCAGCAGGGCGGCCATCATATCCGAATAGCTGATCCAGCTGGCGCCGGTTCCAGAGGAGCCCCGGCCGGCCCGCCGGTTATGGATGCGTTGACGCGCCATATTCAGGCCTCCTCCGACAGACGGGTGAGGGTTTCGGAAACGGTTTTGACCTGATCGTTCAGGGTGGTCATCAGGCCGCGGATCTCTTCGAGCGTCTTGTCCGCGGGCGTTTCAGAAGGAGCGGAAAGGCCCTGCATCTTTTCCGTCAGGCCGTTCAGCAGGGTTGTCATATCCCGGCTTTCCTGCCGCATCTCACGGAGCAGCTCGGAGGCATTCTTTTCAAAGTTCTCATCCCGGTCCCGGACCTCGTCGATCCGGGTCATATAGCTGTCAAACTGATCCAGCGCATGGGAGGTGACTTCCTGCAGGGAACGGGCATTGCGGACGATGCCTTCCGCAGCGGTCAGGTTTTCCCCGGTGGCCTGGGATGCGCGGATCTGGCTCTGTTCCAGATCGCTCATGGTCCGGGCAAGGGAAGAAAACTGTCCGCCCAGACTCCGGTCCATTTCGGACAGGAAACGGCTGACGATGTGATTGACGCCTTCGATCTGGTTGCGGGTGGTGCCGACGATGAAGCGGTCCATGGATTCGGCCACGGGATTCATCGTCATGGAGATGGAGCGGCTCACGCTGTCCGCCAGCCGGTCCACCAGGGTTTCGTTGATGCCCTGCAGCATAAAGTTGCGGTCCTGGTTCTGGATGATCATCTGCACGTCGTTGTCCAGCGGACGGGACATGGCCAGCTGCGTGAAGGAGGTGACGAAGTCATCGATGGCGCGGTAGCTGGACCCCTGGGAGATGCGGTTGAGCATGTTGAAAATCAGGCTGCAGCTGATACCGGCCACGGAAGTGCCGAAAGCGAAACGCATGCCGCTCAGCAGGTCCGGAATTCCCTGGATCAGCTGGGTGGAATCGGCAAAGTTCAGGGAGGACAGTCCCCGGGAAAGGCCCATGAAGGTACCCAGGATACCGAGGGAGGTCAGCAGGCTGGGGATCAGCTCCGCCAGGCCGGCGTTGCCCGGACCGTGGGTGACGGTATCGTCGTTGATATAGTCCTCCACATTGGTGGGCAGACCGCGGCGGTCCAGCTGTTCCGCGTTCTGCAGGAAGCGGAGCCAGCTGCCTTTCAGGCGCTTTCCGACAAAGCGGGCTTCCTGCCAGACGGGTTTGTCAAGCTGCTTGCCGGCGTTCTGCTGCAGGCGGACGATTGCCCTGCGGAGGGCGGTCGTGGTCCGCCACAGCGGGATCAGGCACTTGAACAGGCCGATCAGGGTAACAACCGCGATGGCGCCGTATACAACATAATCGGCCAGATCCGGAAGGATCGCCGTCACTTTAGACAAATCAGGCAATGCATTCGCCTCCTTGAGACTGGATAAAGGGATTATATCATATTTGACACAAAAATGAAACGATTAAGAAACAAGTATTGTTCCGGAACTGCACGTGATTGAAACAAATACAACAGAAAAACGCTTTGGAGCCCCAAAGCGCTGACAGGAATATGGATCTGCATCAGGCAAGCGATCCAAGCACTTCCCCGACCTTGTCGTGAATCACCAGATCGCACTGGCTGTCCATGGGCGTGGCGTCGCGGTTAATCAGGACCAGATGGTTTCCCCGGAAATACCGGACCAGTCCGGCGGCCGGATAAACCGTGAGGCTGGTGCCGGCGATGATGAGCAGATCAGCTTTGGAGATCGCGTTGACTGCCCCGGAGATCACGTCGTTGTCCAGACCCTCCTCGTAGAGAACCACGTCGGGCTTGATCCGGCCACCGCAGCCGCAGACCGGGATTTCCTCCCGGCTGTCCCGGATATACTCCGGCGGGAAGAATTTGCCGCATTTCATACAGTAGTTCCGGTGAACGCTGCCGTGAAGCTCATAGACCTTTTTGCTGCCGGCGGCCTGATGGAGGCCGTCGATGTTCTGGGTCACCACGGCGAGCAGTTTTCCCGCCTTTTCCCATTCGGCAAGTTTCAGGTGCGCCTTGTTGGGTTTCGCGTCCAGGGGCAGCATCTTGTCCCGGTAGAATTTGAAGAAGGCTTCCGGTTTCTTCATAAAGAAAGTATGGGACAGGATGGTCTCGGGCGGGTAATCGTATTTCTGGTGGTACAGGCCATCCACGCTGCGGAAATCCGGAATCCCGCTTTCCGTGGACACGCCGGCGCCGCCGAAAAAGACAATGCGGCTGCTCCCGTCAACCATACGCTGCAGTTCTTCATACGCCATGGCAGTCCCTCCGATTCATTATTCAGGATTCGTTATGTAACCCGGATGACGGCGGGCATCCTGCCCGGGATCAGGCATCCGTTTCGGGGACGGTTTCCTCCGGCGCGGCCGGTTCTTCCGGTGCAACGGGTACGGGATCGGGAACAGGCGCCTGCGGGGCGGGGGCAGAAGCTTCGGAATGCTTCTTCAGCGCGTGCCTGAGCAGGAAAAAGACCGTGATGTCCAGCACGGCTTCCAGCACGAGCAGGATGCCGATGACCAGATTCCGGCTTTCGCCGAGGAACGCGGGATCCAGCAGGGAGAGCACCCCGATGATCAGGGAGAAGGCGGCCAGGATCAGCATGATCCACCACCTGTTCACATGAACCGATTTTTCGTCAAAGGCGTACTGGATCTTCAGGAAACCGCCGAAGAGCAGCGCCAGCCCCCAGACGATGGGAAGCAGTTTGTCCAGATAATCCGGATTAAAGGCAAGGAGTACGCCGGCAACCAGCAGGATCAGCCCGGTGGCCAGCCGCGATTCCGTAATCCGCTGCATCGGCTTTGACCGGATATAGGCGACGACCGACCAGACGCCGCAGAGGATCATGATGCTGGCCAGCACATAGGCCGTGATCCGCAGGGCAAGATTGCCGAAGGCGATCAGCAGCACGCCGCAGACCAGACAGAAGACGATCGGGAGGATCATGGTGCGGGCGGTCAGCGAATCCGGGTCCTTTTTATTTCGGCTGAACAACTTGAAGTTTTTCATGGCAGGTATTCCTCCGGTTTTCATCAGGAAATATTTCCACGAACGGGACGGAAAATCCTGCATTTCCTGTATTTCGGATGTTCCGGCGGGCCAAATCGGTTGACATGCGGGGGAGCGCATGGTAATATGCTTTGTAATCACGGGCAGCGCCCGGTTTTTTGCTACATGGAGGGTACCGCAATGAATCAGTATCGCGTCGGCATCATCGGAGCAACGGGTATGGTAGGGCAGCGCTTTATTTCACTGCTGAAGGATCATCCCTGGTTTAAGGTGACGTGTCTCGCGGCTTCCGCCCGCAGCGCCGGAAAGACTTACCGTGAAGCGGTGGGCGAGCGCTGGGCGTTTGACTGGCCGATCCCGGATTACGCCGCGGAGATGACGATCGTGGACGCCGCCGATATCGAAACGGTCGGCGAAAAGGTCGACTTCTGCTTCTGCGCGGTGGATATGAAGAAGGACGAGATCCGCGCGCTGGAGGAAAACTACGCGAAACACGAGATTCCGATCGTGAGCAACAACAGCGCCTGCCGCGGCATCGAGGACGTGCCGATGGTGGTGCCGGAAATCAACGCGTCCCATCTGGCAGTGATCGATACCCAGCGGAAGCGCCTGGGCAGCAGCTACGGCTTCATCGCCGTCAAGCCCAACTGCTCCATCCAGAGCTACGTGCCCGCGCTGACCCCCCTGCTGGACTTTGAGCCCACCCAGGTGAGCGTATGCACCTATCAGGCTATCAGCGGCGCCGGAAAGACGTTCAGATCCTGGCCGGAAATGGTGGACAACGTGATCCCCTATATCGGCGGGGAGGACGAGAAGAGCGAAAACGAACCCCTGAAGCTGTGGGGCCGTCTGGAAGATAAGGGCAACGGTCCGGTGATCGTGAACGCGGCGGAGCCTGTCATCAGCGCCCAGTGCCTGCGCGTTGCCTGCAGCGACGGCCATATGGCCGCGGTCTCCGTGAGCTTCCGCAAAAAGGTCACGAAGGAAGAGATCCTTGCACGGTGGGCGAACTATGAAACCGAGGCCCAGCGGCTGGAACTGCCGAGCGCGCCCAAGCCCTTCCTGCAGTACTTTGAAGATCCGTCCCGTCCCCAGACCCGTCTGGACCGGGACTTCCAGAATGGCTTCGGCGTCAGCATCGGCCGCCTGCGGGAGGACAAAATCTTTGACTGGCGGTTTGTGTGCCTGAGCCACAACACGATCCGCGGCGCCGCCGGCGGCGGCATCCTGACGGCCGAACTGCTGTGCAGGAAGGGATACATTGCAGCGAAGTAATTCAGGATCCGGTATCCTGAATTGATACTGATTCGTATTGGCAGAGTAGCGTTTTCCGCGTAAAGTGTTCATGAACGGGGAGTTGTCATGAGACGAAACGGCAGAAGGCCGTGCGGTGGAGGACGCGCATCCCGCTGCTATTTACAGCAAAAGCCTCTGCGAATCACAAGAACTGTTTCTGTGAAATCGAAAGGAGGCTTTTTTCATGCAGAGAAAAACGGTCAGCGGAAAGACCTTCAGAACGCCTTTTTCCCAGGAGTACTGGAAGCTGGCGTTCGCGGAACTGAAAGACACGAAAATGATCGTGTTCGCGGCGCTGATCCTGGCGCTGAGGATCGCGGTGAAACCCCTGAGCATTCCGATCGCGGGGGACCTGAAGGAAGGCATCGGGTTTATCATCAACGCCTTCGGGTCGATGATCTACGGACCGGTAGTGGCGCTGCTGAGCGGCGCGCTGTCCGATACGCTGGGGTACCTGCTTTTCCCGAGCGGCGTCTATTTCCCTGCGTACATGATCACGGAAATGGCCGGCAGTTTCGTCTTCGCGCTGTTCCTGTACAGGGCGGAGATCACGGTGCCGCGGCTGCTGCTGTGCCGGTTTTCCATCTGCCTTTTCGTGAACGTCGTGCTGGCGTATCCGATCCATGTGTGGTATTACAGTGCGGTCATGGGGAAAGCGTACTCCATGGCCCTGATCCGGGTTGTGAAAAACATCGCGCTTTTCCCGATCGAAACGGTGATCCTCGCGGTCGTTTTCCGGGCGCTGGTCCCGCCGTTCGCGCGGCTCGGATATGTCCATTCGGACACGAAGAACCTGGAATTCACCAGAAAACACGTTATCCTGCTGATCTGCCTGTTCCTGGTCGGGCTGGCGACGCTCGCGGGATACCTGATCTACAGCTACAACACCACTTCCCTCAGCGCGTCCTACCAGCCGGAGCAGCGGCTCGCACGGAACCGGGCCGTGGAAACCTACGTGCTGGAAAACCATCCTGAACTCAATCCGGACGACACCGTCTGTATCATCGAGTCCGCCTATCCGAAGGCATTCTCGCCGGAGGTGGCGTATACGGTCGCGGTATACAGCGCGGACGTCTCAGAAGCGGAGGACCCGGAAGGGCTGATGGCTGAACTGGAAGGTCTGAGCAAATCCAAAGCCGCCGCCAGGACGGAAATGGCGTTCCTGTTCCGGGAGGAGATCATATTATCCGGAGAAAACGCGAAAGAACCTGAAAAGGGAAGAGATCAGCCATGAAGCGCGAGCAGAAACTGGCAATCCTGGACAGACTGGAAGAGATGTATCCGGAGGCGAAAGCGGAGCTGGTTTTCTCCAATCCCTACGAGATGCTAGTGGCGACCATACTGTCCGCCCAGTGCACCGACAGGCAGGTGAACAAAGTCACGCCGGCGGTCTTCAGCCACTGGCCGGACGCTTCCGCCATGGCGGAAGCCCGGACGGAAGAGCTTTACCCCCTTGTGAAAAGCTGCGGGTTCAAAAGCAAGGCCGGCAACATCATCGCGGCCTGCCGGATCATTAAGGAGCAGCACGGCGGGCAGGTGCCAGACACCATGGAGGCGCTGACAGCCCTGCCCGGCGTCGGAAGGAAAACCGCCAACGTGGTCCTGTCCAACGCCTTCGGGATTCCCGCCTTTGCGGTGGATACGCATGTATTCCGGGTGAGCAACCGGCTGGGCCTGTGCAGGGCCGACACCGTGGAAGAGACGGAGAGACAGATGACGAAGCTGATTCCCCGGGAGAAGTGGGGGCAGGCGCATCACTGGCTGATCTGGCACGGCCGCAGGCTGTGCAGGGCGCAGCGCCCGCTATGCGCGGAGTGCGGCCTGAAGGATCTTTGCCCTTATCACGCGGGCGGGAAATAAAGCCCGGAAGGGCCGCGGAAAACGGCGGCATATGAAAAACGCTCCGGATGACGGAGCGTTTTATGATTCCATGAAAGGATTATTTGCTGAAACAGTAATCGAAAGCAGGATACGACACGGTTCCTTCCTCCGACTGGATCTCATGGGGGCCGACGCAGATACCGTACAGCTTCACCCTGGATCCGACGGTGAGGCCGGGATCCTCCTTGGCCATGTAAACCAGGTAATTGGAGTATGTGCCGCGGTTCAGTTTCTGGGCCGCGGTGATCATCCATTCGTCGCCAGACTGGGTCACTTCCGTAACATAGGCGTCGAAGACGATCGTCTTGCCGATATAGGATTCCGTCTTTTTGGCCAGAGTGTTGTAGTTGACCCTGACGGCGTCCGAGGCTGTGCGGGTGTTGACGTCCTCGGCGGAGAAGGTCCGGGTAGCTTTTTTGTTGTAACGGACGGTGCTGAGGTTTTTCTTTGAGAAGACCAGCGTAATGTCGTATTCGCCTTCCACCGCCGTGGGAATCTTGAACTGGAATTTGCCGGTTCCGTTTGTCTTGATGGATTTGATCGGAATATCCGTGGCGCCGCGGGTCACGATGCACTGGATCGAAACGTTTTTCTCAGTGGTGCCGGAGAGGATCAGCTCGTCCGAGGTCAGCACGTCCGGAATATCCTTGTCCAGCGAATAGGGCAGGAGCATCTTTCCGTAGGTCACAGGATCCAGCACCGCGTCCGCTACGGATTTGTTATTGATGCACATATTGACTGTAATCTGGTACAGGCCCTCGTCCGGCAGGGTCACCTTCGCGGCATACTTGCCGTTGGTCCCCGCTACGGTGGGGAACCGGTAGGAGGAACCGGACCAGCGCATGGCGACAACAATTACCTCCGAACCGGGATAGGCGGTTCCTTCCACAGTGAAGACGCCGGTGTTGGTTTCCCGGGGCGGAACCACCGATACGCTCAGCATGTTGGCGGCGCCGGCAGGGATGGCGGGGTCGGCCGCGCTTCCGGGATTCTCTTCCGTGGAGACAGCGCCGGCAGCGGGAGCGGCGACCGTATCAATCACCACGCTGTTGATGATCTTCCGGCTCTTTTCCTTGTCCGTTCTGGACGGCATACGGCCGAAGACCTGATAATCGACGGATACCGTATAACCGTTCCGGACGGTCTTGCGCATGATTCCGCGGTAGTCCGCCCCGTCGGTCTTCAGGTGATAAACGTAGACAAAATAATACCCGCTTTTGTGCAGCTTGTTCTCGGATTCGGAGATGCCGTATCCCTTCTGCTTCGCTTCTGCCAGCATCTCTTTGTAATAATTCCTGCGTTCGGCGTTGCCCAGCGGAACCAGGTCGTAATACCTGGCGGAAGCCTCATCCTGAACGAGGGAAACCTCGACGCAGGTTTTCTGGTCCTTGGACCAGGCCTGCAGCTGTACGCCGCGCTCCTTCCAGTCGGCCTGAAGCTCTTCAGCCGTTTTGCCGATTGAGGAAAGCAGGTCCGGATGATCGGACAGATTTCCGGGAGTCAGGACGACATACTGATCCTCACTGAAGGATATTTTTCCGGAAACAGCCTCCAGAGGGAATTCTGTCTCAGCAGCCGCGCAGGCGCAGACAGCCGTCAGCAGCAGCACCAGAATGAGCAGTAACGATTTCCGCACGGGATCACCGTCTTTCTCAAAAGTGATTATTGATCAGTCCTGTAACTGATGAAATATCATCTGACAGTATATCACAGACCGGGTTTTATTGGCAAGATTCAGGCTGTACGGTTCCGCGGGAGACAACGGATTTCCGCCTGCGAAGGAAACTGTCCCGGTCCAGCATGACGATCCGGCCGCAGCCGCTGCAGCGGATCTTGATGTCCGCCCCGGTGCGGATCACCGTCCACTCGCTGGATCCGCAGGGATGCGCCTTGCGGGTGGTAATCACGTCGCCGACCAGTATCTGCTCTACCATACCGTACCTCAATCCATCATTCGATATTCTTATCCGGTGCCTGACTGTATTTATGATAAAACAGAGGCACGGAAAAATCAACGAGGTTTACAGGGCAGGCAGGATTTGGTACAATACCGACGGAGCAAGACAGAACAGAAGAGGCGGGAAAATGAACCAGAAACGCGATCCGGTCGGGGTTTTTGACAGCGGCGCAGGGGGCATCAGCACCCTGCGCGAGATGATCCGCGAGCTGCCGGAGGAACGTTTTATTTATTTCGGAGATACAGCCAACGCCCCCTACGGCACCAAAACCACGGAGGAGGTCATCGCCTGCGTCCAGGGCGTGGTGGAGCGGCTGATGAAGAAAAACATCAAGGCACTGGTCATCGCCTGCAATACCGCGACAGGAGCCGCGGCCGCCACGCTCCGGAAAGAACTGAGCATTCCCGTGGTCGGGATGGAACCGGCGCTGAAGCCCGCCTCACAGATGAGGAAGAACGGGAGCGTGCTCGTGCTGGCCACGCCCCTGACGCTGCAGCAGGAAAAGTTCGAGAATCTCATGAGGCAGTATGGCCAGGGCGCCGTGAAGGTACCGTGCCCCGGACTGATGGAGCTGGTGGAGGCGGACGACGAAGCCGGCGCGCGGCAGTACCTGCGGGAGCTGTTCATCCGGTATCCGGCGGACAGGGTGGACGCCGTCGTCCTGGGCTGTACGCATTACGTATTCCTGAAGGAGATGATCCGGGAACTGCTCCCGGAGCGCATCGCCATCACCGACGGGAACACGGGCACCGCGCGTCAGCTGAGGAGAGTGCTCGCGGGGGCGGGCCTGCTGAATGAAGAGGGACCGGGAACCGTGGAGCTGGAAACAAGCGGCGGCCCCGGGGATATCGCGCTGATGAAAAGATTCCTGGAAAAGCCGGAGAGCTGACCGGCTTTCATGATTCATTTTTTGCTTTCCTTTTATTCCTTCCTATGATATAATCTCATTTAGCTTTTGATTCCCGCTTTATCGCGAATTCGGAAAGCGGGATGATCTTCGTTATGAATATCTTGAGGAGGAATGACAACCATGGCTGAATTCGCAACCGGAAACATTCGTAACATCGCCCTCATGGGGCATGGCAGCGAGGGCAAGACCACGCTGACCGAGGCGATGCTCTTCGCTGCCGGCATGACAGACCGCCAGGGCAAGGTGGAAGACGGTACCACCGTTTCCGACTTTGACCCGGAAGAGAAAAAGCGCGGTTTTTCCATCAGCGCTTCCTATGCTCCCATTCCGTGGGCGGGAAAAGTCATCAACGTGATCGACGTTCCCGGATACTTTGACTTCATCGGAGAACAGATGGGGCCCCTGCGCGTGATCGAGACCGCGGTGATCGTGGTCGGCGGCGTGAACGGCCTGAGCGTCGGCGCCGAAAAAGCCTGGGACAACGCCGGCAAGGCGGGCCTGGGCCGCATGTTCATCGTTAACCAGATGGACCGCGAGCATGCCAACTTCGAAAAGGTGGTCGCCCAGCTGCGGGAAAAATACGGTCCCAGCGTGGTGCCGATCCTGCTGCCCCTGGGCCAGGGCGCCGCTTTCAAGGGCGTCGTGAACGTCCTCGAAAAGAAAGCCTATGAAGGTTCCTACAAGAAGAGCACGGAAGTGCCTATGCCCGCCGACCTGGAAGCCGAGGTCAACGAAGCCTATGAAAACCTGACCGAGCAGGCGGCCTCCGCGGACGAGGAACTGATGGAGAAGTACTTCGAGAACGGCGAGCTGAGCCATGAAGACGTTATGGCCGGTTTCATCAAGGGCATGAAGGACGGCAGCATCGTTCCCGTCGTGGCCTGCTCCGCCCTGACCGGCGTGGGCATCGCCCGGACGCTGGACCTGATCGCCAAGTATCTGCCTTCTCCCGGACACGAGGGACTGACCCAGAAGGGCAAGAACCCGAAGACCGGCGAAGAGATCGAGCGCGCCTGCAAGGACGACCAGCCCTTCTCCGCGCTGGTGTTCAAAACCATCGCCGACCCGTTTGTTGGCAAGCTGAGCCTGTTCCGGATTTTCTCCGGCATGCTGACATCCTCCACTCAGCTGTACAACGCCAACAAGGAAAAGGCTGAAAAGGCCGGCGGCCTGTTCACCCTGAAGGGCAACAAGCAGACCAACGTGGACAAGCTTCACGCGGGCGACCTGGGCGCGCTGGCCAAGCTGCAGATTACCTCCACCGGCGACACGCTGTGCGATCCGAACAACCCAATCGTCTATCCGGAGATCGAGTTCCCGGCGCCCTGCATCTCCAAGGCTGTATTCGCTGCGAAGCAGGGCGAGGAAGACAAGGTCTTCAGCGGCCTGAACCGCCTGGCGGAAGAAGATCCTTCCATCAAGATCGAGAAGAACGCCGAGACCACCGAGACCGAGCTGAGCGGCCAGGGCGAAATGCATCTGGACGTGATCAAGAACAAGCTGGCCTCCAAGTTCGGCGCCAACGCCGTGCTGCAGGATCCCAAGATCCCGTACCGTGAGACCATCCGCAAGACCGTGAAGGTCCAGGGACGCCACAAGAAGCAGACCGGCGGCCACGGCCAGTTCGGCGACGTGTGGATCGAGTTCAGCCCCATCACCGACAGCGACGCGGAATTCGAGTTTGAAGACGCGGTCGTCGGCGGCGTGGTGCCGAGGAACTTCATCCCCAGCGTTGAAAAGGGACTGCGCGAGAACATCCGCAAGGGCGTTCTGGCCGGCTATCCGATGGTCCACCTGCACGCGAAGCTGTACGACGGATCCTACCATCCGGTTGACTCTTCCGAAATGGCGTTCAAGACCGCTGCCCGCATCGCCTACAAGAAGGGCTGCATGGACGCCAGCCCCG
>CAMKEI010000038.1 GCA_946411525.1 uncultured Clostridia bacterium | reverse complement strand
CGGCCTTGGCCAGTTCCCCGGCGCAGGTCAGGCCTGCGGGGCCGCTGCCGATCACGGCAACCCGTTTTCCGCAGAAAGGCGCTTTTTCAGTCTTGGCGGTTCCTTTTGCCATGGCGGTATCCGCGGCAAACCGTTCCAGCCGTCCGATGCCGACCGGTTCGCCCTTGATGCCGCGTACACACTTGCTCTCGCACTGGGATTCCTGGGGACATACGCGTCCGCAGATCGCCGGCAGTGCGTTCTGGGAGCGGATCACCTGATACGCGCCGTCAAAATCGCCCGCCTTGATCCGGTCGATGAAATCGGGAATCGGTACGTTTACGGGGCATCCGCTCACGCAGGGGGCGTTCTTGCAGTGCAGGCAGCGCTGCGCCTCGTCCAGGGCGATGTCCGCTGTATAGCCCAGCGCGACCTCTTTGAAATTGCCGGCGCGGACCTGCGGGTCCTGCTCAGGCATCGGGTTTTTCTGAAGACTCATGTTAGCCATTGTCAGCGTGCCTCCCCTGTCAGTCTGCAAAGATGTTTTTCCCTGGCCTTTGCCTCTTCGGGGCGGAACATCCGTCCGCGGGCCATTGCTTCGTCAAAGTCGACAAGGTGTCCGTCAAAGTCCGGTCCGTCCACGCAGGCAAACTTTGTTTCGCCGCCGACGGTCAGCCGGCAGCCGCCGCACATGCCCGTTCCGTCGATCATGATCGGGTTCATGCTGACAATCGTACGGATCTTCGGTTCCCGGGTCATTTCGCACACTGCCTTCATCATCGGCAGCGGGCCGATGGCGATCACGGTGTCGTACCCTCTGCCGGCGTCCAGCTGCTGCTGCAGTGCCTGGGTTACAAAGCCCTTGTTGCCGTTGCTGCCGTCGTCTGTCATGATGATCAGGTTGGTGCATGCGGCCTGCAGCTCGTCTTTCAGGATGATCAGGTGCTCGTTCCGGAACCCGACGATCAGGTCCACTTCGGCGCCCGCGTCGTGCAGCGCTTTGGCCTGCGGATAGGCGATCGCCACGCCCAGGCCGCCGCCGATCACGGCGCAGCGGTGAATCCCTTCGGTCTTTGTGGGCTCGCCCAGCGGGCCGACGAAGTCCAGCAGGCTGTCCCCTTCGTTCAGGGTGTCGAGCTTTTCGGTCGTATATCCGACCTTCTGGAATATGATCGTAACGGTGCCCTTTTCCCGGTCGTAGCCGGCGATCGTCAGCGGCACGCGCTCCCCTTCCTCATCGATCCGGAAGATGATGAACTGCCCGGGCATGGCCTTCCGGGCAACCAGCGGCGCTTCGACCTCCATCAGGGTCACGGTCTCGTTCAGGACGCGTTTTTTTACAATAGGATACATAGCTTCTCCTCCAAATATACGGATACAGGATATTTTACCTTATTCATATGGCTTTCGCAACTTGTTTTCGCCTTTCCTTCGTATTCTTTCCGTACATCTTTGAGGTTTTTCCTCAGCTGATTTTTTCGCCTTTTTCCCTTTTCATCCGGGTGCTCCTGTGTTATAATTCGATTATCAAAGACAAAGGAGGTTTCCTGAATATGCCACTCGTAACAACGACTGAAATGTTTAAGAAGGCTTACAATGGCGGCTACGCCGTCGGTGCTTTCAACGTCAACAACATGGAGATCATCCAGGGTATCACCGAGGCCGCCGGCGAGCTCAAGGCTCCCGTCATTCTGCAGGTTTCCAAGGGTGCCCGCGCCTATGCCAACCATACCTACCTGGTCAAGCTGGTTGAGGCTGCCGTGATTGAGAATCCGGATATCCCGATCGCGCTGCACCTGGACCACGGCGACAGCTTCGAGCTCTGCAAGAGCTGCATCGACGGCGGTTTCACCTCCGTCATGATCGACGCTTCCTCCAAGCCCTATGAAGAGAACATCGCCCTGACCCGCAAGGTCGTCGAGTACGCCCATGATCACGGCGTCGTGGTCGAAGCTGAGCTCGGCACCCTCGCCGGTGTGGAAGACGAAGTTTCCGTCGACGCCGACAAGGCCATGTACACCCATCCGGAAGAAGTCGTTGACTTTGCGACCCGTACCGGCTGCGACTCCCTCGCCATCGCCATCGGCACCAGCCACGGCGCCTACAAGTTCAAGCCCGGTACCAAGCCGCAGCTCCGGTTCGACGTGCTCGAAGAATGCTCCAAGCAGCTGCCCGGCTTCCCGATCGTCCTGCACGGTTCCTCTTCCGTTCCGCAGGAATTTGTCGCTGAAATCAACAAGTACGGCGGCAATATGCCCGGCGCCATCGGCATTCCGGAAGAACAGCTCCGTCAGGCTGCCCGCAGCGCGGTCTGCAAGATCAACATCGACTCCGATATCCGTCTGGCCATGACCGCTGTCATCCGCAAGTACTTTGCGGAGCATCCGGATCACTTCGATCCCCGGCAGTATCTCAAGCCCGCCCGTCAGGCGGTCAAGGACATGGTTGCCCACAAGATCAAGGACGTTCTCGGCTGCGACGGCAAAGCCTGATCGTTCTCCTGGCAGAAATTCAGCGGCCCCCGGATCTTTCCGGGGGCCGTTCCTTTATGCTTCGTATCCTGCGGTTATCGGCTCTTTACGCCGACGTAGATCACTTCCGCCTTTTCATCGTACCGGTCTGTGTGAATCAGTTTCCGGTTTGTCTGTACGCCGGCGGTGTATTCCACCAGGTAGCAGTCGACCACATATCCTTCCTTGGCGGGCGTGACGCTCTTCTGCTGGTCTTTGTACGTAACGTAGGTGCCGTTCATGTCTTTCTTGTATACCGGGCTGAAAGGGGCCGGAAGCGTCTGGGTGATCTCCGACTCCAGCTTGTAGCTGACGTCTCCCATGTCCAGCCCGTAAATCGCCACAGTGGCGTTCAGGCGCTTTTTGTTGGTCTTGTCTGACTGGACCGCCGCCACGATATAAATCGTGCCTTCCGTGTTGTTTTTGAAGCTCAGGTCAATCCGGCGCTTGCCGTACCAGTAAACCGTCGCGTCCTTGCCCAGGTCGGTATAGCTGACCTTGTCCGAATGCGGTTCCCGCTTGATGATCTGGAGTCCCGCGCAGACGGCCGCCTGGTACAGGGTGGTGCTGGCCTGGCATACGCCGCCGCCGTATCCTTCCACATGTTCGCCGTAGACGTATTCGATGGCCGGGAAAAAACCGTTCTCCTGCGTCCGCTCGCCGACCACATTGTTGAAGCTGAACGTCTTGCCGGGCTCCAGCTGATATCCGTTGATATAATCAAAGGCATGGCGGATATTGTTGTTGCGGTCTTCTGTCGAGTGCCTGTCGATGGGTGTGGAGGCGTAGGACCGGAGCATATACTGCCGCATCAGGTCAGCCTTGCGCACGGCCGGTTCAATCCTGTCCGGCACAAGTTCAACCATGCCGCTTTCCATCGTGGAAACCATCTGGTAAAGGCGTTGCTTCACCGGTTCGGTATCCAGGCTGTATCCGTATTCCTCGTCTGAAATGTCAAACGGGTACGGCAGTGAAGGATCAAACGCGATCAGCTGCGAGTTCGTCGCGGGTCTGTCAATCGCAGCCTTGATCTGTGCGAGCTTTTCATCGATGACCTGCGTATTGCCGGCCGGCTGGGCGGTGTAGGCCGCAAAGGGTTCCTGCTCCAGCCGCAGCATCGCTTCATAGCGCTCTTCCTGTGTGCCGGTATGGCCCTGTGCCCATGCCTCGTTCAGCGTGCTCCGGGGATCGACGCTGAATGACAGCATGTCTGCGTCGATTTCGGCGGCCTGTTCCCCGTTGTACATCAGTGTAACCTTCCAGGAGTCATGCCTTTGCTGGATCTGTGACTGAACGGAGTTCAGCGCCTGTTCCGGCGTCATGCCGCCCAGGTGGATGCCGTCCACATAAACGCCCGGACAGAACAGCCCGTCATAGGGCTCCACTTTCTCGCTGATCTCCTTGTTCCGCAGATAGTTGGATCCGGCGAAATAGCCGCCGGCGCCGATCACGCCAAGGATCAGGATAACGGTGAATACAATGAGGCCGGTATGTTTCTTCGGCTGCTTCTTCTGTTCTTTGCCGTTCTGGTTGGTGATAAAGCCTCTCTGGCCGCCGTTGACGGGATTCTGCCCGGTATAATAGGCCTGTTGGGGATTCCAGCCGCCCTGTACCGGCGCTTGCTGCCCGGTCTGCTGCCACCCGCCCTGCGCCGGCGCCTGCTGTCCGGTCTGCTGCCAGCCGCCCTGCGGCGGAAGGGTGCGCCCGGTGTCCTGCGACGGGATATAGCCGCGTCGCGGTCCGAAGGAGGCCTGATTCATCATGGACTGCGCCGCGTTTTCAACCCGCTGCGGAATCTGGTTTCCGTGATTCATCTGGTTGTTCTGGTTCTGCGTCCGCCTTGCCATCCGGCCTTCCTCCTTTCCCGGTCATTGTGCGTTGGATGCTGTGGTTCCCGGTTTTATGCTTCGTTGTTTTCAGCCCCGGTTTCGGTTGTTTCGGATACTGCTGTTTCAGCTTCCGGCATGTCTGCGGCATCCCGGTTTTCGGCTGGTTCTTCCTTCGGTGAATCCTGTGCCTCGTCTTCTTCGGGTTTTTCCTGGCGCAGGATTTCCGCGGTGGTCCGCGGTTTGTCGTCGCCCAGGTCCTCCGGCAGCGTGCCGGTTTCCATCAGTGCGACAAACTCTGCCCGGTTAAGGGTCTCCTGTGCAAGCAGCGCCTCAGCAAGCAGTTCCAGCTTGTCCTTGTTGTCCGTCAGGATCTTGATGGCTTTCTCATAGCATTTCTCGAGCATGGAAGCGACTTCACGGTCGATCTTCGCGGCGATTTCTTCGCTGTATTCGCGGCTCTGGCCGAATTCCATACCGACAAAGACTTCCTGGTCGCTGCCGAGATAGATGGTGCCGATGTTGTCGCTCATGCCGAACTGCGTGACCATCTTCCGGCAGATCTCGGTCGCCCGTTTCAGATCGCTTGAAGATCCCGTGTAGATCTCTCCGAGTCCGACTTGTTCCGCCGCGTGGCCGCCCAGCATCATCGTGATCTGGTCCAGCAGCTGGCTGCGGCTCATATTGTCGTGTTCCTCAGCCGGAAGGGCAAGCGTGTGTCCCGCTGCCTGTCCCCGGGGTACAATCGTGATCAGGTGGACTTCGTCGCATCCTTCAAGCAAGTGGCCGACGATGGCGTGACCGCCTTCGTGGATGGCTACCATCCGGCGGTCCTGTTCATTGACTTTGTGGCTCTTCTTTTCAGGACCCATCTGCACCCGGGCGATCGCGTCGATCAGCAGCTGCTGGTCGATTTTCTTCTTCCGGGCCCGCGCCGCGAGGATTGCAGCCTCGTTCATGACGTTTTCCAGATCGGCGCCCGTGGCGAAGGGCATCCGCTTCGCGATATTGTCCAGGTCCACGTTTTCATCCAGCGTCTTGCCTTTGCTGTGCACCTTCAGGATCGCGACGCGGCCGTTCTGGTCCGGATAATTGACGGTAACCTGCCGGTCGAACCGGCCGGGACGCATCAGTGCCGGATCCAGGATATCCCGTCTGTTCGTGGCCGCCATCACGATAATCCCTTCGTTGACCGCAAAGCCGTCCATCTCGACCAGCAGCTGGTTCAGGGTCTGCTCGCGCTCGTCGTGTCCGCCGCCCAGGCCGGCGCCGCGGTGGCGTCCCACCGCGTCGATCTCGTCGATGAACACGATCGCGGGAGCCACTTTTTTCGCCTGGTCAAACAGGTCGCGCACACGGCTCGCGCCAACGCCGACGAACATTTCGACGAAGTCGCTGCCGCTGATGGAGAAGAAGGGAACGCCCGCCTCGCCGGCCACAGCCTTGGCGAGCAGCGTCTTGCCGGTGCCGGGAGGGCCTACGAGCAGAACGCCCTTGGGAATCCGTGCGCCGACGGCCGTATAGTTCTTCGGGTTTTTCAGGAAGTCCACCATCTCCTGGAGTTCTTCCTTTTCTTCATCTGCGCCGGCTACGTCGGCGAAGGTGACCTTGTTCTTGCCGGGGTCCTGCATCCGGGCGCGGCTTTTGCCGAAATTCATGACTTTTCCGCCGCCGCCCGCCTGTGACCGGATCATCACAAACCAGATAACGCCCATGATGACCAGCATGATCAGGTACGGCAGGAAATCATACCACCATGGTACGATAATAGGCGCGCGGTATTCCAGCTCAAAGGACAGTTCGTCCACGGTCAGTTTGTCCAGCGAAACGCCATTCTTGTTGGCTTCGATCTGCCGGACGGTTTCCAGGAAGTCTTCCCCGATCGTCGTTTCAAAGTCATAGTTGCGCTCCGGGAAATCGTCACGCAGCACAGTGGTCGTGTTGGTCAGGCCGACCAGGGAGTTGTTGCGCACAGCCACCCGGGCCACTTTGCCTTCCTTGATCATTTCCAGCAGCTGAGGATATTCGATCCTGCGGCTGACAGTCTGGTTCAGCCCGCCGTTCAGCAGGATGGCGATCAGAAGCAGCGTGGATAGCAGGATCACATATCCGATGATGCCTCTGGATGGTTTTCTGGTCAAATCAGGATTCCTCCTTGTTCCGTCATGTGGTATTCCTTATTTCCCTTCGTAGATTCTCGGGGAAAGAACACCGATATCCGGCAGATTCCGGTATGTCTGGTCGTAATCCAGCCCGTAGCCTACCACAAAGGCGTCGGGAATGTCAAAGCACACATAGTCGACTTTCAGGTCCTTGACAGTCCTCCTGGCTGTTTTGTCCAGCAGGGCGGCGATCCGGATGGAAGCGGCGCCGCGGTGGGCCAGCATGCTCTTCAGGTAGTTCAGCGTCACGCCGGTATCGACGATATCCTCGACAATGATTACATCCTTGCCGACGATGTCCTTGTCCAGGTCTTTCAGGACGCGTACCACGCCGCTGGTCTTGGTGGCGCTGCCGTAGCTGGAAATGGCCATGAAGTCGGCGGACAGGGGCAGGTCAATCTCCCGGATCAGGTCTGAAAAGAATACAACCGCGCCTTTCAGGATACAGACCAGTACCGGTTCCTTCCCGGCGTAGTCTTCCGTGATTTTTCGGCCCAGCTCCTTCACTTTCCGGCTGATTTCTTCCTTTGTGACCAGGATCCGGTCCAGGTCCTGGTAGATGACTGCGTTCTGTTCCATCTTTATTCCCTTTCTCCTGTATGAGCGCTCCAGGGTGTCTTTCCGTGCCAGGTCAGTCTTTCCGTCGGGGTATCCGGATTCCATCCGGGGATATCTCCCGCGCCGACGCCGCAGACCAGGAGCACCTCCTGATCCCTGCACAGAAGCGGGATCATGTCCCGGAAAGGTTCCGGGATCTTTCGGTCTGTCAGGTAATCCTGCAGCTTTCTGCTGCCGGAGGATCCGAAAGGACGGATCCTGTCCCCCGGTTGCCGGGTACGGATGACGCAGCCCCGGGCGAAACCCTGCGGGACTTCCTGGGCGTGCCTGCCGTCTCCGGGATTTCCTTCGGAGGCGGATGCCGTCAGCCGGAAAGATCCGAAAACCGTTTCCGGTCCTGTGACCGTCACCGGTTCGGGAATCGCTGTTCCGGGCAGTTTCAGGAATAAATACCTGCCGCTGCGGACCGCGTGCGTTTCCCCGGGAAGGTTGATCTTCCCCCTTTGGATGTCCAGCAGTCCGCGGAGTGCTTCTGTCTGTGCCGTGCTCAGGGTATGTTCCGGGAGAGCGGGCGCGTTTTCCTGCCACCAGATCCTCAGTACCCGCTTCTGCAGTGCCTCGGGTTCTGTCTGCAGGGCTTCCGCGTCCAGGACCGGGCCGTCCGCGACCCGGCCCGTAATATCCAGGGCCAGTTCGTTCAGTACCCGGTTGTCTTCATCGGTCAGCCTTGCCGCCTCACTGATTTTCCTGACGGCGGTACCGGAGATCTGCTCCATCGCGGGAATCAGTTCCTGTCTGATCCGGTTCCGCAGATAGGCGGTATCAAGGTTGGATTCGTCTTCCCGCCAGGAGATGCCGTCCTTCCGGAGTGCGTCCCGGATTTCGTCCCTTCGGATGGAAAGCATCGGTCGGAGGATTCTCATCCCCTCAGCTTCCGCGTCCGCTTTCATGCACGCGAGGCCCTCCGTCCCGGCGCCCCGCAGCAGCCGCATCAGGAAGGTTTCAGCCTGGTCGTCGGCGTGGTGCGCGAGGATCAGCGCGTCAGCTCCGTATGCCTCGTACTGCGCTCTGAACGCGGCGTATCTGGCTTTCCGGGCGGAGTCCTCATCTGTCCTGCCCGCAAGATCTGCCCGGAATGTAACCAGCGGAATGCCTTCCTTTTTACATAGCGCGGTGCAGAACCGCTCATCCTCATCCGACGCTTCGGCCCGGAGCCCATGGTTCACATGGACGGCCATAAGCCGGATCTTTCCGCTCCGCATGTCCGGGATCAGCATCGTGACCAGGGCGACGCTGTCCGCGCCGCCGGACAGGCCGATCAGGTACTTGCCTGCTTCAATCGGGGAAAGCTTCAGGCGGAGATTATCGGAGGCTTCGCCCATTATTCAGGTCTTCTCGGCGCGCCGCAGATGGCGCAGGGCTTCAGCTTCTTGTATTTCTCGTCGTTCAGCTGGGAGTAGGTGAAATGCCCCTGCAGCGGGAGGAATTTTTCGGCGATCCGCTTGCAGTTCTGGTCCAGGTGGTAATACTCGCCGCCGGACGGATTGTAGTACAGGGGCGTATTGTCGTACACGGCCGGCGTCGGCGTGGGGGCGGGCGTGTTGGTGATGGACGGATCCGTCGTCGGATCTTCGTCGTAGGACAGCAGGCTCTTCGGGTTTACGTACCAAGCGTCGTTTTCGTTGTCCATAAGGACGTTCATCCGGTAAACCACGGGATCCTTGCCGTTGTTCTTGTCCATCTTGGCGCGCACCGTTACGGTGCGGCTGGTATCGTTGCTTGTGCCCGAAATGTTCTCTTCCACGTATTCCAGCGGCGTTCTGTTGCGGAGCAGCTGGAACAGCGCTTTTTTCGGGTCTTCCTCTTTGCTGGCCCAGGAAGGTGAACACAGGGAAAGCATATCGTCCTGACGGTTGAGGGACCAGAAATAGAAGAAGTTCCTTAGCCGTTCAATCACGGCATAATCCGCGTTTGCTTCCGGTGTTGCGGTTACGGAAGCTGTCGCTGCGGGTTCCGCGGACGTGATGTCCTGTTCCGCCTGCCCGGCGGTCTGATCGGAGGAAACCGTTTCCTGGCTTGTCCGTGTCGGATCCGCCTGCCTGTTTCCCGTGCCGGCGGTCACAAACCCGATCACCGTCACCAGTGCAAGCATGCCGAACACGATCGTGTAGCACAGGCGCTTGTTGCTGGCTGTCATCGGTTTCAGCCACAGCGCCGCGATGGTGCCGGCTGCCAGAACCAGGTAAATCCATTTCAGGATGCCGAGGCCGGGCACAAACATCCCGATCGCGAACAGCACCAGCATGACCGCGCTGAGAATCAGCAGGTACGCGTCTGTCAGCACAAAAGGCCGTTTCCTGACGGGAACGGGCTGCGGAACATAGCCGCCGCCGTTCAGGGGAACCTGTCCGCCCGGATCCTGCTGCAGGCCGGCCGGGGCCTGGGGCGCCCGCCCCATCTGGTTGTAGGCGCCGTATCCCTGCGCGTATCCGCCGGCCTGGTATCCCGGCGAAGTATAGCCCTGGCTGTACGGCGTCTGGGGAATATAGCTTCCGGACGGATTCTGGCTGCCCGGATAACCGTAACCCTGTGCTCCGGCGGAACTGCCGGTCTGCTGGTATGCGCCTGCCTGCGGATATCCGCCCGCCTGCTGGTATCCGCCTGCCTGCTGGTATCCTGTCTGCTGATATGCGCCTGCCTGCTGGTATCCTGCCTGCTGGCTGTAAGGCATGGCGTTATACCCGCCGGACGCCTGGGTGTATCCCTGCTGCTGGTAACCGTTCTGCGCGAAGGATCCCTGTCCTGTATAGGAGGGTGAGGCTTCCTGGTATCCGGTTGCCTGCTGGCTGCCGGTCACCTGCGGCGTCTGGTAGTTTCTGGAGCCTGTATATCCCTGGGACTGGCTGTAGCCCTGGGCCGGACTGTAGCCCTGGGCCGGCTGGTATCCCTGGTTCTGCGGATATCCCTGGCTCTGCGGGTATCCCTGCGGAGCCTGGTATCCCTGTCCGGGCATTCCGCCCGGATATCCGCCGGGAGCGTATCCGTTATCCTGCGGGTAGCCGGCGTTCTGAGGATTGTTCTGATTGTTTCGTTTCATCTTTCTTTCCTTTCCGCTTGCCGCGGTAATCGTCTGAAACGGTTGGGCAGGCCGCTGCTGAACATAGCGGCTCAATATATCATTTTATCATCCGAAACCCTGATTGTAAACTCTTTTCGCCATCATTGACACCGCTTTTCGCACTATGATAAAATAATGTAGTTTTATGGGAAATGGAGGGGTTCCGGTTGCCGTCACGGAGTCACTCATTTCATCAGATGAAAACCGATATTCTGATCGGCGTGATGTCGGTCATGCTTTATTCGATTCTCGGCCTTGCTTTTTTCTATTGCCTGTCTCTCAATAATATCTTCCTTCGTTACGTCAACCGTACCCTGGCCACGACGCTGCTGACCTTTATTGCCATGGCGATCGCGATGCACGCGGTGTACGGCGGGTTTGACGTAGGCAGGAAGAAGAGCAAACCCGTGATCTCCGCCATGATTTCCGGCATCGCGGTGACGGACCTGGTCACTTATGTGCAGCTGGAGATCATGAACGTCAATGAGAACTATAACGACCACCTGATCCTCTTCGGGCCCGACCTGCTCTGCCTGCTGCTCTGTTATGTGATCCAGGTCGCCGTGATCATTCTGTTCGTCCGTCTCGGAAACCAGCTGTATTTCCATTTCACCCCGCCCCGCAGCTGCCTGCTGATTCTCGGTTCCCCTTCACAGGAGGAAGCCCTTCGTGCGAAGATCGGCCGCTATAAGCTGCAGTGGCGTGTCGATGACGTGGTACTGTACAACGTGCCGGATCTGAAAAGCCGGATTGAGAAGGCCGAAGTCATCTTCCTCGGGCAGGTGCCTGAAGGCGCCAAATTCCCGCTGCTGAAGATCTGCTATGATGACCGGAAAGACGTCATGTGCAAGGCGCAGCTGGAGGAGATTATGCTCTGCAACGCGCGGCCGGCCATTGTGGATGACGCCGCTTTCCTGTCCATGGAATATAACAAGTCCACGCTGTTCCAGCGGGTGGTCAAGCGCCTGGGCGATATTGTCCTTTCCCTGTTTGCGCTGATCCTCTTCTCCCCTTTCATTCTCCTGATCTCGGTTCTCATTAAGCTGGAGGACGGGGGTCCCGTGATTTTCCGCCAGTCCCGCCTGACTGCCGCCGGCCGTCCTTTTACAATCCGCAAGTTCAGGACCATGATTCCCCACAGCGAGCCGGATGACAACCAGGTCTCCGTTGCTGTGGATGACCCGCGGATCACAAAGGTCGGCGCGTTCCTTCGCCGCTGGCGCCTGGATGAAATTCCCCAGTTTTTCAATATCCTCATCGGCGACATGTCCCTGGTGGGTCCCCGGCCTGAAATGATGGCCAACGTCGCCCGTTACAAGATGAACCTGCCTTCTTTCGTATACCGTGAAAAAATGAAAGCCGGCCTGACCGGTTACGCGCAGATCGAAGGCCGGTACAATACGTCCGCCGAAGACAAGCTGATGCTCGATATGATGTATATCGAAAGCTTTTCCGTCTGGCTGGATGTGAAGCTGATTCTCAGGACATTCACGGTCCTGTTCAAAAAAGATTCAACCCAGGGCTTCCAGAAAAGCCCCGGATCGAGTATAAAAGCGAAAAGAGGAGAAAAGAAATTATGAACACGACGCTTCTGATAATGGCGGCCGGACTCGGATCCCGGTACGGCGGAAACAAGCAGATTGACAGGATCGGCCCCAACGGTGAAATCCTGATGGAGTATTCCATTCACGACGCGGTCCAGGCCGGTTTCGACAAGGTGGTCTTCGTGATCCGCAAAAGCATGGACGAGGTTTTCCGTTCCATGATCGGCGACAAAATTGCGAAAAAGGTTCAGGTTGAATACGCCTATCAGGAATACGATTCCCTGCCCGGAGGTTTTGTCCCGCCGGAAGACAGGACCAAACCCTACGGCACCGTCCATGCGGTCATGTGTGCGAAAGACGCGATCCATGAGCCCTTCGCCGTCATCAACGCGGACGATTATTACGGCCGGGACGCCTTCGTCGCTATGGCGGACGCCCTGCACCGCCTCCGGCACGAGGAAAACAAGGCGTACATGGTCGCCTATTATCTGAAGAATACCATTTCCAGAAACGGCCATGTGACCCGCGGCGTCTGCACGACGGATGATACCGGCCACCTGGTCAAAGTGACGGAAACCTTCAGCATCCTGCCTTTCCCGGACGGCACCATCCGTGATATCCACGATAATCCGGATGGCGTCATCCTGGATCCGGACGCGCTCGTTTCCATGAATATGTGGGGCTTCGGTCCCGCTTTCTTCACCAGCGGCATCCGGTATCTTTCCGCCTTCCTGCAGGATGAATCAGGAGATCCTTTGAAGAAGGAATGCCTCCTGCCTTCCCTGGTGGACGAGCTCATGCATACCGAAGGACTGAAGGTGGAAGTGCTCTCCACGGACGCCGTCTGGTTCGGCGTTACATATAAAGAGGATAAGGATTACGTCGCCGGCGAGCTTCAGAAGCTCCACGACGCCGGCGTGTATCCCGCCGCACTGTAAAGGAGAATGCCCATGAAAATCCTGCTGACCGGCGGTGCCGGCTTTATCGGGTCCCATACCTGTGTGGAACTGTGCGATGCCGGCCATGATCCGGTGATCGTCGACAATTATGTCAACAGTTCCCCCGAATCCATCCGGCGCATTGAGCAGATCGTCGGCCGGCCCGTTCCGCATTATGAGGCGGATGTAGCGGACAAGGCCGCGCTGGACCGGATTTTTGAGGAGAACAGTTTTGACTGCGTGATCCATTTTGCCGGCCTGAAGGCTGTCGGGGAAAGCGTTGCACAGCCCCTCCGGTACTACCGGAACAATCTGGATACGACGCTGACCCTTTGCGAAGTCATGCAGGCCCACGGCGTAAAACGGATCGTTTTTTCCTCTTCCGCCACGGTTTACGGCAACCAGCCCGTCGTACCGTACCGGGAGGATATGCCTTCTGCCGGCTGCACCAATCCCTACGGCTGGACCAAGTACATGATTGAGAAGATCCTGGAAGGCCAGGCCGCGGCCGACCCGGAATGGAGCGTTGTGCTGCTCCGGTATTTCAATCCCATCGGCGCCCATGCTTCCAGCCTCATCGGGGAGGATCCTTCCGGAATCCCGAATAACCTCATGCCCTATATCGCCAAGGTTGCTGTCGGTGAGCTTGAAAAACTGTCCGTCTTCGGCAATGACTATCCCACGCCGGACGGCACCGGTGTCCGCGATTACATCCACGTGGTGGACCTGGCCCGCGGCCACGTCCTTGCCTGCGGGTATGCCGCCGGGCACGCCGGCTCTGAGATTATCAACCTGGGCACCGGCCACGGTTATTCGGTGCTGGATCTGGTGAACACGTTCACCCGTGTGAACGGCGTCCCGGTTCCTTATGTGTTCGCCCCCCGCCGGCCCGGGGACATCGCGGAAAACTATGCCGATCCCTCCAAGGCCGAAAGGCTCCTCGGCTGGAAAGCCGAAAAGAACCTGGAGGATATGTGCAGGGATACCTACCGCTTCCAGAAGAACAATCCCAAAGGATACCGTTCCTGAGAAAAAGCACGGCAGCGGATCACTGATCCGCTGCCTTTTTTTCGTCTGCCGAATCCGTTTCTTTTTTGTTTTTCATCCATACGGTGCCCGAAATGCCGAGTCCTGCGAGGAAGGCGATGCTCCCGGCAATGGTCATCCATTCCCTGGTGTTCCCCTCCAGGTTCAGGCCGATGATGAATACGGCCAGCCCGGTGATCCACAGAATGCATCCTGCGGCGGTCCATTTCTTCATAATGCTTTCTTCTCTCCTTCCGGTTTCTGCGCAGGATTATAGCATATCCCTGCGCTGCGTTCAACGTCCCTCCGGGACGTGCAGGCAGGGTTTCTTTCCGCCTCTGTCGAATTTTTTATTGTTATATGTTTTGAAAGAGAGGGATCTCTTTGAAGTCGTTTTTCCTTCCGGTCGGTGCCTCTGCCGGCGCTTCCCTGACCTCGGTGCTTGCGGCGATGTCCTGCGGTGCGTCGCTGCCTGTTTCCGGCCTGGATATTCTGCAGATCGCCGACCGCGAAACCGATCCGGTCCTTCCGCCGCTGATCCGTGACCTGAACCGGGCGCATACCCTGCTGTCCGACAGTGCGAATACATCCCTTTTCCCCTCCTCCTTTGAGTATGAAACCTTCAGGCCGCAGCTCCCGTCTCTCCGCACCCTTTCGGAGGACGCTTCCGCTGCTGCGCTGCTGTCCGCGCTTCGCGGGAAAGGAATGCCGCTTTCCTATAAAACGGACCGGGAAGCGGTCGAATGGGCTTTTTCCGCGCTGCTGTCCGGTCCCGCTGATGATGCTGAACCGTTTCATGCCTGGGCCGGCAGGATCCGCGCCTGTCAGTCTGAGGGCGCGCCCTTCCGGGTCGCTGTCTGCTGTGACCTTTGTGATCCCTTTTCCGCCGGCGTCGCTTTTTCGGCCCTGCGCTTTCTTTCGGAATTCCTGAAAGCGGATCCGTCCTGCCTTGCGCTGTTCTGCCTCGGCGTCGGTGCTGACGCCTCTCCTGAGTTCGGCAAAGAGATGCTTGCTTCATCCGTGTATGCGCTGGCGGAGCAGGATCTGGTCGCCGCTCCCGATCGGCCCGGTTCAGCCTGTGCCGATGCGGTCTGGCTGCTTTCACTCCCGTCTTCGCTGTACAGCGGGAGTGAATCCCTTCGCGTTCTTTATGCCGTGCTCGCCCGTCATCTTGCCCGGTTTTTTGCGTCGGACAAAGCCCCCGGCGCGGGACTGCATACCGTCAGCCTGCCGGGAATCCTGACGCTGCAGTCCCTGGGTGATCAGGCGTCCTCCTTTGCGGCGTTCCTGCATGCTTCCGCCTGGCTCCTTTCAGACCTGCTGCCGGCTTATCAGGCGTTTGCCGGGCGCCCGGCGTCTCTTTTCGCGCTGGCTCCAAATACGAGGAACGGCCTGTTCCGCCGCCTGCTGCAGGGAAAGCAGCCGACTGCCGGGCAGTCTGAATCGCTTACCGTCCTGGTGCGTGCCCTTCGGGCCGTGCTGGCTGAAATCCTCTCCCTTATCCGGTATCTGCCGGAACCCCTTCGCCTGGCGGCAGTGTCGGATCCGCTGTGGCGGCAGCTCGTGGATACCTGCGGAAGGACGGTGACCGTTGCTTCCGAATACGACGTCTCCCGTTCCGAAGCGGAGGAAAGCGGATTCCTGGGCATCAAACCGGTTCACCGCGTATCCATGGCCGATACGCTGGAAGAAAAGGTGGACCGCCGCCTGGACGATATCGCAGCACAGCTGAAGGATGAGGAAGAAACCCGCCGGAACCTGTTCCGTTCCGCCGGCAGTTGCTGGGCCGTCCCCGCCCTTCGCGACTGCCGCCTGCGCTGTCAGGAAGCCCTGGACAGGGCGCTCGGTCAGCAGGAAATGAAAGACGGACAGTCGGACCGCCTGTCCGATGCGGCGCTGTCCCGCCGGATCCGCCTGCTGGAAGCGGCTGTGAAGCGCTGCGATGCCGATCTGTCGGATCAGGAGCTGCTGTCCTGCGCCGCCGGCTCTGCCGGTGTGTCAGGAAATATGAATCCCTTCGACGGTCAGATGCTGGACGCCGCCGCGGCGGAAAAACTGTCCGCCCTGGTGCAGTCTTCCGGGGACAATACGGACCAGGTCCGGAAGGACACGGCTGGCATGATGCCCGCCCTGCTGTATGGTTTCACCCTGTCGGATACAAAGGCCCTGTTCAGGCAGCTTCTTTCTGTCTGCAAACCCGATGCCGGCGGGGATCCGCTGGCCAGCCTTTCCCTTTCCGTGCTGGAGGTCAGCCGCGGTGAAATCAGTCCGCTGCGCTTCCTTTCCGCCGGAGAGGTTCCCCCGGTGTCTCTCCTGCCGGATCTGTACCCGTCCGGTCCGTTGCTGACGGTTTCTTCCCTGCTGCCGCTTCTGCCGGGAACGGCGTCCGGTGCCGAAGCCGAAAAGCGAGGCCTGATGGCGATGCTTTTCCTCTGCCAGTACCGCAGGCGCCAGGCGGATGAACCTGCGCTCACCCTGGAGCGCTATGATGACGGTTCATCTCCCGTCCTGCATGCCTGGCTGTCTGCCCGGCGATCCCGCTGCGTCTGGATTCTTTCGCTGGGGAATGAGGAGGCCCGGCTTCCCTTTGCCCTGCTGCTGCCCGGCCGCGGACTGATCCCGGCCAGGATCACTGCCGCCCATACGCCGCTGATCCCCGTCTTTGCCGCGCCGTGGTTTGATCCGGATACCCTGCGATTCACGGATCCATGCGCCCTGCTGGGCGAAAGCGGCCGCCTGCTGATGCTGGACCGCCTTGCCGCGATGGCCGGTACGGATTCAGCGGAGATCTCCGGTGACTTTTCCGCGTTCCTGAAGTCTTTCAGGCTCAGCCTGGAAGAGGCGGCTGAGAACGTCGGTTTCCCCGATCAGCTTTCTCTGCGTCTCCGGTCGGCTTTCGGGCTGCGGCTGCTTCCGGCGTTCCGCCCGTCCCTGGTGCGGAAGGCCTGTATCTTTGAAAAGTCCCTGGTCACGGATGACCTTGCCGCCCGGCTGATGGGACGCGCCTCTTTTAAACCCGCTTCCTGCGATCTGCCGGATGACATCGTTTATTTCTACAGGGATGTCCCCTTCGCCCGGGAAAGCGCGCGGACCTTGCTGGAATCCATCCCGCTCCCTGCGGAAAAGTGGATCCTGAATCTGCTGGATCAGGAATGCAGGATCCTTTCCCGCAGCTCTGACGATTATCATGACGCCCTTGCCCGGGAGCTGGCGCTGCTGCTGACCCGATACCGGGACGCGGATCCCGAAGCCCGCGGCGTTGCGGAGGATCTGCTCGAAAAGGCGAAAGCCCCGGTTTCCGATACTGAAACGGAGCTGTCCTGGCCCTGGGATCCGAAATCCCCTTCCGTCATCACCATCCTGTCTGAATCCCTCGGCGGCAGTCTGGCCGGGGCCGCCCTGCAGCCTTTCAGCGATCTGCTCGCGCTGTTCCCGGCCCGTGGAAGTGAAGTCATCGGCGATACCCTCATGGGTTCCATGTGCCAGCTCGCGCCGGAGGCTGTTCCGGAGAATCCGGAGAACGCTGCCGGAATCTCATCCGATGCGATCCTTCCGCCGCTGTCGGCTGATTTCTGTGCCGCGCTGTGCCGTCTGCCGGAAGGCCGCACGGTCATCCGTCCGGGTCTGCTTTCCTTTGAGCGTGCTGCCGGCGGTGCTGTCCGGGTTACGTTGAACCTGGAAGGCCGCTTTACAGTCCGGATGGTCCGTGAATATGCGGAAGATGAAATCGTGCATCTCTATGCCCATGATATTCCGACCCTGGCTGTCTGGCCGAATCTGCCCTTTGCTCCGGAAGACTGGCATGCTTATTACATTTATGCCTCCCTGCCCGATTCCATGACCCTGGAAGCCTTTGACGCGGCCGGCGGCATGCTTTCGCCGGAACCGTTGGATTCCCGCGCTGTCTGCCGGTCGGACGCGTTCCCCGTTTCCTTCTCATTCTTGCGGGACGGCCGCTCCGTCGGTTCCGTGCCGAATGTCCTGCCTGCGCCGGTGATTGACAAAACGGTTCCTTTTACCGCCTGTATCGATTTCGGTTCTGTCGGCACCTCTGTGGTTTTCTCCGTCGGTCACCAGCGCCGCCCGCTTCAGGGGCCCACGCTGGTGCGCACGCTGCTGAATAACCCGGCGGCTTCCCGTGACCTGCTCCGGAAGGAATTCCTGCCGGCTGTCCCGGTTTCCGCGCTGCTTCCCACCGCTTCCCGGATCTTCCGGAATGTGCCCGGCGCCGAACCGCTTCCCTTTGAAGACGGCATCGTCCTCATGTCCGCCGACCTGCGGGACGTGCTCTCCATCCCTTCCGGCGCGCTCTATACCTGCCTGAAGTGGGAAGAGGAAAAGGGCCGTTCCGTCGTTCTCTGCCTGCATCAGATCATGCTCATGGCGGCCCTGCAAGCGCGCTCGGACGGTGCGTCGTCCCTGCTCTGGCGTTTCTCCGTCCCGGATGAGATGGCGAAGGAGGGCCGGGAGCGCCTGGTTTCGCTGTTCTCCGGTCTCGCTGAAAAGGTCTGCCTGGAAAGCGGTTTTACCGCGCCGGACAACGCGCCTCCCGTTACGTTCGCCGCGGAGAGTTCCGCCCTGGGCGCCTACTTCCGTCTCTGCGCGTCCGAGGATACGCGCGGCGGATTCATGGTGCTGGATATCGGCGCCTGTACCGCGGATATCTCGCTGTTCCTGCGCGGCCGTGAGCAGGCCGTCCGGACGTGCCAGATCCCGCTCGGCGTGCATTATATGCTGCTTCCCTCCCTGCTCCGCGATCCGGAGATGCTGGAGCAGGATCTCGGGTTCATCCAGGATCCTGCCTTCCGTCAGGATCTGTCCCTGCTCACGCGGATCCTGCGGAACGCCAAGGCGGATCCTTCCGCCCTGCGTCATTCCCGGCTGGCCCTGGACAACTTCCTGGCGGACCGGTATGTCTGGCTGCTGCCTGCGCTCCTGCAGAATCCGGCCACCGGCATGCCGTCCCGCTTCGGCTCCCTGCTCCTGCTCCATTTCAGTTATCTGCTGATGCTTTCCGGCCTGATCCTGCTGCAGATTGCCGCGGATCCCGGCAGGAATGATTTCCTGCCGGAACAGATGAGTCTGTGCCTGTCCGGCCGTGGTTCCCTGCTGCCCGAAGGTCTTCCGGATCAGTATAAGACGGCGCTCTGGCATTTCCTGACCATGTTCCGGAACCGCCGGGTCGCTTCCCTTTCCATGCTCTTCTCCTCTGAAAAGAAGATGGAAATCCCGGTCGGCCTTTCCGTGCTGCAGGATGTCACCCCCGGCCTTCCGCCGGCTTCCGTGATTCCGGCGGCAATCTCTGTCCGTCCGGAGGAACTGCTTCCGCAGTTTATCCTGCGGTTTGCGAAGGAGTTCCCGGCTTCTGCGGAAATCCTTTTCAGGGGCTTTTTTACCGGTGATTTCTATCATCCGTTCACGCCTTACGGCGATTCGCTGATCTCGGAGGCCATTTCCCAGTCCTTTACCGAGCAGCTGGCGCTGAAGCCCTATGACGCGCTGTCGGCGTGGATCGGTTCCCTGCTGGAGCTGATCGCCCATTCCGCCCCCCGGTCCGACGGTCCCGTCTGATATGAAAGGAAAGTATATGATGGAAATACTGTCTTCCATGAAAAATCCGAAAGTCATGGCCTGGCGTTCCCTGAAGGACAGGAAGGGCCGTGAGGCGCAGCAGGCCTTCCTGGTCGAGGGTGTCCGCATGGTCCGTGAGGCGTTTTCCTCTTCCTTTGACGTACGGGCGCTGCTTCTGCGCGAGGGCTTTGACCCCGGCTTTGTCCTGCCGGATGCCATCCCTGTTTATCAGCTCCCGGACCATGTGTTCCAGGCTGTATGCGATACGAAAACGCCCCAGGGTGTCGCGGCGGTCCTTGCCATGCAGGCCCGGGAAGCTTCCGGCCCCCGCCTGCTGGCCCTTGACGGCGTCCAGGATCCCGGCAACGTCGGGACCATTGTCCGCACGGCCGATGCCGCCGGTTTTGACGGGGTGCTTTTCAGCCCGGAATGCGCCGATTTGTTTTCGCCGAAAGTGCTTCGGTCCACCATGGGCAGCGTTTTCCGCCTGGGTTTTTCCTTCCCTTCCGCTCTTCCGGAAGCGCTGGAAGAGCTGAAAACCGGCGGATACTCGGTCATTTCCTCCCAGCTGGACGGGGATCCCTTCTATGAACGGAAAGGTCTGTCTTCCACCTTTGTGCTGGTCATCGGCAACGAGGGAAACGGCGTATCCGATGCGGTAAAGGCCGTCGCGACCCATCGCCTCTGCCTGCCGATGCGTGGCGGCGCCGAATCCCTGAACGCCGCGATAGCCGCCGGAATCATGATGTATGACCTCACCCGCTGAACTGTCGAAAAACAGCTTGACAACTGTATCCTGATCCCATATAATAGCGCTGTTGCGAATGCAATAGGGGCATGGTGTAATGGTAACACGTGGGTCTCCAAAACCT
>CAMKEI010000037.1 GCA_946411525.1 uncultured Clostridia bacterium | reverse complement strand
GCACCGGCTGGTGCCGGAACGACTGGGACGGATCTGTCACCATGGAGATCCAGGGAGAAGAGGAAGCCATCGATAAGGTGATCCGGTCCATCGGGGAGAGCCGGTATGTGTGGATTCAGGATATGGACGTGACGCCCCTGTACCCCGATCCGGATGAACGGGGATTCCATGCCGAATGATTTCCCGGTTCAAAGCCGGCGCATTTTTCCCCTGTAAATCCTGTTCTTAAAGGAAAAACTCCGTTTGTTCCCCTTGCTTTTTCCAAAAAGCACAATATAATTGTGCTTACAGAGGATCATACCCGACAGCAGGATGAAGGAGGCCGGCATGCCTGAGCGTATTTACGTGAATGTCAATTCCGATTTTGACAGTACCGGCTATATGCTGCCCCGCTCCATCACCTGGAAGGATGGACGGACGTTCCGGATCGAGGCCGTGAAGGATTACCGGCCTGCTTCCGCCCTCCGGAAGGGAATGCAGGGGGAATGCTATACGGTGGTGATCAAAGGAGAAACCCGGCACCTGTTCTTTGAGCGGACCGGGGACCTGTTCGCCACCCGCGTCGGCCGGTGGTTTGTGGAGAAGAACGATGGAACCTGACGGACGGAAAACCTATATCGCCATCGACCTGAAATCCTTTTACGCCTCCGTGGAGTGTGTCGAGCGTCATTTTGACCCGCTGACCACCAATCTGGTGGTGGCGGATGAAAGCCGGACGGAGAAGACCATCTGCCTGGCGGTTTCCCCTTCCCTGAAAGCCTACGGGATTCCCGGCCGCGCCCGGCTTTTCGAGGTCATCCGGCGGGTGAAGGAAGTCAACGCGAAGCGGCTGAGGAACGGCATCCGGTCGGGGTATATCCGGAAGGACGAAAACGGAAAATATGCCTTTGCCTCCTCTTCCTTCGACGCCAATACGCTGGCTGAAAACCCGGGCTTTGAGCTGGGTTTTTTCGTCGCGCCGCCGCGGATGAGGATGTATGAGGAATACAGCACCCGGATCTTCGGGATCTATATGAAATTCATCAGTGCGGAGGACATCCACGTATACAGCATTGACGAAGTCTTCATGGATGTGACCGGATACCTGAAGACCTACGGGATGACGGCGCATGAACTGGCCATGGCCATGATTCAGGAAGTGCTGCATACCACCGGCATCACGGCCACGGCAGGCATCGGTACGAATATGTACCTGGCGAAGGTGGCCATGGATATCGTGGCAAAGCACGTGAAACCGGACAGGGACGGCGTGCGGATCGCGGAGCTGGACGAGCGGACCTACCGGGAGAAGCTCTGGTGCCATCAGCCGCTGACGGATTTCTGGCGGGTCGGCTTCGGGATCGCCCGCCGTCTGGATAAACTGGGCTGCCATACCATGGGCGATATCGCCCGGATGAGCGAGCGGAACGAGGACCTGCTGTACAAATCCATGGGCGTCAACGCGGAGCTGCTGATCGATCACGCGTGGGGCTGGGAGCCGACGGAAATCAGGACCATCAAAAGCTATAAGCCGGAAACCAGCAGCCTCAGCAGCGGACAGGTGCTTTCCGAGCCCTACAACGCCGTGGACGGAAAACTGATCGTCCGGGAAATGACGGAGCTGCTGGTGCTGGACCTGGTCCGGAAGAACCTGGTCACAAAACAGATCGTACTGACGGTGGGCTACGACAAGGAAAGTCTGGTCGTTCTCCGCGCGGGAAAAAGCGTGCAGGATACCCTGTACGGCGTCGCGAAAACCGGGCATCCCTACCTCGGTGATCTGGCGGTGGATTTCTACGGCCGCCTCTGCCCGAAGCACGCCCACGGTACGGCTAACCTGGATCACTGGACCAGCAGCACGAAGGCCATCGCGGAGGCGATGATGGCACTGTACGACCGCGTCGTCCATCCGGATCTGCTGATCCGGCGGCTGAACGTGGTGGCCTGCAACCTGATCCCGGAAAAGGACAAACCGAAGGAATGCCCGGTGCAGCTGGACCTGTTCACCGATTATGAGACTTTGCGGCGGCAGGAGGAAGAACGGGAGGCCGCGGAGGCGAAAGAAAAAAGGCTGCAGAAGGCCACCCTGATCATGCAGGAACGGTTCGGGAGGAACGCCGTGCTGAAGGGCATGAATCTCGAGGAGAAAGGCACTACGAGAGCCCGGAACAGCCAGATCGGCGGCCACAGGGCGGGACAGGAGGACGTGCCCTTCTCCGGCAGGCAAAGAAAGAAGAAGGAAAGATAACGCGATGGCGAAAGGAATCACGGGAAAAGAACCGGATCCGCGGGAAGTCTACGCGGATATCATCGATCATCCCCGCTGGGTCTCCCCGAAGCACCCGCCCATGAGCCTGTATGACCGCGCGGCTCAATTCGCGCCTTTTGCCGCGCTCACCGGCTTTGAGGATATGATCGGCGAGGAAGCGCGGACGGTGGACAACAAAATCGAGCCGGGCGAGGAAGACCTGGAGGAACTGAACCGGACGCTGAACCGGATCGGCACCGAAATCGCCGGCGGGAGAAAGCCGGTTGTTTCCGTTACTTATTTCATCCCCGACCCGCTGAAAACCGGCGGAATCTATGAGACCGTCACGGAGAAAGTCCGGCGGATTGACGGCACGGCGCGGAAGATCATCCTGGACCGGATGGTCAGCGTGGGCGGATCCTTTCTGGAGATCGGAATCGAAAACATCCTGGAGATCCGGGAGGAGGAATAGGTTTTGATGCTGTCTTCAGTTAAAGCGAGCAAACCGCCCTATGTCTGCAGCAATGCAGAGACAAGCGCCTGTGCACCGGGGACAGATACATTTACTCAGCCAGGTATGCGGAAGCAGCGGTTAGGAGAAGAAGATCTGAATGCCGTCAGGGAATCCATTTGACTGATAAGCAAAGGCATATGTGGATGAATTTGTTTCCCGTCTTGTGCACAAAGGCCGGCCTTTGTTGCATATCTGCGCTGAGCAAAAGGCTGGGATGTGTATGCGGGCGTTTTACTGTGCATCTATATTCGCTTGCTGTGTCTGGATGAAGCGCTTACTGACTAAGGCTGACGGCAGTTATTCTGTTTTACATAAGAACGGCATCCGTATAATATACGTATCTTTCAGCGGTCTTGTTTTGATTCATCTTTACCGAACGGCAGCAAAACCGCTCAGTCTTCATTCCAGCGGATAATGTTGGTTCCGTTCTGCGCATCTGCCAGTGACGGATAATAATTGTAATGCGCGGCTTTCAGGGCCGTACCTGTTGTTGTGCCGGAAGTGACTTTAAGTGCTTTACAGCCATAAAAACTGGCGTTCGTCTCACTGTCTTCAGCATCGCCATAGCCTGTAATGCTTCTGATGTTTGACGGGAGCACAAAATAGTATGGCGCTTCACTGTTCTCGCCGCAGAAGCGGAAGGCCCTGTTCCCGATGAAAGTCAGTGAGGACGGGAAAGTAACATCAGTCAGATTCAGGCAGTTTTCAAACGCGCTCAGTTCGATACTGGTGACTCCTTCAGGAATGGTCACCTTTGTCAGCTGTGCGCAATTCCGGAAGGCGCTGCTATATATCATTTTCAGCTCCACATCCGCAGGGATGCTGATTTCCTCATCTGAGCCGACATATTTGACCAGATACAGCAGATTATCATTGCCAACATAACGGTACCGGTAATCATACTGGTTTTCAAATGTAAACCAGGCATTATTGTAAAGATGATAAGCAGTCTCAGATTTCGGAGTGACTACCAGAATCGCGTTACAGTCTGTATATCCGTGGGTGTTTTCATCTCCGTAATTGGAGCTGGTGACGTTGTCCGGGAGGCGGAAATAGAACGGATCCTCTGAACTGGCGCCGCAGCCGATAAAAGCTTCGGTATTGATCTGAGTCAGGGACTGCGGGAATGTGATATCCGTCAGATTGCTGCATCCTTTAAACGCATACTGTTCGATGTTGGTGACTCCTTCGGGAATGATTACCTTTGTCAGCCGTGAGCAGTCCAGGAACGCATTTTTATATATATTTTTCAGTTCTATATCGCCCGGAATGTCAGCTACTGTACCGGTACCGACATATGTTATCAGATGCAGGATATTGTCGTTTCCGACATAACGGTACCGGTAATCATACTGGTCTTCAAACGTGAACCAGGCATTATTGTAAAGATGATAAGCAGTCTCAGATTTCGGAGTGACTACCAGAATCGCGTTACAGTCTTTATATCCATGGGTGGTTTCATCTCCGTAATTCGTACTGGTGATATTGTCCGGGAGGCGGAAATAGAATGGATCCTCTGAACTGGCACCGCAGCCGATAAAAGCTTCGGTATGGATCTGCGTCAGGGACTGCGGGAATGTGATATCTGTCAGATTGCTGCATCCTTTAAACGCATATTGTTCGATTCTGGAAACTCCTTCAGGAATGATTACCTTTGTCAGCCCTGAACAGTCTAGGAACGCATTCTTATCTATAATCTCCAGCCCCACATCATCGGCAATCTCAGCCTCAGCACCGGTTCCGACGTATTCCATCAGATACAGGACATTGCCGTTTCCGACATAGCGGAACCGGAAATCATACTGGCCGGGGAAAGTAATATACCCGCCTATATTATATGCAGTTCTGGTTGCCGGATTACAGACAAGGACCGCGTTGCACCCGGGGAAGCCATGCGTCTCCGAATCGTTGCCCAGATAGGTGTTGATTGAGTCGGGCAGGATGAAGTAGAACGGTTCTGTCGCGTTTGACCCACAGCCGGTAAACGCATTTGTGACGTAACTGGTCAGCGTCCCGGGGAAAGTGATATCTGTCAGATTGGAACAGTTTCTGAAGGCGTAATCGCCGATTGAGATTACGCCTTCGGGGATGACCACTTTCGTGATCGTTTCATTCCCGTCAAACACTTCCCTGCTCAGCACTGTGACCGGTTTTCCGTTTATTTCTGAAGGAATGGTCACTTCAGAGGAAACACCTTCATATTTGGTCAGTTCAATATGATCGCTTTTTTCGGAATAAGTGAACATATAGGTAAGGGAAACAAAATGAGCGTTGGTGCTTCCCTGCAGAGCCGCTGATTCCCTGCCCATCAGTTCATGCGGCACAAACACTCTCCGCAACGTTTCGCTTCCGCCGAAAGCCTTGTCCCCGATCTCTGTCACGCCTTCCGGCAGAATGATTGTTTCTGCGTCAACGCCGTAAAAGGCTTCCGTTTCAATAACGGTTGTATCTTCAGGCAGGACCAGAGTATCAGCCATTGCCGCGCCCAGCATCAGCACCGTCATAAGAATAAATACAACTGCTGCTTTTTTCATCGGAATACTACTCCTTTATGTCTGGTCTTCAATTATACTGCTCAACCAAGCTTCTCCTTATATTATTAATATTACTATAAATATAGAACAGTTTCAACAGAAAAGCGTCAAAACCCGGAGAACAGTTTCAGTGTGCAGGCCAATGTGGAGAACTTCGTCCTGCTTGATATGGAACGGTATTACCCGGCTGCACAGGGAGTCAGACCGGTTGAAGACGAAAAAGAATTACCATCAAGACATGATTCAGTCGAATCGGCATTCGCCGACCTGGAAATACTGGGCGATGTGGATGATGACATGGTGTTTATCGGGATCGCCCCGGAAGATTATATGAGAACCTGGAACCGGACTGCTGAGCGAAAGAGAAAGAGACTCTGTTACTATGATGACAACGACGACCCGGAAAACCTGAGGATAGAGTAATCATTGACCGCTGCTGCACTATGATCCCAGGGAGGCGATTGGGTTGGGCTATAATGAAAACTTCTCCAGAGCGTATTTCGAAAGAGACATTCCGCTATCTGACCTGAATGCTTTTTTGCAGAAACTCATAGATACAAATGACGAGGAAAAAGAACAGGCAATGATGGATCAGTTTGCCGCGGAAGCAGAAGCAAAATATCCGTACAGACACAAAGAAGATCCGGATCACAAAGAATAATCCTGCAACTCCTGAATAATGGTCCACCGAAAGAAAGGGCATTTCTCTTTGATACTATTAGCTACATCAAAAAGCGAATGCAGCTATCGAAATTATCAACATTCAAAACACCAGATATGACAAATAACCTCGAAAAAAAATTGACCAGCTTGGCATACCCAAACTGGTCAATATCTTGTCCGTAAAGCCGCTCAAGTCATTTTGCACCAAATTTGCATCAAATTGCCTTTTTGGGTCATTTTTCAAGGCCAAGAATCCTTATTTTTCAAGGGTTTGCGGCCTCGATCGGCTTCATCGTCGGGAACAGCGTTGTGGACGATAAGCCCTTATAAACTGGGCTTTTACAAAGGGGTCCAGAGGAGGCTGTTATAAACCGGCTATTTTTCAAGGTTCTTCTTGACGCACTTTTGACGCACTCGGGGAAAATCCCATACTGAACCGTCGCCATCTTTTAACCTGCGTTCCGCTTTTCCATCTCAGCTTTCAGGCCTTCCCTCATCTTACGATCAGCTTCAATCTGCATATCCATCTGGGCTTCCGCATAATACTCCAACGTAACCTTGGAATCCGTGTGTCCCATGTTCTTCATGAGTGTCGCCATGTCAATCCCCTGACGAACACAGTTCGTGGCATAGGTCTTTCGCATCTTATGGCAGGACATTGCCGGAAGCATTACCTTAGCTTTCGGGTCGGCATTCGCGTTTCGCTGGATACGTTTCAAGGCCCGATTCACCGAATCCTGCTTGAGGGGAGTTCCGAACTTGGTCGTGAAGATGAAATTCTCATACCACTCGACCTTTGTCACGGAAGGATGGCCGATCGTCTTCTGAAGAGCCAGTATATCGCGGATATCGTCATTCAGTGGAAGATCCCGGAAACCTGCGCCAGACTTCGTTGTATTCATCCGGAACCGGCAACCATCATCGTCCATGCGATCATCGTAATACACAAGGTTCTTCCGAACATGAATCACACCGTTCGTTTCATCAATGTCATCCCACGTCAGGGCGCCAAGTTCGCCAATACGTACACCGGTCAAGATCATGAACATGATAATCGGTTCCCACTGGGTTCCCTTAATCACTTCAAACAACCGATGCTGCTCATCCAGTGTCAGCGACTTCGGCATTAAGCCCTGTTCCTTAAGCGCACGCTGCTTCTGATTTTCCCGAGCTTTCAGATCTTTCATCGCCCCGTCAGAGACATTCCTGCGGATCATGTTGTCATTGACCGCCATCTGGAGTGCAGGGTGAACGACATTGTGCAGGGTATCGATCGTAGAGATAGAAACCTTTCCGGAATCCACCAGGTACGTGTAGAACGCTACGACATCAGTGTACATAAGATCCTTCAGAGGCCTCATTCCCAGCTTCGGATACACGAACCGTTCATACATATAAATGTAATTCGATTTCGTGTTCGGTTTCAGACCTACCTTCAGTTTCTTCCACTTTGCGTAATAATCGTTCAACGTGACAGTCCGACTGTCATGGATTCCGTCAAACTGATTACGGAGCACTTCCTCCTTTCGCCTGCGCAATTCGTCCAAGGTTGTCGCGCTGATCGAACAACGTTTCCCGGTGATCTTGTCTATATATCGGTATTCGTATCCCTTCCCGTTATTGCGCTCATGTTCGTTGGGCTTCAAAGCCCGGCCTTTGGAATCTTTGCGTGATTTTGCCATATTGCAAATCCCCTTTCAAGATTGTGTTTTGGTTTTGATCATTTCTGTCATTACCTGTTTCACAACTCTCGTCCGGGGAGTTCCCAAGGTCTTTCAGACCTTGTCCGCTCACGGATTAATTATATCATTTCTGAAGCAGAAGGGCAATGAATACCATGCCCTTTTGTCCTGGCTTTGATCGTTACCAGCGACTGCTTCTGAACATTAATAATTCTTTCATGTGAAACAGGTCATTTTTTCAATTTGTTTTCGTACCGGACTGTTAGTCATCATACAATCAGTATGCCCTTTCCTGTCCGTTTTGTAATAATAACTACTGCTTGTTCCCGATAAACCTGATCGGTTGAACCACCCTTCGTAGTTGCGAAGGGTGATCTGTCAACCACAAATTTATCCGAAAAAGGTGTCTTTGCATCATGATGCTACAGCTTCTGCCATAATTTCATTCATCCGATTCCTCACGGCCTGATGCAAATCAGGAAAAAGCTCCGGACTAATTGAATACTCCATTCCATCAAAACCCAGTTCTGTCAAGTAGGAACATGCAAATGCTTCAGCATCGATTTCTTCCTTTTGCATCATAAAGTCATGAGGGCCTAATTCCGCTTGTGATAAATAGTTCGTAAAATAATTATCAGAATTTGTATGCTGCCAAGCATGCCTTAGCTCATGCGCTAATGTTGCTGTCAAGTTTTGCGTGTTCGGTTTGGAATGTGAAATCACAATTAGATCGCCAAACGGAGTGCATAATGTTCCACCTATTGCCTTTTTTGCCATTGAATCCATCCCAACAAACAGAACAGGAGGAATCTTTGAAAGATGAAGTTTATCAGCGATCAGCAAAGCATGTTTATACTGTTCCTTCAATTGATTGCCATCAATATTGTCGCAAATAGTGAACCCAAAGGCATCTGCAACAGTTTCGTCTTGAATTAAATCTTCTCGATTGATCTTACCGTTAGCAAGACCGTTAATAGTCTCAGCCATATTGAACTCAGGGACCAAGCAAACCATGCTCTGGGTTGATTCGTCCTTAAAAAACATACAGGGTGCACCATAATTCTTCCAATATATCCAATCCGAAAGATCTTTAACTGGAATGAACTGTATCGGCTCCGCCATGAAAACATCTTCATGATCATGCAAGCATTTATAAAGCTCTCGTACTCTTCGCTTACGTGAGCGATTGCTGAATGAACATGGATTCGACAGCTTTGACGACGTAGATATCCTGTCTACTATTTTGTCTTATGCCAGTGGTAGCAAAGACTCTACCGGATTGGTCAAACGCCTGCTTGACAGTTTCGGAAGCCTGAAAGCAATCCTGGAAGCTAGGCCGGAACAGCTCCTGAAGGTTGACGGTATGACAAAAACCAAGGCATCTCTGATTTCCCTGATGGTCCCGATGGCTCGTGTCTGGCAGCGCTGTGCTATGGAAATCCCCGATAGAATCGGCAACAGCCGGGAAGCAGAGAACTACTGTTTGAGTCTTCTTGCCGGCGAACGCCTCGAGAATTTTTTCGTGGTAGCGCTTAATGCCAAATGCAACGTCCTTGGAAAGCGACGGATCAGCACAGGCAGCCTTTCTGAAGTTAGTGCCTATCCTCGCCTTGTCATGGAAACCGCGTTGAATTATAATGCGCACAGCGTCTTGCTCTGTCACAATCACCCAGGTGGGACATGTGCTCCCTCGCCCGAAGACATCTCATCAACTGTTCAACTGCAACGTCTTCTGAACGGTGTTGGAATACTGGTTCTTGATCATATCATCGTGGCCGGTGATCGAAGTTATAGCTTAATCCAGCACGGTGACATTGACTATCGGATCAAAGCCAGATGACGGCTACGATTTTTCCGAATAAATTGTTTTCTTCTCTGACACCGTATAGTCTGCGCACTATACGGTGACTTTTAATAATTGAAAGGTGTGACACGATATGACACAAGCAATCGGTGCGGTTGACCTCTACAACATGTCGATTCGTGATTATCGGACATACCAGACACTGCCGAAGTTCTCTCCTCGAGATATCGTTGACTTAATGCACAGCGATGATGGCGGTGGCGGTATTATCGGGCAGGAAGCCGCTTGCCGTGCAGTTGCTATGCAGATCTATTCTCACTTTAACAGTTGTGAAAAACCAAAGAGAAACATTCTGCTGATCGGGCCAACGGGTTGCGGAAAATCTGAGATTATGCGTTTCATTGCCAAGCAATGGAATGCCCGCGGTTTCGTCCGTTGTTTCGATTCGAGCCAAATCAATGCGACAGGATGGAAAGGCGGAATCAAGCTCGCTGACATGCTGCGCGATATGCCGGAGCCTTATGGTATGATTTTGTTCCTCGACGAATTCGACAAGCTGGTGCAGGAACGATACGCCGGTGGTTCTTCTGGCGCGTGGTCCGTTAATTCGTTGGTTCAGGAACAGTTATTGAAACTGCTTGATCACGATAAACTCACCGTGGGAGGTGAAGACGGCAAGCCCGGTTTTGACGTATATGGCCAGCACATCACTGTCATATGTATGGGCGCTTTCACTGAAATACGTGAAAAGAAGCTACGCCAGAAAGCAAAGCGCCATATCGGATTCACAGATCATACTGTTCCTGTTGAAACAGATGATGAAATCACCATTACACAGGACGATCTCATCGAATATGGTGTGATGCCGGAGATTGCAAATAGGTTATCCCCGGTCTACATGCCGCCCATTTCACGATCTGATATGCTGCAGATTGCACGCCGTGAAGTTAAGAGATTGTCTTCTGGTATATTTGGTTCCATAACAGTACCAGATGAAAAACTGCAGATCCTTGCCAACGAAGCTTACGAAAGCGGTGGCGGCGGCAGGGCGATACGGAACCGTCTACTCGCCATGCTCGACGACGCATTGTTCGATAATCCTGACAGCGAAGTATTCGTGCTGTAGTTGTATACGGGAAGCTTCCAATATTTGGGAGCTTCCCCTCCCTGGCGGCAGGATCTTCATATCTTGGAATCGAAATAAGCATCAAACAAAACATATATACGGAGGCAGTGTATGGAAGTCCAATATATGGATGAAACCGCACTTAAAGCGCTGGTTCATCGGATTACAACAAGCTCGGATCCGGACAGTCGGGAGAATAAGGAGGATCTGGAGAATATACTGTGTTCCTTCCATGCCTATGTGGATGCCGTAGTGTGCGGGGAAACCGATCTGCTCTTTTCCGATCCGACTGACGGGCAAACATACCGTGATCAGGTCATGAAGTATGATCAGAATCGACACAGCTGTCATGAAACAGCCATTATCAATGTCCGCGTTCTGAACCGGCTGGCTGCGCGACACGGTATTCCACCCGTCTTTACCGGTGATGATACTCAAAGACACCAAGTCGCAGCTTTCTGCCTTGAACTGGATCAGTATTTTTTCGTGAACAGAAGAATGAAACTGTCATAAGAAGGAGACACTAAGCATGAGAAAAGTAATCTGTGCTGTCCTCGTAATCATTATTATTGCAATGGGTTCGACTTGCATCGCTCAGGAAACAGATTTACAGGAAACGTATATGTCATATTACCGAGCGATGATTCGGGAGGCGGTCCGGTTTGATTATCAGGACTTTGGTGAAGGCGCTGTCGGATATCAATATGCCCTGGTTTACATTGACGAGGCAGATACGATTCCTTCTTTGCTGTTAGCCGAGTTGACATCAGATGGCATCCGGTATGTCAAAGTTTTCCAGTATGATCCGGCAATACCGGGACTCATAGAACCTTTGGAACCTTTAAACGAATACCGTAACATGTTGTATACCGGCGAAGGTGGCAAAGGATTGCTACTTTGGTATTCAGATGGTGCGTTTGACAGTGGGATCATGAAAGTCCGGATTGTTGACGGAAAGCTGGTACAAAGCAAGCTTTGGTACGGTCCTAACGGAACCTGGCCGGATGATATTCAAAGAGAAGAAATCGTCTGGACAGATGTGCAGTAAAGCGGACTCCTGCGGATCCTTCCGGGTGCATTAGCGAATAAATCCCGAGGAGGATGCATCATGAAAAATTATTATGTCGCCACTGCTTCTGCCAGCAAGATCACTGGCGTACCGGTTGAAGAAATACGCGCGAACTTCCGCAAAGGCGCCAAGCCCACAGGCAAGATGTTGAATGCCGTGATTGTGGCCCGTCAGATCTATAATGGCACTTTTGCCTTCCGCGATACAACTCCGGTTGCGGCTGAACAGCAGTGATCATCTTTTCACAGAAGGACTCCATTACGGGAGTTCTTCTTTTTTCAGTGCATAAAGGAAGGGACGGAATTCATTCTTCCGTCCCTGATTCACTGTGAGCGTTTTCACTCCCCACGCTGAGAGCTGTTTCCAGCGGCATTTCCATGCCATTGGACATTTTTACTGATATATCAGTACTTTTTCTGCGTCAGAAAAATGACGCACTTTAGACGCACTCCTATGTACCGGATAGTCCGAGCGCCTTATTTTTCGGCGTTTTGAGCCTCCAAAGGCTTCATCGTCGGGAACAGCAGGACGTCGCGGATCGTGGAAGAATCAGTCAGTAGCATGATCAGCCGGTCCAGGCCGAAGCCCAGGCCGCCTGTCGGCGGCATGCCGTATTCCAGTGCGTTGACGAAGTCCTCGTCCACCTCGGCGTGAATGCCCTGGGCCGCGCGGGCGGCAACCTGGTCTTCAAAGCGCCTGCGCTGATCAATGGGATCGTTCAGCTCGCTGAAAGCGTTGCCCATCTCGTGTCCGGTGATGAAGAACTCAAAGCGTTCGGTCAGCGCCGGATTCTCAGGTTTCCGCTTGGCCAGCGGAGAGATCTCCACCGGGTAGTCAATGATAAAGGTCGGCTGGATGAGAGAGGCTTCCACATATTCGTCGAAGAGCGCAGCCAGGCAGTCGCCCTTCTTTGCGTCTTTTTCCACATGCACTTCGTGCTTTTCGCAGATGGCGCGGGCTTCCTCATCGCTCTGCCAGGCGTTATAATCTTCGCCGCAGGCTTCCTTTACCGCGTCCGCCATGGTAATGCGCCTCCATGGCGCTTTCAGGTGGATGACCTGTCCCTGGTAACTGACGTCCGTGGTGCCGAGCGCCTTCATGGCGACAAACTCGTACAGCTGTTCGACCATCTCCATGACCTCTTTGTAATCCACATAGGCCTGGTAGGTCTCCACTGAGGTGAATTCGGGATTATGGGTAGCGTCCATGCCTTCGTTGCGGAAGATCCGGCCCACCTCGTAAACTTTCTCAAAGCCGCCGACAATCAGGCGCTTCAGATACAGTTCCGTCTCAATCCGCAGGAACATATCCAGATCCAGCGCGTTGTGATGCGTCCGGAAAGGCCTGGCGCTTGCGCCGATCTCCAGCGTATGCAGCACGGGCGTGTCGACCTCGATGAATCCCCGGGAATCCAGGAACTCACGCACTGCGGCAATAATCCGGCTGCGCTTGCGGAAGGTGTCCCTCACTTCCGGATTGACAATCATATCGACATAGCGCTGACGGTAGCGCAGGTCGGTATCCACGAGGCCGTGGAACTTCTCCGGCAACACCTTCAGGCTCTTGCACAGCAGCTTCACTTCCGTCGCATGGACGGAGATTTCCCCCGTCTGCGTCCGGAAAACCGTCCCTTTCACACCCAGGATGTCTCCGATATCGTCCTGCTTGAACGCCATGTAGGGTTCTTCGCCCACGTCGTCGCGGCGGACATAGATCTGGATGTCTCCTTCTCCGTCCAGCAGATGGGCAAAAGAGGCCTTGCCCATGATCCGGCGGCTCGTCATGCGGCCGGCAATGGACACTTCCTTCCCTTCCAGCCCGTCAAACCCGTCGAGAATCTGCCGGCTGCGGTGTGTTATATCCCAGCGCGTGATCTCATAGGGATTCTGATCCGTGTCCAGCAGTTTCTGCAGCTTCTGGCGGCGGATAATCTCCTGCTCGGTCAGCGGCGGGGTAAGCGGCGTTACGGGATAGTCTGCCATAGCGGTAATCTTCCTTCTCTGTATTGTTGAGGCGCCGTCAGTTCTTCTTGATGGACATAATCTTGTAGCGAAGCGTGCCCGCGGGAATCGCGATGGTCGCGGTCTGGTTCTTCTTCATGCCGATCAGGCCTGCGCCGACGGGGCTCTCGTTGGAGATTTTGTTCTCCATGGGATCCGCTTCGTTTGCGCCGACAATGGCGTATTCATAGGTTTCGCCGTCATCCAGGTCCTTGACCTTCACGATGGTACCGATGGACACCCGCTCCGTGGTAATCTCATCGTCGGCTACGACGGTGGCGGTGCGGATCGTCTGCTGCAGGCGGGTGATCTGCTCCTCCACCTTTGCCTGTTCCTTCTTGGCCTCGTCATATTCGGCGTTCTCACTGAGGTCTCCGAATCCGCGGGCGACAGCGATCTGCTCGCTGATCTCATTCCGGCGGACGGACACGAGATAATCAAGTTCCTCTTCCAGTTTTTTCAGACCGCTCTCGGTCAGGATCGTTCCTTCAGCCATGATGGGGACTCCTTTCATACATAAGAAACACCCTGCTTCCGCTCCCGGTACAAGGTGTTTCAGGATCTTCTGAAGATGAATGGCATTATACCCTGTTCCCCGTGGATTGTCAACGCTTGACCGTCCCGGCGGGGTATGCATGCTGTTTCTCAGCTTTTCAGCAGTCTCAGCATTGTCTTCATCAGATCGCCAACCGTATTGGCCTTTTTCAGCTCCAGTTTGATAGCTTCCTTGGCAATAAAGTTGAGCTTGTCGTCTTTGTGCTCCTCAAACCAGTCCAGAAGCAGCTTCAGATCTTCCTGTTCCATGTCAGTCTTCCTTCCCTTCAAGATGTAATATGATCAGCTCACAGGGATTGTTGATCCGGGGAATCCGCGGTTTTGCCCCGTTGGTCATTCCCCGGGAAATCAGCATCTTCCCCCCGTCATGCAGTCCGTGCGTCAGTTTCGGAAACAGTCCCTGTCCCGGCGAATACAGGCCGCGGCCGCGGATCTGGATCTGGCCGCCGTGGGCATGTCCGCACAGCGTCAGGTCGATATCCCTTCCCGCCACATAATCCCGGTACATTTCCGGATGATGGCACAGCAGCAGGCGGTAGCCGTCCTCCTGTTCAAACCGGTCCAGGAAAGCCATGTCTGGCACCTTCGACCAGGTGCTGGAAAGGCCGCCGATCCGGACGCCGTGAAAAGACATGCTCCCGTTGTCAAGCAGCGTGACCCGGCTCTCCTCCGCTTTTTGCAGGAATGTTTCCCGGTGCCTGTATTTCAGTTCATGATTTCCGATGGAATAGAAGACCGGGACGATTTCCGGCACGGTCTCCAGGAAACGCTCTGCGTTCCTGTTGTCCCGCCTGTGGCGGTCCACCAGGTCTCCCGGGATGAGCACTGCGTCGCAGCGGCTGAATGTATCCAGCATGTCGTCGAACCGGTCGCTGTGCAGATCTGAACAAACGGCAAACCGCAGAGGCCGGTCGATCCATGCCGACCGGAAAGTATACTCCGTCGTAATCCGTTTCATGCTTTTCTCCTGCTCTTCCGGATTCCGATCATACACAGGGTGCAGCCCATGGCCATTGCCGCGGTGAGGATCCCGGCGCGGATCATTGCCTCGGAAGCCACGCTCTGATACTGGATCGCCAGGCCTGCTGAGGCTTCCCGGATCATCGGCAGGATTCCGGAGAACTGATACAGGATTAACAGGCAGGCGAGCACCAGTGCGGCGCCGCCCAGCGCGGCTCCGATATACTGCAGGGAGTCAGGGGGCTTCCGGCTTCTGAGCAGCATGAGCAGGCCCGCCAGCAACGCGCACAGCGCCAGTGCTGCCCACGGAATGCGCATGAAAAAGGTAATCAGGTTCACAGTGTCAATCCGCTGTCCGATCTTCTGCATGCCCAGCCGGATAATCTGTTGACGCATGGGAAGCACCATCCGGTTAACGCTGCTGTACACCTCGTCGGCAACTGTCAGACCCATGTATTCCGCCTGTTCCTGATCCTCCATCCGGTTCAGGCTGGCGTCTGACGCCAGCACATCTTCCAGTTCACTGATATCCCACCTGAGTTCATCTCCGGCTTTCCCGTCCTGCAGGAGCGTGCTCCACCACCGGGAAGCCTGCCGGTTCAGATCGCGCAGGATGTCCTCGCTGATGACGCCGATCACCGGTTCCGCGTCAAAACCGTACAGTTCCGACAGTTCCGTAACGCGTTCCCGTACCAGGAGCTTTTCCTCGCGGATAATAGCTTCGCTGACCTGCGCGCCGTCCTCCCCGCTCATAGCGGGAAGGATCACCTGCCGGCCGACATAGCTCACGCAGAAAAGGACCAGCGTACCTGTCAGCAGAAATGCAAGCAGGATCACAACAACCTTTCTCATGAGACCACCGCCCCCTTGATCGCGACGTTGATCAGTTCAAGCAGGCGCGGTCCGAAGCGGATCGCGGCAAAAGCGATCGCGGCAAGAAACGGCAGGGCCAGCAGCAGCGGAAGCGCCCATCTGCCCCTTCCGCCGGTCTTTCGCTCAGTGCTCACTCTTTCTTGTTCTCTCCCTTCGTCTGTGCCGCCTGCTCTGGGTATCGTCCTTCATGGGCGCTTCACCCCGTAGTTCAAGCAGCCTGTCGCGCAGCTTCGCGGCACGTTCGAATTCCAGTTCCTTTGCCGCGCTGATCATCTCGTCCTCAATCTGACGCATGAGCGCGGCACGTTCTTCTTCATTCAACGCGGCGGGGGCCGTTTCCTCCACCTTGCGCGTAATTTCCAGCACGCTGCGGATCGCGTTGCGGACGCTTTCCGGCGTGATGCCGTTCACCCGGTTGTATTCTTCCTGCAAGGCACGGCGCCTGTTGGTTTCTGACATGGCCTTTGCCATACTTTCAGTCAGCTGGTCCCCGTAAAGGATCACCCGGCCATCCACGTTCCGGGCTGCGCGTCCGATGGTCTGCACCAGCGATGTCTCGCTTCGCAGGAAGCCTTCCTTGTCCGCGTCGAGAATGGCAACCAGCGCCACTTCAGGCAGATCCAGTCCTTCCCGCAGCAGGTTGATGCCTACCAGCACGTCAAACTCTCCCAGGCGAAGATCCCGCAGCAGCTCCATGCGCTCGATCGTCTGGATATCGCTGTGCAGGTAGCGCACCTTGATATCCAGCTCTTTCAGGTAGTCGGTCAGGCTCTCGGCCATCCGCTTGGTCAGCGTGGTGACCAGCACGCGTTCTCCCCTGTCCGTCACCTTCCGGATTTCCCCGACCAGGTCGTCGACCTGACCGGTGGCAGGCCGCAGAACCACCTCCGGATCCAGCAGACCTGTCGGGCGGATAATCTGTTCCACCACCTGCTGTGCGCGCTCCCGCTCATACGGGCCCGGAGTTGCGGAGACATAGATGGTCTGTCCGATCCGTTTTTCGAATTCCTCAAACAGGAGCGGGCGGTTGTCATATGCGGACGGCAGGCGGAAGCCGTACTCCACCAGCGTGTTTTTCCGCGCCCGGTCTCCGTTGTACATGGCCCGGATCTGCGGAACCGTTACGTGGCTCTCGTCGATCATCACCAGAAAATCCCCGGTAAAATAGTCCAGCAGCGTATAAGGCGCGTCCCCGGGTTTCCGCCCGTCAAAATAGCGGGAATAATTTTCGATTCCCTGACAGTAGCCGATTTCCCGCATCATCTCGATATCATACCGGGTGCGCTGGGCGATTCGCTGCGCTTCCAGGAGTTTTCCGGCACTCTCGAACTCCTCGATCCGCTGTTTCAGGTCCCGCTCGATCTCCCCGATGTGTTCCTCCATATGTGCCGGATCGGTAGCGTAATGGGTGGCTGGAAAAAGCGCTGCGTGCTCCAGGGTTGCCAGCGCGTGCCCGCTGACCGCCTCGATCACGGAGATCCGCTCGATTTCGTCCCCGAAAAGCTCCACCCGGAGGGCTTTCTGGTTCTCTCCCGCCGGAATGATCTCGATCGTATCTCCCCTGACCCGGAAGGTGCCCCGGTCAAAGTCGACGTCGTTCCGCTCGTACTGGATATCGACCAGGTCCCGGATCAGCTTTGTCCTGCTGTATGTCATGCCCGGGCGGAGCGAGAGCATCTGACCTTCATACTCGCTTGGATCGCCCATGGAGTAGATACAGCTGACGGAGGCGACAATGATTACGTCCCGCCGTTCCCGCAGCGCTGCCGTCGCGGAATGGCGCAGGCGGTCGATTTCATCGTTGATCGACGCGTCTTTTTCAATATAGGTGTCGGAGGAAGCGATATACGCCTCCGGCTGATAATAATCATAATAGCTGACGAAGTATTCCACGCGGCTGTCCGGGAAAAAAGCTTTCAGCTCGCTGCACAGCTGTGCGGCGAGCGTTTTGTTGTGGGCGATCACAAGGGTCGGCTTCTGCACTTTTTCAATCACGGAAGCCATCGTGAAGGTCTTTCCGCTGCCGGTCACGCCCAGGAGAATCTGATCCTTCAGCCCCTGCTTCACGCCGGCCGCCAGGGCTTCGATCGCCCGGGGCTGATCGCCGGAAGGCGCATAAGGCGCCTTCAGAACAAACTGGTCCATGCTTTTTCCTCTTTTTCCGGGTAACGCATTGTCACGGTTCCGCCGTCCTTCGCAGCCCAGGTCCTTTCAAAAATCGCTCTGGCAGCCGGCAGGTATTCCTCCGGGTTTTCCATGCTCGTGCTGAAATGGGTCAGCAGCAGGCCGCCGGCCTCCGCCTTCCGCGCGGTTTCAGCCGCTTCCTCAAAGAGCATATGATGGTTCTTAAGCGCCTGGGGCCTCTTCTCTTCCGAACCGTACATTCCCTCCAGGATCAGCAGGTCCGCGCCGGCGCAGTATTTCTCCAGTGTCTCGCAGGGCCGAGTGTCCGTGGAGAAGACCAGCGTGATCCCTTTGCGTTCCGCGCCGGTCACATCCTCCGGGCGGACTGTCCCGAACCCGGTCCGGACGTTCTCTCCCTGTTGCAGCCGTTTCCAGTCCTGAACCGGCACACCGAGTATTCTGGCTTTGTCCGGGTCAAAAACCGCGGTACGGTTCAGCATTATCCGGTATCCGAAGCAGGGGATCCCGCCGTGATCCACGGGAAATGCGCGGATCTTCAGGCCGATCATTTCCAGTTCCCCGCCCTCTGCGGGCAGTTCGTGCAGCATCACGGCAAAGGAAAGGGGCGGCACGATGACGCACAGTCCTTCCACAACCCTTTTCAGCCCTTTTGGACCGAATATATGGAAAGATTCGTCCCGCCCCGCCTTTTCCAGGCTCAGCAGCAGTCCTGCCAGGCCGGTGCAGTGATCTCCGTGATAATGGGTCAGGAGCATGCCGTCCAGGCATCGGAAACCCCAGCCCAGTCGCCGGATCCCGACCTGCGTGCCTTCGCCGCAGTCAATCAGCATGCTCCTGCCGTTCACCCGGACATAAAGGGAAGACAGCGCCCGTTCCGGAATCGGCAGCGTTCCGCCCGTCCCGAGCGTGCAGAACTCAAGCACTGTGCTTCCCTTCCTTCCGTCATGTAACTTTATGAATCCTGTGCTTATCCTTTGATCAGCTCATCATACAGCGCCAGATACTTCTTTGCGCTCGCGTCCCAGGAAACATCTTTCCTGATGTTCCGCCGTACCATCTCATCCCATGCCGGGCGCTCGGTGAAATACACCGTCTTGGCGTTGTTCACGGCGTCAAGCAGCAGGCCGGCGTCATACCGGTCAAAGGTGAAGCCGTTGCCGTCGTTCATATCGCGGCGGAAAGGCGCGACCGTATCCTTCAGGCCGCCGGTCTCCCGGACGATCGGAACGGTACCGTAACGCATCGCGATCAGCTGGGTCAGGCCGCAGGGCTCAAACAGGCTCGGAACCAGGAAGGCGTCCGCGCCGGCATAGATCAGGTGCGCCAGCGTTTCGTTGTAGCTGATGTATGCGCATACGCTGCCTTTGTACTCGTTCTCATAATACCGGAAAGCGTTCTCATACCTGGGATCCCCGGTACCGAGGACGACCACCTGCGTGTTGCCGTCGATCAGGTTCCGGAAGATGGCGTCCACAAGGTCCAGGCCCTTCTGATCTGTCAGGCGGGAGATCAGGCCGATAACCATCTTGTTCCCGTCCTGGTCCAGGCCCAGTTTTTCCTGCAGTGCGCCCTTGTTGATCTTCTTCTGCTCAACAGCATTGTCAGCGCTGTACTGCGCGGCAATCAGCTGATCCGCAGCCGGATCCCACTGCCCCACATCAATGCCGTTCACGATACCGTGCAGCCTTGGGCTGTGATAGCGCAGATGGGCGTCCAGTCCCTCGCCGTAAGCGCCTGTCTGGATTTCCTGTGCATAGGTTTCGCTGACGGTCGTAATCATATCGGCAAAGGCAAGTCCGCCCTTGAACATATTGGCCTCGTCCTCGTTCCACTTCAGGATCGGATAATCGAACAGATCATCCCGCAGGCCGGACCAGTATTTCAGGTGCTGAATCCCGCAGATGCCCTGGAAACGCAGGTTATGGATCGTCAGCACGGTCTTCGCGGCGCCGACCGGCGTATCCCAGAACTTGGTCCGCTTGTACAGCGGCACCAGCGAGGCCTGCCAGTCGTGGC
>CAMKEI010000036.1 GCA_946411525.1 uncultured Clostridia bacterium | reverse complement strand
CCTGCAGCACGTGGATCTCTACGGTCGTCTGTCCGTCGGCCGCGGTGGAGAACACTTGGCTCTTGCTTGTCGGAATGGTGGTGTTCCGCTCGATCAGCTTGGTAAAGATGTGTCCTTCGGTCTCAAGGCCCAGGCTGAGGGGCGTCACGTCCAGAAGCAGGACGTCCTTGACCTCGCCGCCCAGCACACCGCCCTGGATGGCCGCGCCGATCGCCACGCATTCATCGGGGTTGATGCCCTTGAAGGGGTCCTTGCCGGTAACCTTCTTCACGGCTTCCTGCACGGCGGGAATCCGGGTGCTGCCGCCGACCAGGATTACCTTGTTGATCTGTTCAACAGTCAGGCCGGCGTCTTTCAGCGCCTTACGCATGGGCTCCACGGTGGCGTCGACCAGGTCCGCTGTCAGCTCGTTGAATTTTGCTTGCGTCAGCGTCACGTCCAGGTGCTTCGGACCGGTGGCGTCGGCGGTGATGAAGGGCAGGTTGATATTCGCTGTGGTTGTGCCGCTCAGCTCAATCTTCGCCTTCTCGGCGGCTTCCTTCAGCCGTTGGCAGGCGATCTTGTCCTGCTTCAGATCGATGCCGTTCTCTTTTTTGAACTGGTCTGCAACGTAGTCGATGATCCGTTGGTCAAAGTCATCGCCACCCAGACGGGTATTGCCGTTCGTGCTCAGAACCTCAAATACGCCGTCGCCGATGTCCAGGATGCTGACGTCGAAGGTGCCGCCGCCCAGGTCATACACCAGGATCTTCTGGTTCTCTTCCTTGTCCAGGCCATAAGCCAGGGACGCGGCTGTCGGCTCGTTGATGATCCGCAGCACTTCCAGGCCGGCAATGCGGCCTGCGTCCTTGGTCGCCTGGCGCTGGCTGTCGTTGAAGTAGGCCGGCACAGTGATGACCGCCTGGGTGACTTTTTCGCCCAGGTAGCTCTCGGCCGTTTCCTTCATCTTGGTAAGGATCATCGCGCTGATGTCCTGGGGAGTATATTGTTTCCCGTCAATGTTTACTTTATAGCTGGTACCCATCTCACGCTTGATGGAAATCACCGTCCGGTCGGGATTGGTGACCGCCTGGCGCTTCGCGACCTGACCGATCAGGCGCTCCCCGTCCTTGGTGAACGCGACGACAGAAGGCGTCGTGCGGCTTCCTTCGGCGTTGGCGATGACGGTGGGTTGTCCGCCCTCCATCACAGCCACGCAGCTGTTGGTGGTTCCCAGGTCAATACCGATAATCTTGCTCATAATGATCCCTCCGTTTTCTATCTTTCCTTCAGTGAGGTTGTTGTCCGATGTTTCCCGGCCCTGTTCCGGCGGGCTCCTGAATACCCTGCCCGGCTGAAACGCGCCGTATATCCGTAAAACGCCTTCGCGTTATTCCGGCACAACTTTGACCATGGCATGCCGGAGCACCTTGTCTCCGATCATGTATCCCTTCTGCAGCACCTGGCATACAGTTCCGGGTTCGCCGTCTTTCTCCGTGCCCTGCAGAATGGCATTTTCGAGGTTCGGGTCGAACTTCTCTCCCAGCCGGTCGATCGGTTTCACGTCCAGCTTCCCGTAGGCGTCCGTCATCTGCTTCAGCACCATCTCCACGCCGCTCTTCAGCGCTTCGTCCGGGCTGTCCGCAGCGGCTCCCACCGCGCGCTCCAGGTTGTCCAGCACGTTCAGCATCAGCGCCGCCACGTCCTTCCGCCCGTCGGCGTAAGCGTCCGCGCGGACGGTCTCGTTCCGGCGGCGGAAGTTCTCAAAATCCGCTTGGACCCGCTGGGCCAGCGCCAGGTACTCGTTCGCTTTCGCGTTCGCCTCATCCAGTGCCTGCTGCATCGGATCGGTTTCCGTAGCTTCGGGCGCCGCTTCCCCCGTTTCTTCCGCGGCAGCTTTTTTCTCGGGAATCTCCTGCTTCTTTTCCTTTTCCGGCTCTGTCGCCGTGTTCTTCTTTTTGCTCATCTGCTATCGCCTTTCATTCCTGTTTTCCGGGTTTCCGTCCTCATCCGCCGTAAGCATGTCCGTCAGTTCATGTCCCATCATGTTCAGGATGGAAATGACCCGCGAATACCGCATCCTCGTCGGCCCGATCACGCCGATCGTTCCCTGCTGGCCGCCACGGGTGGAATAGGTCGCCGTCACGATGGAGCAGTCGACCATTTCCGGTACTCCGGTCTCCGGTCCGATTCTCACCGTGAAGGCGAGCTCCCCGTTCCCGCGGATGATGTCCGCTAGCTTGTCGTGAGTTTCCATCAGGCTCAGGAACGTCCTAGCCTTGTCCATGTCACTGTATTCGGGATAGCTCAGCATGTTGCTTGTGCCGCCTACGGCGACGTGGGGGCTTCTCGGGCGCTGTCCTTCGCTGAAGTATCCGTACAGGCCGCGCAGGACCTCGTCGTTCCCCTCCATCCGGCGGATCAGTTCCGGCATCTTCCGGCAGGCGTCGGTCAGCGTGCATCCACGCATCTCGTCCGTCAGCGTACGGGAAATGGCGTAGAGCGTGTCGCCGTCCATGTCCGGGCTGATCCGGATCACGCTGTCGCGGATCACGCCCTGGTCTGTCACGATGACCACCAGCGCGCTGCCGGCGGATACCGGCACCAGCTGGATTGTCTGCAGACGGGGTTCCGTTCCCTTCGGTGACAGGACCACGGCGGTGTACTGCGTCAGACTGGAAAGCACCCGGGCGGCGTGATCTATCACGTCCTCCATCTGGTGGATCTTTCCGGAAAAATGGCTCAGCACGCTTTCGGCGCTGTCATTGGGAATCACCCCTGCCTGAAGCATGGAGTCCACGTACAGGCGGTATGCTTTCGCGGACGGGATCCGCCCGGCAGAAACGTGCGGCTGATCCAGGAAGCCCAGTTCCTCAAGATCACTCATCTCGTTGCGGATCGTCGCGGAAGAAAGGCTGGTCTCGTATTTCCGGCTGATCGTCCGGGATCCGACCGGCACGCCGGTCAGGATGTAATCGTCGATGATCGCCCGCAGAATCCGCATTTTGCGTTCGTCCATCTGCATCTGACCGCCTCCTTTCTCCGGTGTTGTTAGCACTCAACTCCATCGAGTGCTAACCACAGGCATAATGTATCATCCTGCTTCCCCTTTGTCAATAGTTTCCGCCCTTTTTTATATGAATTCTGTGTGAATATTGCATGAAAACCGGGACGGCGCATACCGCGCCGTCCCGGGATCAGCGGCCTGTAACAGCGTGATTACAGTCCGTTTGTCTGGTAAATCCTGCTGCCCAGTTCCGGGCTCACATAGGTAATCGCAAAATCCGTATCCGAGAAATAATAAAGATAAACTGTCGTACCGTCCCCGTATGTCCAGCCCAGGGCCTGGGTGATCAGCTCAATCCGGTACCGGTTCGGGTTGATCGCGTCCATCAGCGCCTTGATCTTCAGCGGCTCCGCTTCCGACGGTTCCCCGTACAGCGAGCTCAGCGCGCCGCCCAGATACCGAAAACTGTCCTGAGAGCCCTGCTGGAATTCGTAGGAGATCATCAGCAGCCGATCCTCCCGGAACATGAACACCAGATCTGCAGTGAACCGGCTGACAGCGACCTTCCCGTCTGTCAGCATGATAGCCCAGTTCTGAAAGCTCCGGTCGCTCATCGGTGTCGTTTCCAGCGCCCTGACCTGCTGCATGTTCATTTCCCAGCGGATTCCGTCCCGGAAACGGAAGGCGTTGGGCGCGGGCGTCATCGTCGGCGTCACTGCCGGCGAAGGCGTCGGCGATCCGAACAGGTCCCACCAGGTCCCGGCTATGCCGCCCTCAGCCTTTGCCGACAGGGAGGAAATTAGCATCATCAGCAAAGCCGTGACCGTAACCAGCCGTTTCATCCTGCTTCTCATCGTTTACAGTCCTTCGGATATTTCCTTTTTTCCTTATTATCTTTCCGACAACGCGGCCAGCTGCCGGTACGCCTCGTCCATGATTCTCTCCTGTTCCGCGGCGTAGCCGTTCTCCGGCTCGTAGACAATCTCGTCTCCGAAAGTAAAGGTCCTCTTTTCCCGGTTAGCGAACACGGGCATGATCCGCATTTTCTTTCCGGATTTCTTCCACCAGGCTTCCGCCAGCATCACAAATCCGGGAGACAGTTCGCTGATTCCGCCCTTTACGTACTTTCCTTCCGGATGTTCCGGGAAGATCATCAGGTTCTCGCCGTCGTCCAGCGCGTCCACGCTTTCCCGCAGCGTCTGCCGCAGCTTCATCGGCGAATCCCGGTAGACGGGAACCGCCCGCAGCGCGTTCATCACGTTCACGCTCAGCCAGCCTAGGTACCAGGCCAGTAGTTTTCTGACAAACACCGGAAGAAATGTCTTTTTGCTGAAGGTGTTCTCGTACAGATATGCTCTCACTTCCCGTTTATTGAACATCATCTTCGAAATCACCCAGAACCGGACAGGTACCGGAAAGCACAGCGCGCTGGCGATCGGCCCGTAGATCTCGGCGTGGTTTCCCAGGAACACGAGCGGATTTTCCGGATCTTCCCTCACATGATCCAGGTCGACCATCCGGTGCCGGTTGAACGGGCGCAGCATGGCGACAGTCAGGGAGGTGACGATCCGTTCCTTCAGGCTGATGATTTTTTCCTTCAGGCTTTTCTTTCTGTTTTCCGCCAGTTCTCTCACGCTTCTTCGGTTCCTTTTTCAGTTGATAGCAGTTTCATGCCGAGGCCCGCCGGGATGCTGACGGCAATGATCATCGCGATATAGATGATCACCTTGTTCCACATGGTCCTGTCCAGTGCGAACTCGAGCCCGATCACAGCAAGGACCATCAGAGGAATGCTCAGAATCGCGGCGACGGACAAAGCAGACTTCGGTCTGTTTGTTCTTTGCACCGCCTTGGCTATACCAAGCGCCAGCATCAGCGCGGCAGCCACCTGCTGCAGGCCTACGAACGAGATGCTCAGGAAAAAATCATACCGTAGGCTCTCGGTAATAATCGACACGGTGCCGAAAAGCAGCATGAATTGGATGGCCAGGTCCCCGTCCTTCCCTTTCCTGAAGGAAAGAATCAGGAGCACGACGAACAGCACAACCGCCGCGGCGGCCGCCACATAATAAGTGGCCAGGTAACATTCGTCTTCGCCCACCGCCAGGAAAGTGCCCTTCAGGGCGTCGGAATCCAGCGTCCGGCTGATATCAAAGTAATCGATCCTGTTTTCGCCTATCCGTTCCGCGGCGATCAGTGGAAGGACCGAAAGGCTCAGGATGTCCAGGATCTTCCCGGGGTTTTCCCCGGTGATTTTCGCGCTGATCCGGCCGCCCAGGAACACGCCGCCGATCAGCCCGAACATGCTCCATCCGCCACTGCTGACCTGGGGCCAGATATGGAAGGGGGTCAGCGTGCCCAGTTCCTGGTTCAGCAGACAGAAGGCAAGCCGGGAGCACACCAGGCCGCATATGCCCGAAAGCAGTGCCGTCAGCGCGGCCGCGCCCTTCCCCAGCCTGTGGTAGTACGCCAGAAAAGCAAGCACCGTCATGGCGCACAGCGCTCCGAGCGCAACGTATACGCCGTATGCGTACATCCGGATCCCGAAGATCTCGATGATGACTGCTTCGTCGATCAGATTCATTCCGTCAGCCTCTTTGCTTCTTGATTATTGTGCCGGTTTCGCCGTGGCAAAATAGATAATATCGTACAGCTGGCGCTCGTCGCCGCCGGGCTGTCCCTTTATCACCTGATCGCCGAACACCATGATTGCGGAATTGCCGCCGTCCAGGTTGAAAGCCTGTTCACATCCGAGTTCATGCATGAATTCCGCGAGCCTGTGCTGGGAAAAACCGGTTTTGCCGTCACGGCCTTTCACTTCGACGACCACCAGGACATAGCTCAGTGGCCCGGTCTGGCCGATGGCCGCTCGCGGCTCCCGTCCGCCGGGGTTGTATCCGTAATCCCTTTTCAGGTCGACCAGTTCCCCGTCTTTGACCAGTGCGGGACCGAAGGTGAAGGCGTTCACCAGTTTACGGCCCTGCTTTTTCAGCTGATCCGGAAACTCCTTTATTCCCTCGGAATTGATAAACAGATGGAAATCCCCCCGGTCGTCGATGATCAGGATATCCTTCTGCTTGTTGGCCTTGCTGCGGATCTTTTGGGTCATCCGGTATTCGAAGGACTTCTTCGGTGTCTCCTGGTTGTAGTTGTCGCCGCCCACCGCGATAACCGCATTGACTTCCTCCGTCATTTTGGTGACGAGGCGCGGGTGGGAATTCGTCAGGTCGTTCGGATGGGCCACGTTGGTCCTCAGCTGGGAAGCGTCGGCGATCGTGACGCGCGCGACGTGCATCTTTGTACCGTCTTCCAGCTCCTGAACCTCCATCTTCACGCTGATCGTCTCATCCTCGTAGCTGTCCTCCGTAAACAGGGCAGGATCCGGCGCCGGGGCGGGCGAAAAGTCCAGCGGCAGGACGTACTGTGAAGTATGATCGGAAACCTCTCCCGAGTCCAGATCCTCTTCCTCATAGATATCGTCGGCTTCCTCCGCGCGTGCGGAGGAGAAAAGCAGCCGCCCGAAGTCAATCTCTTCCTCGTCGCCTTCCTCGTTCATCAGCTCCGTTTTGACGCTGCTGAGCATGTTCGGGGAAGAAACCATAAAGGGCAGCGCAGTGATCAGCGCGGCACACAGTATCACCAGCAGAATCCGCACAGGCATTTTCATGATTATTCGTCCTCTTTCTCTTCGTCAGCCAGTTTGGTATTGAAGATATCCACCAGCTTCTGAGCCAGCGTTTCGTCCTCGACCGGAATAAAGGTTTCGGTTTCCTCGTTATCCGCTTCCGTTTCCGCGACAACGCGGCAGACGATGCATTCCTGTTTGTCACCGTCTTCCTCTTCTTCCGTCATTTCAACCAGCAGGGCGTATTCGTCCCCGTTGTAAAACACATAGTCAATCACTTCGAAGGAAATCGTGTTGCCGTCTTCATCCTCAAAATCGATGATGTCCGGTTCCATGCTGTTCAGTTCGTTTTTGTCCATTTTTCTGTCCTCCTCTTAAGCTTTTCAGCGCTTCTGCGCCAGAAAACAATACCAGATTATACCTGAACCCAACCCCTTTGACAAGTTGACTTTCCGTCCTGCCGGACGTATCATTGAACCGGCGGGTTGTCCTTCTGTTTCAGGGGGTGGCGGGTGCCGTCCGGTTCCTGGATGATGGTGCTGTCCAGCATCGCCTTCATGTTTTCCCTGAATTCCGCTAGGTATTCATGGCGCAGTTCGGCCTGTTCCGCTGTTTCCGCGTCAGTCAGGCCTCCGGCTTTCTTCTTCCTCGCCAGTTCGTTGATTCGTTCAATCTTTTTTCTGTCCATGCCTGTCCCTTTCATGCTATTCAGTGTAAAGGTGCCAATCCGAATAAAGAATAAAGGAGTCATTATGGTTCAGGGTAAGTGGTTCGCCCCCGGTTCGGATCTGTCCGCCCTTCTACCCGTCCGCGAGGCCGTTTTTGGCCGTGGAGCAGACGCGCTGGACGCTCTCAGCTGGAATACGCTCGTCTATGAGGATTCCGTTCCCGCGGCCACAGGCCGTATCTGGTGGGAGGACGGGGCCTTCCGTCTCGGAGATCTCGCGGTCCTGGAGGAACGACGCCGCAGGCGTCTGGGCGACCTTGTTCTGCGGCTGCTGCTCTTTAAGGCGCAGAGCCACGCCGCGCGGGAAGTGCGCCTCCGATGTCCCCGGGACCTGACCGGTTTCTTCGAGAGGCTCGGGCTGCGACCCCAGCCTTCGGGTTCCGGCGACGCCGATATAGTGGAAATGATGATCCCCGGGGATCAGATCGATCTGGACACCTGTAAAAACTGCCCGAAGGCTTCCTGCCCGAACAGGACGTAAATCATCCCTGCACTCTTGGTATAACCTGTGTGTTCCCGCCGACAGAGGATTGCTGCCCTGCCGGCGTTTCCTTTTGGATCATCCTTCTCAGATCCCCGCCGGTCATCAGGGTCAGCAGCAGCATCAACGCCGCGCTCCCGGTCTTTACCGCGAAATCACTGATCTCGCTGCCGACAGTCAGGATATGTTTTGCCGTGATCAGGTTCACGGCGACGCAGATACATACCGCCGCCACGTCGACGGCCGCCCTGGCGGGCGTCCCCGTGCGTACCGCCCGTCTCACCCCCCACAGCACCGCGCAGAGCAGCACCGTCGCGCAGGAAGCGTAACGGAACAGATCCATCGGCTGCTTCCGGAAATCCTCGGTGACCAGCCGGATCACCGCCCAGACGCATACCGCGATCATAATCAGGTCGCCGTTGTCCGGAAGTTCCTCCTTCCGGACAATCAGCCACAGGCACAGCAGCACGAAGCAAACGGCCGCCGCCGCCGTCTCGATCCGGCCGGGCATGTAATATCCGCGTTCGGTCAGCCACAGGATGCAGGGCATCGGTTCAAGCACCTTCGACCCAATCCCCGTACCGGCTTCCTGAAACGCTTTAAGAACCGCCAGCGCCGGAAGCAACCCGAAACCGATCCCATTCATCACCTGGCCGGCAAAAACATCCTTCCCGGTCCTTTTTTTCTTTCCGAGCAGCCACAGGCCTGTGAACAGAAACAACACCAGCAGGGAAACCGCGGCGTATACGCCGGTCACCGTAACATTCACGCCGGCAATTTCAAAGAGCACCTCACTCATTCGGCTCTTCCCTCCTGAATACCCAGCGTTCCTGCATCCGGTAGCTGACAAAGTACAGTACGGTATCCACCGCAAGTTTGGCAACCGTAAAGCTGATCCCCGCCGCCATCAGCGCCTTTATGCCGAGCGTTGACAGAATGCTGATCAGGATCGCCGTTGCCGCATACCTGAGAGCAGCGCCCTTCTGTCCCTTTACCTTGAAAACCAGGGTCCTGTTCAGATTGAAGTTCAGGACGGCGCTGATAATCCGCGCCGAGTAGTTCGCAAGGGACCGGTTGTCGAAGCTCAGGCCCAGTGGCAGTTTTACATGAAGACTGACGCCGAGGACGGGGAACAGCCATTTCAGGAAAAGATTTGCCAGCAGATGATCAACGAGAACGCAGATGATCGAGGAGCTCATAAACCGGATAAAGCTGCCGAGAATCACTTTGTACACGCGCCAGCTGTCACGGAGCGGGTGGAAATGGGAGCCTTTGTTGTCGTTCTCGTAGATCGTCTCGATTGTGACGGGAATCATCGGGATATGCGCACGGGAGCAGGCAATCAGCACCTTCATCTCATATTCGTACCGTTCGCCTTCCACTTCGGCCATGAAGGGCAGCTCTTCCTTCCGGAACGCGCGCAGACCGGTCTGGGTGTCCGGCAGATACTGCCCGTACAGTAATTTAAAGACGACGGATGTGATCCTGTTCCCGGCCCTGCTCTTTGGCGGGACATTATCCAGGTTAAAATCCCGGCTGCCCAGGTAGAGCGCGCGTTCTCCCTTTTCCAGTTCCTCCGCAAGGCGCAGGCAGTCTGCCACCGTATGCTGTCCGTCGGCGTCCGCGGTTATTACGCCGGTAATATCCGGCAGGTTTTCCATAATGTATCTGTATCCGGTCTTCAGCGCGACGCCTTTCCCCTTGTTCGTCTCGTGGCGCAGCACCACGGTGTCCTCCACCGCGTCCACTTCTTCAAAGACCGGCCGGAAGTCGCCGCCGGATCCGTCGTCCACCACGACGATGTGCGCGAACCCACCTTCCTTGAGTTTCAGTATATAAGCCGGCAGCCTGCCATCCGGCTCCAGCGAGGGGATCAGGATGACCGCCTGTTCCGCCGCGTGTTTATCCATCCGTTCTTCCGTCCTCTCTTCCGCCCGCGGTTGTCCTCGGGCCTCCTTACCCATATTAATACATTATATAATTATACCCTCTTTAGCGTGAAAACACAATATATATTGTCCATTCTTTCATTGACATACAATAACTATACTTCTATAATATATGACTGAAAACGGGAACGGAGGTATATCGCATGGGCATCATCGCATCCAGAAACCTTGAGGACCAGCGCCGGGAACAGGACGGCATCGTCTATTTCGACCGCGGCACCCTGACCGGAAAAAACGGCCGCAGATATGACCGTTACGCCATCCAGACCCACTTCGTCGAAGTCGGGGAAGATCAGGCGGAACTTGTACGCCGGTACGTGCTCCCCCTCGCGCAGGACGGCGATGTGCTTTCCTTCGGGGCCAAGGTCATGGCCATGTGTACGAAGAACGTCCGGACCAAGGATGAGGTGCATCCCGGTTTCTGGGCGAAGAAACTCGCCCCCTTCGCCGGCATCAATGATACCGGCGTCGGCATGCATGAACCCTACAAGCTCCAGCTTGTCATCGATATGTGCGGCCTTCCGCGGGTGCTCTTCGCTGCCTTCGTCAGCGCGGTGACCCGCCCCTTCGGCGTGCACGGCCTGTTCTACAAAATCTGCGGCAAGGGCGTGGCCGGCATCGACGGCTTCTATTTCCGCTCCAGCTTTGACCGCTACAAGGAACTCGCGCTGATTAACCCGCCGAATCCCGTGGAACTGTGCAATCAGCTGGAAAAGGATACCGGCATTCCCGTCGTCCTCATGGACGCGAACGATATCGACCAGAATCAGCTCGGCAAATGCGACGACTTCCCGCTGACCGATGAGGAGATCCAGGACGCCATGGCGGACAATCCCTCCGGCCAGGGAGACGAGCTCACGCCCCTGATCCTGATCCGGCCTCTCTCCTGACATGCGGCACGTTCCCGCAACCGATACGGTGCACGCCGGCGTCCTGCCGTTTGAAGAAGCACTTGTCCCGACAGCCGCGGACTTTGACCGCGGCCGCTGGCTATATGTGCCGGACCATTACAGCGAGTATCGTTATCTGCTTGGTACCCGGGGAAAGCGTCCCTTGGTATGCATCGGCATCAATCCCTCCACCGCGGTCCCTGACCGCCTGGACAATACCCTGAAATCCGCCGAGCGCATCGCGCTGCATAACGGATACGATTCTTTTGTCATGTTCAACGTCTACGCCCAGCGCGCCACCGATCCGGACGACATGGAGCGGGCGCTCAATCCCATGCTTCATCGGGAAAACATGAAGGCTTTCACCTGGCTCCTTTCCCGGCTGCCCTCCCCGCCGGACCTCTGGGCTGCCTGGGGCGCGGTCATTGAAAAGCGGCCGTATCTGCCGGCCTGCGTGCTGGATATGGCTTCGGTCGGGCAGCGGTTCGGCGCCCGGTGGTTCACCGCCGGCCCCCGCAGCAAGGCCGGCCATCCCCATCATCCCCTGTACCTGAAGAAGGACTCTCCCCTCGATCCCTTTACGGATCTGACGGAGTATCTGAAATCACTGAGTCAATCCTGAACCGCGCCTTTCATGGCAAACGGAGTTCCGGCCCCGCCGGGCCTGCGGTCATGAAGCGCCTTCCCGCGAAAGGATCTGATACTGTCATGATGAACACATATGACGAGACGTTCACACTGAGGCCCCGCGACTGCGATCTCAACGACAGATGGCGCCCCGGCGCGATCCTGGAAACCATGCAGGATGTGGCGGGCACCCACAGCCTGCTGCTCGGCTGCGGCCGGGAGGACCTGATCAGGCGGGATATCGTCTGGGTGCTCTCCCGTTCCGAGCTGCATATGGACCGCTATCCGGCTTCCGGAGAAAAGATCACCGTCCATACCTTCCCGACCCCGACCCGCATCTGTTTCTTTCCCCGGTACTACATCTTCACGGACGCCCAGGGCGGGATGATTGGCAAGGCCGGCACCCTCTGGCTCCTGCTGGATGTGAACACCCGCCGCATGCTCCCGCCGGGGGATGTCGGCAAACTGATCCCGGACAACAGGGACCTTTCCGTTCCGATGAATCTGCCCGCCACCGTCGGCAATCTCCAGGGCGAGGAATTCGTCAGCGAATACCGGCCGGTCTATACCGACCTGGATGTGAACGGCCATGTGAACAACGCGCGCTACGCGGACTGGCTGTGCAACACCCTCGGCACCGGTCTGATGACCGAATACGAACCGGAGCGGATCATCCTCAACTACAACCGCGAGGTGCTCCCGGATCACCGGGTGACCCTCCGCCGCATCCTTAATGATCTGGAATACCGCCTCTCCGGGATCCTGGACGGCGCATCCGCTTTCGAGATCGGAGGGACCCTGCGCAGGCGCCGCTGACCCTCCGCCTGTCTCATCATCCCCGGAAGGAAAAGAAGGCGCCATCCGCCTTCTTTTTTCGTTCTGAACGCCGTTTCCCTTCAGCACCGGCTTTTCGAAAGCCTGCCTTTTCGCCTTTTCGGAGATCCCGCGCCGGAACAAAAAACTCCCGGAAGCCTGAACGGCTTCCGGGATCGTATGCCCGGCAGGATTCGAACCTGTGACCTTCAGAGTCGGAGTCTGACACTCTATCCAACTGAGCTACGGGCACCCAACGCCGGATATTTTATCCCTTCCGGCAGAGAATGTCAAGCTCGATTCTCCGGCCGGACAAACAGACTGCGCGGCTCCGGCCGCGCAGTCTGCAACGTTGCAGTAGATCAGCACAGGATCTTTTTGGCGTCGTCCGCGCTTGCGAACGGGCCGGGGATCGTTTCCGTACCGCGGTGATTCCCGAAGTAATCCCGGTCGAACACGATATCCGTTCCGTCCGGATTCTCGAACCGCTGTTCCGGCTCGAAGGCCTTGCCCAGCGTTTCTGTGCAGATGACACCGTCTCTGAAGTCCTTCAGCTTGCTGTATACGTTGGTCTTCAGACTGTATTTCCCGTCTTTTTCAATCAGTTCGACCGTCACCTTGCTGCGCCTGTCGCTCAGCTTGTGCTTCTCATGTTTGCACACGGTGGCGCCGCTGAAATACGCGTTGCCGTCAACCCATACCGGCAGGTGTCCGAAATGAACCTGCGCCAGGGCACCCATGTTCGGCCAGCCCTCTCCGGTGAACGGAGCCGACCATTCCTCATAGGTCGGGAAGATATCGAACGGCGCCGTGCCGACGAACGGATGCTCCGCGTCCGTGGGCTTCTTCGTCTTGTCTTTCACCGGGTACGCCTGGATGAACAGGTTGTTGTAGATCCGGTCGTCCCCGTGCAGGATGGTCATGAAACCGGCTACCTCTGTCCTGTGGCGGATATGATAAGGCGTATACCGCGGCTCCCGCTGTCCGTTCACCACACTGTCCACACCGCTGTTGATCAGGCTGAAGCCGCCCAGGATCAGGTTGTGCACGCAGGCGATGCCTTCGGACGGGATCGTGATGCCCACCGGGCTCATCAGCACGTTGTTGTCGATCAGGGTCGGGCCGTGGCCGACCTCAATGAAGATATCCGTGGAGAACATCGCGCCGCGGGCCTGTTCCAGGCCGTCCGGCCGGCAGTTGTCGTGCATCAGGTTCTGGCTGATCCGCGCGCCCTGCGCCTCCCAGTCCAGCCAGACGCCCATAATGCAGTTGTGGATATGGTTCCGGCGGATCGTCACGTCGATGCCGGCATGCAGTTTGATGCCCGCGGTCTCCGCACCGCCCAGCTGCTGGCTGGTGCAGATATCGTGAATATGGCAGTCCTCAATGATGGAGAAGACGCCGCCCATCCGGCCGACAATGCCGGTCTGCTCACAATGGTGCACGTTGCACCGGCGGATGATGTGGCTGCCGACCTTTTCCTTCAGCCAGCCGTGGTACTGTCCGCGGCAGACCGCGTCACGCTCCATCTGCGTCGGGCTCTTGACCTTCTTGTGGAAGAAGTACATATCGTTCTCGGGATCCAGGTACTTGCCCAGTGAAATGCCGCAGCAGCGGCTGTTGCTGACTTCGCAGTCCTCGATAATCCATCCCCTGGACCAGTGCGGCCCGATCATGCCGTCCTGATACGCCGCCGGCGGCGCCCACGTGGTGGCGGCCTTGGTGATCACGAATCCACTCACTGTGATATAGCCCACGCCTGTCTTGTCCGGCATGAACACGTTGCGCCTGACGGCGATCTCCACCTTTTCCTTTGTCGGATCCTTGCCCTGGAAATTGGCATACAGCACGGTCTCGCTGCCGTCCTGCTCCGTATACCACAGGTATTTCGCTTCCTCCTGGTTCCAGGCGTAGGGATTGGGCTTCCCGGCCTCGCATTCATCCAGGGAGGAACACTCGTACATCGCCACATCGTTCAGGTATACCGAACCGGTATGACGGACTACCGGAGAAAAATACCAGTCGCCGCAGACAATCTCAATATACGGATTGTACGCGCCGAAAATGCCGTTGTTCACACGCGCGGTCCAGACGTTTCCCTTCACCTTCGTCCAGCCGCTCAGCAGTTCCGCGCCGGTAATGACGGCGCCGAGGGGCTTCTCGCTCCGGTAGACAATCCTGGCGTCCTCTCTCCCGGCGTTCACCGGATTGACATATTCACGGTATACGCCGGGGGCCACGACAATTTCATCGCCCGGCTGTGCGATTCTGGCGGCGTCGTTGATAAACCGGAAGGGTGTCTCCTTCAGGCCGTTTCCCTCGCGGGGGGCGTTTTTATTCACATAATAGATCATGCAGACTTCCTCCTCAGATATAGATTTTATAATTGCCTGTCAGCATCAGCAGACAGAAGAAATACAGGCAGTTGTCGTAGTATCTCCGGACGCCCTTGCGCAGAGGCATTTCTGCGAACTGTTTCAGGAAGCGGGACCTTGCATCCGAGCTGCTCCCGACGGACGCCGCCCCCAGTACCGCCTGAATGGCTGTCGGGTGCATGGCAGGTTCGCTCTGAGGCGTACCGTCCAGCTCATAGGCCCGCAGGTCATCCATATCCTGCCCCGCAAAGAAATCCTGGATCCTCGTTTCCACCGCGTCCAGCGCTGGTTCGGCTCCGAACCATATATGGTCAAGCGCGATGTTTTCCGCCACCCGGTACGCATCGGAATAATACACCCAGGGTTTCCGGAACAGCAGCACCGTCTTCCCGTCATAGTCCGCGTATTCCGGACTCAGCCCCGTCTCCGGATGCGCGGAGGCCGCGATGTATTTCCGGCTGGCTTCCGCGGCATCTTTCCAGAAAGCTCTGTCCTGTTCGTCCGCTCTCAGCGCAAACAGCTCATAGAAGTGCGGCAGGTGGTAGCTCGGATCCGAGATCTTCATGTTCGGCACAAAGCGGATCAGTCTGTTTTCCGGCTCCCACATCGGTTCTCCGCCGGGAACCAGTTCATGCTGGTGTACCGCGTGCCGCAGGATCTCCCTGGCCCGGGCCGAATAATCGAAGCTTCCCGTGCCGTCTCCCCACCGGGCGGATGCCATGAACAGTGCCATCGCGAAATACTCCTCGCCGTCCGGAGCCGGGCCTTCCGAATTCGTACTCCCGTCAATGTGAACGGACCAGCGGAAGTATCCCGCGTTTGGTCCGTCCTTCATCAGCATATACCGTTCCGAGAAGGTCCACAACTTGTCAAAGATGTCTTTCCTGTCCATCTGCACACACATCATCATGCCGTAGCTCATGCCTTCCGTCCGTGCGTCAATGTTCCCGGTGTCGACCATACACCAGGCGTCATCGTCCGTATGATGGCAGAAATTCTCCTCCGTGTCGAAGAAGATCGTGTCGAACGCTTTGTTCACCTTTTCCCGGGCCTGCTCGTCGCTGACCCCGGTTTCAGCCAGATAGTTCGGATACAGGCCGGTTTGAAAGGCTCCTGTTTTCATGGGGATCCTCCGGTATGTACGTACTTTTTTCTCATCATAAAGCACAACAAATGAGCTGTCAAGATTTTATTACAGCGACTCAAACCAACTGACGGCCCGCTTTGTCCATCCGTCCATACACATACCGGTTCCGTCCGCGAATCCGTGCCCGCCTTCCGGACCGATTTCCAGCCTGCACGGGATCCCGAGCTTCTCCAGAGCCCTGGCCAACATCTTCGAGTTTTCCGGGTCCACCAGTTCATCCCCCGCCGCCAAAAAGAGCGCGGTCGGCGGGAAACCATTCGAGTGTTCCGGGATCTCATACTCGCTTTCCGCCGCCTCTTCGGCGGAACATCCGTACAGGGCAAACGCCTCATCCGGATCCATTTCCTTATAGCTGTCGTCAAGCTTCATGCTTGTGCCCGGATAAACCGGGAAGCATGCCCGTGGCTTCGCCAGCCCGTACGCTGGATATCCCAGCGCCGTATTCCACAGGCAGATCAGGTATCCGCCGGCGGAGAAGCCGCAAGTGATATACCTGTCCGGCTTTACATGGAACTGTTCCGCGTTTGCAGCGATCAGCCGCATGGCCCGTGCGAAATCCTCCATGTTCTTTTTAAGCAGCCCGTCCTTCCCGCCCACCTGATAGGTCAGGATGAACACATGATATCCCAGATCGTTGAACTGCGCCGCGACCGGCCAGCCCTCCGTCAGGTTCCATACGTTCACGAATCCCCCGCCCGGCACCAGCAGGATAAACGGCCGTTCATCCGCCGCGGCGCCGGAAGACGGCAGCCAGACCACATTCACGCCTTCACGGTCCGGTTCGGCGGCGCACTCCGCTTCCGAATACAGCGGATAATACCATTCACCCGTATCGGCGGCGGCGTACAGCCGTTCCATGCCTCCTGCGATATTGCTGGAGAAATACTGCGCTCTGATCTCCGGCAGGGTTTTGTTCCAGAACGGTTCCCGGGAAAGATCCCACCTCCTGATCGCATCAGGCGCGATCTTCGCAATACGGGGATCGGAAAGCAGTTCACATAGTGTATTACCCATGGAGTACCTCCGTTAATAATCTGATCCTTTTTGTTCCTCAGCCATCAAACAGAAACATATTCACCTGTACCGTCACAGTCGTTTTCCGGATTCCATCATACCATATCTGTTCGTATATCTAAATATCTTTGCGTGTTTTTATCGTCAATTGATAAAGCTCCGGGCCGTTTCCGATCCCGGAGCACTTTCCGGTAAATGTACCGAATGGAAAAGCTCAGATCACCCCTGCTGGGATCAGGATGACAAGCAGGAGGGCAACAAGACCCCAGAGTCCGATGAGGAAGTTCCTGCGCTTCTTTGGTTCCATATCTGGAATATAGTTGCTGGCCAGAAAGAAAGGCACATAAGTAGTGATGAAGACAGGAATCACGCCCCACCATCTGTAAACCCAGATGAAGGAATGGTTGGCCGTGCCTGCAAGAAAGGACTCAAATAGGGCAAAGAGCAGAGCCATTTCCAGCGCACCTGCAAGCCTGCAGGGAATCCCTCCCCTGCCGTTCTTCGCGAAATACCTCTTCGCCCTGTCCTGCGGAAGCATTTTGAAGGAGATCATGCCGGCGATGGAAAACATCATGGAAAGCTCCCAACACACGCCGATCAGCAGAATGAAAGTTGTGGACTCATTGCTGACGGACCAGAGCGGATATCCGGTGAATTTGCCGATAACGGCGTTGCAGATCTCATACAGCCAGTGGACGCCGTAAAGCGCCAGGCCGGCGCAGACGACCTCGGTGTTCTTCTTATGGATCTCGGTCCAGTAGATGTAAAAAACCACGGCAAGGATAAAGATAAACGTCCAGTTGAAGTTCTCCGTACTCCTGACCCGGATGGCGTCGACCAGATCCATGGCTTCCCGGGAACCGTCTCCCCAGAATTTCAGCATCGTGACGCTCCTCCTTCTTCTTTTTATACTGCCTGTTCCCATCTGAGTTTCGTCAGGCAGATCTGCATGACGGACTCCGGAGGGGTATCGGGAGAGATCCAGTCCCTGATTCCGGCCCGGGGCAGCAGGACGGGCATCCTGTCGTGCATCCAGGTCAGGCTGCCGTCCGCGGGACGGGTCAGAATCACGAAAACAGGAATCCCGTTTTCCATGCGGTACAGGCCGGCCAGCCAGATAAGGCCCTCCGTCTCAGGCCGGAGCGCGTACTTCCGGATCGCCCGCTTTTTCTCATCATGCTCCCACTCGAAATACCAGGAAGCCGGAATGACGCACCGGTGCCTTGCCCAGGACTCCCTGAAGGCAGGCCTTTCCGCTGCTGTCTCCGCCCGGGCGTTGATCAGCAGCTTCCCGGTTCCGCTGAATCCCCATTTCATCGGAAAAACGCGCTGCTCACCCGCTTTGTTCACGGCCAGCACAGGCAGCACGGAAGAAGGAAAGATCTCCCCCTCCGCCTCAAGCGGTTCGCCGCTGCTTTTCCGGAACCTCTCCGCAAGCCTGGAGCGGTTCATTTCCTTCACCAGCTCCCGCAGTTCGGGATTCGCCGGAGCCATATACACTCTTCCGCACATATGATCAGTTCGCGCAGAGCTCTTCGAGCTTCTGCATGTTCTTCAGGATCGTGACGGCCGGCATCACGATATTGTTCTCCAGTTTATACTCATAACCGTTCATGATCAGAGCCATGGTGATGCCCGTCTCCCGCTGATAGTAGACGTTTGAGGAAAGGCCGCTGTAACGCCCCTGATGGCCGTACCACGTGCCTCTGTCAAACTGGTTCAGACGGACGGTGCTCAGGCCGTAAGGGCTGTCCGCGAGGAGGGGCTGATCCGATTCCATGAGCTTCACGGTGGCGGGCTTCAGGATGCGGACGCCGTCCAGTTCCCCTCCGTTGTACATCATCACGGCAAGCTTCGTCAGCGATTCCGCGTTGATGTACAGCTTGCCGACGGTATACCCGTTGTTGCCTTTGGGATCCGCCTTGTTGTTGTAGGCGCGGTTCCTGTCTTTTTTGACCGAGATCTGCACCTTGCCCTTCGGGTTTAGAAGATCCATGCAGTGCGTGCCGGAAGGCAGGAACTTCGGGGAGTAAGACGCCGTAAGGCCGAGCGGTTTGAACACCTTCGCGTTCAGGTAGTTCTGGACGCTCTGTTTCGAGATGGCCTCGATCAGGCATCCGAAGAGTGCGCCGTTGTAATCGGCATAGGCGTATTTCGTGCCGGGCCTGACCTTCTCATCGAAGATCGGATCGTAGTTCTTCCTGCCGATCCGGGCCCAGTCCGGATGATAATTTGAGGCGTCCGGCGAAAGGGAGGATGTATGCGTCAGGAGCATCCGTGCGGTGACCGGTGTGTCCGGATACGCGGGATTCCTGACTTTGAAACCCAGATATGTACTGATATCCTTGTCCAGGTCCAGCTTTCCCGCGTCGTACAGCGTCATCAGGCCGATGGCCGTGACCCACTTGGTGACCGACGCAATTCGGAAACAGGTCTTTTCACTTGCTCCGCCGAAAGACCAGGTCAGGAGGGTCTTTCCGTTCTTTGAGAGCATGAGCGTTCCGCATTTCGCGCCGCTGCTCTTCGCGACGCTTTGCAGGAAGGTTTCCGCCTGATCAGGGACGGCATCCGGTGCGGATGACTGCGTCGTTTCCTCCGAGCCTGCCGGTTTCTGTGCAGCGGCCGGCGCCGTCGTCTGAGCCGGACTGTTCGCGTACAGCACAGCCTGGGTCAGGGGGCCGGCTATCCCGTCAACCTTCAGGCCGTTCTTCCGCTGAAAAGCCTTGACCGCGTTCATGGTATTCCGGCCGAAAATGCCGTCAATCTTCCCGGTATAAAATCCCTGTTCCTTCAGAGCAGTTTGCAGCGTTTTCACCGCCGGGCCGCGGGAACCTCTTTTCAGGCGTGCCGAAGATGTTGCTTCGCCGATCCCTGCGCAGGAAAACACGAGTAACACGGCAAGCAGGACAGCTGTAAGGCGTTTCAGCATGTCAATCCCTCCGAGGCGGATTTTTTACGAAATCTTTATTATTATATTTCAGTTATGTGAAACCGTCAATGGATTCATACCGTTTCGGTCCGCTTTTATCAGCCGAATCACCTCTTGCAGTTGTTCCTGTATGAAGATACAATGGTGCCGACAGATGATTATCGGAGAAAGGGTGTGTTCTGATTGCGTATCCTGCTGATCCGTCATGCTGAACCTGATTATAAGGTGGATTCCCTGACGCCTAAGGGCTGGGAGGAAGCGGAGCTGCTTAGCCGCCGGCTCTTACGGTATGACATCCGGGACTTTTATGTCTCCCCGCTCGGTCGGGCACGGGATACGGCGGCGTACACGCTTGAGAAGCTTGGGCGCGAAGCCGAAACGCTGCCCTGGCTGCGGGAGTTCAGCGGATCCTATCCGGATCCTGAAACGGGCAGGCGCCGGACGGTGGCCTGGGATGTCAAGCCCCGGATCTGGGCTGCTTATCCCGGAGTGACGGACGCCCGCACCTGGTGCGACGTGCCCGCTTTTCAGGGAGGCAATGTCCGGGATGTGTGGGAGGAAACCACCCGGGGCGTGAACGAACTGCTCGCCCGGTATGGCATGGTAAAGGACGGACCTGTCTGGAAATGCGGAAACAACGGGGATTATACGATCGCGCTGTTCTGCCACTTCGGCATTTCCATGGCAGTGCTGGGATATCTCATGGATATCTCCCCGATGGTGTTGTGGCATCATACGCTTTGTTTCCCCTCCTCCGTAACCGAGGTGGTGACGGAGGAACGGATTAAGGGCGAGTTGTCCTTCCGGATCACAAAGCTCGGTGACCTGACGCACCTGGAAGCGGCTGGCGAAAAAAGAAGCACCGCCGGACTGTTCCCAGAGGTGTATACGGGGATTGACTCCACAGATCCCGCGGTCAACGGAACCCTGAAATGAAAAAAAGCGCCTCAGGGCGCTTTTTGTATCTGATCAGCCTTTGGCGATCTCAACCAGCTTGGCAAAGCCGGCCGGGTCGTTCACAGCCAGGTCCGCGAGCATCTTGCGGTTCACTTCGACGTTCTTCTTCTTCAGACCGTTGATGAACGTGGAATAGCTCATGCCGTTCAGGCGGGCGGCGGCGTTGATACGGGTGATCCACAGGCGGCGGAAATCGCGCTTGCGGAGTTTACGTCC
>CAMKEI010000035.1 GCA_946411525.1 uncultured Clostridia bacterium | reverse complement strand
CAGAAGATGATCGTGGAGTTTGACGAAAGCGCCGACGCCGCTGCCGTCATGAAGAATGTGGCTGCTGCGTGCAAAAAAGTGGAAGAAGACTGCGAGATCTACCTTTGATTCATTCATCTTTCATGATCTGTTATTGATTTTCAGATTGTAATCCGAAGGTTTATAAGGGAGGAGTGGGAAATATGACCAAAAAGCAAAAGAAGATGTTGATCCGCATCATCATCGCCGCCGTGCTGATGATCATTCTTCATTTCCTGCCGCAGTTTATGCAGATCAGCAATATTCCTCTGTTCCTGCTCTGGCTGGTACCCTACGGAATCATTGGATATGACATCCTGAAGAAAGCCTGGAAGGGCATCCTGAACCGCCAGGTATTCGACGAAAATTTCCTCATGGCCGTAGCGACGCTGGGCGCTTTGGCCATCGGCCTGCTGAAAACCGGGGACTATGATGAGGCTGTTGCGGTCATGCTGTTCTACCAGATCGGTGAACTTTTCCAGAGCTACGCCGTCGGCAAAAGCCGCCGGAACATCAGCGAGCTGATGGATATCCGCCCGGATTACGCCAACGTTGAACAGGACGGACATCTGGTCCGCGTAGATCCGGACGAAGTGGAAATCGGCAGCGTCATCGTCGTCAACCCCGGGGAAAAAATCCCGATCGACAGCGTTGTGGAGGCCGGCGAATCCAGCCTGAACACCAGCGCCCTGACCGGCGAAAGCATACCGCGGGACGTGAAGCCGGGAGACGAAGTGGTCAGCGGCTGCATCAACATGAGCGGCGTCCTGCATATCCGGACCGTCAAAGTCTTCGGCGAATCCACCGTCAGCAAGGTGCTGGATCTGGTGGAAAATGCGTCCTCCCGCAAATCCCGTTCAGAGAACTTCATCGCCCGCTTCGCCCGGTACTATACCCCGGTGGTGGTCGTCGGCGCCGCTGTGCTGGCGGTCCTTCCGCCGCTGGTCCGCCTCATTCTCAGCCAGACGCCCGACTGGGGTGAATGGATCTACCGGGCCCTCACCTTTCTGGTGATCAGCTGCCCCTGCGCGCTGGTCATCAGCATCCCGCTCAGCTTCTTCGCCGGCATCGGCGGCGCCGGCAAGGCCGGTATCCTGGTCAAAGGGTCCAATTATCTGGAAGCGCTGGCGAAAACCGGTACCGTCGTCTTTGACAAGACCGGTACGCTGACCATGGGCGTCTTTGACGTTGTGGATATCCACCACAGCGAACTGGACCGGGAAGCCATGCTGGAATATGCCGCGCTGGCGGAATGCGCCTCCTCCCACCCCATCGCCGCCAGCATCCGGAAAGCCTGGGGGAAACCCATTGATATGTCCCGCGTCGGCAGGGTGGAGGAAATCGGCGGCAACGGCGTCGTCGTGGAGATCGACGGAAAACAGGTTGCTGCCGGCAACAGTCGCCTGATGCGCCACCTGAGGATTGAACCCATCGATTGCCGCAGCGCCGGTACCATCGTCCATATGGCGATCGGCGGCGCATACGCCGGCCACATCGTCATCTCCGACGTGGTTAAGCCTGATGCGGCCGACGCGATCGCCGCCCTGAAACGGGCCGGCGTCCGCTCCACCGTCATGCTGACCGGGGACGGTCCTTCCTCCGCGGCCCAGGTGGCGGAAGCCCTGGGAATCGACCGGGTCCACAGCAACCTGCTGCCCGGGGACAAGGTGGAAAAAGTGGAGGAGCTGCTCGGAAGCAAAAACCCCGGGGAAACACTGGCTTTCGTGGGCGACGGTATCAACGACGCGCCGGTGTTGAGCCGGGCGGATCTCGGAATCGCCATGGGCGCCATGGGATCCGATGCCGCCATCGAGGCAGCGGACGTGGTTCTCATGGACGACAGTCCCCTGAAAGTCTCCAAAGCGATCCGCATTGCCCGCAAATGTATGGGCATTGTCCGGGAGAATATCGTCTTCGCCCTCGGGGTGAAACTGATTTGCCTGATTCTTGGCGCACTGGGCATCGCCAGTATGTGGCTGGCCGTCTTCGCCGACGTGGGTGTTATGATTCTTGCTGTGCTCAACGCGATCCGGGCACTGTTTGTCAGAAATCTGTAAGGAGAGGAAGTGTCTGTATGGAGAACGGTCTTTTGCCCCATGACCATCATTCCGCTATGGAAAAGCAGTTTGATCACATGCCTGCGCCGGAAGCCTTTGAGGTAACCGCAGATCTGTTCAAGCTCATGAGCGACCTGACCCGGGTCCGGCTGTTCTGGCTGCTTTGTCACTGTGAGGAATGTGTGCTGAATCTGTCCGTGATGATGAACATGTCCAGTCCCGCCCTCTCCCATCACCTGAAGCTGCTGAAGGCCTGCGGCCTTATCGTCAGCCGCCGGGACGGCAAAGAGGTTTATTACCGCGCCGCGGAAAACGAGCAGGCTTCCGCCCTGCATCATGTCATCGAGCATGTGGCGGAGATCGCCTGTCCGCAGTAAGCCCGTTATCAGTTAAGCGCACGCAAAGAGACTGCCCCCATGATCCGGAAGGATCGTCTGGAGCAGTCTCTTCTCATTATCCGAATACTTCGTCACTTGGTAAACCGCAGCACGTTCCAGGATTCCTTTTTCAGACGGGCGGTCACGATTCCCTTCTCCGCACGGGTATCAGGATTCTTTCCCGGGAGGATCCGGGCCGGATGATCCCAGGTGTTCTGTGCTTCCGGGTCATCCGCGTACATCTCGATATGCTCCGAAAATTTCCAGCCTTCAAACCCGCGCGCGTCCAGCCTCAGTTCCTGTTCCTCCTCCGCGTCGGCGTTGATGACGAACACGTTCAGCTCTCCCGCCTCCTCATTCAGCGCAGCGGCCGCCTGGACGGTCTGCACGCCGGTGAAACCGCCGTACTGGTTCATGTCGTCGATCGCGTACCCGGGCACGTCATAGGTTTCGCAGCAGACCTCGCACCGCAGGGACTCGCCCTTCGCCCACCGGATCATCTGGGTATAAGGATAATACGCAGCACCTTTCCAGACATGCTCCCGGTCCGTGGCGCAAAGTGCGGCGAGACCGCCTGTAGCACATCCGATCTTCACCCGGTCCGCATGGTTGAGCATTACCAGCATCGTGCCGGCCAGGCCCAGCGTCTGCAGCATCTCATGATCCCGCGGCGGATTGCGGCGCGTGGACCAGTCGTCCGGATCGTGTCGGACATAGGTCCTGCCGGGCTGGAAAACGTTGAACATCTCCGCGTTCTGCCGCCCGCCCAGGCCCAGATGCGTCTCTCCCCTCGGGCGGATCATGGCGGCGTATTCGTCCAGGGCCAGCATCATCGTTTTCTTCGAGCGCAGCTTCGTCTTTACAAAATCACACAGGGCGATTTCCGTCCGGATATAGTCCTCGTACGCCTGGTATCCCGCCATCAGCGCCTGCGGCATATCCGGCGGCGCCGAATGGTAATGGTGGAGCGAGATATAGTCCACCGCGCTGTAGCATTCTTCCAGCACCGCCAGGTCCCAGTCCGGATAATGGCTCAGGAAAGGGGAACTGGAAACGCACGCGATCGTTTCAATGGACGGATCCACCCATTTCATCGCCTTGCTGGTCTCATGCGCCAGCACGCCGTATCCATGGGGATCTTTTTCCCATGAGGCAATCTGCCACGGTCCGTCCATCTCGTTTCCCAGGCACCAGGTCTTCACTCCGTACGGTTTTTCGTGTCCGTTCTTTTTCCGCAGGTCCGACCACCAGGTGCCGCCCGGGAAATTGGTGTATTCCACACAGTCCGCGGCATCCTGCAGCGTACCCGTTCCCAGGTTCACGGTATAGATCGCTTCCGCTCCCGCCTTTTCCGCCCACTGAAGATACTCGTCATGTCCCACGTCGTTCGGGATGTACTGGAACCACGCCATATCCAGATGGGTTTTCCGCTGCTCCATGGGACCGACGGAATCCTTCCACTGCCATCCGGAAACAAAGTTGCCGCCCGGCAGGCGCACTGCCGGAAGACCGCTTTCCTTCAGCGTTTCATAGAAATCCTTCCGCAGGCCCTGTTCATCCGCCGACGGATGCTTCGGATTGTACATGCTCCCGTTGACCATGGAGCCGATCGGCTCCAGAAAAGCGCCGAACAGCCGGCCGGAAATGCTGCCGATCCGATAATCCGGATGGACGGTCATTGTCGCTTTTTTCATATCTCTTCCTCCTGCCTTACTGCAATCCGATCGCCGTAATCGTAGCCTTTTTCCCTTCCTCTGTTACACGGATCTCCAGCGTATGCTCCACGGCCTCCTTGCCGTCGCAGACCAGCACCACCTCGCTCTGGCCCCATTTGCCTTCTCCGCCTTTGAGCGTTTTCTTCACCTTGCCGTCCAGCAGGATCTCCAGCGTGCCGAAGGATGAGTCTGCCGACGCTTTCCAGGCCACCAGGCACTTACGGAATACGCCGGTTACCTTCAGCGGTTCCATCGAATCCTTTGCGTCATGGAAAAAGTTCTGCCCGCAGACCTGCCCTACCGGCTGGTTGCGGTAGCTTCCGGAATCGGACCCGCTGAACCCGCCGCGTATCACCGTGTACTCATCCGTTTCCGTATCGCCGAAGATCGTCTTCAGGCCTGTGAAGTCTGTCCCGTAAACCGGTTCCACATCCGTATCCTGCGGTTCGTCCGTTTCCGCTTCAGCCGCGTCCCCGATTGCCTGCAACAGGCAGTCCGTCATAATCCGGTGGCCCAGCGACGTCGGATGATACTCATCGGAAAAGAATCCCTCAGGCTTGATTCTCTTGCCCATCAGGCCGTAAAACCCGTCCTTGATGGAGACCATCATCAGTCCGTAATTGTAGCCGATTTTTTTCAGGTCGTCCTGCAGGTTGAAGCCGTTGCGGAACACTGCGAACAGCAGGATCACCGCCGGTTCGTTCGGCGCGTCCAGGATCTCTTTCACCATGGATTCATAGCAGCGGTGATTGGTCGGCTCCTGCCAGTCGTTCACCGAAAACTCAATGACCACCACGTCCGGCAGCCCGTCTGCGTCCGTCTCCGGTACCCGGCCGACAATCTCCCGCTGATACCGCATATATCCGAAGGGGGACGGTGTGCCGCCCACCCCCGCGTTCACCAGATGTACGTTTGATCCTTTGTCCACGCCGTAGGTCTCGCCGAACCTGGTCCCGAACCGGGCCGCCCAGCAATCCTTGTAAACGGATGCCCCCGCGCCTTCCGTGATGGATCCGCCGATTGTCGCCAGTGTAATCTCCTCACCCTTCCGGGCCTTTTCAATGACCTTCTTCAGCCGCGCATTGTTGCCGGTGCTCATCACCGAATCCTCCAGGGCCTGCAGATACCATTCCTTTTCAAACATCGTCTTTTTTTCCTCTCCCCATGCCGTACCGGCACAGAACAGAACCAGCACCGCAAGCGCCGCGGCCAGTTTCTTCATCTTCATCGTTCTCGGCCCCTCTTCTTTTTTCAGAATCTCCGCGGTCATAGCATAAACGCGCCTGTCAGGCGCGTCAAGTGCTTTTCTCCTTGTTATTTCGGAAAACAGTAGCTACAATAGGAGCAGCAGGTATACTGCACGCCGGCCCGAAAGGCAAGGAAGGTTTTCAGCATGAAGGATAAGGAACTGACCTGGGAAGAGATCTCCACGGAACATATTGTTCAGGATGAGTGGATCGACTTCCGCAAATCCGCGTACCGTTTCCCCGACGGCCGCGTCTGGCAGCCCTATTACAGTTTTACCCGCAGGGACTACGCCGTGGTTGTCGCTTCGGATGAGGAAGGCCGGATCATCTGTGTCCGCCAGTTCCGCCAGGGAATCCGGCAGGTCACAACCGAGTTTCCCGCCGGCGCGATTGAAAAGAAGGACGGCGAGGATCCGCAGACCGCCGCGCTCCGAGGCGCCCAGCGGGAACTGCGCGAGGAAACGGGTTATATGTCCGATCAATGGCGCCCGCTGCTGACCATCCCCTCCAGCGCGACCATCTCGGATAATTACGCATATCTTTTCGCTGCCGAAAACTGCCGGAAAGTCACCGGGCAGGAACTGGACGCGATGGAGCTGCTCCGGGTGGAAAAGCATACCGCTGATGAAATCGACGCACTGATCGCGGAAGGCGGATTCCAGCAGTCCGTCCATGCGCTGGCCTGGCTGCTGTCCGGGAAAAGCACACGGTAAAAGCGGAAGCGTCCCTTCGGATCAGGCCGCCTGAATACATAAAAAGGGATCCGGTATTCACGCCGGATACCCTGTATATACCAATCTGTTTATCCGCCTTCGGAATAGATGTCCTGATACAGTCCCTGCTGGATCAGCCTGCTCCGGAGGCTTTTCATATCTTCCCAGGCTTCTTTTTTCTTCTCCGGATCCCGCAGCAGTGCCGACGGATGATAGGTCGGCATGATCCATATGCCCTTCCGGACCGTCCATTTCCCTCTTTCCCTCGTAATCCGGATGTCCGGATCCAGGATATTCTTCGCGGCCGTACTGCCCAGCAGCACAATCACTTTCGGCCGCACCAGCCAGGTCTGCATACGCAGATGGATCCGGCATGCTTCCGCCTCTTCCGGTGTGGGGACACGGTTGTTCGGCGGACGGCATTTGACGATATTGCAGATATAAACCCGCTCCCTCGGCAGCTGAATGGCTTCCAGCATCCGGGTCAGCAGCTGCCCCGCCGCGCCGACGAACGCGAGTCCCTCCTCATCCTCCGTCTGTCCGGGACCTTCCCCGATCAGCATCAGCGGCGCGTTCGGATCGCCCTGCCCGGGCACTTTGTGCCGGATGTTCCGGCAAAGGGGACAGAGCCTGCACTCCGCCACCTGCCTGTCAAACAGTTCCCAGGTGATCTCCGGCACCGCTTTCACCTTCCTTTGTATCGATAAACAGAGTATAGCATGGAAGGAAGGCGTCAACAAGCTTTATCCCTTGCTGGCATGCTTCCGGTATGCTATACTTCCCCCGCAGATGCAGTGATTTAACAGGAGAGAATTCGTATGAGCTCAGCTGAGCAGAGAATCAGTCATCCCTTCGGGCCCCTGTTCGGCCCGGAAAGCCGGGTTCTGATCCTGGGTTCCTTCCCTTCAGTCAAATCCAGGGAACAGAATTTCTTTTACGGCCATCCGCAAAACCGCTTCTGGAAGGTCATCGCAGCGCTGTTCGGGCAGGATGTGCCCCTGACAATCCCGGAGAAAAAAGAGCTGATTCTGACCCACGGCCTTGCGCTGTGGGATTCCATCGCCAGCTGCGTGATCACCGGTTCTTCCGACGCCAGTATCCGCGAAGTCCGCCCCAACGACCTGCGGATCATCCTGGACGATGCGCCGATTGAGCGGATCTACTGCAACGGACGGAAATCCCATGAGATGTATGAGAAATACATCCTGCCCTCCCTCGGACGGGAAGCGGCCTGCCTGCCGTCCACCAGCCCGGCCAACGCGGCGTGGTCCCTGGAAAAGCTGGTCGCCGCGTGGTCGGTAATCAGAGAGGAATAAAAAAACGCGGATCTCTCCGCGTCAGAAATGGTCTTCCACCAGGATGGGTTTCCGGATGAACACCCCGGACAGCACGCTCTCGTTGCCGTACACGGTTACATCCGGACGGTACATGGCTTCCGCGAGGCTCACGCAGCCGGCAGCCATCTGGCCGAATGCCTGAACGGAAACGGTCAGGTCCGGCGCCTGATCTGTCAGAACAGCGCTGTTTCCGCAAACCTCCCAGGTCCCGTTGTTCTCAGGAATCTGCTCATCGCCTTCAATCCGGATGACAAACCGGCTGTCATCCGGTTTTTTGATGATCTCCAGCAGTTTCTGCGCGTTGACCGTACGGATCATGTAGCCCTGCTGCACAGTCTGTCTGATCTCATACGCCCTGGGCGTCCGGATGAATGAGTACATCTCCAGGCACGCCGGCAGGAACATCCTGACCGTTCCGTAATCCGCGGTAAAGCGCCCCAGGAATCCAAGCAGGGCGTTCAGGCCGTCCCGGCCGTCCCAGGCTATATCCTGCACGGAGAGGATGGCGGCAGGGTCGTGGCGGATGTCCTGGAAGATCATATAGGCCACAGGATTCCCGTTTTCCCGCAGCAGATAGCAGAATTTCCGGTCCTTATAGTATTCACCCTTGAGATGTTTCTCCAGCATCATCCTGTCATCCCGGTGCATCGCCAGGTTGTACTTCTCCGCAAAACGGTTGTACAGGGCGGTATACTCGCTCACAGGATCATCCGGCTTCCACAGTTCCGCCGTGCCGTTAAAACGGTACCCGCTCAGTACCGCAGGTTCAAACTCGTAATCATGCCGCCAGCAGGCGGTTTCATAGCCGAACTTCCTGTAAAACGCGTGATTGAACGGATACAGCGTGGAAATAATTTCCCCGTTCCGGCGGGCTTCGGGAAGCAGTTTTTCGAAAATTGCCCGGATCGCGCCGGTGTTCCGGTACTCCGGCAGCGTGGACACCCCGCCGATTCCGCCGTTCGGAATCAGCTGTCCGTCCAGCCAGGTATTAAATCGGTAATTCAGGATCCGGGCCATGATTCTTCCGTCATCGGAAAAAGCACCCCAGTCCTCCGTCGACAGCTTTTTGCTTTCTTCCCGGACTTTTTCCGGATCTTCCATGCGCATATGGAACGCCACATGGGAGATCATATTTGCCTCAAAATGCTCGTTTTCTGTCAGTTTGCGTACTTCCATTTTTACACGTCCCCAAATGATATTCTGTCATGCCAATCAGTCTGCAGCCGGCCAGTTTTTTTCAATTTCCGGAAGAATTTCCAGGTCTGCGGGCAGCCAGTCAACGCCGTACATCTCTTCCCTGCCCAGCCATCTTGCCGCCTCATGTTCCAGCAGTTTCGGCTCTCCTTCGTCGATCCGGCAGCGGAAACACCGCATGGAAAGATGAAACTCCGGATAATCGTATTCCACGCCGCACAGATATCCCAGCACCGTGATCCCGACGTCAAGTTCCTCCCGAATCTCCCGGATCAGCGCTTCTTCCGGCGTCTCTTCCGGCTCGATCTTTCCGCCGGGAAATTCCCAGTAATCCTGCCACGCGCCATATCCCCGCTGGGTGGCGTACATCTTTCCTCCGTGAAAGATGACCGCGGCCACAACCCGAATCGTTTTCATCCGCCCGCTCCATCCGGTTATTAGTCCGGTTCATTATGTCATAAACACAGGATGCTTTCAACCCGAAAAAAAGCCGGCCGCTGGTCACAGCGGCCGGCTGTCTGCTCCGGTCAGGATTCCCAGTGCTTCAGCCGGGAGAGCCAGCTGTCGTACTGACTGCGCCTGTCCTCAGCTGTCAGGCCCTCCGGATTCGGCATGTGCTCAATCAGGAAATCGAGCAGCGCGTCTTTGGTCTGGTATGTATAATGACCTTCCGCATAGCACCATTTACAGTAATCCTCATTGAAGAATCCGTCCGGTTCCCTGCTGATCATCCCGTCTTCATTCAGCGGCATACCGCAGCACTGGCACACCAGCTGCCTCGGTGAATCGAGCAGTGTATTGATGGACACGTCGTATTCCCTGCTCAGCAGCTTCAGCGTTTCTGTGTTCGGCTGGGTTTCCCCGGTTTCCCAGCGGCTGACCGCCTGCCGGGTCACCAGCACCCGCTCCGCCAGCTCCTCCTGGGTCAGGTTGTGCTTTTCTCTCAGTTCTTTCAGGATTTCATATGTCGGCATGATGAAACCTCCCTGCATTTTTGTTTTCATCCGCATCATAACCCGCGGTTCAGTTCGCCGCAAGCAACTCTCTGTTGCTCTCATCCGTTCAGGAACGACATCTGCTCAAACCGGTCCGGCAGGCAGCTCAAATATTCAAAGCAATCTTCCGGCCTGTACAGGATCCTGTGATTCCGGCAGAAGGACCGGAAGAGGTCCATCAATGCCGCCCGGCTTTGGCTCGGTACCTCGTAGGCGTTTCCGTAGGTGCTGATGTATTTTCCCTTCAGGCCCGGAAAATACCGGTCCAGCGCCGCGTAATAATACTCCCGGTCCCCCTCCCGCAGGGTGAGCCCCATATCAAAGCAGATAATTCCTTTTACCTGCACTTCCTCGCAGGCTTTCAGGATGGCCGACACATTCTCCGCTGTATCGTTGATGAACGGCAGGATCGGCGTCAGCCAGACAACGGTCGGAATCCCTCGCTTCCGCATCTCCTCCAGCACTTCCACGCGCCGCTGCGTATCGCACACGTTCGGCTCGACGATTCCGCACAGGTGTTTGTCCCAGGTCGTCAGCGTCATCTGGACGACGCACTTCGCTCTCCGGTTGATTTCCTCCAGCAGATCGATATCCCGCAGGATCCGGTCGGACTTCGTCTGGATTGCCGCACCGAAACCGTACCTGCAGATGATCTCCAGGCATTTCCGGGTCAGCCCCAGTTCCTCCTCGCAGTGCATATACGGATCCGACATGGATCCCGTACCGATCATCGCTTTCTGCCGTTTCGATCTCAGCGCCTGTTCCAGCAGTTCCGGTGCATTCCGCTTCACTTCAACGTCTTCAAAGGGGTGCGTAAACTGATAGCATCTGCTCCGGCTGTCGCAGTAAATGCATCCATGGGAACAGCCGCGGTAGATGTTCATTCCGAAACGGCCTTTCCCGCCGGTCAGGATTCCTTTCGCGTCTGTAAAATGCATCTGTTCTTCTCCCTGGTGATCGGTACAGTTTATCTGTCCCGCGGATAACATTCATGAGGTTTTTCTGCCTGTGACGGCTTCAGTATAGTCTTTCCCGCCCGTCAGGGCAACCGGCCCGTCCGCCTTCCCCGCAGCGTCTCCGGAACAGCATGCTGTCCGTGGCCATGCCACCGGGTGAGAGCTGTAACCCGTTCATCTGCTTCCGGTTCTGAGAGCCAAAAAAGGAGTGACGGCCGGTGCCGAAAGGGATCGGGTTCGCTGTTTTCCGCGATTCCCTGTCACCGGGACAGAACGGATTGTATCTCCGTTTCAAACCGGTCGAATACGGGATCGAGCCTGCCCCGGTTATGTTTCAGGAAGAGTTCCCCTTTCATTCCGGACAGGTTTCCGGAAACCGTCCCCCTGTCCTTTCCGGACAGATGAACGTCGCAGTAGTCCAGGATGCGCTCCATGTCCGAAGGCAGAATAGCATGGCCGTCCAGGTGGATGATCATATTGTTCTGATCCCCCGCGTCAAGCAAGTCCCATACGCTCTGCGACGCAACATATGCCAGGCACTGCCCTTCTGTGTTGTTCCATCCCTCCGAGGTGATGCCGGTGATGATGATCATATGCCGGTCCTTTCCCGCGGCAAGCGCGCAAAGCATATGCTGGTCTACCGGCAGTTCTTCCGCTTCTTTCATCTGCCGGAAGTTCCGGCAGAACCAGTATCCTTCCCCTCCTGTCAGGTTTTCGAAGGGCTCGTTGACGGAATCATTCACCCAGTCTTCCGGGCCGCCAAGGGAGGAAAGATCATAGGCTTTTCCGTGGTTGTCCGTACGGAACACAGCGACGCCGCCGGCTCCCGAGCACGACGGGACCGTCACCCGGAAACGCTCATCATATGCGCCGGCAACCGCGGCGCTCTTCCCGTACCGGGAGACGCCGGCAACGATGCACATCGCCGGATCGATCCCCAGTTCCAGCCCCGCGCCGGCTTCCAGCGCGTCCAGGATTTTGCAGGCTCCCCAGGCCCAGGCCAGCAGCACGCCATCCTGTCTTTCCTGCGTTTCGCTGTATGGATACAGGCCGAAATATGCGCCCTGATGAAGGTCGTCGTCCGACGCCACGGATACCGGATCGTACTGGATCGCCGCGTATCCCCGGGCGGCGGCAGCCTTCATATTGGGAGAAACCAGCGGCTTTCCGAACCAGGAAAAAGGACAGTATTCAAGATAGCAGGCCATCCCGGAAGCAGGTTCTTCCGGAAGTGTGACCCGGACCGTAAAGGAGGCTTCCCTTTTCTCCCGGCTGACGATGATCCTCAGTTTCCGCGCCTGCGCCCCGTCGCCCGGGATAATTGCGTATGCAACCGTTTCCTGTGCAGAATCCGGCAGCCTGCCGTATACATATTTTTCATACAACGCAAGGATTTCCCCGCGCCTTTTCGTCCATTGTTCCGCCGTTGTCACCGGCGTTCCGTCAGAAAACCTCAGCAGTTCCGGCAGGCAGCCGGACCCTTCCTGATGCATGTCCCGCAGCTTTTCCATACAACCTCCTTCAGAAAACCGTGTCCGGTTCTGTCTTTATCCGCCGGAAACGTCATTCTGTTGTACGGTAACGAAATACACCGTATCGCCGGCCAGCACAGTCGCCTGGCCCGCGGACAGGGCTTCCAGGGAATCGGTTACCACAAGCGGGTCAGAACTGAAGCCATCCGCTTCAAGCGTCTCCCCGACCCGCATGGTCACCGTGCGGGAATGCTCCCGGAGCCAGTCGCTCCATTTCACGGCATAGCCGGTTTGGCTGTTTTCACGGATATACCGGTACACAGCCCTGGCCAGCACGCAGCGTTCCTTCTGGGCATGGCTTTTTTCCGGTTTGGCCCGGTCTTCCAGATTGCCGCTGCCTGTTTCAGCCTGATGCCGCAGGATCTCCTCCACTGACGCGCCTGGTTTCCTCATCATCTCATAGATGGTCATAAACGCTCCGGTCCGTCCCGATCCCGCCTGGCAATGGAAATGGAGCCAGGCGTCTTCATTCAGCTCCCCGGCAAAGGTAATGAACGCGTCGATGACTTCGGCGGGAGGCCAGCAGTGATCCGGACATGCCAGACGCAGATACCGCATGCCTTCCGACTCCGCCAGTTCACGCTCTGTCTCCCATTTTTCCACAGCGAATTCCAGGCCTTGTCCGGGTTTGTCATTTACGGCCGTATAGGCTGTGACGGTTGTGCCCGCCAGGGCGGAAAGCGCTTTTTCCTCATTCTCCACCTCTTCGGCGCTTTTCCCCAGGTTGGCGCCATTGTCCGCTCCGCACCAGGAAACGGCTATCCCGTTGATCAGGCCGTGCGTCTCCAGCCGGCAGTCAATGATCCATACTTCCTCAGACCGCTGTCTGAGCCTTACCGCGAGCTCATGAAACTGTTTCTCGGAAAACTGCGCGCTTCCGGACATGCCCTCGTCCTGCAGGAAGCGTACGTTGGCAAGCTCCTCCTGCCAGGCGTCCGGGTCGTCTCTGTCGATCCGGATGAATACGTCGTCTTCTGCCGCAAAAGACCAGATCGGCAGCAGGAAAGCAGCCAGAATCAGTACGGCAGTTTTCTTCAGAATGTGTTTCATATGATTCCCCGCCTCTTTCCCATCATATATTTACGCTAGCCAGTATACCGAATACTCCTTTTCGGCTTCAAAACCGAATTTCTCTGCCATATGCCGGGAAACGTCGTTTTGCGCATCCCAGTGAACCGTGATGCCGCGTTCCATACAGTCCCGCAGCATTCGGGCAACGCATGCCGTTGCCAGGTTTTTTCTTCGATGGGCTTCTTTTACGGAAATGTCCATCTCTACTTCACCGTTCAGGCTCAGGAAGGAAGACGCCGCTGCCACAGCCTCTCCGTTGTGATGGATTACAGCGCCGGAACCTTCCGCCTGGAACGTATCCCAGCAGGAATAATTCATCCCATGGGAAAACGGATGCAGTTCAAACACGGCTTCATCCATACCGGTCAGCCGGTAGCCTTCCGGGACATCCGTCTTTTCCGGGATGGTGAAGCGGCATGCCGGCTTCATCATCGTTCGGCGGTATACTGTCGCATCGGGATACTGTACCTTAATCTGCTCTTCCCAGGCGTTTGTCAGGCACACCAGCGGCCTGTTCCTGAAGTGCGCGTCCACCTTCGCAACGGATTCGGATTCCGGTTCCCCGTCCAGATAAACAAACAGCGCGTCTGTGATACTGCCCCTGCTGTACTGTTCCCGTTTGCCGAAAACGCCCTGAAGAGCCCCGCGGTATAAGAGAGGCGTATTCATCCCGGCTGTTTTTCCCCCTGCTGTGTTCCCCATAATATCCTTTCAGGCTCTGCTTGTATGCTGAAGCAGATACCGGTCACACGTCCGGCACTGTTATTTTGATCCTGCATACAGCATCTCCCTGCTTGACGCTGCTGATCAGTTCCGTCCTGACTTCTTTTCCGAATACATATCCGAACATCCTCCCGGAGTACCCTAGTGTGCAGTAACACCATATTGCAGGCAGCGGTTCGTCGATCCGGTTCACACATGAACAGTAACAATGAGGGTAGATCAGATAATAAGCCGTTCCGTCATATTCCAGCGAGAATCCCAGGTCCAGGGCATTTGCCTGCTCCACAAAAACATACGGATCCCGGTACTTCTCATAGACCGCTTTAAGCTTGCTGCCGCCGTATCCGTATTTCGGTCCGCACGCGCAGTCCATCCTGATCTCCCTGACGGCCTCATCCTCGTAGTGATCTTTCAGAAAAGTGCAAAGGGCTTTGGCCCATTGGTGTTTTTTCTTCGCGTCGGCAGACTTTGACAGCGGGTTTTCTTCGGAAAACCGGATGCCGGCTTCCCACCCGCCGTGCTTTTCCATGCTGGCGAGAAACCTGACCGCCTGGGGATTGTCATTCTTCGGCATAGTCCTTTTCTCCTTCCTGTCACTTCTTCCTGACGGGAATACAGATTTCACTGACATAATCCTGTGAAGACGGATCTCCGGGCAGGTAGTTTTCAATATCATAATCGGGGATCAGTTCGTAATCGGAAACAGGCAGCCACTCCCTGTAAATCCGTTCCCACATGGCCTGGATCGCCTTGGGCGTCGGTCCGATGCATTTGAAAACCGCCCAGGTGTATTCCGGGATACGGATGACCTCGAACCCTTCCGGGATACCTTCCGCATCGGAAGCTTTGCAGCCAATTCCGTACCGGAACTCATCGCCGTCCGTTTTCTGCTGAGCGCAGAGTCCGAGATAACCTGGGATTTTCCGATATTCCTCATTGGCGTAATACTCATCCCAGAATTTCGGGATCTCCGTTTCGCTTGTTTCCGCGTGAAAATCCTTCGCATGCATGAGAAGATCCATCGCTTCCCATTTTTCAATCGTGTACTCCATGATACCGCCTCCTTCAATCGTCATCCGGACGGTAAACCGGTTCATGAACTGGATGGGATTTCCTTTTTTCACCTGCGCCGGTGAAACGCCGTGGAACCGTGTAAACGCTTTGGTAAAGCTTTCCGGTGAATCATAGCAGTACTTCAGAGCGGCATCGATGACCTTCTCGTCTCCGCTGATCAGATCAGCCCCAGCCTGCGAAAGACGCCTTTTCCGCAGGTATTCCGCCGGGGACATTTCTGTCAGCAGGGAAAACGCCCGCTGGAAATGAAAAGCTGAAAGGTTCACGTGTTTCGCGATATCCGCCAGCGTAATCTCATCTGTCAGATGGTTCTCCATATACTCAATGGCGTTGTTGATTGTCCTGACCCAGTCCATCCGGTCTCCCTCCTTTCGCAATTGATCATAAGGCTGTTCATAAGAAAAATCCTGTCCCGGATTGCTTTGTTTTGTCCGGTTTCTTCATCAGAGATCATACCATATTGCCGGAGACAAAAAAAGACCCGCAGTGCCGAACTTCAAAGCTCTGCGGGGCGTACACCTGTTATTTTCTGTTTGTGTTTCCGTCAGCGATTTTTTGAATAGTAAACAAAATCAGTATCACGTTTTACTTCCGAATATCCCAGCCTGGTATAGAAGGCGTTCGTCCGGGTATTCCAGACGGGGGTGTCAAGCGCAAATGCCTTCACATCCGGAAACATGGCCTCAATTTCCCGCATCATAAGGATGCCGTATCCTTTCCGGAAGTGCTGCGGATCAATAAATATTCTTCCGACATTCAGCGTGTTTCCCTGCCGGAACAGAATCGCGCCGCCAAGAATCACGCCGTGCTCGTCAGCCAGTTTGAACAAATGATTCATCCTGGCCATTCTGACATGGAACGGGACAGACCGATATCCGGGCGGACCGCAGGAGGAGGCAGCTCCCACCTCCACATCACTGTCGAATGCCTGCTTGGAGATACCGGTCAGCACCGGAGCGTCTGAAGCCCCGGCTTTCATGAACTGTATATTCACAGATTTGCCCCCTGTCCCTTTACCTGCAGGCAAGATAGACATCCATGCTTTCGCCGTCTGTTTCAAAGCAGGGAATCACTTCGTCTTCCGCCTGTACCAGCCCGTTCGTCCTCATATAATCCTGCAGGGTGTGATAGGCTCCCGGGATCGTTGCAAAGGGGTTGTCAAACGGTCTGTCAATATGGATCGCGGCATATAGATGGGCAGGCTGTTTTTTGATTTCGTACCCCTCTGGCATAACATCCTCCGGAAGGATCAATGCCGCTGTATATCCGTGCATGTTGAACACATTCACCTGCTCCTGCGTCAGTCTCGGGAAATTCCATCCGATGACGCCCGGATTCGCGATCCCGTTTTCTTCAGCGCATTTATACATCCTGCCGATGGCGTCCGCTTCGGGTTCACGGCTGATTACTGTGTACTCCACATAGCGGAATCCCTCGACTTTCTCAGTACGGAGATTGGAATAGGCGCCGCTGCGCTTATCCATTTCTTCCCTGAAGAGATTATCCAGTGAGCAGTTGAAGATTTTGCAGATTTCCAGCGCCTTGTCCATTTCCGGATTCGCCGTATCCATCTCCCACTTTGAAATGGTCTGGCGGCTCACGTTCAGCTTCTCTGCCAGTGTTTCCTGTGTCATGTTTGCACTCAGCTGTCTTAGATACTGAAGATTCTTACCAAAGCTCATGCTTTTTCTCCTTTTATCTGTATTTGTTTCCACTGACATTTCCTTGCTCCGCGTCGCAGGGACAGATTAGCACAGCGCAGACAGCTTTCCCACCAACTCACAGGCGCTGTTTCAGAGAATCGCGCAACTTCAGGTTGCATCGCCGCTTCACCATTCCTCGCCGAAACCGCCGTACGGGATATCGTTTACCAGGCAGTACACAGCGATTCCGATATCTTCCGGATCCGGTTCCCCGCCTTCCCGGGCGCAGCATTCAAACTCATCGGTCACAAACTCAATAATTGTCATATCGATGAAAAGCGGCAGCTTCTCCAGCATCGCTTCCGAAACATCCGTTTCGCTCCGGTATCCTTCCAGGATCTTCCCAAAGTACTGATCCATACATGCCATCCGCTGCTTTGCGCTGTGTATTTGCCGGTACCAGCCGACGCCGTGCGTCCAGAGATGGGCCAGGTCGAACATATACCAGCAGTAGATGCAGTTATCAAAATCGAAGGCTGTGATGTCACCGGTTTCAAGATCGACATGATAGTTGCCGTCGCTGAAGTCGAAATGGACAAGTCCGTAATTCTCCGGATCTTTCGGAAGCATCCGGTATTCCTCCAGCCGCCTGCAGATCGCCCGCTTCAGCTCCGCATGGGAATCCGGAATCAGGCGGTTGATATACTCCGCGGTGTATTTGTCGGAAAACGCACCCCGGCGGTGAACCGGTCTGTACTGTTTGGACAGCCGGTGAATTGCCCCCAGTGTTTTGCCGATATTGTAGAAATACTCCTCCAGCGGGGCGCCTTCCCGGTATCGGTATCCGTTATCACTCAAAAGCATGCCCTTCGCATACTCAAACAGTGCAATAAAGACGGTTGTCCCATCCTGTTCCATACGTTCAACCAGTTTCCCGCTGACAGAAGGAACCACATCCGCCACAGGCGCGCCGTTCCGGGCAAGGTATCGGATAAATTCCGTCTCCGCAAGGTATTCCTCTTCCGTCCGGTCGTCCAACACTGAAATCCGGAGTACATACCTCTTCTCTTCGTTCAGGCTGCAGATGTACACCCGGTTCCGCCCGCCCTCGTGGCAAGGCACCGGCTCAAGTTCATACTTGTCGAGCCCATACAGCTTTTGTGCTTTTTCGGTCATCATCTGTCGGTTCCCCTTCCGTGCCGCTGAAGCGCCATGTCCCTTTTGCGCCGTTCCATGGCAATGTTCATCATCTTCTCGTTCTTCCGGATCTTGCTCCATTGGTTTTCTTTCTCCAGCCGGCTGAACATCTTCCATCTTTCAGCGGAAAGCGTTCCGTTCTCCAGGGCCTCCCGGACCGCACAGCCCGGTTCACTGCGGTGCGTGCAGTCGGAAAAGGCACACCGGCTGACCAGTTCCGCAATATCGGAAAAGGTACCGGCGATTCCTTCCTCCGCGTCGATCATGCCCAGCTCCCGCAGTCCGGGCGTGTCGATAAAGCTGACGCCGTTCAGATCAATCAGTTCCCTGTGGGTGGTCGTATGCCTGCCCTTTGAGTCTTCCTCCCGGATCCCGCCGGTTTGCATGATCTCCCGTCCTGCCAGTGTATTGATCAGTGTGGATTTTCCCGCTCCGGAAGAGCCGAGAAGCGCGATCGTGACGCCGGGCCTGAAGTATGTCCGCAGCCGGTCCATCCCGTATCCTGTCCTGGAACTGATCGATACGACCTCCAGGCCTCTGCTGAGGGCAGCGGCTTTTGCTTCCATCGCTTCAACGTCCGGGCACAGGTCCGCTTTTGTCAGCACCGCAACGGGAATCGCGCCTCCGGAAACGGCCATCGCGGCATAGCGGGCGATCCGGTTGATGCTGAAATCCTGATTCAAAGATGTGATAATAAACACATAGTCGATGTTGGCGACCAGCGGCTGAACCTGCAGGGTCTTGGCAAAGCCGTCCGCATGGCCCCCGCGGTCCGGCCGGCAGAACACCGTTCTGCGCGGCCGGATCTCCCGGATCAGGCTGTCGCCGTAAGGGTTTTCCGTAATTTCCACATCATCACCGACAACCGGGCATTCTCCCCGGTATCGTATACTGCCGGTCAATGTGCAGTACAGTTCTTTTCTTTCATTCCGCACAAGGTACCGGTCCCTGTGAACCTGTACCACTCGGTAAATATAATTCAATTCTTTGATTCCCTCCTCGCTCATTTCCATACCTGCTTGCGGTAGCGGAAGGTCTTTTCGCCGAAAGAGCCCGTGTAAGCAAGCTCTTCCCAGCCGTCCGAAAGCAACTGTTCGTTCCTCCCGGTCTCGCGGTGCTGGTCGCCGGGCACATCCAGCAGCCATCCGCCGGGTTTGGCGACCCGCGTCAGCTCATCCACTTCCTCGCGGAAAAAGTCGCCGACCACGTGCCCGCTCATCACAACGTCAAAGCTGTTATCCGGGAAAGGCAGGCAGTGACAGAGTCCGTCGCACACCCGCATATTCCCGATGCTCTTTCCTGCGATCTCGTCGCGCATGAATTCCCGCAGGGAATCCACCGGCTCGCTGGCCACCACAAACGCGGCTTTCTCCGCGGCGGCAAACGCCAGCCTTCCTGTTCCGCTTCCGACGTCCAGGACAATCTTCCCTTCCAGATCGCAGACCTCATAAAGTCGCTCTTTATTCCATCCGTAGATGAAATCACATTTTTCGCTCATGATCTCCGGAGTCGTATAAATCACAAAGTCCTCGAATTCGTCCATGACCCGGATCTCTGCCGCCCGGATCTGACCCGGCGTAAGATTATCCGGAGCATGCGCAGTCAATGTCTTCACCCGCTCCGCCATCTCCGGACATTTTTGCCCGAAGAGCCATGCCGTCTTCGGATTCGCTTTCAGTGCGGCTGCCATAGCGCCTTCGGTCTCTTCATTCAGGTATTCCAGCATCAGCCTGATCTGGAAGCGCTCCATACGGAGCATGCAGTCAAAAGAATAGTTCTCCGTGTTGATCCAACCGATATTTCCCATTATGTTCCTCCTGTTTTTGCATGCAAAAAAACTGCTTATCCGTCACGGACAAGCAGCCGGTCAAGCCGAATATATACCGGGGATTATTCCGGTCTGCTCTTCGGATGATCGGACACAAAGTCTGTACGGATATGATTCACAGTGTTTACGGTCACTGCAGCCCGTTCATTCATCACTGTCCGCATACGAAGAGCCCCCCTTCCTGTTAAGCTGGAAAGAATATACTATGAAAAAGGGGCATTGTCAATTCTTTCGGACAGATGTTGCTCTTCGGCATAATGCCCTGCGTTGTGTCCTGACAGAAAAAACACAGGGCATTTCTGCCGAAAAAACCGACTGTTTTATTACCGTTCGTGATCATTTCCCCCATATCCGTCAGTCGTCTGTACTGTTTCAGTCCGGTCCAGTTCACTGTAGACCGGTTTCCGCAACCGGGTAAAGCTGATCAGCATTCCGGCAATCCCGATGATAAAGAACATCAGCCCGATACCGGCTCCTTTTCCTGTCCCAAAGAGTCCGGACAGTGCCCGCTGTGCCGGAGAGTCTGTCATCATATACGGTTCAAACAGCGTATCCGCCAGCAGTCCGCCCAGCAGGAGTGCAGGTGGAATGGTGGCATTCTGCAGGGTGCTCTTTGCGGAGAACGCCCGTCCCTGCATTTCCAGCGGAACCTTCTCACGCATCAAAGTATCCAGGTTCACATTCATCATGGCGGCCAGCAGATATGACCATACACTGGCAGCACACCAGAGCCATGGCTGGGATGTGAGGCTCAGGATGATATTGCCGGAAAAAACCAGTCCTGTCGCAACAAAGATTAACCGGGTCCGTTTTTTTGCCGGTTTCATCAATGTTGCCAGCAGGCTCCCGGCCAGCACTCCCAGCGCTGTAAAGCTTTCCACCATGCCCAGTATGGCCTGATTATTGCCTGTCCGGCCAAGGATGAACGGAGAAAGCATCCCGTCGTTGCCCAGTTTCGCCAGGAAATTGATCACTGCCAGGAACAGTGTGATGCGCAGTATCGCCGTATGGTTCTTCAGATAGTGGATCCCTGCCAGACAGGTTTCTGAGAAGGGTTCATCTTCCGTTTTCTGCCGTTCCGTCTCCGGAATCCGGATCAGGAACAGCAGGACCA
>CAMKEI010000034.1 GCA_946411525.1 uncultured Clostridia bacterium | reverse complement strand
CGCCGAAACGCCTGCTGAGGAAGCCGCCGAAGCGCCTGCTGAGGAAGCCGCCGAAGCGCCTGCTGAGGAAGCCGCCGAAACGCCCGCTGAGGAAGCCGCCGAAGCGCCTGCTGAGGAAGCCGCCGGAGAACAGTCTCCTGTTCTGCTGGCAACAGTCAATGGCGAAGGAATTATGTCCGACAACGCCAGTCTGCTCGATGCGCTTTCCTATTATCAGGAACTGGCCGGATCCTACGGCATGGATGTTTCAAGTGAGGATACCATGTCCCTGCTCCGTCAGTATTCCATGCAGCATGCGATTCAGACTGTTCTGGTCTCTCAGAAGGCTGCCGAACTCGGACTCGATACAATCACGGATGATGACAGGGCTGCGCTCGCCGCGGACGCCAAAACCCAGTGGGCAGGAATTATTGAAAGCGTCATCTCCTCACAGGGAAATGTGACGGAGGGATCCACTGATGAAGAAAAAGCCGCCGCCCGGGCAGATGCGGAAGCCACTCTGCTGGCATACGGTTACAATGAGGAAACCTATACCAATGAATATGTGGAATACGGTCTCAGCAATCTTCTTTTTGACCGTGTGAAAAAACATCTCACCGGGGACGAGACCGTCACGGATGAGGATATTCAGACGTACTATGACGATCTGGTAAAAGAAGACAGGGAAAAATATGAGAACGACGTCGGTACCTATGAGTTCTACACCCAGTACTACGGTCAGTCCTCCTATTATACGCCTGAGGGATACCGCGGTATCACTCACATCCTGCTTCCTGTGGATGAGGAGCTGATGAATAACTGGAAGGATCTCAGCGCCCGTCTGGAAGAACAGCAGTCTGCTGCGGAGGCAGAGCCTACGGAAGCGGAAGAAACACCTGCCGGGGAAACAGCGCCTGCCGCCGAAGCTGAAGCCGAAGCAGTGCCTGCTGATGATGCAGAACCTGCAGCCGAAGAAACTCCCGCCGAAGATACTGAGCCCGCGGCCGAACCTGAATCCGCCGAGACGCCCGAACCGACCGCCGAGCCTGTAACCGAAGAAATGGTTCAGGCAGCCAAACAGGCGATTCTGGACAGTGTACAGCCGACTGTGGACGAAATCAAAAGCAAGCTGGAAAGCGGCGTTTCATTCGATGATCTGATCAAGGAATACGGCACCGATCCCGGCATGCAGGACGACGCCCGCCGCGCCGAAGGTTATATGGTTCACAACGACAGTATTCTCTGGGATCCCGCTTTCCAGGCAGCCGCAATGGCGCTGGAAAAGATCGGTGATGTCAGTGATCCCGTTGTCGGTCAGTACGGCGTACACATTCTGCATTATCTGAAGGATGTTCCCGGCGGTGCAGACGAGCTGACCGAAGAAATGAAGGATGAATTCCGCTCCACCCTGCAGAGCGAAATGGAAAACGAAGTGCTCCAGAGTGCGATCGATGAGTGGATGGATGCGGCTGAAATCGTATATACCGAAGAAGGTGAGCCCTGGAAGCTGGTAATAGAAGAAGCCGACGAAGAGGAAGCGCCTGCAGAGGAAGCTTCTCCCGCTGAGGAAACCGCTCCCACTGAGGAAGCCGCTCCCGCTGAGGAAGCCGCTCCCGCTGAGGAAGCCGTTCCCGCCGAGGAAGCCGCTCCCGCTGAAGAAGCCGCTCCCGCTGAAGTAGCCGCTCCCGCTGAGGAAGCCGCTCCCGCTGAAGTAGCCGCTCCCGCTGAAGTAGCCGCTCCCGCTGAGGAAGCCGTTCCCGCCGAGGAAGCCGCTCCCACTGAGGAAGCCGCTCCCGCTGAGGAAGCCGCTCCCGCTGAATAAGAAAAACGGATAAAATATGAGCCCCCGCCGTCGGCGGGGGCTTGGGCTTGTTTTTGTCAGGCTTCTTCTCCCCTGCTGCGCGCTTTTGCCCGCAGGGAATGATCCAGCTGCCGTTTTCTCATCCGAAGGTTTTTGGGAGTAATCTCCAGCAGTTCGTCATCATCGATAAACTCCAGGCACTCCTCAAGGGACAGCGGATGCACCGAAATCAGCCGCATGGCGTCCTCGGATGCGGACGCGTTGCGCATATTGGTCACGTGCTTCTGTTTGCAGACGTTGACCACCAGATCGCCCGGCCGCGCATTCTGTCCGCAGATCTGGCCCATATAAACGTCTTCGCCCGCGCCGATGAACAGCGTGCCGCGTTCCTGGGAGTAGAACAGGCCATAGCTGGTGGTGACGCCGGTCTCGAAGCAGATCAGGGCGCCGGCGTTCCGGTGCGGGATATCACCCTTCACAGGTTCGTAGCGTTCAAAGACGGAGGACATAATCCCTTCGCCCCTTGTATCGGTCATGAATTCGCTCCTGTAACCGAAAAGGCCGCGGGATGGCACCAGGAACTCCAGACGCACCCGGTCCATACCGCTCATATGCTCAAGTGTACCGCGGCGCCTGCCGATCTTTTCGATTACGGCGCCGGCAGAAGCCTGCGGTGTGTCCACGATCAGGCGCTCGACAGGTTCGCATTTCACCCCGTCGATTTCCTTATAGATGACGCGCGGCTTGCTGACGGCGAACTCATATCCCTGACGGCGCATGTTTTCGATCAGGATCGACAGGTGCAGTTCGCCCCGGCCGCACACCTCAAAGGAGTCGGTGGACTGCGTATCGTTTACGCGCAGGGAAACGTCTGTCTGAAGTTCCTTCATCAGGCGGGCACGCAGATGACGGCTGGTCACGTACTGGCCTTCCCGGCCGGCGAACGGGCTGTCGTTGACGGAGAATGTCATCGTCACCGTCGGTTCGGAGATCTTCACAAAGGGCAGGCCTTCCACCTGTGCCGGATCACAGACTGTGTCACCGATGGAAATGTCCTCCGCGCCATAAAGCGCGACAATATCGCCCATGCTCACCTTGGTGGCGTTCACCCGTTTCAGTCCGTCATACTGAAACAGGCCGCCCAGGCGCCAGACCGGGCTTGTAACGCCGGTCTCCAGATTGGTATGGACGACGTTCATGCCCTCGGTAAATGTACCGCGGACAATGCGGCCAACGCCGATCCGGCCTACATAATCACTGTAGTCGATGGTGGAGATCAGCACCTGCGCCGGTCCTTCCGCGTCGCCTTCAGGGGCGGGTATATACTTCAGGATTGCGTCAAACAGCGGCTGAAGGTCTGTTCCGGGTTCCGCCAGATCCAGTGTTGCAGTGCCCTTTCTGGCGGACACATACAGAATCGGATTCTCGATGGTGCTCTCGTCCGCCTCCAGGTCAATCAGAAGATCCAGGATCTCATTGACCACTTCTTCGCACCGGGCGTCCGGCCTGTCCACCTTGTTGATAACAATCAGCACCTTCAGTTTCAGTTCCAGCGCTTTTTTCAGCACAAAGCGGGTCTGAGGCATCGGTCCTTCAAAACTGTCGATCAACAGCAGGACGCCGTCCACCATTTTCAGTACGCGCTCCACCTCACCGCCGAAATCGGCGTGCCCGGGGGTATCGACGATATTGATCTTGTGTCCGCGGTAGTGGACCGCTGTATTCTTGCTCAGGATGGTAATGCCGCGTTCCCGCTCCAGGTCATTTGAATCCATGACGCGGTCCACAGTCTGCTGGTTCTCACGGTAAACGCCGCCCTGCTTAAGCATCTGGTCCACAAGCGTCGTCTTGCCATGATCCACGTGCGCGATAATCGCTATATTCCGAATATCTTCTCTTATCATATATCTGCCTCTCAAAAGTTAACCGCTGTAAGTCCCGGACAATCGGAAAGCCCTCTCGCATTCGCAGATGCGAAATCCTTACCTGTCAGCTGTTTCCTTCAGTTCCAGTCCCTCATTGTTCTCGCATGCCAGACGGATGCTCCACTCGTTTTCAAACAGCAGCACATCCCGTCCGTGGCTGTCCTTCGCCCGGCCGGAGGTGGAAGTCAGTTTCAGATCCTCCACAGGCTTTGGGGTCCTGATGACCCATCGGACAAATCGGAAGGGCATGCCTTCCATCACAATCTCCGTCTGGTACTCGGTTCGCAGCCGGTGCTCGAGAACTTCAAACTGCAGCACGCCGACCACACCGACCATGAACTCTTCCATGCCCGTTTCCGTTCTGGTAAATGTCTGGATCGCGCCTTCCTCAGCCAGCTGGCTGATGCCTTTCTGGAACTGCTTGCGCTTCATGCTGTCCAGCGGGCGCACGCGGTTGAAGAACTCCGGTGCGAATACGGGAATATTGGCGTAATGGATCTTCGGCCCTGTGGAGAGTGTGTCTCCCAGCCGGTATATCCCGGGGTCGAAGAGACCGATAATATCTCCGGCCCAGGCCTCCTCCACGGCTTCCCTCTCATCCGCCATGAACTGCTGGGGCTGCTTGAGGGCCACAGGCTTGTTCGTTCCGGAATGCCAGACCTCCATGCCTTTCTCAAAGGCGCCGGAAACGATCCGCATGAAGGCGAGCCGGTCCCGGTGGGCCGGGTTCATATTCGCCTGGATCTTGAAGATAAAGCCGGAGAAGTAAGGCTCCTCGGGCATAATGATGCCGGCGTCGCTCTCCCGTGGCAGAGGCGGCGGCGTGAAAGACAGGAAACGGTCCAGGAAAGGTTCCACGCCGAAGTTGGTAACCGCGGAACCAAAGAACATAGGCGTCAGCTCGCCCGCGCGGACTTTCTCCAGGTCAAAGGCGTCGCCTGCCTCGTCCAGCAGTTCGATCTCCTCGTTCAGGCGGTCGCGGTAATGCTTTTCCAGCGCCTGCTCCAGCGCCGGGTCGTCAATACCGATGTCTGTTTTCTCGACCATCTTTTTGCCGTGATCCCCGCCGGTGTACAGCTCCACTGTCCGGGTATCCCGGTGATAGACGCCCTGGAAATCGCCGTCAACGCCGATGGGCCAGTTGATGGGACAGGAACGGATACCCAGCACCTGCTCCAGCTCCTCCATCAGGGCAAAGGGATCTTTGGCGGCACGGTCCATCTTGTTCACGAAGGTGAAAATCGGGATGTTCCGCATACGGCAGACCTTGAACAGCTTGATTGTCTGCGCCTCGACGCCCTTCGCAGCGTCCAGCAGCATGACTGCTGCGTCCGCCGCGACCAGCACCCGGTAGGTATCCTCCGAAAAGTCCTGGTGACCGGGGGTATCCAGGATATTGATCCGGTAACCGTCGTATACAAACTGCATCGCGGAACTCGTGACGGAGATGCCGCGCTGCTTCTCGATCTCCATCCAGTCGGAAGTTGCGTGTTTGTCGGTCTTCCGGGCTTTGACGCTGCCCGCGCTGCGGATTGCCCCGCCGTAGAGCAGCAGCTTTTCCGTCAGCGTGGTTTTACCCGCGTCAGGATGGGAAATGATGGCAAAGGTACGCCGCTTCTCCACCTCTTCGTGCAGAAGCGTCCGGAACGCCTGTGTGTCTCTCTCCGGCAGCATATCATTCCCTCCTTCCCGGCTGATAGCACAAAACAATGTATTTTATATCGCGCAGACTTTAATTGTCAAGGTTTTCATGCCCTGAAAGCAACCGTTCGAAAAGCACTTTTGCGCTTTGAGGAATCGTGATATACTGATATGGAAATCAGAAGTGAAAGGAGCCGTTATATGGCTGTTTACAAGCGGATTCTGCTGAAGCTGAGCGGGGAAGCGCTCAAGTCCGGGAACGATCTGTTTGATTTTGAAAAGGTAAATCAGGTTGCGTCCGTCATCAGGGAAATGCACGATATGGACGTGCAGATCGGTATCGTGATCGGCGCAGGAAATATCTGGCGCGGCCGCCAGGGGCCGGCCGCCAATATGGACGCAGTCACCGCGGACCAGATGGGTATGCTGGGCACAGTCATCAACTGCCTGTGCGTTGCTGATGCACTGCGCAAAGCCGGCATGGATGCAGTGGTGCAGAGCGCCGTGGATATGACCCGCTTCGCGGAACCGTTCAACGCCATGGCTGCCCGCCGTCATCTGGCCGAAGGCCGTGTAGTGCTTTTTGCCTGTGGCACAGGCAATCCGTTCTTCTCCACCGATTCCGGAGTCGCTCTCCGCGCGGTCGAAATGGAGGTGGATGCGGTCCTGATGGCCAAGAACATCGATGGTGTCTATACGGCGGATCCGCTGAAAGATCCCGCCGCCACCTTGATTAAGGACATCACCTATACCGAGGCGCTGGAAAGAGGTCTGAAGGTCATGGACGCTTCCGCCTTTGCCCTGTGCGCGGAGAACAAAGTACCCATGGTTCGGGTATTCGGGCTGGACGATCCGGAAAACCTGATCCGCGTGCTGGAAGGCAGCGACATCGGTACATTCATTCATCCGTAAATATTTCCGGAAAAAGGGACGCGGCCGCGTCCCTTTTTGTTTTGCTTTCATTCCGCTTTTTCCGTGTTTCAGGAAGTGATCACCGGTCCGTCCTTTCGATCAGCGTCTCCTCAGGATGAGGATTGTTGTCAGTATCAAACCAGACGATGACAAGGCGGTCCGGCAGATTCTCCGGTATCCGGCACGCATCGGCAAACAGGAGTTCCCCGTTCCTTTCCTGTACGGAAAAAGAGTGGATTCCTGAATAGCCGAACCTGGATTCCACTGTATGCTGTGCTGTGCCTTCCATATACAGGCAGGGAGCCTGGAATGATCTGGCGGTATCCGCTGACCTGACCACATAGTATTCATTCAGATCCGTCCGGAGGAGCTGCACGGTAACCGGCATGTTTTCCCCCAAATCAGCTTTGGGCGGTGCCGTACCAGTATACTCTGCCAGGATCTGCGGCTCACCCGTTTCTCTGTCCGGGACGGCAAGCGGGATCCATCCCTGGGTCCAGGCTGTTAAGTCAAGATGGTCTGCATTACCGCCGTTTGGAGTACCGTCCTCTTTCATCAGGCAGGGTACTGCTGACCAGCCGAGCTGGAATTCCTTCCGTCCGATAATACTGCCTCCGGCTGCCATGATCAGCGTTGAGCCGTCTTCTTCCAGTACCATGGTATTGTTCATATAGGAATCAATATCTTCAGCGCTGGAAACACGGTCCGGAATAATGTTCCCGTCGTTTGCCTTTTTGTACGGAATGCCCTGTTCTGTCAGGTATGCTTCCATTTCCTCGATGGTCTGCGTGCCTTCCGGGAAGGTAATGCCTCTTGAAAACAGCCCGATACGGATCAGCCTGTGATATCCGTGACTGACTGCCCACTCTGCCAGTGTCTGTTCCTTTTGATCCGGTTCGATTCCCATGATTTCCGGGCTGTCTCTGAACGGATTCACCCCCCAGTTATACGCGAGTGTCCCTTCTTCCTTTGGCGTAAACAGTACGGACAGATACATTCCGTAACCGTCATTGCGGGCTTCCCGTACGGTGATCGTCATATATTCTGAGTCCACCGGGCCCATGAAAGGTCCGGAAGTTTCGTCTGCAGCCGGTAACGGTGTGGTTTCTGTATGATCGGACCGGTTTTCCCGCAGCCAGTCCAGGACGCCCCAGTGTCCGCCTGCTGCCATACCGATGCTGATGGCCATGATCAGAATCGCGGCAATCGCCGGGATCAGGATGCGCGGCCGCCTGACTGCCCCCTGTCGTTTTTCCTGTTCCGTCAATGCCTGAAGCGTATTGCGCACAGCAGATTCAAATCCGCTGTCCGCCGGGCCGAATGCGTTGCGGAAATCTTCTGCCTTCTTCATTTTTCAAACACTTCCTCCCTGCAGATATTTCCGAGCTGTTCACGCCCCCTGCTCAGTCTGGACTTCACGGTCCCCTGCGGAATTCGCAGAATCGCCGCGATCTGTCTTACATCATAACCCTCGATATAATAGAGCAGGATCGGAATCCGTTCCCGTTCTTTCAGCTGAAGCAGGCAGCCTTTCAGATCAATCGGTTCGGTTCCGGGCGAAACGGGTAATTCCGGAATATCAGCCGTCGGGATCATCCGCTTCTTTTCCCGCTGGATATCATGGCAGACATTAAGCAGGATCCGGATTATCCAGGTGCGAAGATGCTGATCGTTTTTCAGGGAAGCACGCTTTTCCCACGCCCGCCGCAGGGTCTCCTGAACAGCGTCTTCACGATCCGCCTCGACGGACAGTTGACTGCACGAAACCCTGTACAGCGTCTGTACCGTCTCCGTTACGGTTTTCGCAAAAGCTTCGCCTGTCATCTCTCAGGTCCTCCCTGTGTCGTGATTGATCATTTATTAGACGGATAAAAAGCTGTTCCGGTTCGCGGAGCATAAAAAAATGTCAACAAAGCGCTGCTCTGTTGACGGCATGCTGAAGAAAACATCAGGATCAAATTGCCAGCGGCTTTCCTTCAAGGCTGGCAGTCAGCAGTTTCTCTCCGCTGTAAACGAGTTCCAGGTTGAAAAACGGGATGCCTTCATCCAGCAGACGGTGGAAGATGCGGTCACCTTCCCACATGGGCAGGCTGTTCATCTCCGCCTTCGGAAGCCAGACCAGCTCACCCTCGTCGCAGTCGGTTATTTCACCGGTCCAGCGTTCACACGTGAACAGATGCATCCTCTCCGTTTCATACCGGTCATTGATGAAGGTAACAATACCCCGGTACGCCGGATCGGTCATGATCAGCCCGGTCTCTTCCCTCACCTCACGCATGGCACACTGTTCCGGGCTTTCCCCTTTCTCAAAGCGGCCGCCCACGGCAATCCACTTGTCATGGTTCATGTCGTTCTTCTTCCGCGTGCGGTGCATCATAAGCACCTCATTGCCGCGATACAGATAGCAGAGCGTAGAATCGATCACAGCAGCGCCCTCTGGATCTTGCCGGATACGGTCTTGGGCAGCTCGTCCCGGAAAACGACGATCCGGGGATACTTATACGGAGCAGTATGCTGCTTGACATAATTCTGGATCTCTTTTTTCAGTTCCTCGGTGCCTTCGGTGCCCTTGGTCAGCACGACGCTGGCTTTGACCACCTGGCCGCGGACTTCGTCCGGCGCAGCGCTGACGCCGCATTCCAGCACATAGGGCAGCTCCATGATCACGCTCTCGATTTCAAACGGCCCGATCCGGTAACCGCTGGACTTGATTACGTCGTCCGCGCGGCCCACGTACCAGTAGAAGCCGTCCTCATCGCACCACGCCAGGTCGCCGGTATGGTACCAGCCGTCGTGCATGACTTCCTTCGTCTTTTCCTCGTCCCGGTAATACTTCTGGAACAGGCCGATCGGGATGCCTTTGGAGATGTCCACGCAGATCTCGCCGGGCGTACCGGCTGCCACGGGATTGCCTTCCGGATCCAGCAGGGCTACGTTGTAGATCGGGGCCACCTTGCCCATGGAACCGAGCTTGTGATCCGCTCCGGCCAGATTTCCGATAATCATGGTGCTTTCGGTCTGACCGAAGCCTTCCATCACCTGCAGGCCGGTCTGCAGCTCAATCTGGCGGTAAACCTCCGGGTTCAGCGCTTCGCCGGCGCTGGAGGCATGGGTCACAGAGGAGAGATCGTACCTGCTCAGATCCTGCTTGATCAGCATCCGCCACATGGTAGGCGGCGCGCAGAATGTCGTGATATTGTACTTTGCGAACAGCGGCAGGATATCCGCGGCGTCGAAGCGGTCAAAGTCATAGACGAAAATGGCCGCCTCACACAGCCACTGGCCGTAGATCTTGCCCCAGCCGGCCTTCGCCCAGCCGGTATCCGAGATCGTCAGGTGCAGGCCGTTCGGATTCACGCAGTGCCAGTACTTGGCGGTATGCAGATGGCCCAGCGGATGCTTGTAGCTGTGGGCCGCGATCTTCGGATATCCCGTGGTGCCGGAGGTAAAATACATCAGCATCAGGTCGTCGCCGCATGGCGTATCGTCCGTGCGGTGGAAATGGGTGGAATACATCTGGTATTCCTCGTCAAAGCTGTGCCAGCCTTCCCGTGTTCCGTTCACGATCAGCTTCAGCTCCAGGCTCGGCGCGTCCTTTGCTGCCAGTTCCGCCTGGCGGGCGGTATCCCCGTCGGCGGTGCAGATGATCGCCTTCACGCCGGCAGCGTTGAAGCGGTATTCAAAATCATGCTCCTGCAGCTGGGCTACGGCCGGAATCGCGATGGCGCCGATCTTTTCCAGGGCCAGAATCGAGAACCAGAACTGATAATGGCGCTTGAGGACCAGCATGACCCGGTCGCCCTTTTTGATGCCCAGGGACTTGAAATAGTTGGCACAGCGGTTGGATGCCCGCTTCAGGTCGTTGAATGTAAAGCGGTGTTCGTTCTTCTCATGATCCAGATGGAGCATCGCCAGCTTGTTCGGAACTTCCTCGGCGATGGCGTCGATTACGTCAAAGGCAAAATTGAACTTCTCCGTATTCTTGAACTCAATCTTCACAGGCGTGCCGTTCTCGTCCTTTTCCACGTCCGCGTAACGGTGCCAGACCCGTGTGCGGCCGTTCTCCGCCGGGAACTCCTGCAGGGCAGTGCCGGGCATGGCCTTTTCAGGTGTCAGTTCCGGAATCGGCGCACCGGTGGGATTCAGGACGATCGCGTAAAACAGGCAGTCCTTTCCGCCCACAGCGATCATGCCGTGGGGTGTGCCGGAATCATAATAGATGGAATCGCCTGGATTCAGCACGCTGATGTGTTCGCCCACCTGAACCTTCAGATGACCCTCGATAACGATATCACATTCCTGTCCTTCATGGGTGGTCAGCTTGATGTCTTCCTTCTCAGCCTCTGCGCTGTAGGCCGCCTGGACATACAAGGGTTCCGCGATCCGGTTCCGGAAGGAAGCCGCCATGTTGTAATAGATCATGTCGTGGGCTTCCTCAATCCGCTGGCCTTCGCCCCGCCGGGTCACGGTAAAGGAGTTCAGGTTCGGGCTGGAACCTTCAATAATGTCCCCGACGTCGACGCCGAAAGCCAGAGCACAGCGGTACAGGAACGCGAAGTTCAGGTCCGACCGGCCCATCTCACAGTCGATATACTCCTGTTCGGTAACACCCGTCTTGTTCGCCATCTCAGCGATGGTGAAATTTTCAATCTCCCGCAGTTCCCTGATCCGGTGAGCCATCTCCTGGATCTTGTAATTCAGTCCCGTCATCTGTGCCATGATGTATTTTACCTCCTCCGAAGGTCCAGGGCGATCGGAAAGCCCTGGTCGCACCCTCAGGTGCGAAATGTCTTCTCAATGAAAATACTCGTCTCAAATCACTTTGAGACGAGTATGAATCACACCCGCGGTACCACTCAAATTGCGGATTGCTCCGCCGCTCATGGACCCTATCAGGTCCTTTGCCCTTACGCGGCTGGTTCGGGAAGGCTCTACTCACGGTTCCGCTTTCTTCCTTCCGGCTCGGGAGCGACAGCGTTCAGGCTCTTCCCGCGGCTCGCACCATCCGCCGCGTCTCTGAAAGCCGATACCTGACACACTCTCCTTCAAGGCCTTTAACGGGAGTTTACGCTCTTCCCTCGCGATTGTCAACATTTTTCCCATGTTTTTTGTTCGTATGTCCTGTCTCTGGCATCCCTTACAGGTCAAAAGGCTCGAGCGGCAGCTGATTGATTCCGGTCAGGTTGACCCGGTCTGAATAATCCGTCCAGGCATAACGCGCGTATACCGGCCGGTCTACACCGTCCGCCTGAAGCACCAGCCTGTCTTTCCGGATCTCCGCCCTCGCCGGAACATACGCCCTGTCTTCTCCGGCAATTTCCAGCAGATTTGCCGGTTTTCCGTCCCGGGTATAAACCGGGCCGGAAACCAGTACGGTCAGCGTGTTTCCTTCCGCCTGTTTTCCCAGCGCCCGCGGAGAAACTTCGCCCCCGCCGTACATCATGGCGCCGGCCAGTTCTGCCAGCCGCTCGCCGACCGGCCGCTTCGCCGTGGGATGGATGTTGCCGTACTCACCCTGATCCAGCAGGCAGATCATGCCGGTGTTGGGCGTTGTATCCCTTGCCCTGGCCTGGGCAAGGCGAAGCTTTGCCCAGCTTCTGCAATCCTCCGCATCCCAGTTCAGCCACATCGGCAGTTGTACGAACAGGAAGGGCAGTTCTGAATCCCTGAACAGTTCCCGCCAGCTCCGGATCAGGAGCTTCATCAGCACGTCATACTGCTCCGTCGCCTCTGCATCCTGCTCTCCCTGGTAATACAGAATTCCTGACAGGGTCGCCGGCATAATTTCCTGGACCATCGTTACCGCCAGCCCCGCGGGCCGGAACGGCGATCCCGGTCCGGGTGGCGGATTCCACGGCGCAGGACCGCAGACGCCCTCCACCTCTTTCCAGGGCGCGTTCGGATGGGCTTGCTGGTAATCCGCCACTGCCTTATTCCACTGATTTAGTACGTCCCAGAAAACCTTGTCTTCCGCCAGCCAGGATTCCATGGTCTTTCCCGCGCTCAGCGCGGCATATTCATCCAGGTAACGGACGCCCTCCGCCTCTGTCCGGAGCGTTTCCTCCTCCATCCAGCAGGTGACCGACGTTCCGCCCCAGTAGCATCCGATGATCCCCACGGGAATCTCCGGCATCCGTTCCCGAAGTTTCGCGGCAAAGAAATACGCCACCGCGCTGTTTTCCCCGCCCTCACCCGGGCGGATGGAATGCCAGCGGGTTTCGTCGTTGGCCTTTCGCTGTTCCGGACCTGCGATGGCGATTTTCGGCACATTGTAGAACCGCAGCAGCGGATCGTTATACGTCTTCAGAATTTCCGGCCCTTCGTCCGCATTCCGCAGCTCCAGTTCCATATTGCTCTGGCCGCCGGCCAGGAATACCTCGCCGATCGCGACATTCGCCGCCTCAGCCTGCTCATTTCCGGCCCGGATGCTCAGTCTGCAGCCGGCCTGCGCCTGCTGCGGCGCCAGGGACGCCAGGAAACGGCCGTCCCTGCTCTCACTTATTGTTTCCGCCAGAGTCGCGCCGTTTTTGTCCGATAGGATAACCGCAACAATCTGTTGATCCGTTTCCCCGAAAACGCGGATCTCCTTGTTCCTGCACAGTACCGCCCCGTCCGTAAACAGCGCCGCCGGTTTCAGCATGGTTTACCTTCTTTCACTCATGTATTCCAGGTTCTTCCGGATCAGTTCCGCCCGCTGCCGCACACAGTCCGGGCTACGGAGCGGGTCTTCGGGCGTATGGAACACATAGTCCTTCAGCCGCTCAATGTCCGTCTCCGCCACATGCATCCGGGTATCGGAAGAAGCATAGTAGATGTAGACTTTTCCGTCGTTATCCGCGATGGCGCCGTTGGTAAACACCACATTGCTGACGTCCCCGATGCGTTCCCGCCCCAGCGGACCCAGCAGCATACCGGAAGGTTCTGCAATGATCTTTGACGGATCCTTCAGGTCCGTGGCAAAGGCGTAAAGCACATAGCGCAAGCCCGCCGCCGTATTCCGCACGCCGTGGGCAATATGGATCCAGCCCTTATCCGTTTTGATCGGCACCGCCCCGGCACCGTTCTTGGCTTCGGTCAGGGTATGGTATTTCCGCCGGGAGATAATCTTTTCCTCCCCGACCACAGCATGAGTAATGTCTTCGCACAGGCCAAAGCCGATGCCGCCGCCGGATCCCGTTTCGATGAAGTCGTCCATCGGGCGGGTGTAGAAAGCATACTTCCCGTCCACAAATTCCGGATGCAGTACAACATTCCGCTGTTGGGGAGAGTTCAGCGTAACCAGGTTCGGCAGTCGTTCCCAGTTTTCCAGATCCTTTGTTCGCACGATGCCCGCCGCCGCGACCGCCGCGGAAAGATCTGCGTTGGCAGGATCCTTGCTCTCAGAGCAGAATACGCCGTAGATCCATCCGTCCTCATGGGCGGTCAGACGCATGTCGTATACGTTGGTTTCCTGCTTCTCTGTATCCGGCAGGATCACCGGATAATCCCGAAAGCGGAACCCCTCCGTCGGCCGGTCGCTCTCCGCCACGGCAAAGAAACTTTTCCGGTCCATGCCTTCCGCCCGGACCACCAGGCAGTATTTCCCGTTCAGTTTGATGGCGCCGCTGTTCAGCACTGCGTTGACGCCCAGCCGCTGCATCATGAAAGGATTGGTTTCCGGGTTCGCGTCGTACATCCAGAAGGGCGGTGTATGCTCCCGGGTCAGTACCGGGTTCCGGTACCGGATAAACAGTCCGTTGTAAAAATGTTCGTCTGCCGGGTTCGGCCTGACCAGCAGCCGCTCATACTGTTCCGTCAGGCTTTCAAAACTCCTGCTGCGCATCAGTAATTATGCACCCCTTCATCATCCGCGTAATGCAGCACACTGTGCTCCTTAATATAGCTGACCACTTCATCAACTGTCGTGAAGGCCAGTCCGACGTGCGTATCCGCGGCGCCGTAATAGATCGCGATCCGTCCCGTGTCCGCATCCTGCAGCGTCGCACAGGGGAAGATCACGTTCGGCACGAAACCAGTTACCTCATAAGGCTCCTCCGGCGTCAGCAGATGGTTCGCGCAGCGGTACAGCACTTTGCTGGGCTCGTTGATGTCAAGGATTGCGCCGCCCATGGAATAGACGAATCCGTTGCAGGTGGTGGCTACGCCGTGATAGAACATCAGCCAGCCCTCGCTGGTCTCGATAGGCGCGGCGCCGGCGCCGATCTTCACGCTCTGCCACCATTCCCCGCCGCTGCCCATCACATGGCGGTGTTTGCCCCAGAAGGTCATGTCCGGGCTCTCACTGATGAAGATATCGCCAAAGGGCGTGTGTCCGCTGTCGGACGGCCGGGAGAGCAGGCGGTAGGTTCCGCCGATTTTCCGGGGAAACAGCACCGCATTCCGGTTGAAGGGGATAAAGGGATTCTCAATCCGGGTGAAGATTTTGAAATCCTTCGTCTTTGCCATGCCGATGGACGCGCCGTAGAAGTCGCCGCACCAGATGATGTAATAAGTATCCTCCACCTTCACCAGACGGGGATCATAGGCGTAATGCGGCATCTTCGGGCTCCCCGTCTCGTCGGTAAAGGGCACCTTCTGCCGTTCCACCTCCCAGTGGATGCCGTCATTCGAATGGCCCAGGTATACATAGGGCACGCCGTTCACCTGTTCCCCGCGGAGCACAGCGATAAACCCGTCCTCCCACGGCACCACCGCGCTGTTGAAGATACGGGCGATCTCCGGCGTGGGATTCCGTCCCATGACCGGGTTCCCGCTGTACCGCCATACCGGCGATTCAGCAACCAAGTCCTTCGGTTTCTCCTGCCACGGAATATTCGGCAGCGCGTTTACGTTGATCATCTGTACTTTGCTCATTTTCTCTTTCCCCTTCCGGCACCTGATTATCTTTCTGAAACCCGCCAGGCATCTGTTAATTATGAATTGTGAATTATGAATTATGAATTGTTCTGAATCTCTGATTCAGAGCTCCGATACACCGGCTGTCCGCCGACCACCATCCTGCCAAACGGTTTACTGCTCCCGGTACAGCGCTCCAGCAGCGTCTTCACCGCCAGCTCGATCATGCCGTCCGTATCGATCCGGAATGTGCTCAGCGGAACATCTCCGTCGTTCCCCGCCGGGTAATCGTCGAATCCGGTGACGGAGATATCCTCCGGAACACGGTACCCGTTTTCTTTCAGCAGGTCGATCATCATCCGGGCCGTCATATCGCAGTTGCAGACAAAGGCCGTCGGAAGCTCTTCCGGCAGCTTCGGTTTAACAATTCCGCCGGTCAGTCCCCGGTCCGGCAGGATCCAGGCTTCCCGCACCTGCAGATCATTGACCAGCATCGCCCGGAAATAGCCGAGGAACCTGTCCATAATGCTGCTCGTCGCCTTGATGTTTCCCACAAAACCGATCTCCCGGTGGCCGCGCCGGATCAGGTGGCTGGTCAGGCGGTAGGTGCCGTAGCTGTTATCTCCAGCCACTGCGTCGGCGTTGGCCTGCTCGTCATAAAAGTCCAGGAATACGGTAGGCGTTCCGGCCTGGGCGATCTTCCGGTAATAAGCCTTGGAGGGTTCACCCAGCATCACCAGCCCGTCCACATGCTTGGTGGTCAGCAGGCTGGGCAGGAGCAGTTCCTGTTCATTTTCCGGATCGAGGATTTCCAGCAGCCCGAAATGCCCGAAATCCGCCAGTTTTTTCACCAGCCGCTTATAGATTTCCGCATAAAACGAATCCGCCTCAAAATACTTGTCCGGAATCAGGATTCCGATCTCCATGTGTTCCTTAGGCAGAAGCCGGCTGCTGTGGGGATACTCATATCCCATCTCTGAGGCCTTCTTCAGGATCTTCATCCGCAGCTCGTCGCTCATGCCCGTTTTCCCGGCCATCGCCTTGGAAACCGTCACCGCACTGGTCCCGACCTCGCGGGCAATTTCCCTCATGGTTGGCTTTTTCACCGTCATCCTGATTCTCCTTTTCAGCAGTTTCTCCAATCCGGAAGTCAGATCATGTGAAAGGGCTGTTTTGCTTCCGTCGTGACCTGCGTTTTACCATCCCTGTTAACAAAAGTATACTGGACAAACCGGCCTTCTTCGGCAGCGGGAATGCTGAGCGTGTAGGAATCGCCGTTTTTCAGGCCGTATACCCTGAACTCAGCATCCTGCTGATAATCATAATCCGTCCGGCAGTCACAGGCACCCAGCGGCAGAACTGTTCCGCCCCGGACATACAGTGGAAGGGACATAAAGCCGTGTGTTTCAGTGCGCCATGAGCCTCCCTTTACGCATTCCCCGGTAAAGAAATTGTACCAGTCTCCTTCCGGCAGGTAGAAGTTAACCTGGCCGTTCTTCCGGAAGACGGGTGCCACCAGCAAACGGTCGCCCAGCATATACTGCCTGTCCAGGTATTCACAGGCAGGATCTCCCGGGAATTCCATCATCATGGGCCGCATCATCGGTATTCCGTTTTCATGGGCCTCTGCTGCCATCTGGTAAAGATACGGCATCAGGCGGCACTTCAGTTTCGTGAAGAACCGGACGACTTCAACGCTTTCATCATCGAACAGCCACGGTACTCTGTAGCTTGTTGAACCGTGCAGGCGGCTATGGCTGGACAGAAGGCCGAAAGCCGCCCAGCGTTTGTATACATCGGCGGGGGCCGTCTGTTCAAAGCCGGATATGTCGTGGCTCCAGTAACCGAATCCGCTGTGGCTCATACTGAGGCCGGCGCGCAGCGTTTCTTCCATGGAAACGTAGGAAGCGCTGTTGTCTCCGCCCCAGTGAACCGGAAACTGCTGCCCGCCTGCGGTGGCGCTGCGTGCGAACAGGATTGCATTTCCTGTTCCCTTTTCCCGCTCCAGCAGTTCAAAAACCATCCGGTTGTAAAGGAATGTGTAATAGTTATGCATCTTCATCGGATCCGATCCGTCGTAATACACAATATCACGGACAGGAATACGCTCACCGAAATCTGTTTTCAGGCAGTCAATCCCCTGGTCCAGCAGGATTTTGAGTTTTCCGCAGTACCAGTCCCGCGCAGCTGGATTGGTTACGTCCAGAATGCCCATACCCGCAACCCACTGATCTGTCTGCCAGACGGATCCGTCTTTTGTCTGCAGCAGGTATCTGTTGGCTTTCCCTTCCTCAAACAGCGGAGACGCCTGGGCAATATACGGATTAATCCAGCAGCAGAGTTTGAGTCCTTTCTCATGGTACCGCTTCAGCATGCCCTCCGGATCGGGAAAAACGTCCGGATCCCAGGTAAAATCACACCAGTTGAACGCTTTCATCCAGTAACAGTCAAAATGGAACACGCTCAGCGGGATATCCCGTTCCGCCATTCCATCGATGAAAGACGTTACCGTAGCCTCGTCATAACTGGTTGTGAACGATGTGGAAAGCCACAGGCCGAAACTCCAGCGCGGAAGCAATGCGGGTCTCCCGGTCAGGGCAGTATACAGACTGACAGTTTTCTTCGGGGTTCCTCCGTAAATAATATCATAAACGAGGGTTTCCCCCGGAACGGAAAACTGGACCCGTTCGACCTTTTCACTGGCAACCTCAAACGAAACCTCAGACGGGTCTTCCACAAACACGCCGTATCCCCGATTTGTCATATAAAAAGGAACGTTTTTATATGCCAGTTCACTGGCGGTTCCGCCGTCAGCGTTCCACATGTCTGCTCGTTGTCCGTTTTTTACATAAGCGGTAAAGCGTTCCCCCAGGCCGTATACTTTTTCCCCGACCGCCAGATCAAGGGAATCAATCATATAGCTGGTTCCGTGGGGCTGAATGGAGCAGGGGCCTTCCTCTTCCTTTAAAGCGCGGCACATGCCATGGTATCCTGTAGACGTAAGGATTTCTCCCTGCCCGTTCAGGAAGTCAATCTGCCATTTCCCTTCCCGGATACAGGCCCGTGCCTGCAGATCCCCGCTGCAGATGGACGCTGATTCTTTTTCAACAGAGATTTTCGGTTCGAATGTTTCCCCGTATGTTTCAAAATGCGGCCCGTGATCGGCGGCGCCGGCAAAATGGGTAATCTGTACACGGATAATGTTCTTTCTCGGCGCGGAAAGTGTTACCTGCAGTGTCGCGATATTCAGAACATCGCCGCGGCCGCGGACCGGCTTGCATGCCGCTATCAGTTTCAGCTTTCCGTGTTCTTCTTCCGCGCGGACGCATTGTACAGCAAAATCCATCCGGAATTCAGGTTTTGTCATCCAGTAACCATTCGTAAATTTCAAAGAAATCCAGTTCCCCTTCCGCCAGCGTTTTTCATGCCGTTTTTTTCGGGTCCGTCCTCCGGTATGTCTTCTCAGATGGTTTCCGGCAGCGCCGAGTTCATCAGCCGCAGGCACATCCGGCCGTTATGGTAGGGGCATTTCCATTCCTCCACCATCGGTTTTTCATCAATCAGCGTTCCGTCTTCCCGCAGTTCGTTGAACCACTCGCTCCCTTCCCGGGGATCCACGGTATGCCCGCAGATATAGGCCCATTGCGTCCGCATCCTCTCCGGCCAGGCCGGATCCTTTGTCATGCGCCAGCCGAATTCGAACCCGAGCATCGCTTCCGCCTGCGGCCACCATGCCCTGGTGGTGTTGACCTCACCGTCCACAATCTCATAGTGCAGGCCGTGATCGGTGAAAGCCCGTTCCGTCGCGCTTTCCAGCAGATCCAGGCACATCTTCCGCCAGGGTTCCCGGCCGTCCGGCTGGATGAACGTTTCCACGGCGTCCCAGATCAGCCAGCTGCCCTCGATATCGTGTCCGTAGCTCTGCATGTCCAGCAGCGGCCGGAAGTCATTGTCAAAAAACACTTCCATCCGGCGCTTTTCCGGATTGTAGATCTGCGCAAGGAACTGGTTCAGTCCTTCCACAGTTGCCACCATCACCTGCCCGTCCCGATGAACCCGGTACAGCTCCGCATACGCTTCCACCACATGCAGCAGCGTGTTCATCGTCCGGGAAGCCATCACGCCGTTCTCGCTCAGCTTTTCATTGCTTTCCGGCAGGAAATCCGCTTTCAGCGCTTCCAGGTAGCCGCCTTCATCCCTGCACCGGTGCTCAATGATTCTGAACAGGTCCATCGCCCGGTCCAGCGCTTCCTGCTCGCCGGTCAGCCGGTAATAAGCCGCCAGCCCGTAGATGGCAAACGCCTGGCAGTAGGTATGCTTGGTGGTGTCCGCAGGTTTCCCGTCGTATGTTACGGACCAGTACACACCGCCGTTATTCGGATCTGTAAACCGTTCCAGGAAACGGTAAGCCTGCTTCGCGAACGGAGCGTATTTTTTTTCGTCCAGCAGGCGCGCAGCTTCCGAAAAGGCCCACAGAATCCGGCTGTTCAGGATGCATCCCTTGTCCGCCGTACGGTTCAGGATCAGGTGATTGTCCATGAAACCGTAGAACCCGCCGTATTCCGCGTCTTTCAGATTCATCCAGAAAGGCAGGATCTTCTGCTCCAGCTGTGCCCGGATCTCGTTGTTCAGCATAACGCACTCCTTTTGTTAACCTGTCTGTTAACCTGTCTGTATTGTACTATACTCCCATGTAATGTCAATCTGTTTTTCAGCCCTTGACCGATCCGCTGGCCAGTCCCGCGTAAACCTGCTTCTGAAACAGCAGGAACACCACCAGGCTGGGGATCAGCGTCAGCAGCACGCCGGCGCAGATAATGTTATAGGAGCTTTTGAACGGTCCGGAAAAAGAATACAGCGCGGTGGAAATCGTCCGCCAGGAATTCGACTGGAGATACAGGTTGGCACTGTAATACTCGTTATAGACGCCCACGCCCTTCAGAACCGCCACCGTAATGATCGCCGGCTTGGTCAGCGGCAGCAGGATCCGGAAAAAGACCCCGAAATACGTGCAGCCTTCCAGGACCGCCGATTCGTCCAGTGCGCCGTCCAGGTTTTCAAAATACTGCAGGAAGATATAGATGGAAATCACATCCGTGCCGCTCATCAGGATCATATATCCCGCGATGGAGTTCAGCAGACCCAGGTTCTTCATAATCTGGTAGGTTGTCACCTGCATCGCAATGCCGGGGATCAGCGTGGCAATCATAAACAGATTCCGGATCAGCCCGTTTCCCGGGAAACGGAACCGGTTCAGCACATAAGCCAGCATCGAGCCCATCATCACCGAGACCGTCACCACAACCACCACAACGGAGGCGGATGTCAGGAAAGCGCGCAGCATTTCCCCTTCCGTCCAGACCTGCGCGTAGTTACTGAAGTTCAGCCAGTTCTTCGGCAGGGTCATCGCATTGGTCATGGCGTACTCTTCGGCACTCTTGAAAGAAGTCGTAAAGGAAGACCAGATGGGAAGCAGCGCAATAAAGCAGGCCAGCAGCAGTGCGAAGTATTCCAGGCCCTTGATCAGTGCCCTTTTCATCTTTGCGTTCCGGTTGATGTCCCTCACGGCTGTCGTCACATTCGACATGTTCCGTTCCCTCCCCTCTTACCACAGCGCCTTGGCTTTGTTTGCCTTCGCGTTGAACGTGTTTTCAGAATCCTTCATCACATACCGGAAGAACAGTCGCTGGGCGACCGTAAACAGCAGAATCAGCGCCATCAGGACCATGGCCATGGCGCAGGCCTGGCCAACCTTCTGGGAAACATGCGCCATCTGGTGGATCTTGATAAAAAACGTGGCCGTGCCGTTGGCACCCATGCTGCCGACCACGTAAGCCGGTTCAAAGGCGGACAGGGAACCGGTGATGGAAAGGATCAGGTTCAGCATAAACACCGTCTTGATTCCCGGCAGGATAATCGCCTTGAACTGCTGCCATCGGTTGGCGCCGTCGATTGTCGCAGCTTCATACAGTGTCGGGTCGATGGACGCGATCGCGCCGATGAACAGCACCATGTTCTGGCCGCAGTACTTCCAAACGGAGGTGAACACCAGGGACCAGTTGTTCACGCTCTGATCCCGCAGCCAGTACGGCAGGGATTCCAGCGGGATGCCGATGGCCTGAAGCACGCTGTCCAGCACGAAGCCCCGCGTATAAAAGTATTTGAAGATATACCCGATGGCGATCCCGTTTACCAGAAACGGAAAGAAAAGGATCGCCTTGTATACCCCGGATCCGCGGATCTTCTCCAGACTCAGGATGGAGGCAAAAAGCAGCGCCAAAGCCAGCTGCACCACTGCGCCGGCCATGTAGTAAAGGCTCAGCAGCATCGCTCCGACATATTCGGACTTGGTAAAGATTTTCAGGTAGTTATCAAGCCCTACGAATCCTTTGTCCTTTGTATAGCTCATATTGTGAAAACTGAACTGAACCATCTTGGCAAAAGGGACATAGG
>CAMKEI010000033.1 GCA_946411525.1 uncultured Clostridia bacterium | reverse complement strand
GAGCGCATCCTTGGTAAGGATGAGGTCGCCGGTTCGAATCCGGCTATCAGCTCCACCGCTCTCGAGCACGTTGTTTCAATGGGCCCGGGGGTTTTTTCTTTTTGCCCGTTTTGGCCTTTTTTCTGAACTCAGCATGTTCGTTTGCCTTTTTTGGAGCTCCACAAAGTGCTTTAAGGCGTTGATTTATAATGGTTTCAGCCTTGCAACTACTGCCTGTTCTGGCATTTTCGTGGTCATATCCGTTACCATTTACGACTAATAAATAGGAAGCAACATTTGAGATGCTTCCTTTCCAAAGAAAAAATTTCATTGTAAAAATAAATTTTTTTACATCAACAGTCGCGCGTTATTCAGCCCTTACTCCCGGTACTTTACATACCGGCTTTCCGTTGTCTCTGTTTTGGCATGGGCCAGGAGCCTGGCAATCATATCCAGCGGCATGCCGTTTTCACGCCATTCTGTGGCGCATGTATCGCGGAAGTCATGCGCGGAGTTTTCCCCATTTTCGGAATAATGTGCTTGTTGATGATACGGGTCCGGTTTTCCTTGGTCAGCGCGGCCTGTCCGTCCTTGAAGGTCTCCACGAATTTCTTCAGGTATACTTCAAGGACCGGAATGGGCTTTTCCCGGCCTGTCCACTGGATCAGGCCTTCACGTTCCAGCAGGTTTACGTAGTCTTCGCAAACCTCCAGCTGGGTATATCCGTGCACCCATCTGTTCTGACCGTTCAGGTTGACTTTGACCTGTATTCTCTTTGGCGGCACGCTCGAAAACTCCTTTCCGTTTTCGGGTGCTTTTAAGGATGCTTGCTCTATCCGGTTATCAAGGTTCAGTTGCTGGAGAAGATTATCTGTTGCTGCTTTAGCCGCTTCTCTGGCGATGAGCGTTACCTGCTCCTGTGTGAACATCGGGTTATCGGTGTCTGCAGCCATTTCTCCTGCCCCCTTATTATACGTCCGGAAGCAAGGTGTGACAAGGCGAACAAAGCCTCCGGCATATGAAATCCGGAAGGAGAACAAGGCTTCTTCCGGATGGTGGGAGCAGCTTTTTTTCAGTTATTTACCCCTGGGCGGAGTCCTGGACAGGATCCGCTCCGCCGGATACTGACCTTTCCGGGGCTCATCGGGGCGATTGTGGACCAGATTACCGCGGGGCTGGGGACAGTGAAAGAGCGATGGGGTATGAAGATCACTGGGATGACAATAAAGGGAACTGAATAGAAAAAAGGGACGCAGGCAGCCTGCAGGGTGTATATCCTGCAGGCTCTTTTTCTTTATTTGGAGGCTGTGGTAACTGTATTCCATATATCCTCCAATTCATCAACCGATCAAAAAGCAAGATTGCAAATCCGGGGTCCCGAAATTGCAACCTTGAATTGCAATCTTGCCTGAAGTACAGCCTGGGTCCCTTACAGCTTACGCTCTTTGTAAAACACGCCGATCAGGGCACCGACACCGTCATCAGGCGAAACAACCTGCTGCAGTTCCCAACCCTGATCTGTCATTTCATTGATCTTTTCTTCAGCCTTGACCAGATCCTTTTCCCGGGAGGAACTGAATCCTTTGTTCAGATAAACCATTTTATACTCTTTCATTTTCATTCTCCCTGTTATTTCACAATTATTCTTCCCTGTTTTTCTCCATCATCGTCTTGAACAGCTCTTCTGTGGACGGCGGCGTATATAAGCCGCGCGCAGTTCCTTAATCGTCATATTCACCTGCACCTTTCAATTTGAAAAGAATACCGGAAATATATTATCATAAATCCCCCCAAAAAAAAGAAAAACACCTCTGATGAAATCTTGTCCAAAGGCATATCACACTATCTCGAAATACACATCTATGAGGAATCTACCTTGACCGGCACATAGCAGTAAGTTATAATTTAATCAGCGGTAAAACCATAAAAAAGGAGGAGTTCTTTTGAAAAAATTGTTTGCTGTAATCGTTGCACTGGCCATGATGCTTGGCTGTATCTCAGCCTTCGCTGAAACGACCGTTGACACCAACCTTACCAACGGAACCGCCACCATCAAGGGCTTCGGCGGAGACATCACCGTCACGGTTATCCTGGACGGCGAAAGCATCAAGGATGTCATCATTGAGGGTCCCGGAGAAACCGAAGGCATCGGCCAGAAGATCATTGATGAATGGCCCCTGGCCTTTGTAGAGTACAACGGCATCGTGGACACCTACTCCGGCGCTACTTTTGCCGGGATTACCCGTGCCGCCGTCATCGAAGCCATGCGCCAGGCGCTTCAGAACGCGGGCGTCAATCCTGACGACTACATGCGGGAAATGGAAAAAGATGAAGCCGCAGGAGACGTTACGGTTGAAACGGACATCGTGGTCGTAGGCGCAGGCGGCGCCGGTATGACCGCTGCCCTGACCGCTTCCGACGCTGGCAAATCCGTGTTGCTCATCGAAAGCCAGCCGGCGGTAGGCGGCAACTCCGTCAAGTCCACCGGCGGCATGAACGCCGCCAAGACGGTTTACCAGGACGCAAACGAATTCGGCGAATCCGCCGGTGTTGAGAAAACGCTGAAGGCTGCCGAAGCATACTCAGACAACGAAGCCATCACTGCCCTGGCTGCTACTGTCAAGGAACAGTGGGAAGCCTGGCAGGCTGATCCGAAAGGATATTTCGATTCCACAGAGTTGTTTGCCCTGGACACCCTGATCGGCGGCAAAGGCCTGAACGATCCGGAACTGGTCAACACCCTGGTCAACAACAGCGCCGCAGCGATTGAATATCTCGATTCCATCGGCATCCACCTGAACAACGTGGCTGCCTTCGGCGGCGCCTCCGTGAAGCGGATTCACCGCCCGGTGAACGACGAAGGCAAAGTCGTATCCGTCGGTGCCTATACCGTACCGCTGCTGGAGAAGGCTGTCGCAGCCCGTGATAACCTGGCGCTGATGACCAACCTGACCGCCACCAAACTGCTGGTCGACGAAAGCGGCGCGGTCTGCGGTCTGGAAGCCGCCACACAGGACGGCTACACGGTCACCGTGAAAGCAAAGGCTGTTATTCTCGCAACCGGCGGCTTCGGCGCCAACCTGGACATGGTTGTGCAGTACAAACCCGACCTGGCTGGATTTATGACGACCAACGCAGCGGGCATCCGGGGTCAGGGCATCCTGATGGCCGTGGAAATCGGCGCGGACACGGTTGACATGGAGCAGATCCAGATTCATCCGACCGTTCAGGCGGACACAGCTTCCCTGATCACAGAAGGCCTCCGCGGCGACGGCGCGATCCTGGTCAACGCCAACGGCGAACGCTTCATCGATGAAGTCGGTACCCGCGACGTGGTTTCCGCCGCCGAGATCGCCCAGCCGGATTCCTTCAGCTGGCTGGTTGTGGACCAGAAGATGGTAGACGCCTCTTCCGTCATCCAGGGCTATATCACCCGCGGCCTGATGTTCCAGGGCGACACCTATGAAGCCCTGGCGAACGAGCTGGGCATCCCCGCGGACGCTTTCGCCGCTACCATGGAGAAATGGAACGGCTATGTGGCGGACAAGAACGATCCTGATTTCGGCCGCACCAGTTTCGCCCAGCCGCTGGATACCGCGCCCTACTACGCAGTTAAGGTAACGGCGGGCATCCATCATACGATGGGCGGCCTGAAGATCGATTCCCAGACCCATGTGCTGAACAAGGAAGGCCAGATCATCCCCGGCCTCTTCGCCGCGGGCGAAGTAACCGGCGGCGTGCATGGCGGAAACCGCCTGGGCGGCAACGCGGTCGCGGACTTCGTTGTCTTCGGCCGTATCGCGGGCCAGGAAGCGGCAGACTCAATCAAATAACCGGATAAATCAAAAAATTATCCTGCCGGAATGCTCCGGCAGGATTTTTGTTATATGAAAACCCCACGCCTAGCGTGGGGTTTTCATATAACAAAAAGGCGATGTCCGATTTACGGACATCGCAGGGACGGGGAAGCCACTCCCCGGAAAAAGTTCAGGCTCCGGCAGCCTCAATAAAGGGGTTCAATTCATCCAGAAGCTTTTCACAATCGTCATGATCGATCTCCAGTGTCAGCGGCTGGGTCAGATCCAGGGAGAGGATTCCCAGGATTGATCTTGCGTCCCGCACATGGTTGCCGGAGCGCAGGCTGATCCTATACGGGTAACGTTCCACTATGCTGACGAACCGGTTCAGGTTCTGTACCAGGTTCAGCCGTACCGTCACGCATTTCATGGCCTCAGTCCTCCTCTGTCAGGGTGCGGACCGGAACGCAGAAATAGACGGCGATCTCCTCCAGAAGTTCTTTTTCAGGCTTGCTGAATCCGTTTTCCCAGTTACTGCAGGTTCCGCGCATCAGGCCGAAAATCTCATCAGCCGCAGCTCGGGAGATGCCGCGGTTTTCGCGTAACTCACGGAATCTGGTGTCGAATCCCATGGGTATCACTCGCTTTCTGTTCAGTTTTGATCGGTCGGTGCTGCTCTGTGTTTATACCATATTTTACCATTTATCCCCTCGCTGAGTCAAGTGAAAACTGAAGATTATCTGTATCTACAACAGTCATTATTCGGAGAGAGTATGGACATCACTTCCACAATCCATGATGATCGTCCTGGATATTGCTGCACCGATTTTCCTGATGATCGGGCTTTCCGGTACAGCCGCTGCCAATGTATCGCTTCTGAATAATTTCGAGATTGCAGCCACGTCACTGATCGCTATGCTGATCTTCAGGGAAAAGGTCAGCAAGCAGTTATGGGTCGCGATCGGTTTCATTACGCTGGCTTGCATAATGCTTTCAGTTGAGGATGTTTCCTGCTTTCATTTTTCCATCGGTTCCCTGTTTGTCCTGATGGCCTGTATCTGCTGGGGAATGGAAAACAATTGTACCCGCAAGCTTTCTTCCACTAACCCGCTGGAGATTGTAGTCATCAAGGGACTATGCTCCGGTATGGGCTCTGTCTTGATCGGGTTGGTGATTGGTGAAGGTTTTCCGGCATTACCTGATATTCTGAAAATTATGCTCCTTGGCTTTGTTGCCTATGGTTTGAGCATTTATTTCTATGTCTATGCGCAGCGCGATCTCGGAGCAGCAAAAACAAGCGCATATTATGCCATAGCGCCGTTCATAGGGGCCATACTATCCTTTGTGATCTTTCAGGAAATCCCCGGTATTCCGTTTTTCATCGCGCTGATCATTATGATAACAGGAACATGGATGATTAACAGGGATTGCAGACAATCATGAGTAGCCTTGCTCCGTCAACCTGAAATATATCTTCCGAAATTCCTTGCCAGCAGGTATCCTGACAAAATGTACTTTACAGTAAGTATTTAAGTAGTACATCACAATCCCGATTGTTTTTCCATAATACTCCCTGCAGTTCAGCTGTTCCGCTGGCGGACAATTTCGTACATCATGATGGAAGCAGCGCAACTGACATTAAAGGAACTTGCATAGGATGTCTCCGCCATCGGAATCGTGCATAGTTTATCACAGTATTCCTTGAATGCTTTGTTCAGTCCCATTGTTTCATTGCCGACCATCAGCATCAGCGGTCCGGAAAGCGTTTCCGACCAGATGGGAGATTCCCTGTGGGCTGTAGTGCCGATGGTGATAAATCCGGGATACTTCTCTTTCAGTTCAGCAATAAAGGAATACAGTTCATTGTTATCGGTGATCCTCAGAACCGGCAGGTTGAAGAAAGATCCCATCGCAGAAACCACTACATCCGGATCATACAGATCTACCCCATGTCCCGTCAGTATCAGCGCATCCGCGCCAAGCGCGTCACAGGAGCGGATCATCGTCCCGAGATTTCCTTTGTTCGATGGGCGGTCAAAAAGAACCAGAAAGGGATTATCCGACAGCCGGATTGTATCAGGACGGTCCTCTCTCATTTCAATCACAGCCATGAGCTCCGAGGTGTCCGTTTTCCCGGACAGATCTTTCATCAGTTCCGGTGTCAGAAGATAATTTGCCTCTGTCCGGACGGTGCGGATCATATCCTTTGCCCAGCCGGAAAGCTGTTCCGGGCAATAAACCAGGGAACGGATTGTCCATCCGTTTTTGACTGCTTCATTGAGGCTGCGTACTCCTTCCACCAGGAAACAGTTCTGCCTGTATCTTTTGTTACGGTTGGTTTTCAGGACCTCAATCAGCTGATATGTGCTGTTTTTGCTGAAAATATGCTGCTCCTTCATTTTTCCCTGCCACCTGTTCTGTATATTTCTCAGTGAGCTTTTTTCAGCGCCTGCCATGCAGACATCTTTATATTTTCTTTGCCTTGGCCATATAACTCAAAATATTTTTTCCGATTTTGTGTGCCAAAGTATCCTGATAAACCGGAATTCGTCACGCAGCGTTGTATTCGTCAGATCCGCTTTTCCAGTTCGTAGGCTGTGTGCCCCCTGGGGTAGTCGGTAAGCTCGCCCCTTGCGGCGAACCCGTTGTTGAAGAAGAAGCCGGCTGTCCAGTCGCAGCAGTCCGACAGGATCACATACGCGCCGTTTTCCTTCGCCTCGCGCTCGATCCGGCGGAACAGATACGAGCCCAGGCCCTGCCTGCGATACTGTTCATCCACCCAGATGCCGTCGATTTCGGCAACGTCATCCTCATCGACTCCGGCGATGATGGCGGCGATCATACTGCCCTGGGCATCGACAAGCTTTCTGCTGAGGGTGATGTACTCATGCTTGTCCGGCACAACCTCCACACAAAACGCGTCGAGTCCTCTGTCGATGGCCTCGGCGTCTTCCCGGGAGCCGGGCTCCACCCGATATCTCTCCGCGGCGGTGTTGTTCCCCGGCGTATAGTCCGGAACGTCCTTGTCGAGCCGCTTGCACAGGGACCAGCTTTTGTGGCCCATCGGGATGTCCTTGTTGACGGTGAACACCCGGAAACCGTGCTTTTCGTAGAACGGCTTTGCCTGAAAATCCATGGTGCCGAGACACAGGTAGTAGCAGCCCTTCTCCCTTGCGGCGTTCTCGGTCGCGCGGATCAGCATGGAACCCAGGCCGTGATGGCGGTACCGCTCGTCCACCCACAGCTGGGCAAGCACCGCCCTGCCCATTTCATGGATGTTGACGACGCACCCGCCGATGACATTTTTATCTTCATCCTCCACTTTGAAAACAAGCTGTTCTTCCTCTGTGTGAGGTTCCGATGGTGCCATTGAATCGCCATATACATTGATCTTTTCTTCGATGAAGGTTTCCTCTTCCTCGGTTAATGGCTTGATCTCATATTTCATGTTCATTTTCTTCCTCACAAATTCCGATGTGTCGATCGTCGTTTATTTCAAAATATATCTTCCGAGTTTGCGTGCCAAGGTATCCTGATAAACTGGAATTTAGAGTTTCAAAACAAGAATCGCTTCTCCGTCTTCTATCTCGCCCGTTTCCCTGAAGCCCGCCTTGTGGTACACGTGCAGTCCGACCTCATTCTCAGGTGCAGTCGACAGATAGATCGTGTCCACACCGTTCTCTTTGAAATACTCGATGACCTCATGAAGTGCAGCCTGACCGTAGCCCTTGCCCTGTTCGTTTTTGTCAATCATAAAACGCCAGAGACAATATCTGTCAACAGGATTCTCATCCTCGGGGTCCAGGGCGAGCATACAGAAGCCGACAATCTTTTCACCCGCATAGATCGCAAATGGCCTCGCCGTGCCGGGTGCCTTGGCATTGGCCTCATCTGCCTCGCTTAATGAATAATCGTTCTGCGCGACAAAGGGTTGATCTTCGCGCACTGTGAGCGCCAGCACTGCTTTGCGATTAGTATCGTTAATCGGTTCCAGTTTGATTTTCATATCCGCATCGCCTCCACAAATTCCAATTTGTCGATCGTCGTTTATTTCAAAAGATAAGCATCATACTGGACCGAAACGCTGTCCTTATGAAGATTATTCTTTATGATCAAAAACCCACTGAAGCAATTCCTCATATTTCATCCTGCCGGAAGCGACAGAAAGGCCGATATCAACCAATTCAGCATCAGTGCATTTCAAGCGGAGTCCATTCAGCTCCAGGAAGGACAGCATGATGTATACACCGATTCGTTTGTTGCCATCCACAAAAGCATGGTTTGAGATCAGTGTATAACCAAGCCTTGCCCCTTTTTCTTCCTTGGTTGGATAGAATTCCCGGTCACCAAATCCGGCAAAAGCTCCCTCCAGCGCTGAATCCAGCAGACCTTCATTTCTCACGCCGACACTGCCGCCGGTTGCCTCAGCCATGATCTGATGCAGCAGTAATACTTTCTCTTTTGAAAACCTGATCATTTTGCCAACTCCTCAAATGCAGCCCGGTGTTCCCGCAGAATCCTGCCGGCAACAAACTCCAGTTTTTCATCCTCACTCATTTCGATCTGAGGCTCGGTATCCAGATCAATCACAAGCAGCTTTGGACGATTGTTTTTGAACACAACAACTTTACCCCGCTTTTCAGCAAGCCTGGCTACCCGGGAAAAGTTCTGATTGGCTTCGGTAGCGGTCACAATGGAATTTGTATCAATATTCATACCATCACGCCTCCTTTCATTTATATTATAACTAAATTATAGGCTAAATACAACCTATTTTCAAACGACAGCAGGTTTTGTTACAGAACTGTAAATAACCGAAAAAATCAAAAAACACACCGGCAACGTAAGCCTTTCATTGTCACGATAATCATATCAAAAAGACACGGATTCAGTCAAAGAAGGTGAAGTTTTGATCACTGCACAATCACTTATCACACTTTTCCGGCAGGCGCTGTCGGAACGGATCAGCAAAACAGATTGGATGCCGTCATCCGGGTATGATGTGGAGCCGTATTTCAGGACGGTTCTGTATGAGGAAGTCAGCCCGGCTTTTCTGATGATGGTTCTCTCTTTCCCGGCACTCAGGTTTTATTGAGAAAAGGAGATGTATGAAATAAAAAAACGGCACTGTAGTGAACTGCACCCCATTTGTTAGTAGTGTATCATACTTGTCTAACAAATGGGGTGCAGTTCATATTGCCGCCGGTTTTTCAGTTCCACTGCATTTCTTCCAGCTTGCTGACAATGGCTTCCGCCGTGGGCGGGCAGCCCCGCACGCACTGGCTGGCGCCGGCGCAGCAGCGGCCGATGCCGAGACCGTCCGGCGTTTTTCCCTGCCAGCCCTGTCCGATATAGATCTCTTCCTTCTGCCCGCAGCGGCTGGTATACAGTGCGCGTACCAGCGCGGCGTAACAGGCGGAGCACGCCTGATCCTCATGGACGTTCTTCGTCAGCCGGGCCACCGTGCCGCTGGGACGCGGATAGGACGCGCTGTCGGTGGGATGATTCAGTTCGATCACATTGTCCTCCGACCAGGAAGCGTTCCCGCCGCCGTACTGCTGGCATAGTTCAACATACGGCACATCCTCCGGCATCAGCCCCATCAGGGAACGGCCGTAGGCGTCCAGCTGAACCGCATCGGTTCCCAGATACATCCGGTTGGTCTGCACCGGGTTGCCGCCTTCCTCAAAGTCCAGATCCCCGCAGATGGAATCGACGACAATCAGCCGGGGTTTCAGGACCGCGGCAAGGGCCGCAATGGGTTTCTGAAGGCCCATGGCATGGAAATGGCGCTTTTCCCTGTCCGGCAGGCATCCTTTCAGGTTTTTCAGCGCGCAGGTCATGATCGTCTGCCCGTGGCCTTTCAATACCGGCAGATCCACGAGAAGCCCCGCATCCAGCGCGCGGCAGCAGATATCGATGGGACCGGCCGCAGTTTTGACAGTCCGGGTCCTGTCCTTCTTCAGGTCATAGAAGGGAACGCCGTACTTTTCGCAGACCCGGTCGTATCCGGCCCGGCGCATGGCCCGCATGGTTTCGTCGCCGATCCAGCTGCCCTCGATCACCGAAAGCTCGGTGACGCCGTGCTCCCGGAAGTACTCGATGCATCCGCTGAGAACGCCTGCATGCGTGGTGGCGCCGCTCTCCGGCGTGCCGGCGATTACCAGATTCGGTTTCAGCGCCACCGATCCGCCTGCAGGCACCAGGCTGCAGGCGTTCGACGCTTCCAGCAGCCTGACCGTCATTTCGTGGGCGTCCTGCCCGTAGATCTGATAGATTTTACTCATAGCTTCATACACCTCATGATACAGATGGTTTCGTGTCCCTGAACGAACGGTTCTCTCATTTTTTGGGTGCGGCTTGATTATGCCATATTTATCCGGACGCCGCAAGACGGTTCGACCGGATTCCGGGAGCCGGGTCCTGACGGCAGGGAACAGGCGTGAATTCCGGCCCGGAAAAGGAAATTGGCATACGTCCGGAGAATAAAAAAACAGGGTTTCAGTGCCGCTGCCACAGCGGACGCCCTGCGCGTATCAAAAAAGGGAAACAGCCCCCGCTGTTCCCGGATATTGTCAGACAGAAAGGAAGTTAATTGAAATGAAAAAGATCATCAGCCTGATGCTGGCGGTTGTCCTGGCGGCAGTCCTGTGCTGCGCGGCACTGGCGGACGAATATCCCGAACCCGAAGGCGGAAAGAAGTTCAATACCAACTGGGCGATCTTCGGCATGACGGTGCATATCGACTATGAAGAGGAAGGCTACCGGGTGGATATCAGAAGCTGGGATCCCATCGAACTGTCCGGAACCCAGTGGGAGTATTCCTGCTTCTACAACGAGGAGAAGGACGCGCTGGTATCCGTGTCCTCCTCCAAGTACACCTTCGTGCAGAATCCCGGGACCGGCGAGCAGGAGTACGGGCCGTACGAATATCAGGATCTGGATGTGGACGGCAATGAGACGGTGTTCGCCATTGACGGGGACGGCTTCCTGACCTGGGCGGACGGCCGCGGCCAGGACGGCGCGGATCTGGTGTTCAGCGACATCGGGGACTTTGAGGGTTACTGGTGCAGCGAAGACGGAAACACCTGGGCGGAGATTACCTGGAGCGATTCCGAGGTGGGCGACGAATACGGCTACAACGTGTTCCTCCACGACGGCGACGAAGAAGTCTTTGATGAGTTCACCACCCACGGCCTGTACGACGCGAAGACCGGCAAGCTGACAGTGACCGGCTCGGCTGTGATCAACCGGCGGAACGCTGAAGGCGGATACGACACGGAGGTCGTCGAGCCGGATCCCGAGATTCCGATTGAACTGATCTTCTCCAACCTGGGGAACGGCCGGATCCTGCTTGAGCGGGAAAACGGCACCGAGCTGGTGTACGATTTCCTCGGCGGGGATTCCCAGGGCTGATTGTCCCGCATCTGTTTTTCCGCCTGCTCCGCGGTACGGAGCAGGCTTTTTCTGTCCGCCACGGCATCCCGGGGTTCCGGGTTTGCATTTTTATGGAAAAAATGGTAATATCATTATGTTGTATTGATACATTTCAATACAACGGGAGGGTGAGACCATGAAAGGATTACGGGCAGACAGCTCCAGCCCGCTGTACCATCAGCTGATGCAGCGGATCACCGCCGACATCGAGCGGGGAACCTATCCGACAGGCAGCCGGATTCCGCCGGAACATGAGCTGGAACAGCTGTACCAGGTGAGTCGGGTGACCGTGCGCCGCGCGCTGGCGGAACTGACGTCGGAAGGCCTGCTGGAGAGGAAACAGGGGAAGGGAACCTTTGTCTCCGTGCCGGGCGGAAACGTCCAGATGAAGAGCCTGCACAGCTTCCACGATTCCTGCCGGATCAACGGGGTCCGGCCGGCCACCGACGTGGTGTATATAAAGGAAACGGCGGCGGACATCGCCGACGCGGAAGAGCTGAGCCAGCCATCCGGCAGCCGGGTGCTGGAGGTGCTGCGGGTGCGCCGGGCGGACGATACGCCTGTGGTGCTGGAGCGGAACCGGTTTTCCATGGCCTACGCCTGGCTGCAGGACCAGGACCTGACAGGCAGCCTGTACAGCCTGCTGCGGGAGTACGGCGTGGAGCCGAAGCTGGCGGTGCACGACGTTTCCCTGCGGTTCGCGGACGAAGAGGAAGCGCGGCTGCTGGAGACGGAGACCGGGGCGCCGCTGGTATACCTGCACGAAGTGGTTTACGACCAGCGGGGACGTCCGCTGCATAACAGCGTCCAGCTGATCAGGGGTGAACGTTTTGTGTTCAGAATCTGACACTTCGGCAAAGATGATTGAGGAATAAACGGCTCGTATGATACAATCCGGACGGGAAAGGAGACGATCAGAATGGAAGAAGAGAAGACCCTGGCCGAGAAGCAGCAGAAGAAGCCCACGCTGTGGGACGGCGCCCTGAAGATGGTCAAGGGCGAGAACACGAACCAGCTGATCGAACAGTTTACGGCGGAAATGACGCTGGTGGCGGAAGGCCTGTGCGAGGACCAGACGAAGCACCGCAAAGAAGTGGACGAGATGATGACCCAGGAGGACCGGCGGATCCAGAAGCTGGAAAGCCGCATCGACCTGCTGGAGACCTCCCTGGAGGAGGAACGCCAGGCCCATGACCGGGACGTGACCGAACTGCGGAACCGCCTGTCCCCGCTGGAAAAGCAGGCGTCGAAGCCGCCGGTGAAGGAAAAGAAAAAGGCGGGGAACATCATCCGGGACCTGACCTGGCTGGTGGGCATCGCCGCGGCCGCCTGGGTGATCGTGACGATCATCAACGCGATTGCAAAGTAAAATCGAGATACGTTGCACCGAGGAGATCCTTCGGCGCGGCCAGACGGCCTTGCTCAGGATGACAATGAAAGGCTGTTTGTATTGCTAATTATGAATTGTGAATTCTGAATTATGAATTGAAATGATATGTCCGCCGGGGAGGTGAGACCGGATGAAAACCTATGAGGAGCTGGTGGCGGAATACAGGAAGCGCCAGCATGACACGGTGGTGGACACGATCGCCACCGGGCTGACCTATATGGACCAGATCGCGGTGGATACCGGCCTGCTGGAAGAGACCGGCCTGCTGGCGGAGCTGACGGAAAGCGTGACGGGATTCCTGCCCTTCATGATCATTTCGGTCAGCGAAGGCACCAAGGTCCTGCTGGGCCGGAAACCGGGGAAGACCGCCCTGAACGACGGCGCGTACCGAATGGTCAAGACCGGCGCGGCCATGGGCGTCGGCGCCGCCGTGACCGGGCTGACGGGCTTCTGGGCGGCGATTCCGGTGACGATGGGCGTCCGCGCCCTGTTCGACCGGTACCGGAGCAAGGCGCTGACCGGGAAACGGGTGGAAGGCCGGATCCGGCGCCTGCAGGAGCTGAATAAGTTTATCCGGAAGGGAAAAAACGATCCCGACGATCCGGAGCTGCTGCCGGAAGGCACCGGCCCGGCCGTTGAGGCAACGGGGGAGATCCGATGAAGATTACCAAAATGCAGGGCCTCGGAAACGACTATATCTATATCTGTTGCGCGGAAGGGGAGATCCCGGATCCGGCGGCGCTGTCCCGGCGGATCAGCGACCGGCACTTCGGCGTGGGATCGGACGGCCTGGTGCTGATCCTGCCCTGCGACGGGGCGGACTTCCGGATGCGGATGTTCAACGCGGACGGCAGCGAATCGGAGATGTGCGGCAACGCCACCCGCTGCATCGCCAAATACATCCACGACCGGGGGCTGAGCGACAAGGAGGAGATCAGCCTGATGACCGGCGCGGGGATCAAGATCCTGAAGCTGTCGGTGAAGGACGGGATCACACAGAGCGTTCGCGTGGATATGGGGGAGCCGGTGCTGGAGGCGTCCCGGATTCCGGTGCTGCTGCCGGAAGGCCGGGTGATTGGCGCGCCGGTGGAGGCGTGCGGACAGGCGTTCCGGATGACCTGCGTCAGCATGGGCAATCCCCACGCGGTGATCTTTGTGGAGGACGCGGACCGCTTCGACGTGCACGGTATCGGCGCGGCGCTGGAAGTGAACCCGCTGTTCCCCCGCCGGACCAATGTGGAATTCGTGACGGTGAAGGACCGGGAACACCTGCGGATGCGGGTCTGGGAGCGCGGCAGCGGGGAAACGCTGGCCTGCGGCACCGGCGCCTGCGCGTCGCTGGTGGCGGCGGTACTGAACGGGCTGAGCGAAAGAAAAGCGGTCCTCGAACTGAACGGAGGACCGCTGACGGTCGAATGGGACGCTGAAACGAATCACGTGTTCCAGGAGGGACCGGCGGAGTTTGTGTTTGACGCCGAATATAAATGAATTATATTGGCTTCAGTTCCAGGGAAGGTTTCGTGTCTGCGGACGCGACCAGGGCTTTCCGATCGCCCTGGACCTTCGGACCGATTTACAAATATAGTATTATTCCAGCAGCATGTCCAGGACGCCGGAATCGGTCAGGTCGTCCAGGAAGCTCTGGCAGGCCGCGGTCGGCGCTTCCGCCACAAAGGAGAACAGGCTGCGGACCAGCGGCGGGAGCACGTTGTGCGAGAAGTCTGACAGGCTGATTTCATTGAAAGCGAAGATATTGTAGACGCCGTCCAGACTTTGGGCCTGATAGTCGGGAATGTCTTTCGGTTCGGCGGGAACGGCCGTACCGGTACAACTGAAGATCGTGGCGGGCTCGTCGCCTTCCGCGAACGCCTTGCAGAGGGAGAGCGTCAGCGATCCGTCTGCTTTTGTTTCGCCGATCACCCGGAAGTCGAAGTCCGGATAGGCCGCGCCGCGCATGGAAGCGGAAACGGAGAAGGAAGCGTCGGCCGGGAAAGCCAGCGGAAGATCCGAGCCTTCCGCGGTGAAGTCCAGCAGGAGATCCGGGAAAGCCCCGCCGTATTCCCCGTAATCGTCGTATTCGTCAGATCCGGTGGTGTATCCTTCGCCGTAGTCATCATATGCGTCATACGCTTCGGCGTATTCATCATCGTATTCTTCGGTATATTCTTCTTCGGCGTATTCTTCTTCAGCTGCACTGTCTTCCTGCGGATCCTCCCAGCCTTCCGCGCGGGCGACCCTGGCGGAGAGCGTAAAGGAGACGGCGGAACCGCTGCCGCTGCGGGAGAGGGAGAAAGCCGGCTCATAGCCGTTCTCCGACGCGGGCAGGGCCAGGGACAGGGAAAGGGAATCGTCGGTTTCCTCCCGGGAGAACAGGGTCTGCCCCTTGCTGTCCTGCCAGGTTTCGGATCCTTTGCCGACGGTGACGGACAGCGGCTTGCCGCCGGTGACCAGCTGATAGTACCCGGGCAGGCTGGCGAACTCCGCCTCGATGGCGTCCGGGGACTCCGAGCCGTCGGCCAGGGCTGAGACCCACCGCTGCGGATGCGGGCTGTTTTTGAATTCCTCGGCGCACAGCTCAGACAGTTCCTGAAGCCTGGCGACGGTGACTTTTTTGCTTTTCCGGAAGGTGCCGATCACCTGCTGCCAGGCGCGGGTGACGCCGGAAAAGGCGTATTCGGTGGTGTACGGATAAAGGAAGGCCAGGTAGGGCATCGGAAGGGCCAGGGTGTTTTTGACCTTTACCGCGTATTCCATCAGGCCGTTGAGGTCGAAGAACAGCACGGCGTCGTTCATGATCGGCGAGGTGCAGAACAGCCAGGACCGGGTGCCGAAGAAACGGATCGGATAGGTCAGGGAAGGGCGGTCGGTGTAATAGATGACCGCGTCCAGGTCCATGGACTTCGTTTCGTCGCTCCAGGCGAGATTGCCCCTGATCCCCAGGCGGTTCGCCAGCGACGCGTATCCGGCGGCGCGGCTGCGCATTACCGCGGGGAAAGCGTCCGCGTTCAGCGAAAAGGTCAGATCAAAATCATAGCTGTACCTGCCGCCGGTTTCCTCTGCAGAGGCCGGAACCGCAGCCGCCAGCAGCAGAACCGTGCAGAACAGACAGAACAAATGCCTGGCCATGAATCAAGCAGTCCTTTCAGTATGTTGAATTCCATTCAGAAAATTTTACCATAAAACCAGCCGGTTTTCAATTCAGTCCCCGTCGTCCACCACGGACCAGACGGCGGCGTCGCGGGCGTAGCGTTCGGTAAACACCTTTTCCAGGAGCTGCTGGGTCTCCATGTTCGCGATCCCGTTCACCCGCAGCTTTCCGCCGGCCTGGAACTCCCGGACCGCTTCCGTCGTGCCGTCGCCGAAATGGCCGGTCACCAGCGAGGGATCCAGAAAGCCGAGATAGGACAGCCGCTCCTGGAGCACGCGGACCTTTTCCCCTTCGTTGCCGAACCCCATGGTGATTTCCGCTACGTCGTGGACCGTGCCGTAGCCCAGGATGGACGCGTCGTTGAGTTCATAGACGTTCCGCGCCACGGCGGAGGGGTTGTTGCCTTCGATGACATGGACCAGGATCCGGGCGGTGGACGGGTTCCGGCTGCAGTATTCCACCAGCGCCACGTGATCCGTGTCCGAGCCGCCGTTCCAGCTGAAGAAGACCCAGTCCCCGGGTTGGGGAATGTAGTCCCCCGACCGGATAAACTCCGACCGGCCTTTCAGCCATTCATAGCCCCAGCCTTCGACCCGGCCCTTCCGGACCACGTAGCGGCCGGCCCGGAGGAACCACCGGAGGCCGGTGTTGGAGGCCGTATAATAGGGATAGACGTTCCGGAGCAGGGAAGTGCCCCAGCGCTGGTCCACCTGGTCCACGCACCAGCACAGGAACTCGGCGCACCACTGGGCGGCGGGATCCCCGGCCCAGGCGCCGTATTTCGTCCGGCCGTGGTCCTCGGTATAGCCGATCTCTTCCGAAGCGACCTGCAGCAGGCGCTCCGCGTAATCCGGCACGTGCCAGGCCGGTTCGATGACCTGATCCTCCCCGCACACGGCGGCCGGAAGCAGGAGCAGCAGGCATAGAAGGGCGAGGGAACGCCTGAAGGGATGGCTCAAAGCGCTTCGCCCTCCTTTCCTGCGGTTCGCGGGGGAAGGAGTTTTTTCTGCAGATAAGCCGTCAGCCTGACTTCGATCAGGCGGTACGGAATCACGGAAACCGCGAAGGTCACCGCGAACAGCGCCAGCAGGGACAGGACCGTCAGCGGGAGGCTCAGCGGTCCGGGGAGCAGGCGTTTATAGACAGACGTGGTGAAATATTCCACCAGGAAAACCGAGTAGGTCATATTTCCCAGCGTCAGGAGTTTCGAAGGAACGGCCGCGCGGTCCAGCAGCAGGACAAGGGAGAAAAGCAGGACGCAGGAGGGGATCCCGAGCCTGAAGGCGTCGTGCAGCGGGAAGGAAAATCTCACGTCGCAGAGCAGGAACACAAGGGACGCGAGGGCGGCGGCGGACAGGGCGGCCCGGACAGCCGTCCCGGCAGGCCTGGAAAGGCCGGACAGGAGAGGCGCGTCCGCGGGAGCGGACCGGCGGAGCCGGTGGTATCCCGCGCAGGCAAGCAGGCCGAGAAAAAAGTCAAACAGCCAGGGATTCATGTAAAACTGCAGGAAGACCGGCTGCGGCTTCAGGATCAGGCCGGCGGCGGTCAGCAGCAGGAGCAGGGCGGAACAGACAGCGAACCGGTGACGGCGGGAGATCAGCAGGGCCAGGGCGAAGAGGAGGGTAAAGGCGACCTCGTAATACATGGTCCAGCCCACCGCCAGGATCGGCAGCGCGGTGCCGGTTTTCCCGATATACGGGATGAAAAGCATGGAATACAGGAAATGCAGCGGATCCTCGTCGCTCATGTTGGAGATGCCGGGCCGGACGGTCAGGATCACGAACGTGATCACGGTAAAGATCCAGTACAGCGGAAGCAGGCGGATCGCCCGCCTGAGCAGGTAACGGCCGGGAGCGACAGGGGAGTTCGTCGTATGGAGGGCCAGAAAGCCGCTCAGCACAAAAAAGACGGATACGCCGAAATAGCCGCGGCTGCCGATCCGGTCCGAATGGTACAGGATGATCATCGCCGAGGCAAACAGGCGGAGAACCTGCAGGATATCGATGCGTGAGGGGCGTGTGCGCTCCATAAAAACTCCCGGAAGTCTGTTGATGAAAAGTCCTTGTGATATGGAACAGGCGGGTGCAAGGTACACCCGCCTGTTGAATGACAAGGAAATTATTTGATTTCGACGGTGGCGCCGACAGCCTTGAACTGCTCGGCGATCTTCTCGGCTTCTTCCTTGGAGACAGCTTCCTTGATGGTCTTGGGAGCGGACTCAACGATGTCCTTGGCTTCCTTCAGGCCCAGGCCGGAAACGACTTCACGGACAACCTTGATGACCTTGATCTTTTCGGAGCCGGCATCCTTCAGCACGACGTCGAATTCGGTCTTTTCTTCTTCAGCAGCGGCAGCAGCGCCACCGGCAGCGGGGCCGCCGGCCACGGCGATCGCGCCGGTCACGCCGAACTTTTCTTTCATTTCGTCAACGAGTTCTTTAACCTGAAGCAGAGTCATGGACTCGATCGCTTCGAGAATTTCCTGATTAGTCATTGAATGATTCCTCCATTATTATTTTTGTCGGTTTTACGCGGCCTTCAGGCCGCTGCAGTCATCAGGCCGCGGATTCCTTCTTCTCGGCGATCTGCTCGAGGACGGAAACCAGCGAGGAAACGGGGGATACCAGGCAGCCCACGATCGTGGCCAGCAGCTCTTCGCGGCTGGGCGTGGCAGCCAGGCCTTTGATGGTGTTGACGTCGATCACTTCGGTGCCCATCAGGCCGCCCTTGATTTCCAGGGAGGTCAGCTTGTTCTTCTCAATGAACTGGGAGATGATCTTGGGACCGGCGGTGACGTCCTTTTCGCTGAACACGAATGCGTTGGGGCCTTCCAGCAGGCTGTCCAGGCCTTCGATCTTCAGCTCCTGCAGGGCACGGTTCACCAGGCGGTTCTTCAGAACACAGTAGTGAACATCGCTTTCCCGGCACTGTTTGCGAAGCTCGGTCACCTGCTCAACGGTCAGGCCGCTGTAGGAAACGACCATCATGCACTCGGCGTTCTTCAGCTTCTCAACGATCTCGGATACTACCTGTTTTTTTGCTTCCAGATTTGCGCTCATCTTTCTCTGCGCACCTCTTTTCCGGTTCAGAATAAAGAAACCCTTGCGTGCAGGCGCAAGGGAAATAATACGATCCTCTTACACCTCGGCAGGCGGGAAACCCCTTTAAATCTTGCGATACCGGCTGTCTACGGCACTGGTCTCTTCGAAACCAGGCGAAATTGTAACACAGGAAGCAAAGGCTGTCAAGCAATCCGGAGTTTTTTCCGCCTTTTTCAGGGATCTGGTGAAAACAATCGTTGATTGCCGGGAACAAAAGATGTATTTGTTTCGTTATATGTCATAATATAGAAGAATCTATTTCTTATTAATTACGGAAAAATGTTGACATTTTAATAAAATCGTAATAACATTAGCCTGAATGATTATCAAAAGGCAGGTGAGCAGGATGAAAAAGTGGAAGTCCGCTTTGATTCTCGCGCTCATTTTGTGTCTGATTCCCATCCTGGCCCTGGCCAAGACCGGGAAGGTGACCGCCTCCTCCGTCAATATCCGCAAGAGCGCCAGCACCGACAGCAAAGTGGTCGGCACACTCAGGTCCGGCGCGACGGTCACGATCAAGGACAGCTCCGGCAGCTGGTACAAGGTTTCCGCCGGCGGAAAGACCGGTTATGTCTACAAAAAGTATATCAAGGTGACGAATTCCTCCGATTCGAAGAAATCGTCCTCCAAATCGTCGTCAAAGTCCTCGTCCAAATCCACGAAAAAGCAGAACGCGGACGGCACCTGCAAACCGGGGGATTCCGGCAGCAACGTGCGCTATGTGCAGAAGCGGCTGAAACACTACGGCTACTACTCCGGCTCCATTGACGGGGATTACGGCAACGGCACGAAGAACGCCGTGAAGAATTTCCAGAAGCGGAACGGCCTGTCCGCGGACGGCAAGGTCGGGAAAAAGACGCTGGCCAAGCTGAAATCCTCCGGCGCGAAGAAAGCGTCGGCCTCAGACTCCGGCAGCAGCGGGAACGGCACGGAGCGGCTGAACTGGTTCAGGGGCGGCAGCAACAAGATCCCGAAGGGCGCCACCTTCAAGGTCAAGGATATCCGGACCGGAAAGGTCTTCACGGTCAAGCGGTGGAGCGGTGCCAACCATATCGACGCGGAGCCGGCCTCAGCCAGCGACACGGCGATCATGAAGAAGATCTACGGGCACTGGAGCTGGCGGCGCCGGCCGGTGCTGGTGAAGTACAACGGCCACGTATACGCGGCTTCCATGAACGGTATGCCCCACGGAACGCAGACCATCAGGGGAAACAATTTTGACGGGCATTTCTGCATTCACTTCTACGGCAGCAAGACCCACGGCAGCAAAAAAGTGGACTCCATGCACCAGAGCTGCGTGGCGGAAGCGATGAAGCACAGCTGGTGAGAGGAAAAGCCGGTGAGAATGAAAAGCAGGTGAGAATGATCGTTCTCACCTGCTTTTTAATGAAAAATGAAAAATGAATATTTAAAAATGACAGTAACTCGGACCAATTATAATTGCGTAAGAGTTTCGTGCGTCGGTTAAGATTAAACAATATGTTTTGAATAATCAGTTCAAAGTATATTATGAATTATGAATTGTGAATTATGAATTGTGAATTGTTCCTCCTCTGTGATATAATATACTTTGTTTATTTCGCAGAGGGGGAATTTCCATGTTGACTCAGGCGCCGAAAGGGACGCGGGACGTGCTGCCCGCGGACAGCTACCGCTGGCAGTATATCGAAAGCAGGATGCGCGCGGCCGCCGCGCTGGCCGGATACAGGGAGGCGCGGACGCCGGTTTTTGAACATACGGAACTGTTTCTCCGCGGCGTCGGCGATACCACCGACATCGTGCAGAAGGAGATGTACACCTTTGAGGACAAAGGGAAGCGCTCCGTGACGCTGAAGCCCGAGGGAACCGCCGGCGCGGTCCGGTGCTTCCTGGAGCACAACCTTTACGCGGAACCGCTGCCCTGCAAGCTGTACTACCTGAACGCGCCGATCTTCCGCTATGAGAATCCCCAGAGCGGGCGGCTGCGGGAGCACCACCAGTTCGGCATGGAATGCTTCGGGGCCAAGGAAGTTACCGCGGACGCGGAGTTGATCCTGACAGCGTACCGCCTGCTGAGCGAGCTGGGCGTCGGCAACCTGAGCGTGGAGATCAACTCCATCGGCTGCCGGAACTGCCGGCCGGTGTATCACGCCCGGCTGAAGGAATTCCTGGGCGGGCGCATCGACAAACTCTGCGCCACCTGCCGGGAGCGGTTCGACCGGAACCCGCTGCGGGTGCTGGACTGCAAGGAAAAGCAGTGCCAGGAGCTGACCAAGGACGCGCCCAGCATGCTGGACCTGCTGTGCGATGAGTGCAAAGCGCACTTTGAGCAGCTGCAGGCCTGCCTGGACAGCCAGGGAATTCCGTACCGGGTGAATCCCCGGATCGTCCGCGGGCTGGATTACTACACCAAGACTGTGTTCGAGATCGTGACGGAGACGCCGGACGGCAAGCTGACTGTCTGCGGCGGCGGCCGGTACGATAACCTGGTGGAGGAGATCGGCGACCAGAGCATTCCCGCGGTGGGTTTCGGCATGGGCCTGGAGCGGGTGCTGATGCTGCTGGACGGCGAGGGAATCGAGATCCCGAAGCCCGGCTGGTACGACGTGTTCGTGACCTATATGGGGGAAAACCGGCCGAAGGCCTTCGATCTGGTGCAGCAGCTGCGCAAGGCGGGGATCCGGGCGGATATGGACCACTGCGGACGGAGCCTGAAGGCCCAGTTCAAGTTTGCCAACAAGACCGGCGCGCCGGTGACTGCGGTCATCGGGGACGAGGAGGCGGCCAACGGCACCGTGAAGCTCAAGCGCATGAGCGACGGGGAAGAGAAGACGGTTAAGGTTGAAGAAGCAGTCGAAACCGTCAGGGAGATGAATTCGTAAGCTTCCTGCGGGGGGAGATCCTTCGGCGCGGCCTGACGGCCTTGATCAGGATGACATCTGGATTGAATAACAATTCACAATTATGAATGATGAATTGTGAATGATGAATTGGAGAGAGAACAATGCACTACAGAACCCATACCTGTAATGAACTGCGGCTGGAAGACGCCGGGAAACAGGTCCGGCTGAGCGGCTGGATGGAGAACGTGCGGGAGGTCAGCGGCAGCCTGGCTTTCATCGTGCTGCGGGACTTCTACGGCACCACGCAGCTGGTGGCCGAGGATGAGCAGATCCTGAAGGTTTTCCTGAACCTGAACAAGGAGAGCGTGGTTTCCGTCACCGGCACCGTCCGGGAGCGCAGCAGCAAAAACCCGAACCTGCCCACCGGCGACATCGAAGTGGTGCCGGACAGCGTGGAAGTGCTGGGCCGCTGCCGCTACAACGCGCTGCCCTTCCAGATCGGCCGGAGCACCGAGGCGGACGAGAGCATCCGCCTGAAGTACCGCTACCTGGACCTGCGGAACCCGGAGGTCAAGAAGAACATCATCATGCGCTGCAACGTGGTCAGCGCGCTGCGCCAGGCCATGACGGAGCACGGATTCCTGGAGATCACCACGCCGATCCTGACCGCTTCCTCCCCGGAAGGCGCCCGGGACTACCTGGTGCCGGCGCGGAAGCATCCGGGCATGTTCTACGCCCTGCCCCAGGCGCCCCAGCAGTTCAAGCAACTGCTGATGACCAGCGGTTTCGATAAGTATTTCCAGATCGCGCCCTGCTTCCGGGACGAGGACGCCCGCGGCGACCGGAGCCCCGGCGAGTTCTACCAGCTGGATATGGAAATGGCCTTTGCCACCCAGGAGGACGTGTTCGCGGTGATGGAGGACGTGCTGCCCCCGATCTTCGCGAAATACGGCAAGTACAATGTCGCGTCTTCGGCCCCCTTCCGCCGGATTCCGTACCTGGAAGCCATGGAGACCTACGGCAGCGACAAGCCGGACCTGCGCATCGACCTGACGGTGACGGACGTGACGGAGCTGCTGTCCGGCTGCGGGTTCGGACCCTTTGAGGGGAATACCGTGAAGGCGGTGCCGGTGACCGGTTTCACCGCCACCCGCAAGCAGATTGACAAGCTGTGCGCGGACGTGGAAGTCGTCAGCGGCAACAAGGCCTACTGGTTCCGCCTGGACGAGAACGGCGAGATCGTCGGCGGCATCGCGAAATTCCTGCAGGAAAACAAGGACAAGGTCATCGCGGCCCTGAACCTGCAGCCCAACACCTTCGTGGCGCTGAGCGCCGGGAAGAAGGGCGCCGCCCAGAAGACCGCCGGCGTGCTGATCAAGAAGCTGGGCGAGCTGTGCCCGGACCATATGGATACGGAACGCTATGAGTTCTGCTGGATCGTGGACTTCCCGATGTACGAGATCGGCGAGGAAAGCGGCGAGCTGGAGTTCTGCCACAATCCCTTCTCCATGCCCAACGGCGGGCTGGATATCCTGGAAAAGGCGGAGCGGGGCGAGGTGGATCCGCTGTCCATCACCGCCTACCAGTATGACATCGTCTGCAACGGCGTGGAGCTGTCCTCCGGCGCGGTGCGGAACCACGACCCGGAGATCATGATCAAGGCCTTCGAGCTGGTGGGCCTGGGCGAGGACGACGTGAAGGCCAAGTTCCCGGCCATGTACAATGCCTTCTGCTACGGCGCGCCGCCCCATGCCGGCGTGGCCCCGGGCGTGGACCGGATGGTCATGCTGCTGGCCGGCGCGGAGACTATCCGCGAGGTCATCCCGTTCCCCATGAACAAGAACGCCCAGGACGTCATGATGGGCGCCCCGGGCCCCGTGGAGCAGAAGCAGCTGGACGAGCTGCACATCGCGGTTGTCCGGGATGAGGAAGCTTGTAATCCCTGACCGGATCTGGTATAATATATGGGATTTGAAACACCGCTGGTAAGGAGGCTGTGACTTCATGGCAGCAAAGACGGAGAAAAAGACGAACAGTACGCTTCCGCTGAATACGGAAGATACCGCCCCCTCTTCCAACATCACCTACAACAGCGAGGTGGTGGCCATCATCGCCGGCCTGGCCGCGAACGAGGTGGAAGGCATCGCGGGCATGTGCAACGTCAGCGGCAGCATCATGAGCAAGAACCGGAACGTCACCAAGGGCGTGAAGGTG
>CAMKEI010000032.1 GCA_946411525.1 uncultured Clostridia bacterium | reverse complement strand
CACGCGCGTGGGGATGAACCGAGGAACAGTAACTCTGCGTTAAAGTGACCTTTGTTGTCCACACGCGCGTGGGGATGAACCGAAAAAGCCTTGTCATATATGGAAAAGCTTTACGTTGTCCCCACGCGCGTGGAGATGAACCGTCTCTGCACTAAACAGTGCTTTAACGCAGAAAGTTGTCCCCACGCGCGTGGGGATGAACCATCTCATATCGATGACATGGCGCAGAAATTTGTGCCTGTAGTATGGAAAACAGGACTGAGATGATTTGGCTGACTAGTATGATTGTGTGTTTTGTTTCGGTAGAGATAGCAATATTTATGATGTCAATGATATTGTTCAGCGGGCAGGGATTTGCCCGCTGTTCTTTTTTGCCTGGAACTTGTATAATGCCGGTATAGTGTTTGTTGGGGAGACGGATATGCTGCAGGATGACGCGGTCAGGAGCGCGGGGATCTATCTGGATTACCTGCTGGCACACCGGAATGAGGGGGCGGGAATTGTCCGTGCCCGGGTGCGGAGCGTGCAGGGAAACCTGCTGGGGGAAGAGGTTGTGCTTTCCTGTGACCGGGAACTGCGGATGGTGGATGAGCTGGCGCTGCGGGTGGGCAGCGTGCTGTATGAGAATTCGGAGGAGGCAGTTTTCTTCCGGATTCTGAGCTGTGAAAAGAAAAAGGCAACTGTTCTTCCCTGTGACGAGGTCAGGGAGGCGCTTTCGGAGGCGCTGTCGGAGAATGTGCCGGTATATCTGGAAAGCGATCTGACGTTCCTGGTGCAGCGGATAAAAAAATGGTATGAGAAGTACGGGAACCTGGTGGCGCTGCCGCGGGGAAGCGGGGTGAGGCCCGCCGGCCTTTCCGCGGACAATCCGATTGCTCTGAGCGACAACCAGTATGAAGCGGCTTCGCTGGCAATGTCGTCCCCTCTGTCGTATATCTGGGGAGCTCCGGGGACGGGGAAGACAAAGCACGTACTTGCTTCCTGCGTATGGTCGCTGCTCCGGGCAGGGAAAAAGGTGATTCTGTGCGCGCCGACGAACAACGCGCTGGAGCAGAGCCTGTCCGGGCTTTTGTCTGCCCTTTGTATGGACGGGCATTACAGTCCGGGCGGGAAGGTGATCCGCCTGGGCGTGCCGGGGGATGGGTTCCGGATGGCCTGGGGCGAAGTCTGTGAGGAAGGCGCCGTGGACTGGTGGAAGCGGGAGCTGGGAGAGAAGATCGGGTGGCTGGAATACCAGAACCGTCTGGCGGATGAGAGCATAATGATCCGTGCCGGAGAAGGTCTGGACGGTGCCGTGGATCCGTTCCCGGGGAGAAGCAGCGCGGAACTGGCGGTTTACAAAAAGGAGAATAAAGCGGAGATCGGCCTGCTGGAAGGAAAGCTGAAACAGCTGTCGGAAATGCGGAATATTATGCCGCTCATCGGGGAGTTTGACGTGGTGGCGGCAACGGTGGATACGTGTCTGCACCGGCTTTCGCCGGACGGTTCGTTCCCGGCCCGGCATGTGTTCCTGGATGAGGCGGGCTACTGCAGCGTGATTAAAGCCATGGCGCTGACAGGATACGGCCTGCCGCTGACCATGCTGGGAGACCATATGCAGCTGCCGCCTGTTTTTGAGAATGAGCAGGAGGTGGTCCGGTTGCCGGACGCCGGGGTGACCCGGCTGTGGAAGATCTCCGGGCTGTACCTGGAGGATGTGGTCTCCTGTGATGAAGTTTCTGAATTCTGTTCAGCGGTGCCGGTCCGGCCCCGGCTGGAGGAAACGGCGGTGGCCTCGCTGACGGAGACGTTCCGCTTCGGGCCCGCGCTGGCGGAGGTGCTGGCCCGGCGGGTTTACGGGCGGCGGTTTCACAGCGGATCGGCGGGGGAAACGCGGATTTTGTATATTGACGCGCCGAAGGCTGCCGCTGACAAGGCGCGGAATGAGCTGGGGAAGTTTCCGAGGGTCAGCCACGCGGAGGGGAAATGCATCCGGGAGCTGATCGAGGCGAACCTGTATCACAGCTGGCTGTCGGTGGGGATTATCTGCCCCTATGTGAATCAGCGCAACATGCTTTCAGAGTCCATTCACCGCCTGATGAAAAAGCATGGGATGACGGAGGATATGGATGATGATATCGTCACCGTGCACGGTTCTCAGGGACGGGAATGGGACGTGGTAATCTTTTCCGTCACGGATTCCTTTGCAGAGGCGTTCCTGACGGATTCCCGGCGGCCGGAGAGCCTGAAGCTGCTGAACACGGCGGTGAGCCGGGCCCGGAGGACGCTGATTTTGGTGGGGGATGTTTCAGACTGGAACCGGCGGCCGGGGCAGCTTCTGTCGGAATTGTTTTCCATTGCGTCTCCGGCGGGATATGACCTGGGGATGGATATGTGATCTTTGGTTCTTCAGGGAAAAGATATGAATCTGAGGCAGGAGGATCGGACATGAGTGACAATCAGACAATCGGAAAGCATTTTGTATGCCATATATTTGACATAGAAGATGTCTGGGAAGCTCATCAGGCTTTTTCTGATGAGTGCGCATACATTAAAGATTATGGTGAAGTTTTTACTCTGAATGATGGTACGGTGCTTCATAATAATTACTGTGATTTCGGGGGAGGAAGATATCTTAAACGTTGTAAAGTATGTGGAGGATACATGATCCATCAAAGTTCGATATTTGAAGATGGTTTGGGTGGCGCATATGGTGATTTTATTCCCGTGTTATCTGCTGAGGAAGGGGATTTGCTGAATATTCTTCTGACAGGGGATGAACTTGCTGTATATCCATATCACCATTTCAGGGGTTATTATCATGAGTATTATTGGGAAGGAGAAGGAAAACCCGGTCCATATGATCCTGATGAATTGCGCGAAGAGATACGAAAGAAATATAGTAGGTTGGATCCCGAACAGAAGAAACAACTGGAAGTGCTAATTCAGGAAGCAGGCAAATAGGATCCGGGCTCGTGACTTTGAAAATATACATAGTGACAAATGAAGGATGGTAATATGAGCAGGATTATCCTGGAAGGAATATGCCATAACTGGGGACTGATTGGTCCGGGTGTCTGGAGAGAACGGATCTGGAAGATCCGGGATGATGGGACATACTCATTGACGATCTCTTTTATCCAGGGGGATGATGTGTTACCGAAACAGAAGAGAGAAGGAATGCTCAGTCCCTCTGATTTGGATTGTCTGACTGTTCTGATCAATGAACCTTGGAGTGACGAAGAAACGTTTGCCTGTGACGGGTCGGCCTGGGAGTTCAGGGCGTTTGGTTCCAAAGGCGAAGTGTTGAAAGAACGTCCTGAGGGATATATTTATGGGATTGATCCGTATGAGAGCATAACAGAGATTCTGATGAAATATTGGAAATAGTATTGTTTGGTTCTTATGTAGGCTGTTCAAATGGAAAGAACCGGTGCTGCACACACACCGGTTCCTTGGAAAGGGATGGATGAAGCATATACATATCATAACATCTCTGCCGGGGGATAGGAGGTAAACCAGCAGGGATGGGATATGTCTGGACGGGAGACGGCCGTTTCTCCCTTTGACAGGTACATCATATAACAGTAATCTAAACTGAACCTTAAGATTATTATTCTTTTTTTTCGCCGGGGGTAAATCCCCGGTTTTTTTGTGCTCTTTTGGTCTGCCGGGGTTGTCCGGCGGGGAGGAGGAGAGGATATGAAGCTCAGACACAGGGTCCGGGTGAATGTGGGCAGGCCGGACGGCGGTGAGGAAGCCGTGCTGACGACATTCCGGGGGAAGATCCGGAGCCGTCTGCTTTCACGGCTTGTGGGGGATCAGTATGCGGTACTGGTGCTTACGCCGGCCGGCAGGAAGGTGGAATCGGTTGAGATCTGTGAGCGGGAGTCCCGGTCGGGACAGGAAGGTTGTGAATATGGTGAATAAGAGAGACCTCCGCGAAGGAATCGTAAAAATGCGGGAAGTCGCGGAGCTGTTGTCGGGGTGGGCGGACGATATGGAAAAATCGCTTGAGGCGGAAAAGGAATCGGTGAAGGAAGAGGTTGTTTCTTACTCTGCTTCCGATGTGAGGAAGGTGCTGGCGGAGAAGTGCGCCCTGGGGTTCCGGACGCAGGTCCAGGCCCTGATCAATTCCTTCGGGGCAGCACGGTTCTCCGAGGTGGATCTGTCGCACTACGCGGAGCTGATGGAGGCTGTTGGTTTGTTAGGTGAGGGTAGTTCTGATTCGGGCGGTGATGGCCATGGCTGAGAAGCATGCGTTCCTGTCTCCGTCCTCGTCGGAGCGGTGGTATCACTGCCCGCCCTCCGCCTGGCTGTGCGAGCAGTTTCCGGACCTGGGCAGCGTGTATGCGGCGGAGGGGACGGAGGCGCACCGGCTGTGCGAGTACCTGCTGAAGAAATCCCTGGGCAGGAAGTATCTGCGGGATCCCCGGAAGAATATGGAGTATTACACCCCGGAGATGCAGGATTGTTGCGAGGGGTATGCCGCCTTTGTGTCGGAGATGGTGCAGGATATCCGTGCGCGGGGCGATGAGCCGGCGGTGTTCGTGGAGCAGCGGGTGGATCTGCGGATGTTTATCCCTCAGAGCATGGGCACCGCGGACTGTATTGTCATTGGGGGAAATGAGCTGGTTATCGTGGATTTCAAGTACGGCATGCATCCTGTGCCGGCCACGTCCCTGCAGCTGCGGATCTATGCCCTGGGCGCCTGTGAGATGTTCCGGGACCTGTATGAGTTTTCTTCCGTCCGCATGGTGATCTACCAGCCCCGCCTGAACGCGGTGGATGAGACCCGGATGAACATCGGGGATCTGTACCTTTGGGCGGCGCAGGAGCTGAAGCCCCGGGCGGAGCTGGCCTTTGCGGGCAGGGGCACCTTCGCTGCGGGCGAGTGGTGCCGGAACTGCCGGGCGCGGCGCCAGTGCCGTTTCCTGGCCGGCCATGAGCTGGAGATCGCGAAGTACGATTTCGCGGATCCGCCGCTCCTGTCGGATGAGGAGATCGCAGACGTGCTGTCCCGGGTGGACAGCCTCGTCGCCTGGGCAAACGGGGTGCGGGAGTACGCGCTGACCGCGGCGCTGTCAGGCCGGAAGATCGCCGGCTGGAAGCTGGTATCCGGGAAGAGCACCCGGAAGTTCGCGGATGACGCCTGCGCGGCAGCCCGGCTGGAAGCGGCAGGGGTTGATCCCTATGAGAAGAAGATGCTGGGCGTCGCCGGGCTGGAGAAGAAGCTCGGTAAAAAGGATTTTGATAACCTCCTGGCGGACCTGGTGGTCCGGCAGGCGGGGAAGCCGGTCATTGTGCCGGAGGATGACAAACGGCCGGAGTTCGTGCCGGCCGGGATCGAATTTAATGATAAGGAGAGTATCTGAGATGAGTAGTATTGCTTGCAGGGTTCTTACGAAGACTGTCCGTTTTTCCTATTGCTCCGTCTGGGAGCCTAAGTCCATCAACGGAGGGAAGATGCGGTATTCCGTGTCCCTCCTGATCCCCAAGTCCGATACTGCCGCCGTGAAGGCGCTGCAGGACGGCATCGGGGAGGCGTACCGCCTGGGCGAGGCCATCCTGAAGGGGAAGGGCTCGCTGCCGCCCATTTCGGCGTTGAAGACGCCCCTGCGGGACGGCGACCTGGAGCGTCCGGACGATCCGGCATACGCGGGCATGTGGTTCCTGAACGCCAATTCGGATCATGCGCCGCAGATTGTGGACGCGGCCTGCAACCCCATCCTGGACCGGTCGGAATTTTATTCCGGCTGCTATGGCCGGGCGACCATATCCTTCTTCGCCTTCAATACCAACGGGAACCGCGGCATCGCCTGCGGGCTGAACAACCTGCAGAAGCTCCGGGACGGCGAGCCCCTGGGCGGCCGCACCAGCGCCGCCGCGGATTTCGGCGGTGCTGTGGATGATGAGGAACTGCTCGGATGATGCGCAAGACGTCCAAATCTTTGATTTGGGCGAAGCTCTGTCAACTGCCGGTGGCAGATGCTTTGACAGAGCTGAGCTCAACCGAAGCAAGCGAGCTGCCCGGTGGGCAGTCGCGCCGACTGAGGTTGCGGAATACGGCTGCCATGTTACAGCCGTCCATGAGTGCGAACCGGAGGTGAAGCAGGAATGGGTAACGGCGATCACATCAGAGAATTATCCATTGACATCGAGACATATTCCTCCGTGGATCTTTCCCGGTCCGGGGTCTACCGCTATGCGGAGGCCCCGGACTTCCGCGTCCTTCTGTTCGGGTACAGTGTGGACGGGGGTCCGGTCTCCGTGGTGGACCTGGCCTGCGGGGAAAGCATCCCGCCGGAGATCCTGTCTGCCCTGACGGATGACCGGGTGATCAAATGGGCTTTCAACGCCGCTTTTGAGCGGGTGTGCCTGTCCCGGTTCCTGGGGGTTTCCCTTTCTCCTTCCTCCTGGCGCTGCTCTATGGTCTGGTGCGCCTATCTGGGCCTGCCCATGTCCCTGGCCGGGGCGGGCGGGGCCCTGAACCTGGAGCAGCAGAAGATGACTGAGGGCAAAAAGCTGATCCGTCTCTTCTGCATGCCGGAACTTTCACAGGGGGACGGTTCTCCTGTGAAAATTTCTCTCTCGTTTCCCTCACTGATCTCCCGTTTCCCTGAAAAGTGGTCCCTGTTTAAGGAATACAACCGCCGGGACGTGGAGACGGAGGAAGCCATCCGGCAGCGGCTGCGGAAGTATCCCGTTCCGGAGATGGTTTGGAAGGAGTACGCGCTGGACCAGGCGATCAACGACAGGGGGATCCGGGTGGATATGGGTCTGGTGGAATCCGCTTTGGCCCTGGATGAGCAGGCGAGGGGTGAACTGACGGAGGAGCTGCGGGAGCTGACCGCCCTTGCGAATCCGAATTCCGTGGTGCAGATCCGGCAGTGGCTGGCGGATCATGGGACGGAAGCCCGGGACCTGAGTAAAAAACAGGTGAAGGAACTGCTCTTAACTGCTGATCCGGCGGTGCGTCCGGTGCTGCTTCTGCGGCAGCAGCTGGCGAAGAGTTCCGTGAAGAAATATCAGGCTATGGCGGATACCGTCTGCGCTGACGGGCGGATCCGGGGCATGTTCCAGTTTTACGGCGCCTGGCGTTCCGGCCGGTGGGCCGGGCGGGGCGTGCAGTTGCAGAACCTGCCGCAGACCCATCTGCCGGACCTGGATGAAGCCCGGAAGCTGGCGCTGGGCGGGGATATGGCCTCGCTGAAGCTCTTGTATGACTCCGTGCCGGACGTGCTCTCTGAGCTGATCCGTACGGCGTTTGTGCCGGAGAAGGGAAAGAAGTTTATCGTTGCGGATTTCTCCGCCATCGAGGCGCGGGTCATCGCATGGCTGGCCGGGGAGACCTGGCGCAGCGATGTGTTCGCTGCCGGCGGGGATATCTACTGTGCTTCCGCCTCCCGGATGTTCGGGGTGCCGGTGGAGAAGCATGGGATCAACGGGCATCTCCGGCAGAAAGGGAAGGTTTCTGAACTGGCGCTGGGCTACGGCGGCGGCGTCGGCGCGCTGAAGGCCATGGGCGCCCTGGAGATGGGCGTGCCGGAAGAGGAACTGCAGGGGCTGGTCACGGCCTGGCGCTCTGCCAGCCCGAACATCGTCCGCCTCTGGTGGGACATCGACCGCTCCGTAAAAGCCGCAATTTCCACCCCGGGGACGGTTCTCGGGCTTCCCTTTTTCTCTCACAGGGACGGTTCTCCTGTGAACATTTCCCGCCGTTCCGGCATGCTGTTCATCCGGCTGCCGTCCGGCCGCAGCCTGACCTATGCCAGTCCCACCATCAGCACAAACCGCTTCGGCGGTATGTCTGTCACTTATTTGGGCACCGGTCCATCAAAGAAGTGGGAGCGCATTGAGTCCTACGGGCCGAAGTTCGTGGAGAACATCGTGCAGGGGATTGCGCGGGACCTGCTGGCCGCCGCGATGGTGCGGCTGGAGGAAGCCGGGTACCGCATCGTCGCCCATGTGCATGATGAGGTGGTCGTTGAGGCTGGGTTGGATGATTCTGTGGATGACGTCTGCCGGATCATGGGGGAATGTCCCCGTTGGGCGGAAGGGCTGCTTTTACGGGCTGACGGGTATGAGTGCGCCTATTACAGGAAAGATTAACTCTCACAGGGGGACGGTTCTCCTGTGTAAATTATCAGATGATCAGCAAGGAGGAATGTGAATGAACAACCCCGTTCTGAAGATCGCCGTGTGCAACCGGCGGACGGACAGGAAATACAAAAACGCGGAGTGGACCTGGCAGGAACTGAAGGACCGGAACCGGATGCCCGTGCGGACCACGGAGACGGCGGCGGAGTATCCGCTGCTGCCGAAGGACCAGCGGGATGCTTTGAAGGACCAGGGCGGCTTCGTCGGCGGCTGGTTGCGGGAGGGCATGCGGAAGAACGGCCATGTGATCTCCCGCTGCGTCGGCACGCTGGATGCGGACAGCATTCCCGCCGGGGTCTCCTTTCCGGCATTGTGCCGGGAGAAGCTGGCCGGCGTGGAGTGGTTTCTGTATTCCACTCACCGGCATACGCCCGCCGCGCCGCGGTACCGGCTTGTTGTGCTGTTTGACAGGGCTGTTTCGGAGGACGAGTATCCCGCCCTCATGCGACAGGTAGCCCGGGATATCGGCATGGATTTCTTTGACGATACCACCTACCAGGCGAACCGGATGATGTACTGGGCCTCCTGCCCCTCGGACGGCGCCTTCGTTTTTGATGAATCCCTCGGCGGCGCGCTGAATGTGGACGGTTATCTTGCCCGTTACGATGACTGGCGGGACGCCTCCCAGTGGCCCACGTCCTCCCGGGAGTCCGAGGCTGTGCGGACCACGCTGTCCGCCCAGGAGGATCCCCTGGCCAAGGATGGGGTCGTAGGGGCATTCTGCCGGACCTTCTTTCCGGTGCAGGCCGCCATGGAGGAATTCCTTTCGGATGTGTACGCGCCGACGGCAGTCGGGAACCGCTGGGATTACCTGCCGGCGGATTCCACGGCGGGCGTGGTGATCTATGACGACCGGTTCGTCTATTCCCATCACGCGACGGATCCGGCGGGCGGGAAGCTCCTGAACGCCTTTGACCTGGTGCGGATCCATAAGTTCGGGAACGACGAAACGAAGAAGTCCTATGAGCAGATGTGCGCCTTTGCGCTGGCGCAGGACGCGGTGAAGCTGCGCCTGGATCAGGAGCGGCAGGATCAGGCGGAGATGGATTTCGCCGGCTATGTCTCCGGAGACTGGACGAAGCAGCTGCGGTATAAACCCAAGTCCAGGGAGCTGGAAAACTGCACCTGGAACCTGATGCTGATCCTCCTGAACGATCCGCTGCTGCAGGGCTTTGCCTACAACGGCCTGGCCTGCCGGGTGCAGATCACCGGGGAGCTCCCCTGGGAGCGGGAGGAATCGAATCCTTTCTGGCGGGACGCGGATACGTCCCAGCTCATTGTATACCTGGACCGGCGGTACGGGGTTTTCACCAGGCGGAATGTGGACGCCTGCTTTGACAAAGTCACGGATGACCGGCGGTTCCATCCGATCCGGGAATATCTGGACGGCCTGCCCGCGTGGGACGGGATGGAGCGCGTGGCGACTCTCCTGTGCCGCTGCCTGCAGGCGGACGATACGCCATATGTGCGGGCGGTGACGCGCAAGTTCTTCGCTGCCGCGGTAGCGCGCATTTACCGGCCCGGTACGAAGTTCGATAACGTCCTGGTGCTTGACGGCGCCCAGGGCATCGGGAAAAGCACGCTCTTCCGGGAGTTGGCGGGGGATGCCTACTATTCCGAGACCCTGTCCCTGACGGATATGAACGACAAAGGCGCGGCGGAGAAACTGCTGGGTAACTGGGTGGTCGAAATCGGGGAGCTGGCAGGCATGAAAAAAGCCGATATCGAGCGGGTCAAGGCGTTCATCTCCACCACGGATGATAAGTTCAGGCCCTCCTTTGGGCATGTGGTGGAGAGCCATCCCCGCCAGACGGTCATCGTGGCGACGGTGAACGGGGAGCGGGGATACCTGCGGGACGTCACCGGCAACCGCCGCTTCTGGATCGTGAAGTGCCGGCAGGAAGAGGCGGTGAAGAAGTTTGATTTTACGCAGGAGGAGAAGGATCAGATCTGGGCGGAAGCCGTGGAGATCTGGAAAAGCGGGGAGAAGCTCTACCTGGAGGGCGGCCTGCTGAAGGAGGCAGAGGAGGCCCAGCGCGGTGCCATGGAGGTGGACGAGCGCCTGGGTATGGTGGAAACCTACCTGAACACGAAACTGCCGGAGAAGTGGGAAAGCATGAATCTGTATGAGCGCCGTTCCTGGCTGCAGGATACGGATGATCCGGCGCGGCCGGCGGGGGCCTTCCTGCGGACGGAAGTCTCGAACCCGGAGATCTGGTCGGAGTGCTTCGGCCGGAATCCTTCCGATATGAAACCGGCGGACAGCTATGCCATTGCTGCCCTGATGGTCCAGGTTGAGGGGTGGGAAAAGACGAAGCGGATCCGAAACCTGCCGTTCTATGGGCGCCAGAGGCTTTACGTCAGATCGGGGTCAGAACCTGATTTCCTGGATTAGCGTTCACAACTTCCTGACACAACACAACTTTTTCCATTAATTTAATCAGCAAAAATCACTGTATGAAAAAACATAACCGCGTATCTGCATACGCGTATAAGGGAAATGTTGTGATTCCTGTGAACTTGTGAACGAGAAAGGAGCCTTGCCCCGCCGTGTTATGCACGATGTGCCCAACTGCCATAAACGTCCTGGACGACACGGGGTACAGCTCCGGAATCAATGTAGCAGAGAGAAAGGGGAAAGTCAATGTATATAAAGAGCTCCTTGGAAATCAATCCCGGCATTCATACGTCCGGCATGGATTCCCGCAGAGCTCATGCACAGCATATCAGGCAGAGGAGGGGATGTCAATTGAGGGAAAGGAACGTGGAAAGGATTCTTGTCAGGTCTGTCCGGTCGGCAGGGGGCCTGGCCCTGAAGTTTGTCTCTCCCGGCCTGGCGGGGGTACCGGACCGGCTCCTGCTGTTCCCGGAAGGTCGAATCGCATTCTGTGAGATCAAGGCCCCCGGGGAGAAGCCCCGTCCGCTGCAGGTTCACCGGATGGAGCAGCTGCGGGCGTTGGGCTTCCGGGTGTATGTGGTGGATGGGGAAGAACAGATCCCAAAGCTTATAGAGAGGATATCCGAAGGGGTTTAGGGGGCAATTGTACTGCGGTCGCCAGTGGCGACAATGTCGCAGGACGATTGTTGAATAGGGAAAGCCCCCTGAAAACAAAAAAGACACGAGCCGCAGTACAGCGACCGGATGGCCCTGTAACGATCCGTAATGGTTCGTTGGTGCAGCAAGTGTCGGGAGAGAAGCGCCCCGTATTCCCTGCTGTCCGAGAATCGGGCAAGACAGGCGTTACGTCAGTCAGCGCTTCTGATGTCAGTATAGTGGATTGATTATGGTCAGTCAATAAGGAAGGAGCAGACATGGAGTATATCCCTCATGAATATCAGACCTATGCGACGCAGTTCATCCTGGATCATCCGGTAGCGGCTATCCTGTTGCAGATGGGCCTGGGAAAATCCGTCATCACCCTGACGGCGATCAAAGCCTTATTGGAAAAAGAAGAAATCCGAAGGATCCTGGTGGTGGCGCCGCTGCGGGTAGCCCGAGATACCTGGCCGGAGGAGATCCGGAAATGGGATCACCTGCGGGATCTGACTTTTTCAGTGGCTGTCGGCACTGCCGATGAAAGGCGGAATGCGCTGACGGAATCCTCGCAGATTACGCTGATCAATCGGGAGAACATTCCCTGGCTGGTGGAACAGTCCGGGATTCCGTTTTGCTGGGATATGGTGGTGATCGATGAACTGTCTTCCTTTAAGAACTGGCAGGCAAAGCGCTTCCGGGCGCTGATGAAGGTCCGGCCGCAGATGAAGCGGATCGTCGGCCTGACCGGTACGCCTTCCCCAAACGGGTATATGGATCTGTTCGCGGAGTACCGATTGCTTGATCGGGGCGAGCGGCTGGGAAGGCACATTACCCGGTACCGGGAAGCGTATTTCCTCCCTGACCGGTGGGGGAACGGCCGGGTGTTCACCTGGAAACTCCGCCCGGGCGCGGATGAGGAGATCTATCGGAAGATTCAGGATATCACAGTATCCATGAAGAGCGTGGATCACCTGAAAATGCCGGAGTGCGTCATGATTAACGTAACGGTGAGGATGGATGAAAGGGAGAGAAGTATGTATGAAACCCTTAAGGACGAATTGTTTCTGAAGGTGATCAACGCCTCAAGGAGGGGATCGGCCGAAGGAGGTCTGGAGGGCAAACATACCGCGGTTGCCGGTGGCAACAATGTCGCGGGATGTTTGTTGGATAAGGGAAAGCCCCCTGAGATGGTTATTGATGCAAAGAACGCTTCAGTCCTTTGCAACAAACTTTCCCAGATGGCCAATGGCGCAGTCTATACGGATGAATCGCAAGTTGCCCGGATACACGACCGGAAACTGGATGCGCTGGAGGACCTGATCGAGGCGGCCAACGGGAATCCGTTGTTGATCGCTTATTGGTATCAGCATGATATCGACCGGATCCGGCAGAGGTTCCCGGAGGTAAGGGTGCTGAAGTCGGCGGTGGATATGGCGGACTGGAACGCGGGAAGGATCGCCGTAGGCGCGATTCATCCGGCGTCCGCCGGGCACGGGCTGAACCTGCAGGCCGGAGGCAGTACCCTGGTGTGGTTCGGGCTGACATGGAGCCTGGAACTGTACCAGCAGACGAACGCCCGGCTGTGGCGGCAGGGGCAGAAAGCGGAAACGGTGGTGATCCATCATCTGGTGACGGAAGGAACCATTGATGAGCGGATTCTGGAAGCATTAAAGCAAAAGGACCGGTCACAGGAAAGCCTGATTGACGCGGTCCGGTGGAGTATGAGGAAGGGAGATTATGCAGCATGATGAAAGCAGAAGAATTCTTATCGAGAGCATACCGTCTGGATCAGCAGATCCAGTCCAAAGTGGATCAGCTGGCAAGGATCCGGGCCAGTATCGGCAGCTCTGGCCTGCGGTACGGGAATATCAAGGTAAAGACATCCGGCCCGGACAGTATGGTGGAGAAAGCAGTCCTGAGGATCATGGAGGAAGAGCAGGCGATCAATGACGAGATCGACCGGCTGGTGGAAACCAAGCATCAGATCCGGGAAGTGATTTCTCGTGTGCAGGATGTGGAGTGCCGGCTGCTGCTGGAGAAGCGGAATCTGTTGTTCGAGACCTGGCCGAAGATCTGCCTGGACCTGGGCATGAGCCTCAGATGGGCTCAGACTAAATATCGGGAAGCCGTGGAGGTTGTGCAGGGGATACTTGACGAAAGCGTCCGTGATGACGAGCTTTGGCGAAGTCAGAACGGGTAACGCTTCGCATGTTACAGCCGTCCATTGCTGCAAGCCGCAGGCACTGCAGGAATGGGTCACGGCGATCACAGGACGGGATGGAGAGGAAAGATGGCTGGTAATACTTGGTAGATCAGAGTCATTAAGATAGTTTAACGCTATGAATCTGAATATAGTGATGAATAATCCTTTGTCCAAACTTGCTAACGCATAATAACAATAAATGCCACCAACTGGCGCAATTGGAAAAAAAGTGATATATTTTCCCCAGAAGAACTGCTACAAGCAAAAACTGATGCGTATCAACTTACGGAAACAAGCACTAAATGATTGTAGGAGGATATGAAAATGGATAAGGAAATGATGGCAAAGGTAAATGAGGTTCTGAAGGCAAATGGCAGGCGGGAATTGAGTATGGATGAAATGGACAAGGTTGTCGGTGGAGAATGTCTTAGGATCGTAGATATTAAAACCGAAGAAGATCTGAATTATTTTGTTTATACCTTCATCGGAAGCATGGAAAAAGCCTTTGGCAAGGATGTTACAACAGATTTTTTATTAAAGCAACTTCCGTCCTATGATATGATACAGTATTATCGAAAAGGCGATCTGGATACACTTCACAACTTTTTAGGACAGAGAGCTATAGACAAAGGTTGGAATGGTTTTTAATATAATTTAGGTTGAACCGTATTCTCCCACCATTCCCGACCGAACCAATGTGTTCGGTCGTTTTCTTCATAAAAAATAGACAGGAGATTACTCTCCTGCCAGTTCGCGCACTCGCGCAATTATCTTTTCGGCGCAAGACTCCCATGAAATCCATGAAGCATAATAATATGCCAATACTTGTCGTTCAGTTTTACCTTTTTTACACTCATTTTGCATATACTCCTGAAAAACCCAATCCGAAGTATCCTCCAGAAAATAGAAGTTTAGAAATGCAAATACCTTGTCGCAATCGAGGATATGGTGATAATCGCAAGTATAGATATTGTAAATTCGATAACTTTATTGTATTATTTTAGAAAGACAAAAATGATATTTTTAGATTAGCGCAGGAGAGAGAAATATGAAATACGAAGCTCCGAAAGTTGAAGTAGTCAGATTCGATGAGAACTATTTTATGACATTCAGTGGTAATTTTACTTGTCCTCCATATGATCCGACGAATCCTGGGAACTGCGGGAACTATACCGGTAATAATGGGGTTTCTTGTAAAGACTATCAGCAAGGCTCACTTTGTGGCGGAAGCTTTTCGTATCCTGGTTTCTCGTGTATAAGTTATAATGGAAACTCCGGAAACATCGGTGGCACGTGGTATGAAAACAATGCCCCTGTATGCGGTATATTCTAAGGAATCAATCTGACCGGTGCTTTCCTTACGGCACAAGCAGCCGGAAAACAAATGCTTCGGCAGGGAAAAGGCGGCTCAATCATCAACACGGCTTCCAGGGGGACAGGGGACGGTTCTCTGTCTCCTTTTTATTTTTCACGGTCTCCGGACAGCCTCGGTAAATGCGCAGCAAAAAGCCTGCCGATCCGGCTGAACCGGCAGGCGAGTTGGGATGATAGATTCCTGATAGTTCTCCTGTAGGCGTTTTTCTTTCGAATGTGCACGATCCTGCGCGGTTCTGCGCCTTTGCGGCCGGTGTGGTGTATGATATAATTATTCTGTGGTTTCAGGGGATCCTCCGGGATCTCCTTTTTTGATGCCGTAACCCGGGATGATACGTCAGAACAGGCATATATCAGGGTTTTTGATTTTTTTCGTTTTTGATATCTTTCGGAACGCATGTTTTTCAAGGCGTTCCGGTTTTTTATGGAAAGGAGTGCTCAGGTTGGAGAACAGGCAGGAATCAGGGGATGTTCAGGAGGCTTCCGTCCAGGCTCAGGCGGAGGTTGTGCGGGGTGAGAACGGTCAGTTTCTTCCGGGAAAGTCGGGAAATCCCGGCGGCAGGCCCCGGATGACCGTGGAAGAAAAAGATGCGCTGGAGGAGATCCGGAAGCTGGCGAATGACGTTCCGGCAAAAATGACAGAACTGCTTAATAATCCCCGGGTACCGGCCATCGCCAAGGTCCGGATCCTCGAGATCATCCTTGAGCGCACCTACGGTAAGCCGGAGACGGCTGTCAGGCTGAATGCGGATATCCAGTCCAATGAGGCTGCCCGGGCCCGCCTGGAAGCAATCGCTGCGCGGATCCGCCTGGAGGTGGATCGCTAAGATGGAAGGGGAGAGAAGTGTCCTGGATGATCTTTTCGATCATCCGGAACAGCTTGGCCGGGCGGTCGGCTTTATAGACATGACGCCGCTACACGGGGAGTGGATCCGGAAGATGGTCTTCTCCGGAGAGGACTATACCCTGCAGGCGCATCGTGGCTCTTATAAGAGCTCCTGTCTTGCCGTGGCAATTTCCATCCTGCTGGTCTATTATCCGAACAGGAATATCATCTTCCTCAGGAAAACAGACAACGACGTCGCGGAAATGCTGGGCATGGTCTCAAAGATCCTGCACAGCGAAGCATTCTGCTCCCTGGCCCGGGAAATGCATGGCATAGACCTGGCCGTACTGGGGGAGTCGCAGAATCATCTGTCCACGAACCTGTGGAATTCCCCCATGGGTGCTCCGCAGCTGCTGGGGCTGGGCATCAAAAGCAGTATCACCGGTAAACATGCCTGGTACGTCATTACCGACGATATCTGCAACAAGGACGACCGTGAATCCCGCGCGGAGCGGGAGCGGACAAAACGTCAGTACGATGAACTGCAGAATATCCGCAACAAGGGCGGGAGGATCATCAACCTTGGGACACCCTGGCACAAGGAGGATGTCTTCTCCAAGATGCCCAATATCCACCGGTATGATTGTTATCAGACAGGGCTGATCAGTAAGGAACAGCTGGAAACGCTGCGGCAGAGCATGGCGCCGTCCCTGTTCGCTGCCAACTATGAACTGAAGCATATCGCTTCCTCCGAACTAATCTTCGAAACTGCTCCTCGCTTTACTGATGATCCGTTCTTCCTGCGGGACGGCGTAGCCCATGTGGATGCTGCATACGGCGGATCGGACTATACTGCCTTTACCTGCGGCAAGCTGGACTGGAATACAGGAACGCTCTATCTGTATGGTAAATTATGGCATAAAGCGGTGGACAAGGTGCTGGATCCGATTATCGAGGAATGCCGCCGTCTCATGTGTGAGCCGATCAAATGCGAAAAGAACGGCGATAAGGGTTTCCTGATCCAGGAGTTCCTGGAGCGGGATGTCTATGCATGCGGTTATACGGAGAGCACGAATAAGTTCGTCAAGATCTGCACTTATCTCAAGAAATGGTGGCCGAAGATCGTCTTCCTGGAAGGAACCGATCCGGAGTATATCGACCAGATTCTTGACTATACAGAGAACGCAGAACACGATGATGCACCGGACAGCGCGGCCTGTGTCTGCAGGCTGGTGGAAAATGGATACTGGTAGGAACGTTAACAGCCCGCCCGTCCGCTCCGGCCTGGTGACGGCCCGCCCGCCGCCTTGTGCCGGGTACAAGCCCCGGCAGGAGATGGCGTCGGTCGGGCGCCGCCCGGCCTCTCCGCTGTTGCGGCTTGATTGGGCCCACCCTCGCCCGCGCCTTTCACCGGCCGTCCGTCCCGCGCCGCCCTCGGCTTTCGCCGGGGGCTCTTCCCGGGGCGTCCGGCCTGCTCCGTCTTTGTTCCTGTTGCTGTGCTTTGGGCCGCCGCCTGTCGCACCGGTTACGCCTCGGCTGCCGGTGGCTGGCGCCGCCCGGCACGCCTCGTCGCGACCTCTCTCCGCCGGCGTCCGCGCGGGCGCCCGGGCTGGCCTCGCTTCCTCGGAGCCCTCTCCGTGCCCTCTGTGCGGCGCATCTGCGCGTTGGGGCCCCGCTGCCCCTTCCGCTTGTGCGCCGCATGTCGTGCACGGCCGGGTCCCGCTCCTTCAGTAGCTGCGGCAGGCGCCCGGTCAGCCGCGCCCCTGCGGGGGACAGTAACCGTTCTTTTGCTGCGGTTGTTTTTCCGGTCAGAGCCGGAAAAACTTCAGAACTGACGGGCTGCGGGCTGCGGGCGCATAGGCTGGCCCAAAACCGCGGTCTGCGCCGGCTTTGGCTTTAGGCCAAAACCCGGCTTGCCCCGCTTTGGGCTGACGCCCTGTGCCCCCGTAGCCCTTGCCGTGGACGCAACGCTCTGCGTTGCCATGATTGACTGTCGCTCGGTCTTCGCACCGGCGAATCGCACGCTGCGGGCTCCCGGTGACGGGGGCCAACACGGCAAAAAAGAATCATTTTTTGCCTGTTGTCCCAGCCGCCCCCGGGCCCCTCGGGCGGGCGAGCCGGGCAGCGCACTTGCGCGCTTGCCGCGGCTTTCGCCCTTCCTCACGGTGCTCCAGCCTCTCTCGTCCTCGCTCCGGCGGGCGGCCCCGTCGGCCTCTGCTCCTCGTCCGCCCGTTTCGTTCGGCGTTACCGGCCGTGCCTTTCGCCCTGTATAGGGCTCATGCCCGGCCGACGCCTGAGCCGAAACAAAGCGGGTCCCATGCGGCTATGACTCGGACAGCCTTTCGGCTGCCTCGTTCATGCCGCATTGCCCGCTGGGTCCCGGACTTCGGTGTCTCGGCTGATCGCCGGGACCTGCCCGCCGGGAACGCGGGTGTTGCGGCTTGGTTTCGTATGTGCTGCTGATACGGTTATATACAGAAAATGGCACCCTGTGACGATGCACGTCAGTGAGGGTGCCTGTATGTTAACAAGAGAGATTACTCTCTTCTTGTTCTTACAGTATTGTTATTCTTACGCTGCTCCGATCAGTTCGGAGCGTTTTATTTTGAAGTAGTCTGCAATATCGTCAATCAGTTCCTCTTCCGGTATGGAGAAGCCGTGTTCCCAGTTGGCGACCGTTCCGCGCATGAGGCCAAAGATTTCGTCCAGCGCCGCTTCACTCAGGTTTCGGGATAACCGCAGTTCACGGAGTTTCTGTGCAAACATTCTGACACCTCCTCTTAAGTCGTTGTCCTGTATATATACTGCCCATCCTGTGATACAAGCATACTTCTCTTCTGTGACCTTACCGTGAACTGATTGTGAAATCAGGTTAGATACTATATGAACGTCTGTCAAAGGAGGTTTATTCCTTATGTCCCGTAATCGCAAACGCAGCCGTAATAATCCGGTTAAGAACAGTCATCCTGCTCCTCTTACAAAGGCGGAGGCTACGAATATGCTCCTCTCCGCGCTGGACGGCTATTCCAACGCTGCGGCATTCCTGGGGGAGGATTCGCCGCTCATGGCGTCCGGGACCTTTGTGCGGTCCGGGCTGACGAGCCAGGCGAATCTGCTGACGACGACCTACCGGGTCTCCTGGCTGGCCAAGCGGATCATCGATATGCCGTCGGAGGATATGACCCGGGCATGGTACCGGCTGTCCACATCCCTGCCGGAGGGCGAGCTGGATACCCTCCGCCGCCTGGAGGCGCGGCACTCCGTCAAGCAGGAGATTACCAATGCGATCCGGTGGGGCCGGCTGTACGGCGGTGCGCTGGCGGTGATGGTGATCCGCGGGGAGGAGGACCGGCTGGAGGAGCCGCTGGACTATGATACCCTCCTGCCGGACTGCTTCCAGGGGCTGCTGGTGCTGGACCGGGCTCAGGGAATCATGCCGTCCCTTGAGCTGGTATCCGACCTGGATGACCCGGACTTCGGCCTGCCGGCGTACTATACCGTGGAACTGGAACTGGGGGATATAAAGAGCGTAAGAGTTCATCACTCCCGGGTGCTTCGGTTTATCGGGAGGGAACTGCCGCACATGGAAACGGTCCGGGAGAACTACTGGGGCGCCAGCGAGCTGGAGCATATCTGGGACGAGCTGCAGAAGCGTTCCGCGGCCTCCGCGAACATCGCCCAGCTGATTTTCCAGGCGAACATCACTACGCTGAAAATGGGCAATTTCGGCACCAGCCTGTCCGGCGGGTCCGACCGGATGCGGGAGCGGATCCTGGAGACCATGCAGAACGAGAACCGCCTGCGGACGTCCTACGGTTTGCAGGTCATGTCCGCGGAGGATTCCATGGAGACGCACTCCTATTCCTTCTCCGGCCTTTCGGATATCTATGAGTCCTTTATGATGGATATGGCGGGCGCCGCGGAGATCCCGGCGACCAAGCTCTTCGGGCGGAGCCCGCAGGGGTTCAATTCCACCGGGGAGTCTGACCTGCGGAATTACTATGACATGATCGCCCAGTCCCAGGAACGGAACCTCCGCCCGGCGCTGGAGAAGCTCCTGCCCGTCATGGCAATCTCCTGCTGGGGCTATGTGCCGGAGGACCTGGAGATCGTCTTTGAGCCTGTGATGACAAGCAGCCCCGCCGAACGGGCGGAGCTGGTCAGTAAACTGTCTGCGGATGTCATTTCTGCCTTCCAGGCCGGGCTGCTTACCCGGGAGGAAGCGATCGTTGAATTGAAGTCCCGTGGGGAAGAGCTCGGCGTCTATACGAAGGTATAGTATTGGCGGAATTGAAGGCAGGGGGGAGCGAGCTGAACGTCAGCACAGTGTGCTGTCCGGCAAAGCCGGAAGTGAAGCGAACGAGTCAATCGAAACGAGCGGCGAGTCCGCTCCAAGGACGAGCAGCGACGTTTGAGATTGCGGAGAGGAACTGGGGGTTTATACGAAGGTGGAGTCCGATAAAGAAAAGACGACGGAGGAATGATCCTCCGTCGGAATTGGTATAGTGTGCTTTATGGATTGTTCATAAATAGTGCATTTGTTGGTTGCTCTTGCCGAATAACGTTAACAGGTGGGGACCAGGGCTAGGAATACAACGGCCGCGACAAGCGCGGCCTTGCCTCCATGGAACCCTAAACGCCGAATAACGTTAAGCAAGGAGAACGACGGCCGCGACAGGCGCGGCCTTGCCTCCATGGAACCCTAAACGCCGAATAACGTTAAGCAAGGAGAACGGCGGCCGCGACAGGCGCGGCCTTGCATCCATGGAACCCTAAGCGCCGATTAACGTTAAAATACTTTTCTATGTGCACGGTCCTGCGCGGTTCTGCGCCTTGCGTGCAGAGTATATGTATGAGATAATTATCCTGTGGAAGCTGACTCGAAAGAGCCGGCTTTTTTGTATGCCTGAACAGAGGTGATGATGTGCACTATTACGGAACCAGGCTCTCCGAAAACATATCGCGGAGGGAGCCTGAAGGGTACCTGCTCTGCCTGAATGTGCCGGTGGCCCGGACAGGCACGCAGGAGTACCTGCCCGGGGAGCTGGGGCTGACCGGCTCGGATCTTGTTCCGGTAGAGCGACTGGAGGCGGAGGTTTTCTCTCCGGAGACAATCGCTTCCTTTGAGGGGATGCCGGTCACCAATGACCATCCGCCGGAAGGGGTGGACATATCGAATATCCGCGCCTTGCAGAAAGGGCACGCCCATAATATCCGCCGGGGAACCGGGGAGGAATCCGACCTGCTCCTGGCTGACCTGATCATCACCGATCCGCACCTGATCACCCTGATCCTGGACGAGGGAAAGCGGGAAATCTCCTGCGGCTATACCTACGAGCTGTGCGAGGAGAACGGGCAGTATATCCAGCGTAAGATCCGCGGGAACCATGTGGCCGTCGTGGACGCCGGCCGCGCGGGCCCGCGTGTTTCAATTAAGGACAATAAACCTGAAAGGAGTAAACCCAACATGAAAAAATCCCTGTCGAAGATTCTGGCGCGCATGGCCAAGGACGGCGACATCGAAACCGTGGCGGAGATCATCGAGGAGATGATCGAGCCTGAAGCGCCTGCTGAAGCTGTGGCGGAGGAGGCCGCGGAAGAAGTCGCGGAAGCTGTTGCTGAAGTCGCCGAAGAGCCCGCTGCGGTTGTCGAAACGGAAGCGGGAACCACCGTTGTGGTGGATGAAGCCACCCTGGGCGAAGTCATTTCCCGCCTGGACCAGATCATTTCCCTGCTGACGCCGGCACCTGCCACGGATGAAGATCCTGTCGAAGAAATTGCCGAGGCAGTCGAAGCAGCCGTCGAGGCTGAAGCCACTACTGAAATGCCGGAAGCCGCTGCGGAAGTGGCGGAGATCATCGAGGAGATCCTGGAGCCGGAAGCTGGCGAAACGGTGTCCGAGGTGATTGAAACTGAGGACGAATGCGGGGAGAACGAGCCCGAAGTCATCTCTACCGGGGACGCCCTCCGTGCTGCCCTGAAAGCCGTCCGTCCTGCCCTGGCGAAGATGCCGAAGAAGCAGCGCCAGCGCGTCTGCGCGGACATCGCCGCCCGGCTGAACGGGAAGACGGTCCGCAAGGGGATCTACGGCGCCATGAACGACGCCGCGAAGAAACGCCCGGAGGCCGGTCCCGACCTGGGCCGGAAGATCATGGCCAGCCGGAATCCGAATTATAAACAGTGACGAAAGGAGTTTTGAGATATGGGTAAAGTTCAGGATGTTTTCTATAACGGCCGTCCCGGCGCGATCTCCCGCTCCGTGGATGATATCGTCATCTCCGTCAGGAACGCCTCTGACGCGGCGATTCCCTTCGGCGCGCCGGTGTTCCTGACCGAAAACGGGGCCGTTCCCTTTGATATCTCCGATCCCCAGCCCTTTACAAGTTTCCTGGGGTTTGCCGTCCGCGTGCCGGACAAGACGCCGGAGACCTATCCCCAGGGCCAGTACAATGACCCGCCCGAGGGCGTCTGGAACGCCGGGGACGTCATGGAGGTCCTCGTCCGGGGCAGCATTGTGATTCCCATGGCTGTCGCGGGCAGCGCCGGCGGCGCGGTGTACATCCGCAAGTCCGACGGGCAGCTGACGGCTTCCGCCGGTTCCTCCGGCTCCACCGTCGAGCTGACGAACGTGCATGTCCGCAATCCGCGGGGCAGCGTGGACGTCAACGCCGAAGTGGTTGTCAGCACCCGGAACATTATTTAATTCATGATTAAGAATTCATAATTCACAATTATCTTTACTGATGATCCCGCTGCTGCGCATATGTCGCGGAGGGGCTGATTATCATTATGAATTGTGAATTATGAATTGTGAATTTATAAACTGATTTGAAAGGAGTAATCCAGCATGAATAAAGCCCCTCTCACCGCTCCCCACCGTCTGGCGGCGAACGATTCCTATACCTTCCTCATGAAGGAACTGGAGAAGGTCGACGAGACCATTCTCGAGCCCCTTTCCGGCACGGACTGGCCCCGGGATATGCCGGTCATCACCGGCGGCGGCCTGATGGAGAACATCGCAGCCATCGACGTGAGCTATGCCTCCACCGGCGGGGAGGACGACAACCTTTTCTTTGACGCCGCCAACGATATTCCCGTCATCCAGGCGGACATGGCCAAGCAGGTGGCGCGAACCTTCAACTTCGCGGAATACATGGCCTTCAGCGTCATGGAGCGCGAGAAGATGATGTCCGTCGGCCGGGATCCGGAAACCTTCCTCAACAAGGGCATCCGCCTGCACTGCGACAAGGTGATCGACCGGAACGTGTACAAGGGCTTTACCAAGGTGTCCTCCACCGGCCTGTGCAACAATCCGTCCATCACCCGGACTTCCGCTCCGCCCCATACCTCCGGCGGCACGGATACCCAGTGGCAGTACAAGACCGCGGATGAGATCCTGGACGACATCAACAGCACCATCTCCGCGCTGTGGCGGGATAACGACTGCAGCTCCGACGCGCTGCCGAATCATATCCTGATTCCCGTGGAACAGTTCGGCCTGCTGGTCACCCGTAAGGTGTCCGACGACTCCGAGCGTTCCATCCTGACCTATGTGCTGGAGAACAACCTGGCCACCCAGCAGGGCGGCGAGCTCATCATCTCCCCGTGCAAATGGTGCAAAGGCATCGGCTCCAGCGGCGTGGACCGCATGGTGGTCTACTGCAACCGCGTGGACCGCATCTGCTTCAACCTGACCCAGCCCCTCCGCCGGATGGACACGGAGTACGCCGAAATGCGGATCAAGATCCCCTATATCGCCCAGTTCTCCGAAGTCCGGTTCCTGTATCCGTCTACGGTCAGATACCTGGACGGGATTTGACCGTAATTCATAATTAAGAATTCATAATTCATAATTACAGAATCTTGGACCCGCTGCAGACAGAAGTTTGCGGCGGGTTTCTCCGGGTCATATGAATTGTGAATTATGAATTGTGAATTGAGAACGACTGAAAGGAGTTCGTTTTATGCTGCTTATCCCATATGTCTGCGCTGAATTCCGTGACCGCTCCGGGAATCCCGTTTACCGGATCACGCCCGAGATGCGGGGCTGCCTGACGGAAGCCCCTGAGGCCATTAAACAGGATCTGCTTTTTGATATGCTGGTGGCGGACGGATCCATCAAGGTGCCGGAAAGCGAATCCCAGAAGAGAGTCCTGGAGGCCGATCCCATGGCGGGTGTAAATGCTGAAGGACGAAGCGCCGTTATGAATACGGAAAAGCCTGCCAAGTCTGCCAAGACTGAGCCAAAGGCGGAAGAAAAGACTGCAACTGCAGAGAAATAATAATTATGAATTATGAATTATGAATTATGAATTGGGGAGGTGAATTCATGACTGCGTCTGAATTCACCGCCTTCTATCCTCAGTTCGCCGGCTTCACTCCCGCTGTCGTCCTGTCGGAATATGTCCGCCAGGCCAATGCCCGCTTCTCCGCTTTCACGGCGGAGGACGCGGAGGAGGCGCGCCGGCTGTATACGGCGCATAAGCTGACGCTGTATGCCCGGGTCGCCCTGCCGGAGGGTGGAACGCCGTCCCTGGCGCAGATCGCCGCGGCCGGGCAGACTCAGCAGAAAATCACCAGTAAAAAAGTAGGGGAGGTCGCCGTGACGTATTCGTCCGGGACCTCCTCTTCTTCTGCATCCGCTTCTTCCGATCTGGCAGATCTGACTGAAACGGACTTCGGGCTGCAGCTGCTTTCCCTGATCCGGCTGTACAGCCGGAGCGTATATGTGCCGTAAGCGGATTTCGAATCCCGGAAAAGTGAGACGAATACCCGGACTG
>CAMKEI010000031.1 GCA_946411525.1 uncultured Clostridia bacterium | reverse complement strand
TCTGCGGCCAGTTCATCGGCGGCATCTCTTCCTGCATCATCATCCGGCTGCCGTACTTTGCCATGATTTCCTCGTGGGTACGGGCATAGGTATGTCCGTCCTTCCGGCTGGCGTATACGCAGTAGAAATGTTCGCCTGATTCAGGAACCTTCCGGGCGTCAAACGCCACCATATCCGCGTAGATCTGGTATACATCCGTGGAATGGGCAAAGTCCATCATGTCGGGCGTATACCCTCCCGCCGGACGCATATTGACCTCCAGCGCCGCGAAGTCACCGGCCCTGCCCAGTCCTTTGCGGGCTTTCGTCAGCCGGAAAAACTCCAGATGCACAAACCGCCTGTCCACGCCGAAGGCTTTCACTGTCTTCCTGCCCAGCTTCCGCAGTTTCTCCGGCACCTCCGGACATGTATAATACATCAGGTCCAGATCCTTGTTCACAATATCCATCACCGGCGGCCAGACCGTCATGCTCTCAAACAGCGGCTCGCATTTTGAGTCGAGGATCGCGTCGTATGAGCAGATCTCTCCCTGGATAAATTCCTCCATCACGTAAGGGACAGCTGGAAGGTGATCATAAAACGCCTCGAGATCCGCGTCGTTCTCCAGTTTCCAGGTATGCGTCGCGCCGACGCCTACGTCCGGTTTTACGATAACCGGATACCCGACTTCCTGTATAAACGCCTTCCCGGCGTTCCTGTCTGAAATAACATGCTGCCGCGCCGTCGGGATACCTGCTTCCAGATACAGCTGCTTCATCAGGCGCTTTTCCTTGATGAAACCGATCCGGTCAGAGCGGATGCCGGTGGTGATGTTGAAGTCTGTCCGCAGCCGGGCGTCCTGCTCCAGCCAGTACTCGTTCATGGATTCAATCCAGTCGATTTTTCCGTACTTCCAGGCGAAGAACGCCACAGCCCGGTATACCTGGCTGTAATCCTCCAGGCTGTCCACCTTGTAATACTCCGTGAGTGCCGTCTTCAGCGGTCCCTCCAGACTGTCGTACGGTGCGTCTCCGATACCAAGCACGTTGATCCCGTTCCGGCGCAGCCGGTCACAGAACTGCCAGTAGGTATGGGGAAAGTGGGGAGAGATAAAAACAAAATTCATCCGTTCAGCACCTTCATTCTTCAATCATCTTCGGGATGAAATATCTCATCTGCCTGAACCACCAGGGCCAGTCGTGATTTACATCGGAACCCCAGAAGTCACACCACGCATGGATCCCTTTCTCCCGGAACACGCCCTCCAGATATTTCAGCGATCTGACGCCGTCCTCTTCCCAGGCGCCCCGGCCGACGCAGAGAATCATCTTCCGTTCATTATACAGGGCGATATACGGATGATCCGGCCGCATACCAGGCAGGAACCGGTCCGGCGCGCTCTCATACAGGGTTGGATTCATCCATCCGTCAAAGAAATAGTCCGTATCATATACCCCGGACAGGGCGATTACACCCCGGAAAAGATCCGGTCTTCGCAGGAAGGTGATTACCGCATGATTCGCGCCCATGCTGAAACCGGTTACGGCAGGCATCCGCGGATTGCGGCTTCTGATCATCGGAACCGCTTCATCCACAATATAACGGAAATACTGTTCCTGTCTTTCCGCCCGCCATTCCGGATTGCTGCCTTTCGCAGACCAGCTCTCCCGGTCCACTGTGTCCACCACAAACAGCTGGATCCTGCCGCTGTCTATGAAATCGGCCAGCTGATCCGTCATCCCGAAATCCTCATAGTTTCTGCACATGGAATCCTGCGTCGGAAAGCACAGGAACGGTATGCCGTCACGTCCGTAGATCATAACGTGCATCTCCTGGTTCAGCGGCTGACTGTACTGTACAAGCATTTCCTTCTGCATGGTATCTCATCTCCTGTCTCCTGAAACAGCCGCATGGTATCATTTTTCCGCCCGGTAAGTCAATAGAACTGCACACTGGAGTCACATACAGGCTGAAAAACAATTGTAATACAAATCAACCTATTGACGTAGTAGGTTATTGGTGATAGTATGCCCACAAGCTTCTTATGAGGCCGAAAGAAAAGAAAGGAGGCGCGGACATGTTTGCACGGACCTTTGACTCATGTCGTCGAATGCTGATCTCCCGGGCATGGAATATGGCTGGGGCGTCGGCATGTATGTGTCTGCGTCCTGAATGATCCGCAAAGAGATCACGCGGAAGTCATAGCTGCCCGGGAGCTTGTAAACGGCTGCCGGGCTTTTTGATGAGACCAGCCATGCCGGATCGGAAAGAAAGGAAGACAGCGCTGTGGATTGGGCGTATATCGAAAGCGTGCTGCCGCTCTATGGGAAAGCTGCCTGGCTCACCCTGCGGACAGGCGCGGCGGGCATCCTCCTCGCCACGCTGGTCGGCCTGCTCTGTGCGGCTGCGCTCTACTGGAAGGTACCGGTGCTCCGCCGGATCACCGCCGCCTATGTGGAACTGAGCCGGAACACTCCCCTGCTCGTGCAGCTGTTCTTCATCTACTATGGCCTGCCGAAAATCGGCGTCAAAACCGATCCGGAAGCCTGCGGCATCATCGGACTTGCCTTTCTCGGCGGCGGTTATATGACCGAGGCTTTTCGGAGCGGCGTTGAGGCGGTGGACCGGATTCAGGAGGAAAGCGCCCTGAGCCTCGGCCTCACCCGTTTCCGGACCTTCCTCCACGTGATCCTGCCCCAGGCCGCTGCCGTCAGCTCGCCTGCTTTCATGGCAAACGTAATCTTCCTGATGAAGGAGACCAGCGTATTTTCCGCCGTGAGCCTCATGGACCTGATGTTTACTGCCAAAGACCAGATCGGTCTGTATTACAGGACAACGGAAAGCCTCTTCCTGCTGGTAAGCGCTTACCTGCTGATCCTCCTGCCGTTCTCGTTACTGGGGACCTTCTGGGAAAGGAGGCTGCGGCATGCCGGATTTGGGACTTGAGGTCCTCTGGAAGGGGAAAAACTTCGTCCGGCTGCTGGGCGGCCTGTGGGTCGCGCTCCGCATCAGCCTGATCGCTGCCGGCATCAGCATCGTGCTCGGTATCCTGCTGGGCGTCGCAGCCAGCCGGAAGCGCTCCGTCTCCTCCGCGATCCTGCGGATCTGGCTGGGCGTCATCCACATCATGCCGCAGATGGTTCTGCTGTTCCTGATGTATTTCGGAACAACCCGGGCCTTCGGCTGGAACCTTTCCGGCGAGGTGGCTGCCGTCATCGTTTTTTCCCTCTGGGGATCTGCGGAGATGGCCGACCTGGTCCGCGGCGCAGTCACCAGCATCCCGGCAGCTCAACGGGAAAGCGCGGAAGCGCTTGGACTGAAACCCACACAGGTATATCGCTGGATTATCCTGCCCCAGGCGGTCCGGCGACTGATCCCGCAGTCCATCAACCTGATTACCCGGATGATCAAAACCACCAGTCTCGTCACGCTGATCGGCGTGGTTGAAATCCTGAAGGTCGCCCAGCAGATCATCGAGGCGAATCGGAAAGCGAGCCCGAATGCAGCGTTCGGGGTATATCTGACAATCTTTGTAATGTATTACCTGGCCTGCCGGCCCCTGAGCCTGGCGGCAAAGAAGCTGGAAAAGCGCTGGGGGTGAACTCATGGCGGAGACGGTCCTGAGCATTTCACATCTGACGAAGCGATTCGGGGATCAGGCCATCCTGGAAGACCTTTCACTGGAGGTCCGCGAAGGCGAAGTGGTCGTCATCGTCGGCTCCAGCGGATGCGGCAAAAGCACATTCCTGCGATGTATCAACGCGCTGGAGGATATCCAGGGCGGGGAGATCCGGCTCCGGGGTGAACTGATCCAAAGCGACAGGAAGAACCTTCCGGAACTGCGGCAGAAGATCGGCATGGTCTTCCAGAGCTATGAGCTTTTCCCTCACCTGACTGTCCTGGATAATATTCTCCTGGCGCCGGTCAGAACTCAGAAACGTTCCCGGCAGGATGCCCGGGAGGAAGCGCTGGCCCTGCTGGACCGCGTCGGACTGAAAGAAAAAGCCGACAGCTGGCCCCGGCAGCTTTCCGGCGGACAGAAACAGCGGGTAGCGATCGTACGGGCACTGATTATGCACCCGGAAATCCTGCTCTTTGACGAAGTAACCGCTGCCCTTGACCCGGAAATGGTCCGGGAAGTGCTGGAAGTCATTGTAAACCTGGCAGAACAGGGAAAGACAATGATCATCGTCACCCATGAAATGCCCTTTGCCCGGGCCGTCGCCGACCGGATCATCCTGCTGGATGACCAGCGGATCCTGGAGGAAAGCGACCCGGAAACCTTCTTCACCGACCCGAAAACGGATCAGGCGAAGAAATTCCTCCAAACCTTTGAATTTAGCAGAAAAACAAAGCAGAGGCTTAAAAGCCCGAAAGGAGAATTCCCATGAAAACCGTAAAGAATGTCGTCATCGTCGCTGTCATCCTCGTACTGACCCTGTCCCTTGCCGCCGCCGCTGCCGCGGACGCTGTCTATCGCACCCTTGATGAGATCAGGGCTTCCGGCACCATCAATATCGGCGTGTTCTCCGACAAGAATCCCTTCGGCTATGTGGACGAGAATGGCGAATACCAAGGCTATGACGTCTACTTCGCCCGCCGCATCGGCGAGGATCTCGGTCTCACTGTAAACTTTGTCTCCACCGAGGCCGCCAACCGCGTGGAATACCTTGAAACCGGAAAGGTTGATATCATCCTGGCCAATTTCACTGTAACGCCGGAGCGCGCCGAAAAAGTCGATTTCGCGCTGCCCTATATGAATGTCGCCCTCGGCGTCGTCTCTCCGGACAGCCGGATTATTACGGGCCTCTCCGAACTCACGGAAAACGATCAGGTCATCGTCATCACAGGCACCACCGCGGAGGATTATCTGGTCAAAAACAATCCTGAAATCAGGCTGCAGAAGTTCGATACCTACGCAAACGCCAAAACCGCCCTCGAAAACGGCAGCGCCGCGGCCTGGGCCAATGACAATACCGAGGTCATCGCTTATGCCCTGCAGAACGAGGGGTATACCGTCGGCATTCCTTCCCTGGGCAGCCAGGATACCATCGCTCCTGCCGTCAGCAAAGGAAACGAAACGCTGCTGAACTGGATCAACGACGAAATCAAAGCCCTGGCTGCGGAGAACTTCTTCCATAAGGACTATGAAGCAACCCTCGTGGATACCTACGGCCTGGATTACGAGAACAGCCTGGTGCTGGAAGGCGGCGGTCTTGCCGAATAAAAAGGATGGTGCGGCAATGAAACAGATACTCGCCTTCGGGGATTCCAATACCTGGGGACTGGTCCCGGGCACCGGTGAAAGGTATCCGGAACATATCCGCTGGACGGGTATTCTGCGGAAAGCTGCCGTCTCATACGGCTGCAGGATCCTGGAGGATGGTGTGTGCGGAAGGACCACTGTTTTTCAGGATCCTTTCCGTCCCGGACGGCGGGGAATCAATTCCATCGAACAGTACCGGAAATCAGGCATGCTTTCCGCTGTCATTCTGATGCTCGGCACCAACGACTGCAAGACAGTTTTCCATGCCTCCCCGGAACAGATCGGCGCCGGCCTGGAGCAATGCATTCTCCGCTTCGAAGCGATCGTCCCGGCGAACAGGATTCTGGTTGTCTCCCCGCTCCTGCTGGGGCAGGATGTCTGGAAACCGGACAAAGATCCTGCTTTCGGCAGGCAGTCGGTTGAGACCTGCGCCGCTCTGAAAGACGTGTATGCGGGGATTGCCCGAAAGAGAGGCAATTTATTCATGGCCGCTTCCGATTATGCTTCCGCCAGCCACGCGGATGAGGAGCATCTGAACGCGGAAGGCCATGAGCGCTTTGCGGAAGCGGTCCTGGACAGACTGAAAAATACCGGGATCCTGGAAACCTGACCGTCCCTGCCGTCCGGCAGGGACTTCCTCATTTTCAGCCGCGCGTCTTTCTGGTATAATCAGTTCATCCTGAACCCGGAGGGCGGAACCTTGCTGAACATCGATTCCTGGATTCGGTTTGCGCTGACGGAGCTATATGCTGTCATTCTGCTCGCTCTGGTTTTCCGCAGGCCCATACTGGAAGAAAAGAAGAACGTCTGGCTGAAAATCCTGCTGGTCATGTTCGCAATGTATATGGCTCATCTGTTCTATGTGATGCTGAGCCCGACCTACTTCTTCCGCCGGTTCAGCTTTTCCTCGGAGCGGGTTAACCTCGTCCCGTTCAGGGTTTTGTCGGAATGGCTTGCGCATCCGCTGAACTTTTTCGGCAATGTCCTGCTGTTCATGCCGCTGGGGTTTTTTGAAGTATTGTTGCACCCCTCCCGCGCTCGCGGACAGCAGCTGCTCCGCGCCGCTGCTGTCTCGGCCGGCATCTCGCTGTTTGTGGAGTTCGCACAGTTGTTTAATTACCGGGTCCCCGACGTTGACGATATTATCCTGAATACCATCGGAGGCGTATCCGGCTGCCTGCTGTGCATGCTGCAGCAGAAAATCGGTTTTGACCGGACCCGTGTCGGCCGGGTGTTGCTGCCCCGCATTCCCCGGACCTGGCGCCGCCATATGCATCTGATCCGTTTCATCGTGATCCTTGTCGTCACCATGGAAGTGGTTCTGTTTTCAGTGAACTATATCATAACCATCCCGAAGCCAAAGGTCCGGGAGAACATGGCCGCCCGGCCGGCAGCGGAAATCCCGCCTGCGCCGGAATCCGCACCGGTGACGGAATCCACGTCAGTACCGGAATCCACACTGTTGCCCGGTCCTGCGCTGACTGAGATTGTTTTTGCCACTCCGGAACCGACAGCCGTGCCGAAGGTATACAACACCGACGGCCTGGCCCTGGAAGCGCATAACATCCTGCTGGTTAGGCTTGCGGACGATACACGGGGCGAGGAGACGATCTACGCCGTGGACAGCGGCAGCCTTATCTATCCGGCGTCAACCCTGAAAATGATCACGGCGCTGACCGTGCTGGATATCGCAGATCCCGATGAAACAGTACAGCTGGGCACGGAAATCTATATCCCGCCGCTGGACGCATCCCGGGCCGGCCTGGAATACGGGATGACCATGACGGTCCACGACCTGCTGGAAGGTCTGCTGCTCCCTTCCGGCGCGGACGCGGCTTACGCCCTGGGCGTATACTGCGGCCGGAAGCTGAAGGGAAACGGCCGGCTGTCCTTTGATGATGCCGTCGACGCGTTTGTCGCAGCTATGAACAGGAAAGCGCAGGAAATCGGTGCGGAGCACACCACCGCGAAAAACGTGGTAGGCTTGGACGACAAGGGGCAGCGGACCACCGCCGAAGATATCCTGAAGATCGCGAAAGTATTCCTGGACAATCCCCTCCTGGCGGAGATCTGCGGCCTGCCGGCAGCAAAGATTACCAGCCGTGAAGGAAAAACCGTCTCGCTGAAGAACACAAACAAAATGCTGCTCGTGAACAGCGGGTATTACAACGGCAGCGTGGCCGGCGTAAAAACAGGAACCACTTCCAGAGCGGGCAACTGCCTTGTTTCCGTATTTACCGTTCAGGAGGACCGGTATCTCTGCGTCGTCATGAACAGCAGCTATTACGGCAAGTTCATGGATACCCAGAAACTGTTCGATGTATGCGCTGCTGCGCAGTGAGCGATCCCGTGGGAGGACGGACATGAACTGTATACGTCACTATGAATCGCCTCTGGGCGGCATCACGCTGGCATGCGACGGGCAGGCGCTGACCGGGCTGTGGTTCGACGGGCAGAAGCATTTTCTCCTCAGCCTGCCGGCCGGTCCTCCGGAAGAATCCCTGCCTGTTTTTGAGGAAACAGAACGGTGGCTTGATTTGTATTTCAGCGGCCGGATTCCGGATTTTACGCCCCCGCTGGCTCCGGAAGGCACAGACTTCCGGAAGGCGGTATGGCGGATCCTGCTCACCGTTCCCTGCGGACAGACAATGACCTACGGTCAGATCGCGGACCGGATCGCGCATCAGACCGGTGCGGACCGTGTCTCCGCGCAGGCGGTCGGTAACGCGGTCGGACACAATCCAATCTCGCTGATCATTCCCTGCCATCGGGTAGTGGGAGCGGACGGCAGCCTGATTGGATATGCGGGCGGAATCGACAGGAAAAGGCGCCTGCTTCAGATGGAGCGGGAAATGAGATCGTTCCGATGATCATTCCCGTAGCCCGGCATGTTCCGGAACGGCACAGATCCATACCTTACGGCACGGAAAGATCGTTCCGCGCAAAAACCTGGTATATGGAGGAATAAACAGATGAAACGGCTGGCGGCAGTATTCCTGGTATTTGCGTTGGTGTTTTCCTTTGCGGGCGGCGTAGCGGAAGGTTTTTCTCCCGCCAGGAGCGCCGCGGAAATCAAAGCCCGCGGTGTACTGCGGATCGGTACGGCGGGAGATTATCAGCCGATGTCCTTCCTCGATCCGGAAGCAAATACCTATGTCGGTTTCGACGCGGAGCTGGCGGAGGATCTGGCCGCTTCCCTGGGGGTGGAGATTGAGTACGTTAAAACATCATGGCCTACGCTCATGGAAGACACACTCGCCGGGAAATTTGATCTGGCGATCTGCGGCATTACCGTAACCGACGCCCGGAAAGAACAGGCGCTGATGTCCGTCGGTTATCTCTGCAATGGCAAAACCGTGCTGTGCCGGACAGAAGACGCCGGGAAATACACAGGTATTGATGCTATCAACCGGCCGGAAGTCCGGGTAATGGAAAACCCCGGCGGGCTGAATGAGCAGTTCGCCAGGAAAAACCTGCCGGACGCGACGCTGATCATCCATGACGTCAATCAGGAAATCCCGGGGTTGATTGCGGCCGGAGAAGCGGATGTGATGATTACTGAAACCATGGAAGCGGGATATTATGTCGGTCAGGATGACCGTCTGGCCGCGCCGCTGATTTTTGAGCCCTTTACCCTGGGTCAGCTGGGCGTCCTTATGCCCAAAGGCAGCGATGATCTGCTCGGCTACGTGAACCAGTTCCTGGCTGAGGAGCAGTCCTCCGGCCGAATTGATGAACTGGCCGAAAAGTATATCTACCGCTATATCAGGACAGAAGAGGAACTGCAGCCCGCGGCGTAATAATTTAGCTCAGGAGGAAGCAGACTATGACGGGATATATCGCTGAGATGCGGAAACTGGTAGGCCACAGAACGATCATGCAATGCGCGGCGAGTGTCATCTGTGTGGATGAACAGGGGCGGATCCTTCTGGGAAAGCGCACGGACAACCATCTGTGGGGTTATTCAGGCGGATCGGTGGAAATAGACGAATACGTCGAGGACGGTGCGAAAAGAGAACTGCAGGAAGAAACGGGACTGACCGCGGACGGGCTTGAACTCTTTTTCATAAACTCCGGTCCTGAGGCCCATTATATCTATCCGAACGGTGACGAAGTATCGAATGTAGAGATTGTGTATCTCTGCCGCAGGTACCATGGAGAACTCCGGCCTCAGGAGTCGGAGATTGAGGAACTCCGGTTCTTTGAGACGGAGGAGATTGATCTGGATCTTATTTCGCCTCCGATCCGGCCTGTTATGCGCAGATATCTTTCACTGGCAGGAAAATAAGAGAAAAACCATACCGGTGTGGGAATTCATCTGAAGAAAGGCAGCTGATAGTTTGAAACTGAGGAATATGACGGGGATCTATCTGTCCTGCAACGGACAGATGCTGCTGTTGTACCGCCAGGGAGGCCGGGTCGTCTCTGATCAGTGGGTGGCGTCCGCGGGCGGTCATTTTGAGAAGGATGAACTGAACGATCCGAAAGCCTGCGTCCTTCGGGAACTTCGGGAAGAACTGGGGCTGGCCGAAGAAGATCTGTCGGATCTGAAGATGCGGTATATCGGTCTGCGGAACGTCAACCGGGAGATTCGCCAGAATTACTATTTCTTCGCGGATCTGAAGTCCGGACACGATTCACTGCTCAGTTCGAATGAAGGAAAATGCAGATGGGTGGATGATGCGGACATTATGAATTATGATATGCCGCTGACCGCCCGATACGTCATGGAGCATTATCTGAAAGTCGGCCGGTATACGGATGAGCTGTACGCCGCCGTATCGGATGGTCAGGGGTTTCAGTTTATACCGCTGCGTGAAGCGTGAAAGTGAGGTTGTATTCGGATGAAAAAGAAGGCAATAAGGGAAATCCTGAACAGAACGGATTTTGTCCGCATCAGCGGATCCGCGGAGGAAAAAGAGGCTGCCGCATACCTGCAGGGTCTGTGTGAAGCGCTGGGTGTTTCTGCCCGGCAGGAATCCTTCAAAGTAGACACGGCGGAAATCCGGGAAGCGGTGCTGACTGCGGACGGCCGGGAAATTCCCTGCAGGGGGTACAGGCTGTGCGGAAGCGGCAGTGTGGAAGCGCCGCTGTGCTATCTGCCCAACACCGATCCTGCTTCCCTCATGCAGGCAAAAGGAAAGATCGTGCTGCTGGATACAGGGATCACCTACTGGGTCTATCAGGATCTGTTGGATGCCGGCGCCGTCGGTTTTGTCACCTATGACGGAGACGTTCACTATCCGGACCGGGACATCGACCGGAAAACGCTTCGTCCCTATGTTTCCAAAGGAAGAAAGGTTCCCTGCGTGAACATCAACGCGAAGGACGCCTTTAAGCTCGTGCAGTCCGCACCGAAAACCGTATATATCAGGGTGGAGCAGACGGAATCCGTCGCCGCGTCGCAGAATGTGATCGCTGAGATCCCCGGTCGGACGGATGAATGGATAGCGCTGACCGCGCATTATGATTCCACGCCTTTGTCCCATGGCGCGTACGATAATATGTCGGGCTGTATCGGCCTGCTCGGCGTCATGGAAGCGCTCCGTGGCAGGGCGCCGCTTCGCTACGGACTCCGCTTTATCTTCTGCGGCAGCGAGGAAGTCGGCCTGCTCGGCTCCAAAGCGTATACCGCCGCCCATGAACAGGAGCTGGGAAAGATCGCCCTGAACATCAACCTGGATATGATCGGCACTTACATGGGCCGGTTCATCGCCTGCGTCAGCGCGGAAGACAGACTCCTTCATTACCTGGAATACCTCTGTGCACTGCGCGGATGGGGGCTGCATGCCAGGCAGGACGTCTACTCCAGCGATTCTACCCCTTTTGCGGATCACGGCGTTCCCGCGCTCTCCTTCGCCCGGATCGCGCCGAAATCCCAGGCGACCATCCACAACCGTTACGATACCAAAGCGCTGTTGTCCGAAGACCAGCTGATCGCCGATATCGGCTTCCTGGCGGATTTCACGCTGGGGATGGCAGACGCCGTCAAATGCCCTGTATCCCGGGAAATCCCGGACGATATCAAAACAAAGCTGGACGAGTATCTGCTCAGGAAGCGCAGAAAGGACAGCTGATCCCGGGCCGGCTTGGGACATATGGCTGAAAAGAGGATAAAAATGGATTTACGCAACGTATACTTTATTATCGGCACATCCTATGCCGGAAAATCCACAGCCGTGAAAAACCTGGCGAAAAGACATCACGGCATCGCGCTGGAAGAAAACTATCACGACGCGAAGCTGCCGGAGCTGGACAGCCGGGAGTTCCCCAATCTGTGCTACACCCGGGACCTGCAGGACTGGCACGAATTCATCCGGCGCACGCCGGAAGAATACGTTACCTGGCTGAAGAACGTCAAAAAGGAATGCGAGATCATTGAGCTGCAGATGCTCGAAGAGCTGCTGGCAAAACCGGAAGCACGGGATAAAAAGATTTTCGTGGATACCAACATCTGCATCGGCACGCTCCGCAGGATCTCCGATCCGCGGCATGTGCTGGTCATGATGGCTCCCGCGGAAGACGGGATCAACCGCTTCTTTGACCGGCCGGACGCCGAAAAGCAGTTCCTCTATCAGCTGATGATGGAGGAGCCTGATCCGCAGGCTGCGCTGGATAATTACCGGGAGATGCTCACGCTGCTCCATTCGAAGGAAAGCTATGATGAGCTGCTGAATGCCGGATTTCCCGTGATCTGGCGGGATGAAAACAGATCTGAAGAACAAACGCTGGACCTGGCGGATAAAGCCTTTGGCCTGGCGGCGACTGTATGATTGTTATGGCTGCCGGTATCTCCGGGGTATCATCAGCTGCAGCGGCGGAACGGATCACCTGTTCATAAAGGAACTGTAACATTTTATGGTTTGATCCGTATTGTCTTTTGAAGAAGGTTGGTGAGGATGGTGGCAGAGGATCGGGATCTGGTCGCATCGCTGAAGACCGGAGATGCATACGCGCTTGAGCAGCTGATCATGCACTGGCGCTCCGGGGCAGAAGCCTATGCGCGGAGCATCCTTCACGATCCCCAGGCTGCCGAGGACGTTGTACAGGAGGCTTTTTCCAGAATCTATGCAGTACGGTCCGGATTGAACGAAGAATGCTCTTTTTCAGCGTACCTTTTCACGATCATAAAAAGGATCTGTATCGATACGTTGCGAAAACAGAAGCATTTTCCCGTGCTCTCAGGAAATCTGCCTGATCCGCCGGTTGATTCTGCCGAAGAAGAATACATTAACAGCCTGGAGCGGTTGAACCGTATTCATCTGCTCGCTGAGCTGGACGAAACAGACAGAAAACTCCTGCTGGCGTTTTCTCTGGAAGGTATGCCGACAAAGGAAATTGCTGAGAAGCTGAAAATGTCAGACGGTCAGGTCCGCGTCCGTCTGCACAGAATTCGCAGAAAGCTGAAGAAAGGGATGAACCGTGATGCATGATTATCTCAGTCAAATAATCCGCCGCGGAAACGAACTCAGCATGCTTGAGCATGCCGCCGTATTAATCCGTCCCAAAGGGACTTCTGCTTTTCGCTGGGCAGTTGCGGCAGTCCTCGGCTTGTTGGTCACCCTGCTTCCTTCCGCCTGCACCGCACAGGCCTTCTTTCAGATCATCTGAAAGGCGGTTTGACTGATGATATCAGATCAAAGGAAAAAACAAAAAAAGACAGTCACCCGGGAAATTCTGGAGTGGATCCTGACAATTGTTGTCGCCGTATTGATTGCGCTGCCGCTGCGGGCCTTTGCGTTTGAACTGGTCCGGGTTGACGGAAGCTCCATGGACAATACGCTGGTTGACGGGGAAATAATGTTTGTCACAAAGTATGACTACGCGTCTGTATGGCTTTCTTTTCCCTGGCAGGACGATGCTGCAAAGGAAAAAGCCGCACACATAACAGCCGGCGGTGATCCGGAACGGTTCGATGTTGTAATCTGCAGATACCCGGGACGCGGTGATACCAACTTTGTCAAAAGGGTAATCGGTTTGCCGGGAGATACCGTGGAAATCCGGGATGGCTATGTATTTATCAACGGAGAAAAATATGACGAACCCTATATTCTGGATGAATACCGCAGAGGAAAGCTCAATTCTTTTAGTCCTTACACCGTTCCCGAAGGACACTACTTTGTCCTGGGAGACCACCGGAACAATTCCAATGACAGCCGATCTCAGGGAGCAGTATCGCGGGATATGATCATCGGGCATGTGCGAGGCGTGCTATTCCCGTTCGGCAGTTGGCGCGGAATCGAATAAACAGGCAGCCGGTCCGTTTCGGACCGGCTGCTCTGATACGGTTCATGCTGATTACCAGATGAACGGGATCACTTTGGATTTCACTTTCTGTTTGTATTCGGCATAGCCCTGCAGACCTTCTTCCAGCACCTGCTCCTCGTTCCGGATGCGCTTGGAGATAATCGGAATATACAGCAGCATGATCAGGAAGGAAATCAGCGATCCGAGCACCAGCGGCATCGCCAGGAACAGGAACAGCGTGCTCATATACATCGGATGGCGGACAATCCCGTACAGCCCTGAGTCGATCACTTTCTGGTTTTCCTGCACCTCAACGGTCCTGGACAGATAGGTATTCTCCCTCAGCACTTCGGCGTACAGTCCGTAAGCAAGCAGGAAGATCGCCGCAGCCGTCCAGGAGATCCAGTCCGGCAGCACAATCCAGCTGAAGCGGAAATTCAGTCCGGCCAGGATAAATGCCGCCAGGAACATCAGTCCGCTGCATTTCAGGACGTCCTGCTGTTCCTCCTGTGTTTCCCTGGCGTTCAGGCGCTTTCGGAGCAGCTCCGGGTTCTTTCGGATCATCACGATTCCTGCGCAGAACATCGGCACGAACAGAATTGCCATCAGCCGCCATCCATGAGGCCAGGCAAGGGTCCCGGCCGGAATAAACAGCAATGCTCCCACCAGCAGCACGCCGGCAAGGTACTTTATGATCGCCTGAACAAACAGTTTCCGGTCCATTTTCATCTGCCTCCCATATGGTATATGAACTCAAAAAGCTGACCTCCGGGCGGAGATCAGCAATCCTTTTATTCTTCTTTTTCCTCACTGTCCCCTTCGGGAAGGATCAGTGCGCAGACAATGTAAGCCAGTACGCCTGTTCCCCAGCCGAGGACCAGAAGGGCAAAGACCAGACGGATAATCGTCGGGTCCGCGTTCAGGTATTCCGCGATTCCGCCGCAGACGCCGGCAATCTTCTTATCCTTTACACTCTTGTGGATGCGGCCCGTAGTCTTCATTCCTCCGTTTTTATTGCTGACAATCATCTGGTAGCAAAAATATCCGATCGCGAGTCCCGCCGCAACTGACATAATCCAGCTCATCATTAATCTCCTCCTGTTTCTTCAGCAGTGCCGGACATTTGGCACAATGACAGTATATCAGGATATAGGATGATTAACAGAGCATGTTCGGAAAAATAAGCCCCGTTATTTTTCCGGTCAGTCCGCTGAAGCTTTCATCAGCTGCAGCACCTGTTCCCTGTTTTTCAGGGCTGTTCCGGCGCCGACTTCCGTCGTGCACAGCGCTCCGCACGCGTTTGCGAAGCGCAGCGCCTCCTCCAGAGCCGCGCCTCGGAGGATTTCCGAGACAAACCCGGCAACCAGGTTGTCCCCGGCGCCTGTCGCGTCCACTGCGCGGATCGGCAGCGCCGGCAGGCGGAGCGCGGTGCTTTCACTCTTCAGGAAACAGCCTTTGCTGCCCAGTTTGATGATAACATGCCTGACGCCGAAGCTGAGGAAAACGTCCGCCATGGCTTCCGGCTCTTCTTTCCCCGTAAAATACCGCGCTTCGTCTTCATTGGGCGTGATATAATCAATCAAAGGCAGGGAATCCCGGATGTCTTCCAGCGTCAGGAAACGGAAATTCGGAAGCTTGGTATCCGCCGTAACCAGCTGCCCGGCGTTTTTCGCGCCGCTCACAACAGCATGGATAATTTCAGGATCGTCGAACGGTGCGCGGAACAGGGATCCGAGAATCACCGCCCTCGCGTCCGTAAACAGAGACGGATCCTTTTCCGGGTGGAAATTGAATCTGTGTGCCTGGTTGGTGACTGACTTCCGGGTTCCGTCAGCATTCACGAACATCGTCGTGACCGGGGTTTCTCCTGATCTCACCGCCAGACTCGTATCCACACCGTTTTTCCTCAGTTCATTCAGCACGATCTCCCCTGCCTGGTCCTGTCCCAGTGCACACAGAATGCCTGTCCTCATCCCCAGTTTCGCAGCCGTGACCGCCTCGTTGACCGCCTCACCGCCCGCGTTCAGAGATCCGGACTCTGCTACATAGCCGGAGGCGGACACCGGCGTCGGGTTAAAACCCCGGATAATCGAATCCACCAGCGCAATACCGATACAGATTACATCATATTTCATATTTTCCTCTCCCTTCTGCTCAGCGGACCGCCAGCCGGTCCATGATCTCCGCCACATCCCCATGGATGACAAGCGTTGCCCGTTCCTCTGCGGGAATCGGGCTTTTATTCAGCACCACCAGGTGCTTCCCGCGGAAATGGCCGATAAAGGATGCCGCCGGTTCCACAGCCAGCGATGTCCCGGCAACGATAAGCGTATCCGCGTTCGTGATTTCCCGGATTGCCCCGATACATACATATTTCTCCGGCGGTTCCCCGTACAGCGTCACATTCGGTTTGATCACGCCGCCGCATTCACGGCAGCGGGGAATACCTTCAGACTGCAGGACCGCTTCCATGTGATAGAAAGCGTTGCAGTCCATGCAGTAATTCTCATGAATACTGCCGTGAAGCTCATAAACCCGGATATTACCGGCGGCTTTATGAAGGCCGTCCACATTCTGGGTCACAATACCTCGAAGCTTGTCCGCCCGCTCCAGTTCGAACAGCTTCCGGTGCGCAGCGTTGGGCTTCGCGTCCGGATACAGCAGATGCTTCCGGTAATAGTCAAAGAACCGTTCCGGCTGCAGATAAAAGAAGGACTTGCTCAGGATCATCTCCGGGGACAGGCCGTCTTCTTCCGCCGCGTACAGACCGTCGGCCGAGCGGAAATCCGGGATCCCGCTGGCCGTGGAAACCCCTGCCCCTCCGAAAAAAACGATCCGGTGCGACCGGTCGACGATCTCCTGCAGGGTTCCGATCTCTCCATTGTTCATCGTTTCCCGGTCCTTCTTTTTTCTTTATTCCGTCTGTAAGATTATATCATTGTCAGCCGCAGAATGACAGAATCTTTTTCCGGACAAGCCTTTTTTCAAGGATATTTAAAGCTTCATATGCAGAATAAATGCTGCCGGGTGACAGTTCCCGGAAACAAACCCGAACGGAAACGGAGATGAAACCGATGAAAAGACTGTTATCTGTTATATTGGCAATAATCCTGCTTCTCTCTGCTTTCAGTGCCTTCGCGGACAATGCTGAAAGCATGGCTTCCGAAGAACCGCCTGAAGGCTTCGGCGGCGGTATGCCTTCCGGAGACCCGCCTGTGGAGTCGCCCGAAGGCTTCGGCGGAAGCAATCCTCCTGAGCCGCCGGAGGGCTTTGGCGGAGGGGCGCCTCCCGGAAACCCACCTTCCGGTGGCGGCGGATTCGGCGGCGGAACGCCTCCCGGCGCGCAGTCTGCGGATATCATTTATGTCGCGGCAACGGAGATCAACGGCGACACAACCGTAAAAACGCAGATCGGCGAAACCTATACTTCCGGTACATCGGATGAAAACGCTCTGCTCGTCACGCAGGCAAGCGTCACCCTTGAGAACCCGACCGTCTTCAAAACCGGCGATTCCGACGGCGGTGACAGCTGCAACTTCTATGGTCTGAACGCGGCTGTGCTGATCAAGGACGGCGCGGATGTCGTCATAACCGGCGGTACAGTTGAGTCCTCCGCCTCCGGAGCCAACGGCGTCTTTGTCTACGGCGGGAACGGCGGAAAGAACGGTGCGGCTGGAGATGGCACAACCCTGCATATCTCCGATACGGTCATCACCACCACCGGCGACGGTTCCGGCGGTCTGATGACCACCGGCGGCGGCGCCACCTATGCGGAGAACCTGACCGTAACCACTTCCGGTCAGTCCTCTGCGCCGATCCGGACCGACCGGGGTGGCGGAACGGTATATGTGGACGGCGGCATCTATGCCTCAAACGGTCTGGGTTCTCCGGTGATTTATTCCACCGCGGAAATCGCCGTGAAAAACGCGGTACTGGTATCCGGCCTGTCCGAAGGCGTCTGCATCGAGGGCATGAATTCCGTCGTTCTGGAAAACTGTGACCTGACCGCGGATAACACCCGGTGCAACAGTAACGCGACCTTCCTGGATACGATCATGATCTACCAGTCCATGTCAGGCGACGCGGACAGCGGTACCTCGTCCTTCACCATGACCGGGGGAAGCCTGACCAGCCTCAGCGGGCATATGTTCCATGTGACGAACACCCGTGCTGTAATCACGCTCAGCGGCGTGGAACTGGTCAACAAGGGCAGCGATGTTCTCCTGTCCGTCTGCGACGACGGCTGGAGCGGCGCCTCCAACGTTGCTGAACTGATCGCTGATGCGCAGTCCCTGTCCGGAACCATTCTGGTAGGCGATAACTCCGCCCTAACGCTGACCCTGAAGAACGGTTCCGCCTTCGAAGGATGCGTCAGCGGGGAAATCGAAAACGCCAAAGGCGTGCAGGTCTCCGCGGAAACCGGAACAGTCAGCGTCTCATTGGATGAAACCAGTACCTGGACCCTGACGGCGGACACTTATGTAACATCGTTTTCAGGCAGCGCTTCGAATGTGATCGGCAACGGCTATACGCTCTATGTGAACGGTACGGCACTTACCGGAACAGATTAATTGGATGTTTTCACTGTGAGGAGCGGATTATCCGCTCCTCTGTTTTTGTATTGTGAAAATTTTTTCAGTCTTTTTGTATATTATACTTGACATTAAGATTAATATGTTGTATACTTCCTCCCGTGCTCAGGAGAGCCGGATCGGCCGCCGCCTCTCCGGACCAAACAAAAATGCGTAACCTGAGGAGGGAAAGAATATGACTGCCGGAACCGCTCTGGCGCTTGGAATTATGACCGGCGTAATGATCGCCGCATGGTTCCTGTTCAGGAAATCCTGGAAAAAGGAATGTGAATATGATGAGATGCAGCTGAAAATCCGGGCAAAGGGATATCAGGTCGGCTTCTATACCGCGCTGTTCCTGATGCTGGTCCTGGTTCTGCTCAGCGAACTGAACTGGCTCACCGTTGTGACCCCCGGCTTCGCTGTCTATGCCGCCCTGATGGTCAGCGTGACCGTCTTTGCGGTCTACTGTATCCTGCATGACGCGTTCCTTGCGGTCCACGGAAATGCGAACCGGTATTTCGGCCTCTTTGGCATGATTGTCGTTCTGGAGGGGATCGTTTCCGTTCGGTATATAATAGATGGAGAAATGCTTGAGAACGGAAAGCTGACGTTCGGCGGCGGCGCCCCCGCCATGATGTGTGTCTGTTTCCTGGCAATTCTGATTGCCCTGATCGTGAAAACGGTCCGGGACAGAAAAGAGGCGGAAGAATGAAAAACCTGAAGCTGAAAGCCGCCCGGGCAGCCAAGGATCTTTCCCAGGAACAGCTTGCGCGGCTATGCAATGTATCGCGCCAGACAATCAACGCAATCGAAAAAGGCGATTACAACCCGACCATCAACCTGTGTATCTCGATATGCAAAGCGCTGGACAAAACCCTGGATGAGCTGTTCTGGAACGCGGAATAAAGAAACGCCCATGTCCGTTGCGGACATGGGCGTTTTACCGTTTCATATTTCCGGGCTTCAGGCCAGTTCAGCATGCAGCTTCCTGAACTTGTCGGACTTGCTGTCCAGCATGTCAAAGGATACTTCCGTCGGGATGTCGTCCACGCCCGACGCAATATAGTTACGCAGCACACCCACCAGCACGAAGGGGCGGATAAAGGTGGAATGGATGAAACTCCACAGGATGACACCGCCCAATCCGGCAGTAACCCACATCAGCGTTCCGGTATCCGCCAGCGCCTGGGGTATGTCAGGGTTTTCCTTGATCAGTTCTCCGATCTCACCGGCAAGTTCTGCAAATACCGCCGGAAATCCGGAAGCGATCAGGTAAAAGATTCCGGTAAACGCGCCGCCGATCAGCAGCAGGGATATCAGGCCCATGCCGAACACCCGTCCCATATTCTTCCCCAGTGTCTTGCCGTGTTTGAAAAACAGTACCGCGCCTTCGCATGTCGCTTTCGTGGCTTTGACTTCCTTCCGGAAGAACACCCAGCCCAGGCAGCAGTCGCTCAGATATCTGATGATTACCTGGATTACCGTGGAGATGGCGCTGCCGATAGCGCTTCCGGTATCGCCGCCGATACGATCCCCGACAGAGGTAATTGCTCTGCCGATCTGGTTGAAGATTCCTTTGATCGCTTTAGTCGCTGCAAAATAAACAGCCACTGTGATAAACCGTTCCTTAACGATTTTTTTTCCTTCGCTGATTACGTCCTCCGGCAGGCTTCCCTCAGAGACCGCTTTCGTCATCATGGCAATCTGTCCGGCTTTATATGTATAGGAGATATAGCGCATAAAGATCACGACTGCGATAATCCCGACAATCAGGCCGATCCCCAGTCCGACAAGCCCCGCATCAGCGAATTTCTCAGCCAGCAGGAATCCGCCCACGGTCAGAATGACCAGCACGAGAACTGCTGCGATATCCCACAGTAACCGGCGGATTGAGAACCCGATTGTTTTCTGATAGATTTCCTTGTTGTTCATTTTCTCCTTCCTTTCAGTGCGCCAAAATTGATGTATTTGGGGAAATGATAATGGTTTCCTCAGGTATTGATACGTTTGGACATAAAAAAAGGCAGCTGAATTATCTGTTCCTGTCCGATTTTTCTGTTTTTTCCGGTTCTGCTGCCTGTCCTTCCTCAATCCTCGTCCTTTTTCTTAATGTACTTCGTACGGAATTCCTCGTAATATTCCTCATAATGCTGCGGATGGTCCATGTGCATTGTTTCACTCAGCTCATGCACATCCAGGGAGTTACCCATCAGATCCACAATCACGATAGCGATGTTTGAGCAATGATCGCTGACACGCTCAAAATCGCCGACCAGGTCATTGAACACATAACCCTGGCTGATTGTGCATTTACCCTTCTGCAGACGAGCGGTATGCTTTTCCCGCATTTTCTGGCACAGCTTGTCAATCACCTGCTCCAGCGGCTCCACCCGATAGGCCTCTTCTGCCTCGTCATTCAGGAAGCAGCCGAAAGTGATGTTCATGATTTCCTGAATCGCTGCGGTCAGGTTGTTCATCTCTTTCTCTCCCTTGTCTGAGAAAGAGATCTTTTTCTCTTTCAGTTCCTGTGCCCGCTCCGCAATATTCAGCGCATGGTCGCTGATCCGTTCCAGATCGGTTATTGCCCGCAGATACTGGCTCACTGCTTTGTTCTGGGTTTCAGTCATTTCCCGTCCGGTCAGTTTCATCAGGTAACTGCCGATTTTGTCTTCATAGCGGTCAACAATTCCTTCGAGGTTCTCCACCTCTGCAAAGTCTTTCTCTGAATATTCATTCAGCAGGCCGATGGCGATATTCATGGACTTCTGTGTCAGTTCCGCCATTTTATTGATTGTCAGACGGGTTTGTTCCACAGCCAGCGTCGGATAGGCCAGGAAGCGCTCCTCCAGCCGATCCATATCCCGGGTCTTCTCTTCATCTGTGGGATTTCCGGGCACCAGCTGTATCACCAGCTTCTCGATCAGCGGAATAAACAGTGCCAGCACGATTACCGTGGAGACCCGGAACAGCGTATTCAGCAGAGCGATGGAGAACATATCCATCGTCTGGTGGATAAAGGAGAAATGCAGGATGGCATTCAGTCCGTAGAACACTGCAGCAAACAGAATCACCCGCAGGGTTTCAATGACCAGGTAAGAGATCGCGGTCCGTTTACCGTCCTTTGGAGAACCCATGCCGGAAAGGAGCACCGGCACAGAAGCGCCGATGGCAATACCCAGGATAATCGGCAGCGTTTCGTCCAGCGTGATCAGGCCCGTGCTGGACAGCGCCTGCAGGATACCGACCGAAGCGGACGCGCTCTGCAGGATGGCCGTGAATACGATTCCGATCAGGATACCCAGGAACGGATTGGAGAAACTCGTCAGGAAGGAAATAAAGCCCGGATCTTCTTTCAGGGCGGATACGGAGCCGCTCATGGTTTTCATGCCGAACATCAGGACCGCGAAACCCATCAGGATATCCGCCACATGCTTCGTACTGCGTTTTTTGACTGCGTTCTTTAGGATGATCGAAGCCACGGCTGTAATCGCAGCCAGCGCTTCGGTGCTCAGCAGTTTCAGTGCGGATGAGGTTCCGCCGACGCTGGAAAGGCAGATGATCCATCCGGTGATGCTCGTGCCGATAACCGCGCCCATGATGATAGCAATCGCCTGCCGCAATTTCATCATCGCAGAGTTGACAAAGCCGACCACCATGACGCTTGTGGCAGATGACGACTGGATCACTGCAGTGACCCCTGTACCGAGCAAAATGCCCTTGAGCGGATTACTGGAAAGCCGGTAAAGAATCAACTCGAGCTTATTGCCCGCAACTTTTTTCAGTCCGTCTCCCATCAGCGACATTCCGTAAAGGAACATCGCCACTCCGCCCAGGAGCATTACAATATCCAGAATATCCATTTGACCCTCCGTCTGCGTGCATCTTTCCCGGCGCCCGCCCGGACGCCCGCGCAGTCCTCTTCTCAGTCCTTGTTACATCCCGATTCTATCATGTCCTTTCTTTAAGTGCAACAGATTATTCCCGGCCCGTCTCCATGTGCCATTCCCGTAGAAAGTTTTCCATGAACGCGTGCCGCTCTGCCGCAATTTCCTTTGCCTTCTCCGTATTCATCATATCCTTCAGCAAAAGCAGCTTCTCGTGAAAATGCGCGATGGAGTCTTCGGGCGGCCGTCCGTGGCTTCCGCCGTAGGCGAAGGTCCGCGCGATTCCGACCGCGCCGAGGGCATCCAGCCGGTCCGCGTCCTGCACAATGCGGCCTTCCGCGGTTTCCGGGCGTTTTCCTTTGTTCCTGCTGAATGAAACGGAATTGATTGCCGTACAGATCCTGTCCGCGGTCTCCGCCGGTATGTCATGTGCTTCAAGAAACCGCCGGGCGTTCGCGTTGTTTTCCGTAGCGAACAGCTTGTGGTCGTCCGCGTCATGGAGCAGCGCGGCCAGCGAAACAATCTGCGGATCGCAGACTTCGCTTTCCGCGATCATCATGGCGTTCCGCCATACCCGAAGGGAATGGTCGAATCCGTGGCCGTCCGCGTTGCCCCTGAACAGTTCGCGGATATATGTTTTGGCTTCCAGTGTAATCTGATCGGTCTGCATATGATCACCCGGATCAGTATATCACAGTTCTGCCGCTGCCGTCACGGATATGCTACCGAAAACGGAGGCGTGGTCTTTCACGCCTCCGCTCTTTTTACAGTTCAGCCTTCACCCTGAAGGTATGCTCGTCCGGATAGTCGACCGTCAGTTTGCCGTGGTGCTTTTCACAGATCCGGCGGATCGCCGCCAGACCGATGCCGGAGCCGCCGCTCTTCTGGGTGCGGGCACTGTCGCCCCGCACAAAGCGTTCCGTCAGCTTTTCAGGTTTCTCCGAGGGCAGCTCTGTCACGGAATTGGTCAGCATAATCCGGGTCTTTTTCTTTTCCGGCATCACAGACAGCCTTACGATTCCCTCATCGGGCGTGTACTGGACGACGTTGTCCATCAGCAGGCAGAGCATCCGGCGGATCAGGTTGCCCGTTCCTTTGATGGGCGTGGTTTCTTTCAGCGAGGCTTCGCCCCGGATCCGCTTCTGTTTCAGGGAAGGCTGGTATTCCTCCCAGATTTCCTCCGCCAGCGTCGTCAGATCGATTTCATTAAGCGCTTCCTCGCTCTTCCCTTCTTCCAGCTGGGCCATCAGGATCAGATCCTGCACAAGGTGCTCCATACGGTCCACCTGTGTCCGGACGTTACTGCTCCATTTATTCTGTCCTTCCCTGAGCTCCAGCACGTCCAGGTTTGCCCGGGCTATGGCCACCGGCGTCTTCAGGTCATGGCCGGCGTCAGTGATGAACTGGCGCTGCTGCTCCGCGTTCCGGACAAAGATGTCCGCCATCCTGTTTGACACGGGGAACAGCACGGCAGCCAGCAGAATCAGGATCCCGAAGCCGACCAGGCCCGCATTCTTCAGCATATCGTACAGCATATGCAGCTGAATGGAATTGTCTACCAGGATGATCGTCCCGGATCCGTCCTCTTTTTTCCGTATTCCGTATTTATAGGATCCGATTTTTCCTTTTTCGGCGTTCGTCCTGATAACTTCCTTCACATATTCCTGCACGTCGGCGCTCGCGTCTTCCGCGATCCCGCGTTTCTCAATCGTGTCAACCGTTCCGTCCGCCGTGAAGGTGATCTCATAAAATCCGGAAGGGATATTCCGCCGTCCGGGGGTATAGCCGAACATAGCCGGTGTGGCCTCCTGCGAAAACCGGGGTGCTCTCCCGTTCTCTTTCTCTTCCCTGGGTTCAAGCCTGGACGCGATGAAGCTGTCCGTGCTGTTTTCGATCCGCTGGTAGCTGAACAGCCAGATCCCCGCGACCGCAACAATCAGGATAATCAGAAAAGACAGCATAGCGCTGAGCATGATCCGGTTCCGGTAGTATCGTTTCATTCCGTTTCCTCCAGGGCATATCCGACGCCGCGTTTCGACCGGATCTCAACGCCTGCATCCAGTGACTCCAGTTTCTTTCTCAGGCCCGATATGTGAACCCATACCGTACCGTAATCAACCTCTGCATCCATGCCCCAGACCCGGTCCAGCAGCGTGTCCGCTGAGAAGTAGATATGCGGATTCCGCATGAACAGTTCGATCAGGTGATACTCCCGATGGCTCAGCGGGCAGGTCTTCTCTCCCGAACGAAGCGTATAGCTGCTCCTGTCCAGGATCAGGGTCCTGAACAACGTCTGGTCCCCCTGCCAGTTCTGTCCGCGCCGCGTCAGCGCTTCAACCCGCACGCGCAGCTCGTCAAGCGCGAACGGTTTGGTCAGGTAGTCGTCGCTGCCGCTCTCAAAGCCCAGGATCTTGTCACGGATTTCTCCTTTTGCCGTCAGCAGCAGCACAGGCGTGGTGTTCCCTTTCCCGCGCAGGGTACGGAGCACCGTCAGTCCGTCCATACCAGGCATCATGATATCCAGGATCAGGACGTCATAAATGCCCATGCGTGCCGTCTCCAGCGCGTCTATGCCGTTATTCACCCAGTCGATATCGTAATGATGATATTCCAGAAAAGCGATAACCGCCTCAGCCATCGCCTCTTCGTCTTCCGCCAGCAGCAGCCTCATCCGTATCCCCTCCCTGCCGTTTATTATACATAGGGATCTCTGCCGTGTGAACCTCCGGATTCCATTCTGATCCCGGAACCTTAAGCCAGTCTTATGAAAAAACGGGGAGCGCCCTCTCCCCGGAAAATCGTTATCCCATATACTTCTCGGCTGCCGCGAAGAGTTTTTCTTTGGCGGCTTTCGCGTTTTTTGTCCAGGTCATCGTGTCGAAACCGTGGATGTTGCCGTGGAAAACGTCCATATGTGCTTCCACCCCCGCCTCCTGAAGGTTCCTGACATAGGCCGCGGTCTCGTCATGGAAGGGTTCGTTGTCCTCCACATAGGTATAGCAGGGCGGTAGCCCGGCGTAATCCGTTTCCCGGGAGGGCGACGCCCAGGCAGGCACGTCGTCCCTGCCGTACATTTCCCGCAGGTAGCTGCGCCAGCCCCAGTGGTTGCGGCGCGTTCCCCAGCCGTGGGAATGGCTGTGGCGGG
>CAMKEI010000030.1 GCA_946411525.1 uncultured Clostridia bacterium | reverse complement strand
CCTGCAGATCAACGAGAACGTTCTCCGTTATCTCGTGATCAAGCTGGTCGAGAAGAAGGCCTCTGTGAAGCCCCGTCCCGAACGGCCGGCTCCCGTAGCCGCTCCCGTTGAAGAAGCTCCCGCCGCTGAGGAAGCCCCTGCCGCCGAGGCCGCTCCTGTCGCTGAGGAAGCTCCCGCAGAAGCTGCTGAAGAAGCCGCTCCCGCTGAAGAAGCTGCCCCCGCCGCAGAAGAAGCCCCCGCAGAAGAGTGATCACTGATCACAGGAGGAAAGCATCATGAATAAACTGACGATCATCGGAAACCTGACCCGTGATCCCGAGCTGCGCACAACCTCTGCCGGCGTGAGCGTATGCGACTTTACCGTCGCCGTCAACCGCAGACAGCGCCGCGACGCTCAGAACGGCCAGCCCGAAGCGGATTTCTTCCGCGTTTCTGCCTGGCGTGAGCGGGGAGAGCTCTGCGCCAAGTATCTGGCAAAGGGCCGTAAGGTCTGCGTTATCGGACCGGTCAGCGTCCGTACCTATACAGGCAACGACGGGACAACCCGCGCTAGCCTGGAAGTAACGGCTGATGAAGTGGAATTCCTTTCTTCCCGGAATGACGGAGAAGCTGCCGGCAGCTACGCTGCCCCCGCTGCTCCCGAAGCTCCCTCTGCAGATTCCCAGGCAGCCGGTTTCACTGCTGTGGAAACTGATGAGCTGCCGTTCTAACGCTCGAAAAGGAGGAAATGACCAATGTCTGAAGATCGTGGCGAAAGAAGGCCGCGCCCCCGCGGAGGACGCCGTCCCCGCCGGAAGGTTTGCAGCTTCTGCGTAGATAAGATCGAATACATCGATTACAAGGATATCAATCGCCTGCGCCGCTTCACCAATGAACGCGGCAAGATCCTGCCCCGCCGGATGAGCGGCAACTGCGCCAAGCATCAGCGTCAGCTGAGCGAGGCCATCAAGCGCGCCCGTGCCATCGCCTTGATGCCCTACACGGTGGAATAAGATCACATGAAGAAACTGCCCCGGACTTCTGTCCGGAGCAGTTTTTTCGTGCTGTTCGTTATGCGTCGATCACATAGTCGCAGGCGACGGAAGCGCTGCGAACTTCATGCATACGCTTTTTGACCGGCATGTGCACCGGGTGCGTCTGATAGGCATCGAAGGCTTCCCGCGTCTCGAACTCGGTGATCAGCGCCAGGTCGTAGCTGCGTTCGCTGTGCAGGAAGTCCGCTCCGGCTTCCAGGCTTACCATGCCTTCGATTTTTCCCTTCATGCCGTAGAAGTTCTTTACCAGCTGAGGGATCTCGTCCTTAAACTCATCCTTGATCTTGAACATGACAATATGGCGGATCATGACTGCCTCCTTACTCGAATGCAAACACTTCATTCATGCCGGTGACTTTGAAAACTTCCATGATCAGAGGGTTGGCGTTCACGATCCGGACGCTGTTTTCGTCTTTCAGGAACTTTTTCGCGACCAGCAGTACCCGCAATCCCGCGGAAGAGATATAGGAGAGCTTGCTGCAGTCCACAATCAGTTCGGTGATCGCCGGGTAATTCTTCTGCAGCAGCGCATCCAGCTCGGGGGAGGACTGGGTATCGAGGCGGCCTTCCGGGATGACGGTCAGCGAATCGCCGTTTCGGATTTCATTGATAATCATATTGAATATGCCTCCTTATATCAGAACTGTTTGGTTGCGACCAGGTCCACCATGCCGCTCTTGATACGGATCTTGACGTTATCGGTGATGGCCAGCAGCACGGAACGTTCAAATTTGTCCCATTTCGGAGTGGATATAACGGCGTCCGTCAGGTCGGCTGCCTGGGAGGAATAGGATTCACTGCTGTAATACAGGTCGATATCCTTTCCGACAGACATGGCCTGGACAATCATCTCCTTCAGCGTTCCGAGGAATCCCTTGGATGCCTCGTTCTTTCCGCTGGTGGTGGACTGGATCAGCTCGCCGCGCTGGACGTTGCCCAGCTTCTGCCGTACGGACAGATACAGGGTGAACAACCTGTGATCGCTTTCAATCCGGAACTCGGCGTTGCTGACGTCTCCGGTAATACTGTTGAACAGGGAAAGCATTTCTTCCGTGATCAGGCAAAGCTGCATGCGCTGTTCTTCCGGCAGCGCGGCGCCCATTCTCTCGGTTTCAAGGCTTGCGTCCCTAAACCCTTCACCGGAGGAGTGAATCGTAATAATGTTGGATGTCATCGGTTATAACCTCCTTTGATTTATCCCATACCAGCCATTGTCAGCAGTGCTCTTCCGGTGTTGACGGCCTGCTCGGCCGCCTCAGGCGAGGCAGTGACAATGAACTGTGCAAGCACGGAAAGCATCAGACTGGCGAGCAGCAGGATGATGGCGCCGCCCAGCCGGGAAGAGATCTGGGCGAAGGGCATCAGTTCCATCCGGTCTGCGGCGGAAAGCACGGCGACGTCGCCGGTACCGCCCATGTTGGACATGCACAGTCCGGCGGTGACGCCGGCCTCGAAGGGATAGAAACCTACGAGTTTGCCGATCAGCGCGGCGCCTGCGAACGCGCCGACGCAGGTTGCCAGGCACAGCAGCAGGTAGGTAAGGCTGAAGGAGGAGATGACCGTGCCGATGTCCAGGTAGCAGATTCCGATACCGACCAGCAACATGTTCGTCAGGTTTTTCATGATGAACTGGAACCACTGGTAGCAGGCGATCTCGATCCGCTCCGGTACGATATTCGTAATCTTGCAGATGGCGACCGTAATGATCATCCAGGCGTAGGCATGGATGGTAATGCTGGGAACCAGGGACTTCCAGATACCGGCAAGGATGAAGCCGAAGGCGAAGAATGCGCCGGAAGTCAGGAGGCCGATCCCAAGGTTCGGCAGGGAGATTGCGTCGCGCTTTGCCTGCATCTCGGGGCTGATTTCCAGTTCCTTGGGATCCATGGTGCCGGATTTCATCAGCATGCCGTGGCCGTTCAGCTTATCGGAAGCCAGGGCTTTGACCAGGATGCCGGCCAGTACGATGGAGATTGCGTTGCCGATGGCTACGGCGGGCGTCATGACAGACAGCGCTTCCGCTGCGGACATCGAGCTGCTGGTTTCAAAGATCTTGGAGAGCGGAGTTGCGCCGGCGCCCATACCGCCGCCCATGATCGGCAGGGCGATCAGCAGCAGGGCGTTCATCACCGGATAACCCATCAGTGCGGCGACGCCCATGCACAGGCCGAAGGCCAGGATCAGGCCGCCGAAGATGGCGGGGAAGTACCGGGCAGCCGCCTTCATCAGCAGCTTCCGGTTCATGCCAAGGATGGAGCCGGTGATCAGCGCGGCGATATACCAGTCAAGGAAGCCGCCTTCAGTTTTGAAGAAGGTGCCGATGTTGCCGACCAGGTCGAGCTTGCCGAACGGGAGGACCATGTTATAGACAGTTTCGCCATCCACGGTCTTTGCCGCCGGGAGGATCCCGAAATAGACCAGCAGTGCCGAGCCGAAGATACACACGATAGCGCCGCCGCCGAGATAACTTTTGATAATCGGCGTATGGTCGCCGATCCAGCCCAGAATGGTGCCGAGCACGATCATGAACAGGAAGCAGCCGGCCATGCCCTTGGGCAGTACGCCAAGATAGGTCGCGGCAAGGGTGACGACGGTGATGATCGCGAAGATCGGGAGGGGAAGGTTAAACAGCTGGAACGTTTTTTTCTGTTTAGGCGCGGTAGTCACAGAGACTCCTCCTTTTCGTTATTTGCAGAGGGAAAAGGTCAGAGACGGGCGACACCGCTGTCGCGGGCTGCTTTCGCGACGGCCGCCGCCACGGCGGGACCGATGCGCTTGTCAAAGGCCAGAGGCAGGATATAATCGTTCTTCAGTTCCTCGTCGGAGACCAGGTTTGCCAGCGCATGGGAGGCGGCCTGCTTCATCTCCTCGTTGATGTCCCTTGCCCGTACGTCCAGAGCGCCGCGGAACAGGCCCGGGAAGCACATCACGTTGTTAATCTGGTTCGGATGGTCGCTGCGCCCGGTGCCGACCACGGCCGCACCGGCTGCCAGCGCTTCGTCCGGCTCAATTTCCGGCGTGGGGTTGGCCATCGGGAAGATGATCGGACCTTCCGCCATGGAGCGGACCATGTCCTGGGATACGATGTGCGGAGCGCTTACGCCGATGAACACATCCGCACCTTTCATCGCGTCCACCAGCTTTCCGGAGAGCTTTTCCGGATTGGTGACCCTCGCCATTTCCTCCTGTGCGGGGTTCATCTGTTCGCCTTCGCACAGGATGCCGAAGCGATCCACCATCTTCAGATGTTTCACGCCCAGGTTCAGCAGGTGCTTGCCGATCGCGATGCCCGCGCTGCCGGCGCCGTTGATGACGCACCTGGCCTCGCCGATGTCCTTTTTGACCACCTTCAGGGCGTTGATCAGGGCGGCGCCGACGACCACGGCGGTGCCGTGCTGGTCGTCATGGAATACGGGAATGTCGCAAAGCTCTTTCAGCCTCCGCTCAATTTCAAAGCAGCGGGGGGCGGCGATATCCTCCAGGTTGATGCCGCCGAAGCTGCCGGAGATCAGGTAGATCGTACGGACGATCTCGTCCACATCCTTGCTCCGGATGCACAGCGGGAAAGCGTCCACATCGCCGAAAGCCTTAAACAGTGCGCATTTGCCTTCCATGACCGGCATGCCGGCTTCCGGACCGATATCGCCGAGACCGAGCACCGCGGTGCCGTCCGTGATGACGGCCACCAGGTTGTGCCGGCGGGTCAGGGTGAAGGATTTGTCATAGTCCTGCTGGATTGCCAGACAGGGTTGGGCGACACCCGGCGTATAGGCAAGCGAAAGATCATCCTTGCTTTTTACGGGGACGCGGGAGACGACTTCGATTTTTCCCTGCCATTCGCCATGCAGGCGCAGGGATTCCTCCAGATAATTCAAAAGGGCATCCTCCTTTATGTATAATTTTGGTTAATTACATTATAATGGAAAAAACGGAAAAAACAAGCCCAAATCACGCAATTGCATGTCGGCTTCTTGAACAGATCCTGACAGAAAGCTATAATGAATGCAGAGAAAGGAGTGACGGCGGATGCTGGAAAGTTTCATGGTCGCCTTCAACGCGGTGGCGCCGTTTCTGATCCTGCTGGGGATTGGCTTCGCGGCGGTCCGGCTGAAGTGGGCGGACCGGCCGTTCATGGATAAAGTGAACGCGTTCAACTATAAGCTGTTTTTTCCTTTTCTGATGTTCAACAACGTATATTCCGCCAAACCGGAAAATATGCCTTCCGTCAAACTGATGCTGACAGGTTTTCTTTCGGTGAGCCTGCTGGTCGTTTTGCTGGTCATCATCGTTCCGCGGTTCGTGAAGGAGAACCCCCGCCGGGGAGTGATCATCCAGGGGATCTTCCGCAGCAATTTCATCATTTACGGCATTCCACTGACCACATACGTCTTCGGGACGGAGAAATCCTCTGTCTGCGGCATGATGATTATGATCATGGTCTCCCTGTTTAATGTGTCGGCAGTTATTGTCCTGGAGATGTTCCGGGAAGGCGGGAAGATCAGCGCGAAGAAGCTGATTCTCGGCATTATGAAGAACCCGCTTCTGCAGGGGTGCATGGCCGGCCTGCTATTCTATTTCCTGCAGATTCGTCTGCCGTCCTTCATTGCATCGCCGGTATCTTCCCTCGCAGGAGTGGCCACCACGCTGGCGCTGGTAGTGCTCGGCGCGAACCTGCGCTTTGAGGAGCTGAAAAAGAACCGCAGTGCGATCAGCACTGTGCTCCTTATCCGGCTGATTCTGCTGCCGACGGTCATGGTTGCCTTCGCTTATCTGATCGGCTTGCGGGGTGTGGAACTTTTCCTGATCCTGATGATTTTCGGCACGCCCGTGGCGACTTCGTCCTATCCCATGGCCCAGAACATGGGCGGAGACGGACAGCTCGCAGGTCAATTAGTTTTCGTCAGCACCGTGGCTTCCCTCGCGACGATCTTTATCTTTATCTTTACGCTCTCCCGTCTCGGGCTGCTGGTATAACAGGTCTTTTTCCGACAGGCATCAGAAAAGCTCCCGCAGATTCTGCGGGAGCCTGTTTTATTCTGCCGGCGCCTCCGGAGGGACGGGAGAAATCACCACGACCCGTTCAGGTTCAACCTCTTCAGCCTTCGGAACAATGAACGGATTTGCCTGTGCCCAGGAAAGCTCCGCCCGAAGCACGGAATTGCTCTCCTCCAGGGACGCGATGCCTTCGGACAGTCTGTCGAGCCGGTCCCCGCCGGCATGCAGCGCGCTTACATCCAGGCAGATAATACAGATGCACAGCAGCAGAACCAGGGCCAGGACGGCTGTCAGGATGTCTCCGCGGATCCCCTCGGCGGAGAAAGCGCGCAGGGGATGACTCTTTTCCGGAATAACGCTGCGCTTCCGGCCGGAACGGTTTTCCATACCCCTTGTCCAGCTCTGGATCTGCGGGGAGACGGGGGAGGCATACAGCTGCGTCCTGACGTCAGCGGGGATAGGACGCCCACGAAGGGAAGCGTGTCCGTCTGACGCAGATGTGTGCAGGATCGTCAATGCGATTCCCCCGTTTCGTTCAGATTTTTTTCAACGGTGCACATTTTATCACAGATAGTTTTTCATGATGTTGCAATTATGTTACCAACTTATCAAAACTGAACAAAAACAAAAAAGAACCGGCCCGTTATCCCGGACTGGCAGGATGAATGAAATCAGGTGTCATTGACCACGTTCCGCGCCCAGAAATCAGACCGGATCATTAGTATGCCGATAATGACCTTGATGATATCGATGAACATGACGCAGAAATAGATCTGCACAATGGGCCAGTCCGTAAACCGGGTCAGGAGAAAGGCCAGCAGCACTGTCACGACCCAGGTATAGACCGCGTCAAAGAAGAAAGTGATTACAGTCCGCCCGCCGGAACGGATGGTGAAGTAAGCCACATGCGCGAAGGAATGGATCGGCAGGCTCAGACCGACGATGGTCAGCAGCTGCCGGGTGAGTTCCCGGACTTCTTCGCTTACGTTATACAGCCGCGGGATCAGCGGCGCGGTGACGATCATGGCTGCACCGATGATCACATGGATTACTTCCGTCAGGAAAATCAGTTTCCGGTCCACGTCCCGGGCTTCGTCCATTTTGCCCGCGCCGAGCCGCTGACCTACCATGATGGAGACAGCGCTGCCCATGGCAAACATGATGACACAGAACAGGTTATAGGCGGTACCGTTGATATTCAGCGCTGCTACGGCGTTCAGTCCGCGGGAGGAGTAGAACTGATTGATAAACGTCATGCCCAGGGACCACAGGATTTCGTTGACCAGCAGCGGGGCAGCCGTGCGGATGATCCGGGTGACCAGCCGGCCGGGTACGTACAGGCTCCTGTAAGCGCCGGTGAAGAAGGTGTATTTCGACGTATGCAGGTGTGCGTGCACCGTGACGATTGCCAGTTCCACGTAACGGGAGACGACCGTGGCGATAGCGGCGCCCTCCACGCCCAGTTTCGGTGCGCCGAGGTTGCCGAAGATCAGGATCCAGTTGCCCAGCAGGTTGGTCAGGATCGCGCAGATTCCCGCGAACATCGGCGCGCGGGTTTCACCGGATTCCCGCAGGGTGCCGGCGTAGACCTGTACCAGCGCGAAGGGCGGCAGTCCCCACAGCATGATGTTCAGGTAATTGCAGCCGCTTTTCAGCGTCAGATCCAGGTCACCGCCGTTGCTTTCGCCCTTCAGGAAGGACGCGATAAAGCCTTCCCCGAAAATCAGGTAAACCAGGATCGCCGCGGCGCTGATCAGCACGCCGAAGTACATCTTGACCCGGAAAGTATGGCGCATGCCGTCCATGTCGCCCTTGCCGTAGAACTGTGCGCCGAAAATGCTTGCGCCGCTCATGCCGCCGAACACCGCCAGGGAGAAGACCATCATGACCTGGTTCGCGATGGACGCTGCGGAGATTGCCTCTGTGCCGAGACTGCCGACCATGATATTGTCCAGCAGAGACACAAAGGATGTGATAAACTGCTGGATAAGCATGGGGATCAGCAGCATCAGAACACTTTTATAGAAGGCTTTGTCGCCGATAAACCTTGATAACCGTGAACGCATGGGATACCTCGGAACACATGGATTGATCCGGCCTGATGCCGAACGCATCCATACTATATGATTCCCGGGTGAAACGCAACAGAAAAAGGACGGGTCGAAGAAAAAAACCGGGATATCCTGCTGCGGCGCGAAGACTACCGGTGACCTTATCGGCCATATGTATACCCGGTGAAGGCCGGTGCGGCACTCCTGCCGTCGCTGCCCCTGTTTTCTTTTTTGTGCGCTTTTCCATTCAAAGGTTTGAGATACAAAGGGATTCATGATATAATCAAGCGTTGTTGTTTATCAAATGACCGGAGGAAAGCATGCGCCTAAAGAAGCTGGAGCTCTACGGATTCAAATCCTTTCCGGAGCGGACAGAGATCGTCTTCAAGGAAGGCATCACCGCGATCGTGGGACCGAATGGATCCGGAAAAAGCAATATCGCCGACGCGGTGCGCTGGGTGCTCGGGGAGCAGAGCGCCAGGATTCTGCGCGGCGCCAGCATGCAGGATGTGATTTTCGGCGGAACCCAGCGGAGAAAGCCCCTGAGCTACTGCGAGGTTTCCCTGGTCTTTGACAATGAGGATAAAAGCCTTCCCCTGGATTATGCTGAGATCCTGGTTACCCGCCGGGTCTACCGCAGCGGGGAGAGTGAATATTTCCTGAACCGGGCTTCCTGCCGCCTGAAGGATGTGGTGGACCTGTTCCGCGACACCGGCATCGGCAAGGAAGGATATTCCATTATCGGCCAGGGCCGGATCGACGAGATCCTGTCCCGCAAGGGGGAGGACCGCCGCCAGGTTTTTGAGGAGGCTGCCGGCATTGTCAAGTTCCGCGCCCGCAAGGAAGAGGCGGACCGGAAGCTTGTCCGTACCCAGGAGAATATTTCCCGGGTGGACGACCTGCTGGAGGAGATGAAAAGCCGCCTCGGCCCGCTGGAAGAGGACGCGAAGAACGCCCGGGTTTACCTTGATCTGTCGTCGCGCCTGAAGGTGCTGGACCTGAACCTTTTCCTCGTCCGCTCGGAGAAGATGGAAGCGAAGCTGCGCGAAAACGACCTGGATCTGCAGAACATGCAGACCGTCATGGCGGAGAGTGAGCGAGCCCTGCAGGAAAAGACCTCGGAGAGCGACGTCCGCCAGGCGGAGATCCGGGACCTGGACGGGAAGATTACCGTGGCCCACACCGCGCAGATGGACGGCATGGAAACGGTTCACCTGGCGGAAAACGCCGTCCGGGAGGTTCAGGAGCGCCGCGGGCGCCGGCAGGAGGACTGCCTGCGTGTCGCGGAAGAGATGAAGGATACGGAGGAGCGCATAGCGGAACTTGACACCCTGGTGGCGGAAAGCGGCGGAGGTACAGAATCCCGCAGCGAGACTCTGGAAAAATACACCGCCCAGTTGGATGCCGCGAAGGCTGCGGAGGAGCTGGCCCGTGCGGCGGAAGCCGAGAAGGAAGAAATCCTTGAGAATCACAAGAACGCGATGCTGGACGCGATCAACCGCCGCGCCGCCGCGCTGAGCGACCAGACCCGCCTGACCACGATGCTCTCCGCCATGGAGACCCGCCTGGAAGAACTGACGGTTTCCTGCGGGGAAATGCAGGCTCAGGGCAGCAGCCTGGAAGACACCGTAGCACAGGCACGGGAAAAACTGAAAAAGGAAACCGCGGAGCAGGACCGCCTGTCCGCGTCCCTGCAGGAAGCCCGGGCAGGCCTGGAGGCTGCGGATGCGGAAGTCATCGAGGCCCGCGCGGCTTATGACCGGAAGCTCGCGGAAATGCGGGATATGGAATCCAGGCAGAAGATCCTGGACGAAATGTCCCGGGAGATGGAAGGTTATTCCAATGCCGTGCGCCGTGTGGTACACCGTGCCCGGGAGAAGGATGACAGCCGCGTCCGCGGCCCGGTCAGCCGGCTGATTTCCGTGCCGGAAAAATACGAAACGGCCATTGATATGGTCCTCGGCGCTACCCAGCAGCATGTGGTCACCGCGGACGAGGAAACTGCCCGGGAAATGATCGAATACCTGCGGGAGAAGTGCCTCGGGCGGGCGACCTTCCTGCCCTTGACCACGGTGAAACCGCGGCTGCTGACCGAGGAGGAGAAGGAAGTCCTGACCCTGCCCGGATGCATCGGCGTGGCTTCCGACCTGATCTCCTGCGACGCGGAATACCGCGGTATCGTAGAGAACCTGCTTGGCCGCACCGTGATCGCGGAGGATCTCGCTTCCGGCATTCCGATTATGCGAAAGGGAGATCACGCCTTCCGCCTGGTTACGCTCAAGGGGGATGTCATGCATTCCGGCGGTTCAATGACCGGCGGTTCCGTTTCTGCCCGGAGTACGAACCTGTTTACGAGGGAGCGGGAACTGAAGGAACTGACGGCAAAGCTGTCAGCGGGTCAGGATGAGCTGGAGCGTCTGCTTCGGCAGATGCAGGACGGCCAGAAGCGTAAGGACGAACTAAAGGAACGCTCTGCCGGCGCGCTGGAGGAACTGCATCAGCAGGAGATTGCTGTTGCGCGCGAGACCGAATACCTCCGCAGCGCGGAGGCGGATGCTGCGACCCACAGTATGCGGCTGCGGGAATCCGAAGCTGCCCGGGAGCAGCTCATGGAATCCATGATGCAGATCCGGGAGCAGCTGTCCATGGCGACGGACAGCACCGAAGCCACCGACAAGACCAGGGAGGAAATGGAAGCGCAGGCGGCGGAACTGCAGCAGGCGCTGACCGAGGCCCGGAAGCAGACCGAGGAGAAAGCGGAGGAGACGCTGCGCCTGACTTTGGAGGTCAACGACCTGAAGCACGAGCTGGAAACCCTGCAGCGGGACCGCGCGCGCTACGAACAGGACAGGAAGCGTATGGCTGCCGAGCAGGAGCGCCGGGCGAAGCAGCTGGCTGATATGGAGGCCGCGGAGGCCAGGGATCTGGAGACAGCCGCGAAAGCGGAGAAGGAACTTGAACAGGCCCGGCTTGAGCAGGCCCGGCGGGAGCAGGTTTCCCGTACGCTGGAGGAGGACCGCGCCGGAAAGCAGGAACGCCTGACGCAGGTTCTTTCGGATATCGAAGGATTACACCAGACCCGCCAGCGGGACGGCGACCGGATACACCGCCTGGAGCTCAGCCGCACGCGGACCGAGGGAGACCTCAAAGGCCTGCGGGACCGCATCTGGAATACCTATGAGATCACTTATGCCGGTGCGGAGGAATTCCGCATGACGGAAGGCTTCAGCCTGACCGAGGCGGACCGTGAGGCGGCCCAGCTTTCCGCGGAGATCCGCGCCCTCGGCCCGGTGAACGTCCGGGCGGTGGAGGAATACGCTGACACCAAAGCCCGTGCGGACGAGATGAGCGCCCAGCGGGAGGACCTGGAAAAGGCTGAAAAGGATTTGAAGGACCTGATTGCCCGTCTGCTTTCCAGTATGAAGGAGACTTTCGTGGAGCAGTTCACGCTCCTGCAGGGCTTCTTTTCGGAGACCTTCGCCCGCCTTTTCGGCGGCGGCCACGCTGAACTGATCCTCATGGACCCGAATGATCCGCTGAACTGCGGCATTGAGATCAACGCCCAGCCCCCCGGCAAGAAGCTGCAGTTGCTGTCGCTCCTTTCCGGCGGCGAGCGGACGCTCACTGCGATCGCGATCCTGTTCGCGACGCTCAAGCTCAAGCCTACGCCCTTCTGTATCCTCGATGAGATCGAAGCAGCGCTGGACGACGCGAATATCGGATATTTCGCGGACTATCTGGCTGAATACTCCCGGTCAACCCAGTTTGTGGTCATTACCCACCGAAAGGGGACCATGGAGCGGGCGAACGGCCTCTACGGCGTAGCCATGGAGGAGCAGGGCGTAAGCCGGATGGTTTCCGTATCCCTGCAGGATTATAAGGAATGATTCATCATGATGAATGGCGCACTCATACCCGGAAGCAGACGCCGCTCATGATGAATGATGAATTGTGAATTGATCGGAGGCGCCCATGAAAAAAGCATTGTCCCTGCTGCTGACGCTGGCTGTGCTGCTGTCGGCGGTTTCTTTTGCGTCTGCGGAGGAAACGCCGGAAAACCGGCAGGCGGATCTGCTTGATCTGTGGGATTTCGGCGGAGAAAGTCCGGTCTGGGTAGCGTCTGTCATTCCTGTCAGCAGCGGCATCGTGATAGCGCCGGCCGCTGTGAAGGATATTCCGGCGGAGCAGCTGGGCGTTACGGACGGCGTCCACGCCTGGGAGGCGGCGGCTGTAATTCCGGACGAGCGCAACCGCTTCACCCTGGTCTTTTTTGATGAGGACACGGCGTACGCGCGTTACGGCGCCTGGGAGATTCTGCCCCAGGGAGAAAGCCTGCCCGCTGAATCCTGCACGGTTCGTTACGGCGACGCGGCCGGCTCACGGATCAACCGCGGCGTGCTTATGGCCGGTGAGATGATCTGGCAGGGGCAGCGCTGTTTTCTGCTCTCCCTGACGGATGAGGCGCCCGCGGGAAGCCCGGTGCTTACGCAGGACGGCCGTCTGGCCGGTATTGTCATTGCACAGTGGGCGGAAGGGATTAACCGCGTGCTTATGCTGCCGGCGGAAGGGATCGTGGAAGCGGTGTCCGGCGTGGCCGGGCTGCTGGCCGGGCTGCCGGAATGGTCTGAGGCGCCGCAGGGCCTCAGCGTATCCCTGGACAAAAACCGGGTCACGGTCGACTGGCATGAAATGGACATGCCGGACAATCCGGAAAGTTTGCCGGTATACATGGTCATTGTGGACACGGGAAACAATTATCTGAACAGTTTCCCTGCGGCGGGGAACACAAGATCGTTTACCCTGCTGCTCACGCCCGGACGGTTCTACGTCGTCGGTCCGGTCGTGTCGGAGGATCAGCCGGACGAGGTGCCGGTATCCTACGTGTCCTTCTTTGTACCGCAGGCGGAAAAGCTGACGGATTACGGATTCACGCCGGTGCGCACTGCCATCGCGGAAGCGCCGGAAGACGGCCTGAAGCAGGGCGGGGAACCGGTACCGGTCACGGATGTGACGGAGGAACTCCTGCGCAGCGGCCGGGCATATTTCTATTCCCATTCAACCTATTCGGTCACGAAAGATGTGGACGGTATATCCCTTCTGGTCACCCTGACCGACCCGGAAGGCAACAACTACCGTTATGAAAGCGCCTGGGTCTATTCGCCGGAATACATGGCGGCGGACATCTGGTATCTGCCACTGAAAGAGATGGGGCTGACCACTTTCCTGGACGCAGACGGGTATCCCGCGGGTGTATACGAGGTCGCCTATTATGTGGATGGCAGACTGGCTGACGCGTTTGAGTTTGAGCTGAAGTAACATCAAGAACAATAAAAAATCACAAATTGCACTTCAAAATCCATAATTATAGGTTATAGTACCAAAGTACATACCGTATTGACGGTGTGTTCGGGTTTTGCTGATATTTACAGGAAAAGATAATGATTTGCTGAGGAGGTCTCCATGCCGAATTTCTCCCTTGATGATGACGTCTTTGTCCGCGCGGCGGAACAGTTTCCAACGCCTTTCCATCTGTATGACGAACAGGGCATCCGCGGGCGGGCACGCCGCCTGAAGGCTGCGTTCGCCTGGTGTGAGGGTTTTCGGGAGTATTTTGCCGTCAAGGCGCTGCCGAATCCGTCAATCCTGCGGATCATGAAGGAGGAAGGCTGCGGCCTGGACTGCTCTTCCGCCACGGAGCTGACTCTGGCGGAAGCCTGCGGCTTCTCCGGGGAGGAGATTATCCTCTCCGCCAACGCGATGCCGCCGGAGGAGTATGCCCAGGCGCGCAGGCTCGGCGCGTACATCAACCTGGATGATTTGTCGGATATTGACCTGCTGCGGAAGAACGGCGGCATTCCGCCCACAGTCTGCCTTCGCTACAATCCCGGCGGTACCTTCTCCATCGGGAATACGATCATGGGCAACCCGGGTGAAGCAAAGTACGGCTTTACCCTGCCCCAGCTGAAGGAGGGCCTTGCCGTCCTGAAATCGGAAGGCGTCACGGCTTTCGGCCTGCATGCTTTCCTGGCTTCCAACACGATCGACCCGGCTTATTTCCCGGGACTGTCGGAGTTGCTTATGACCCTGGGCCGGGACCTCGCGGCGGAATTCGGCCTGAAGTTTGCCTTTGTGGACCTGTCAGGCGGCATCAGCATTCCGTACCGGCCGGACGAGGTGGAGACGGATCTGGAAGCTGTCGGTGAGGGCGTGCGGAAGGTCTATGAGAAGGTTTTCCCGGAAGGCGGCGTCGGCATCAAGACGGAGCTCGGCCGCTGGATGACCGGGCCCTGCGGATGGCTGGTAACCCATGCCGTGCATGAAAAAAAGATCTACCGGGATTATATCGGCGTGGACGCTTCGGCGGTCAACCTGATGCGCCCTGCCATGTACGGGGCGTATCACCATGTGTCCGTCTGCGGCAAGCGGGACTGGCCTGCGGACCACGTCTACGATATCACCGGCAGTCTTTGTGAGAACAACGATAAATTTGCCTGGGAAAGGGCGCTTCCGGAGATCACCCTGGGCGATCTCCTGCTGATCCACGATACAGGCGCCCACGGTTCCGCCATGGGCTATAACTACAACGGCCGCCTGCGCGGGGCCGAGGTGCTCTACACCGAGCAGGGAGATTACAGGCTGATCCGCCGGGCGGAAACTGCAGCGGATTACTTTGCCACGCTGGATGTTGATCCTGCGTATGCGAAAATATCTCCGAAACGGTAATCAGCAGGGGCCTGATCGCCTCCTGAAATCACTTTGGTCACAGGACGATTTCTCCGGGTCGGTAACCCGGGGGAAGCTCCTCTTCTTCAATGAACGGAAGCGTCTCATCCTCCAGCGTCGGCAGGAAAGCCGCGTAGGGAGTGAACTCCGTTTCACGTCCGTAATCGCTCCGGCCGAACCAGCCGCCTTCCCGGGCGGTGAGGTTCAGGTCGCGGGCGAATTTTGTTTTGTTGCTGCAGTCGTGTACCACGATCGGCCAGTTTTCTTCTGCGGCGGTTTTCATTACCCGCAGCGTCAGGTCCCGGCTCATGATCGGACTCAGGTAACCCATCCGGCAGTAATACATCGGTTCCCCGGCGTAATTGCCGATGTTGTTGTCGTTCAGGTGCAGCTCCGCGCAGTTCATGAAATCGATCCCCGTGGCGAGGATCTTTTCCTTTTTCTCCGTCAGCGCCCTGAAAAACTCCCGGGTCATCGGCGTTTCGATGCCGACGCGGGGGATATACTTCTTTGCAGTCGCCATCGCGTCGATGACCCTGTCCGCCGCACCGCTGGCGCCCAGGTTGAATCGCAGCTCGTCCAGGCCGGCTTCACCAAGCGCTTTCAGGTTTTCCTCATTCGCATTTACGCCGTTGGTATACATGTGCTGGTGGATGCCCGCCTGGCGGAAGCGCCTGATGATTCCGTAGTACTTCTCAATCTCCATAAATGGTTCCAGATAGACGTAGGAGATGCCCGTCGGCTTTTTCTGCAGGGCGAACAGCAGGGGGAGATCTTCTTCCCGGTACCGGCTGCCGCCGATTTCCCAAAGTCCTCCTCCGATGGGCGGGATAGCGTCCAGCTGTCCGTAATCGTAACAGAATGGGCAGGCCAGGTTGCAGCGGTTGGTCTTGCGCACCGCGCTCAGCCCTGTGCCCAGCAGGCAGCTGCGGCAGCCGCCGGGAAAGCGGTCTTCCGGTCCGGTGAACAGCGTGCAGGCCGGCGTATCCGGTGACCAGGGGACAAAGGGATCCGTACCCGGCGTAACTGCTTTCAGGCCGGGAATACCGGCCAGCATTTCCTGCCGGCGCGCTTCCACAGCCGTCTCAATCTGGCTGAATACAGCCAGGGCAATCTCCTGCTGCCGGCAGCCGAGCGGTTCGTCCGCCGGCAGTTCAGCGAAAAACCGGAACCAGGTCAGGGCGTCTTTCCGGGAAATTTTCATAGGGGCACCATCCTTTCAGATGTTACAGAACCATTTCGCTTTCATTGACAAAAGGGGCGTTTTCCGGTATCATCAATTTGTTGATGATTATGATTTACGATGGTAAGGAGGCACAGTATGATGCAGCGGTACGGCAGCCTGAAAGCGATGTTGCGGATGACGCTGTGCATCCTTTTGTGCCTGTGCTTCTGCGCTTCCGCGGCGGCTTCCGGCGTTGAGATTGACGAGGAAGGCGGCACCTGGGATTATGACAGGGGGATCTACACGGATCCCACCGGCGCGCAGTATGAGATCACGCCCGAGGGCGTGGACGAGGGCGGTTCCTCAGGCGCCACGACCACGCAGGGCGAGGGCGGCGCCATCATCATTGATACCGGCGAGCAGGATGAGCTGGCCGGCGCCGTGAAAAAAGAAGACGGCAGCATTGAGATCGAATCAGGAACCTACGGCGTCGATATCGAGGAGTCACCCACCCGCGCGCCTCTGGAAGGGGAAGCGTGGCAGGCTGCGCTGGACGGTGTGGCAGCCCGGAACGGAAAGGACACACCCACGGTCTGGACGAATCCCGCGACCGGCGAGGCGGTTGCTGTCGAAGTGGTGTATATGGGCATCGGCCGCTCCATGATCGTCGTGGACGGGCAGAAAAAGCTGGTAAACACCGTCGACCTGAAGTGGCAGACCGAGGCGCCGGAGGATAAGGTTCTGGCCGTGGTCCGCCATGCACGCTATGCCTGGCTGCACAAGAGTCCCAGCAGCGATAAAAAGGTGCTGAAGTTCAAGCAGGTCTACCGGAATTCGGTGCTGCGCGTGCTTGCGACGGGGAGAAACTGGACCTTTGTGGATCATGAAGGCGACCGTGCCTACGTTCCGACAAGCACCCTCGAGTTTTATGCCAACGACCATACGGAGTTTGAGGGCGGCTATCTTTCCCTGAATGGTAAGATCAAAGGCAAGGGCCGGGTTCAGGTCCGGGATTTTGCCTCCGACAAAATTGTGGAAGGCTTCCAGCCCGGCACGCCTGTGACGGTGTTTGATATCCTGGACGACTTCGGGTACGCGGAGATCGACGTCGCGGGCTGGCACTGCGTCGTCCGGCTTGAATGCCTTACGCTCGAACGCTCCCTGGCTTCCGCGGAATAAATCAGTTCAGGTTTTCGAAGAAATCGTTCTTTTCCACGTCCGGTCCGACGGTTGAGCGGTACAGGCCGAACAGGCTGTTGTCCCACGGCCCCCAGTCTTCCACGTGGTAGTCGGTTTTCTGCTGGCTGACGTGGCAGCGGAATCCTTCCTCAGCCACCTCAAAGCCGGTTTTTCCGCCGAAGGCAGTCAGAGGCTGCCGCCAGTCCATATCGATCACGTTTTCCTTCCACAGGTGGATATAGCATTTCGGTGTATCCCAGGTTCCGTATTCTTTCGCGGACTTGGGATATTTTGTTTCGTCCGCGGCGGATTCCACACAGTGCATCACCGCGTCCGAGCAGGCCCGGTGCGCGCCGTGGCCGTATTCACCTTGCAGGTCGTGGGTCAGCAGCACGTCCGGCTGAAAGCGCCGGATCCATTCCGTCACGACGGAATACAGGCGGTTTTTGTTCCATTTTTTATACTGTTTCGCCAGTGAGAAGGCGAAGGCGTCCCTGAAATTGCTGTAGGCGGGGTAATTCCGTACGCCGCAGGTCCACAGGCAGTCCAGCAGTTCCAGCCGTCGGTAGGGCATGGAGGGTACCACCATGCAGACCTGGCAGATCTTTCCTTCCTCGCCGGCATAACGGGGCAGCGTGCCGCCGAACCACAGCACCTCGTCGTCCTGGTGCGCCACCAGGAGCATCAGATCCGCCTTGTCCGCGCAGGGCTGCCACTGCTGTACTTCGGGCGGGATTTCTCCTTCGCCGTAGATCCGCAGTTCCGTCATGTTGAAATGGCGGCCTTCCCCGGGCGCATTGGCGACCCGGAACCGGGTTGTTCCCGCCGGCAGGGGCAGGTATTCCGCCAGATAGCTTCCTTCCGTATGGCCGGCGTCTGTCCATCTGCCGCCCTCGTCCCTGATCTGCACTCCCCAGGCATGGGGATGCTCATACCACTGCACCATTACGCCGGACGCGGTCTGTCCTTTTGGCACGGTGACTTCGACGTAGCATTTGTCTCCGTTGTTGGTTTTCCAGTAGGTCCTGTAGTCCCGGTCTTTGCACCGGGCGAAGGTTTTCCGCCCGGATCCCGCATTGAACCGGCAGGAAGCGGTGATGTCCTTCGCCGGTTCCGCACAGGCGGAGGCAAAGCAAAGCACCGCCGCGATGCATATCACCGCGGCGGCGATTACTGTCCGTTTCAGGCTTCTGCTTGTTTTCAATCCGTTAACCTCATGCTGCCGATCATTCTGAATTACGGATTCCGAATTACCTTTTCACAATTCCCCTGAAGACCTTCTTCACTTTCCCCGGGAATTTCTGTTCCTTCTGGTGTGCCACGGCGGCGGCCAGGGCACCGGCCCGGTACACGTTGTTCTCCGGATCCAGCCGGACCGCCTGCCGGAAGGACTGGTGCGCGCTGTCGAACTCTTCCAGAGCCATCAGTACCTTGCCCTGCATATAGTACCAGTCGCCGTCCCGCACTTCGCAGCGGATCAGGCTGCGCAGAGCGCCTTCGGGATTATCCCGGGCCATGGCACGCTGGGCCATCAGGATTGCTTCGGCGCTGGACAGCACCGGCGTGACCGGATTGTTTGCCCGGGGAGAGGCGAGCCGCAGGGCTTCCTCATACGCCAGGTTCAGCGCCACCATCCGCATCTGGGCTTCTTCCTTTCCGGCCGGGTCGCGGATCATGTCCGGATGGCATTGCCGCGCCAGTGTCCGATAGGCGCTGCGGATTTCGTCCGGCGTCGCCGTGCCTTTCAGGCCCAGGACCTCAAAGGGATTGTTCATCACTGCCACCTCTCAGGTCAGTCAGCGGCCTCGCGCCGGATCTCCGCGCCCAGGGAGCGGAGTTTTTGCTCGATATGTTCGTATCCGCGGTCGATATATCCGGGTTCATAAATCTCGGATGTACCCCGGGCCATCAGGGCGGCCACGATCAGCGCGGCGCCGGCCCGCAGGTCGGAGGCGGTCATCGGCGCGCCGTACAGTTCCGACACGCCCTCGATGATTGCGGTCCGGTCCATGACGCGCACATGCGCGCCCATCCGGCGGATTTCGTCCAGGTGGCGGAACCGCTGTTCAAAAATAGTCTCGGTAACCAGACTCGTGCCCTTGGCTGTGGTCAGCAGCGCGCTCATTGGCTGCTGCAGGTCTGTGGGGAAGCCGGGATACACCTGCGTCTTCACGTTGATCGCCCGGCGGGGGCCCACTACGTGCACGCGGATCGCTTCGTCGCCGTCCGTGACCTTCACGCCCATCTCCAGCAGCTTCGCGCTCAGCGCGTCCATATGGGTGGGGATGCAGCCGTCGATGATGACGTCCCCGCCTGTGGCAGCCGCGGCGATCATCAGCGTGCCGGTCTCGATCTGGTCCGGGATCACGGCGTAGGTGCTTCCGTGCAGGTGCTGCACCCCGCGGATACGGATGATATCCGTACCGGCGCCCTTGATCTTCGCGCCCATGCTGTTCAGGAAGTTGGCAAGGTCAACGATATGCGGCTCCTTCGCCGCGTTGTAGATATAGGTCTGTCCCTTGGCCTTTACGGCGGCCAGCATCACGTTCACCGTAGCGCCGACCGTCACCATGTCAAAGAAAACGTCGCCGCCGGTCAGCGGACCGTTGGCAATCAGCATGCCGGCGAGCTCTTCCGCTTCTGCTCCGATTGAGCGGAACCCCTTCAGGTGCTGGTCCACCGGGCGTGAGCCGATCTCGCATCCGCCGGGGGTCGGCACCTTGGCGCGGCCGCAACGGCCCAGCAGGGCGCCCAGCAGATAATAGCTGGCCCGCAGGCGTTGCGCGTTGCGGTAGGAAACTTCCGTGCCTTCCGCCGGCCGGGGATCCACCCGCATGCATTTGCCGGGTTCATAGTCCACTTTCGCGCCAAGCTCCGTCAGGATATCTGCCAGCGCGTGGACGTCGTCGATATCGGGAAGGTTTTCGATCGTGCAGGGCTCGTCACTCAGCAGCGTCGCGGGGATCACGGCCACTGCGGTGTTCTTTCCGCCGCTGACTCTGACCTGTCCTTCCAGCGCGTGTCCGCCGGTAATCAGCATCCGCTCCTTACCCATCCGGTCTCACCCCCGTCAATTATTCCATACAGACAATTATACACATTTACCGCTTTGGTGACAAGATGACAGACTTGCTGAAGGGCGGTCTTCACACAGGGGAGAGTGACAAAGAAAAAACCGGCTGAATACAGCCGGAGGTCTTGCCTTTTTTCACAAGATGGAGTAGACTCTCTTCCAGACAAGTGCCACATATGGTGAATAATGAATCCGGAGGGAAAATACTGCCATGCGCGAAGATGAGACGCAGAAGACCGCACAGGTCATGAGCGAACCCCGGGAATTATCCCATCCCTGGGTGGATCTGCCCGTGCAGGAGGACGACGATTCGATCGGGGAGGCAGTCCGTTACAGCCTGGAGGAGATCCGTTTCGCCTGATCTCAGGCGTCCGTATCCTCGTCGTTGGTATGCTTGATCCCGCTCACGGTACTGACCGCGGAGAAGATGCAGATCAGGACGGCGAGCACCGCTACCACGAGCACCACGCTGATCGCCACAATCGTTCCGGTTTCCATAATGCTTTCTCCTCTATCAAAGACTGACTGGATTATAACATGGAAAGATCCGTACCGCAACGGTACGGATCTTTCCGTCTGCATACTTCAGGATTATTCGGCAGCGGTTTCTTCTGCGGAAACATCATCCGCCCTGATGAAATCCATTTCGCTGAGGAATTTGATGGCGTTCTGAACAGTTTCTTCGGACAGTTCGCCGTTTTCACCGGAGTGAATGGTAAGCTCGATCTCATAACCTTCGTAAATGGAATAGAAGGCAATCCAGTCAGGATCGCCGCCGATTTCGGTGACCTTCATCAGCTTGGTGCCGTAAGCGGTTTCGGTGTATTCGATCTCGACCTCGTTGTCGAGGGCAAAGCTGTCTTCGATCTCCCGGAGGGTTTCGTCATCCACGTCATTCAGGCGGATACCGGGCTCATAGTTATCGGCCAGGTAAACCTGAATGTTCAGGTAAGGCGCGTCGGGGTCGTTTTCGTTGACAACGTTCGCGTTGATAAACATGCCGGGTTCCAGATCCAGCACATGATAGGTATATCCGTTCGGAATCGTGCCCTTGATCATGAACGGCGAGCCGTAGAAGTCCACGGTACCCATTTCCTGCTTTTCCTCAGCGGCTTCCGCCAGGACGGCGGCGCAGCTCAGGGTCAGCGCCAGAGCAAGCAGCAAAGCAATGATCTTTTTCATCGTATCTGTTCCTCCTTGTTTTGTCCTGCCGGATAATTACTTTTTGGCCAGGAAATCCTGGCGGATAAATCCGACTGCTCCGGTTTCCGGATCCTCAACCTGCCTCCAGGTTTTCAGTTCCGCAATGACGAGCAGGGGAGTGCCGTTGCTGTAGGATTCGATCAGCGGAGCGCTCTTGCTGGGAGCCCACCGCATGTTTACCGTGCCGGTGGCACGGGAGTTGCGGGTAACAACCTCATAGGGGGTCACGAGCTTCGCCGCGTTGAATTCCGCGATGAGCTCATTCTGGCTGACCGCTGTGCCTGAACCGCTCTTGCCGCTGTCCGGTTCCGGCGTGGGTTTGGGTCCCGGAGGTGTGTTAACCAGGAAGCGGGTCTGTACAAAGACCCAGTCATACGCCCCGGCGGCATAAAGACGGGTCCAGCCGTTGCCCAGATGATAGTCCACGGTCACTTTTGTGCCGTAGGGGATATTGAAGAGAACGGGGCTGTCGGTGCTCGGATACTCACGGGCGTTCAGCGTTTTGCCGTTCGCTGTGTAGACCCACATATCAAAGCTGGCCATGGATGCGGGAATGAACATCACCATCGCCAGAACAACGATGACGGTCATTGCCAAAAAGCGTTTGATCATTTCAGGATACCTCCTCGTCAGTATGGGTTTTTAGGGACTTTTAAACTATATCATGTTTGTTTGTATTCTTGCAATTATGATTTATGCAGTCTGTTGTGTTCCTTTTTGACCCGGCGGTTCAGTCAGCAGCAGGGTCCTGTTTATAGATGCTGCAGAATATGCTGCAAAATGGCAGGATGTGCCGGAAAAAGACAGGACATCCAATATTTGTATATTATCAGGTTTTTCCGTTATAATACATTAATAAACCGGTGAAGGGAACAAACGATGGATTATGGGAGATGATCTGCGGTGAAGTTGCTGACTGTAACAGTCCCCTGCTACAATTCGCAGGATTATATGGAAAAGGCCGTCGATTCCCTGCTGGCCGGCGGACAGGAAACAGAGATTCTGATAGTGGACGACGGCTCCTCTGACAGGACGGCGGAGATCGCTGACGGTTACGCGCGGCGTTATCCGGATATCGTCCGCGTTATCCACCAGGAAAACGGCGGTCACGGCGACGCAGTCATGACCGGGCTGAAAAACGCAACCGGCCTGTATTTCAAGGTGGTGGATTCGGACGACCGGGTGGATCCGGAGGCGCTGAAAAAGGTCCTGGAGGCGCTGAGGAAGCACACGGATCAGCCGCTGGACATGCTGATCAGCAACTATGTGTATGATAAAACCGGTGCGGCACATAAGCATGTCGTATCTTACCGGGGCACGCTCCCGCAGGACCGGGATTTCGGCTGGGATGATACGGGGCATTTCAGAAAAGGCCGGTATTTCCTGATGCATGCCGTGACTTATCGTACGGAACTTCTCCGGCGGTCCGGGATGACCCTGCCGAAACATACCTTCTATGTGGATGACCTGTATGTCTATGTTCCGCTGACACTGGTGGAACGGATGTATTACCTGGACGTGAACCTGTATTGGTATTATATCGGCCGGGAGGGACAGTCGGTCCAGGAGCAGGTGCTGCTGAAACGTATTGACCAGTATCTGCTGGTCAACCGGCTGATGGTGTCGGAAGCGGATCCCTTTGCGGTCGCAAACAAAAAAAAGCGCAAGTATATGCTGAACTTCCTGGAGATCATCACAAGCGCGTCCACGGCTCTGCTGGCAATTAACGGAACGGAGGAAAGCAGCCGGAAAAAAGAAGCGCTCTGGGGGTATATCAAAGAGACGAACCCGAAGATATGGCATGCGCTCCGGTACCGGCTGACAGGCCTGCTTGCCCACTTGCCCGGGGCATTCGGCCGTTGTATACTGACAGGAGGATACAGGATCTGCCAGCGCCTGTTCGGTTTTAACTGACAGGGCTGTCAGAATCCGGAAAGAGGTTAAAAGAAAGGACCGGACGTTATGCATCCGATCGGCGAAATATTCCTCAACAAGGCGCTTCTCTGTGCGCTGTTTGCCTGGGTTGTCTCCCAGACGATCAAAGGCCTGATTTCAGGACTCCGTTTTCATGAATGGACGAAAGAGGCGTTTCTGGGATCCGGCGGTATGCCGTCTTCCCATACGGCGTCCGTGGTCTCCCTCGCGATGATGATCGGTTTTACGGAGGGTTTCGGTTCCTCCTTCTTTGCCATCAGCGCGCTCTTTGCCATGATTGTCATGTACGACGCGGCAGGGGTCCGGCGGGAAGCGGGAAAGCAGGGGAAGATTATCAAGGAACTGCTGAATATCAGCGGGCCGGACGGACAGCAGCTGATCCCGGAGGAACTGAAGGAAAAGATCGGCCATACCCCGCTGGAAGTGATTATGGGCGCTGTCATGGGCATCCTGTGCAGCCTCCTGTTCAGCGCATTCTGACAGGACAGCGATCAGACGGCTTCCCGGCTATGCAAAAGATCCGGCGTTCAGTCCGCCAGGTCTTCTTTTACTGTTACCTGATCCTTCCGTTTGAAGGTTTTCCAGCGTCCGCTGAACAGGTAAGCCGTGCCGATCAGGAAGGGTACAAGGCCGGACAGAGCGTTGCCGTACCAGAAGCCCCGGATGCCCATGGCGAAGGTCACGCCAAGCAGCAGGCTCAGGCCGATGCGGGTGAAGATGCCGTCCAGCAGCGCCACTGCCAGGTTCAGCTTCGAGTTGCCGGAGCCGTTGATCAGGGCAAAGTTCGGCGGCCGGAGCACGCAGCCCAGGTACTGGATCATCGCGATCGGGATATAGGTGATGGCCATGTCGAGCACTGCGGAATCCTGGGAGAACAGGCCGAAAAGCCACTCCGGCCTGAAGGCCGTGATCAGGGCGAAGACGGCGGCCGGGATGGCGACGATCCACATGGCATGGCCGACAATCTTCGGTACCCGCTCCGTCTTCCGGGCGCCCAGCGCCTGGGAGACCATGGCGCCGCCGGCGGAGGAGATGGCCTGGCTGACCACACCGATCATGTTTTCCAGTTTCCGGGCGACGCCGGTGACAGCGACCGCAACGGTACCGTAGGTGTTGATATAGGAATTGACGAACAGCATCGAGAATGTGATGGCTGCGCTCTGGATCACCATGGGGATCCCCAGGCTCAGCAGGTTCCGGATCACATTTTTCCCGATGTGGAAATGCTTCAGGCGGAAATCAAAATGGATCTGTTCCCGGTTTCTGTACAGCAGCCGCAGCGCGAAGAGGAAACTTACCGCCTGCCCGATAACGGTGGCCAGCGCTGCGCCCCGGGGACCCATGCCCAGCGGGCCGACGAACAGGACATCCAGGATAACGTTGATGACTGAGGCGATCGCGATGAATATGAACGGGTGTTTCGAGTCGCCCATGCCGCGCAGGATTGCGCTCACCAGGTTGTAGCCGTAGATGAACACCACGCCGTAGATGCATGTGATGCAGTACTGCCGGGTGTATTCCCAGATTTCTTCCGGCGTGTTCAGCCAGGCCAGGATCCCCTGGTAAGTGAACAGGAAGATCACCATGATTACTACGGCCAGGCTTTCCAGCAGGGTGAACAGCGTCCCAACCATCTCGCCCACCAGGTCTGTGCGCCGAGCGCCGACGTAGCGGGAGATCAGGATCTGACCGGCGTTGGAAAAGCCCATCGCCACGAAGGTGATCAGCATCAGCACCTCACCGCCGATGGATACCGCGGACAGGCCTTCCGTGCCGACGAAGTTGCCGACGACGATCATGTCCACCATGTTGTAGACCATCTGCAGCAGGCCGGACAGGAAAAGGGGCAGCGAGAACGTAAGCAGCGTCTTCGGCACGCTGCCCGTCGTCAGATCCCGGATAATTGCCTTCTTCTCCATCATAAGCCTCCTGCCTTCTGATTCTATCACATTCTTCCCGGGATAACAGTGACCTTTTTCCCTGTTCCGGGGGACAATTCTGGCATCCGTGGGTTTTGTATTAATTCTGGATTTCGGTTTGTGATTTGTGAATGACAGGGAGAGAACTGCTTGACAAGCGATTTGTTCCATGCTACAATGCGAGCAATTTCATACAAGGCTGTGACGAAGACGGAACAGCAGGAGGCCCCGCAGAGAG
>CAMKEI010000029.1 GCA_946411525.1 uncultured Clostridia bacterium | reverse complement strand
TCTGCGACGGCAACCGCCCTGTGGCGCTGGCCGGCATCATGGGCGGCCTGAACAGTGAGATCACCGAAAACACGACGCAGCTGCTTTTTGAGGCGGCGAAGTTTGCCCGGGACAACGTGCGGAAGACTTCCCGCGCCCTGGGACAGAGCAGTGATTCTTCCGCCCGGTTTGAAAAAGGCATCAGCGAATACATCACCGAACTGGGCATGGACCGGGCTCTGCATCTGATCCAGGAGCTCGGCTGCGGCGAGATCACAGCCAGCGCCTTCGACTGCAGCGCAGGCGCACCGAGGGAAGGGAAACGCTTTACCGCAAGCCTGAAGCGCATCAACGGCATTCTCGGTATCGAGGTGCCGGCTGAGGAAGTGCTCCGGATTCTGAAGAACCTGAACTTTGAAGTTGTTCGCAACGGAGATACGCTGGACGTGACGGCCCCCCGGTATCGTGAGGATATCGAGGTCGGCGAGCCGGACCTGGCGGAGGAAGTGATCCGCGAGTACGGATATGAACATGTAAAACCGACCTTCCTGAAATCGGCGACGGTTACCAGCGGCGGCAAAACGCCTGCCCAGCAGCGCCGGGAGCGTGTCTGCCGGATCCTGTGCGGACAGGGGTATCATGAGATCTGCACGCTGTCCTTCTACGCGGACAGTGACCTGGATTTCCTGCGCATTCCTGGGGACGCCCCGGAGCGCAACGTGCTTCGCATCCGCAATCCGATCTCCGCAAACCTCGCGATCATGCGGCCCCTGCTGGCGCCCAGCCTGATGAATATCATCGTTGAGAACCTGAAGAAGGGCAACAACGAAGGCCGGATCTTCGAGATCAGCAATATCTATATGCCCCGCGAAGGCGGCGAACTGCCGGACGAACGGCCGCATCTCGGTTTCGCGGCTTTCGGCGACCGGGAAGACTTCTTCACCGTGAAAGGCACGGTGGAAGCGCTGGGCAAGGCGCTCGGCCTGGCCTTTGAGGTGGAAAGGGCCGCGGACGTACCGTGGCTGCATCCCGGAATTGCGGCGTATATCCTGTGCGAAGGCGAGCGGATCGGCTGCTTCGGCAAACTGGCCAATGAAGTGACCGGGGAACTGAAGCTGCATAAGGATGCCAAGTCCAATCACAGGATCTTCCTGGGCGAGATTGATTACGGGACCATGATGAGCCATATGGCCGCAAGCTTCCGCTACCGCCCGTTGTCCGTTTTCCCGGCCGTTGTCCGGGATCTGGCGCTGACTGTGGCGGAGGAAACGCCCTGCGGCGACCTGATGCATGAGATCGCCCGCGCCTGCCCGCGGGTCAGCGATGTGGAACTGTTTGACATCTACCGGGGCGAACAGATCGGAGAGGGACGCAAGAGCATGGCCTTCAAGATCACCTTCGAGCCGGAGGACAAACCGCTGCAGCCTGAAGAAGTGGATAAATACATCAAAAAAATTCTCGGCAATCTGAAGTTCAAGCTCGGGGCTGAGATCCGGTAAGCAAGACAATTCAACACTGAAAACATTTCCGGTAGGCGGCGTTCATGACGAACGCCGCCTTTTCCATTTGATTGACAGTCGGAAGAATCATTTGTATAATTAGTCGTTCAGAGAATCTTCTGGAAATTTTCATTCCAATTTCACAGTCCGTACACATGATTTTTACGGCGTTTCAGCGCCGTGAACGGGAGATGAACACATGTCAAGAAAATGGCGGAACATTCTCATCGGTGTCCTTGTTTTTGCTGCGATTGTTGTCGCAATTTCGCTGACGAGCGGCGGAACTGAAAACTTCAGGGCAAAATATGAGGGCACCGACCTGTCCACCGATGTTACCGGCATCGGGCGGAGCAACACCTACGGCGCGTACGTGGCTCAATACGCGGATCTGCCGGCGGTCAGTGAATCCGTGGACGTGGATCTGCAGGCCTTTGAAGGAGAAGGCGGCTCGGTCTGCGATGAAGGCATTATGACGGAGGACGGATCAGAGCTGACGTGGAAGGTCACCATTCCGCAGGCTGGATTGTATAACATCCGACTGGACTATCTGACCACGGAAAGCCGGGGAATTGACATTGAGCGCGAGATTGCCATCAACGGCGAGGTTCCCTTTGCAGGGGCCAGCACGCTGACTTTCTCACGTCTGTGGACAGACGCGAACCCGGTGCGTAAGGACAACCAGGGGAACGATATCCGCCCAATGCAGGTGGAACGCTTTGACAGGCAGAGCGCCTACTGCATGGATGACATGGGGTATCAGACAGAACCCTACGCATTCTATTTCAATGAGGGCGAGAACGCGCTGACGATCCGGGCTGTTAACGAGCCTGTCATTCTGTGCGGCATCTCCCTGACGCCGATCGTGGATTTTCCGACCTATGCCGATTATTCCGCCAGGCAGCCGGAAGCGTCCATGAGCGACGAAGGAAAGAACTACAGCCAGACCGTTCAGGGCGAAGCGGCTGAACTGCGCAGCCATCCGAGCCTGTATGCCCGGTATGACCGCAGTTCTTCCCAGACCGTACCATATTCTGTTACAAACACAATCCTGAATTATATTGGCGGCGACGCATGGACCCATCCGGGAGAATGGATCCAGTGGGATTTTGAGGTTCCGGAAGACGGATTCTACAATATCTCCATCAAAGCGCGGCAGATTTACCAGCGCGGCGCGCTGTCAGCCCGGACGGTCTATATTGACGACGCGGTTCCCTTTGAGGATCTGGAAGCGGTGACTTTCGGATACAACACGAGCTGGGAAATGCGGACGCTGGGCGACAAGGAAGGGAACCCCTTCCGCTTCTGGCTGACCAAGGGAAGCCACACAATCAGGATGGAAGTCACGCTGGGCGAGATGGGGCCCATCCTGAAAGAGGTTGAAGACAGCATTTTCCGCCTGAACCAGATCTACCGCAAACTGCTGGTGCTGACCGGCGTTAATCCCGACCGTTTCCGTGATTACAACCTTGCGCGCGTTTATCCGGAATCCATCGAAGCGATGGACCTGGAAAGCAAACGGCTTTATAAAATTGTCGACGACATGGTTGCCATCACAGGAGAGAAAAGCGACCGCGTCGCCAGCGCGCAGACGCTGGCCAATCAGCTGGAACTGTTCGTGAAGGACAATACCCGTATTACGGAGTCTTTCCAGAATTTCAAAGACAACATCACCTCGCTGGGCACGGCGATGCAGAACATGTCCGAGAGCAAGCTGGATGTGGACCTGATCATGATCACGGGCGAAAACGTCAAAGTGCCCGACGTGCATGAAAACATCTTCCAGAGCATCGGGCATGAAATCCGCAGCTGCGCGAGTTCCTACTTTGTGGACTACAACACGCTGGGCGACAAATATGAAGATACGGACGATGTGGTGGAGGTCTGGATCACCACCGGCCGTGACCAGAGTACCGTACTGAAGACCATGGTTGACGATACCTTTACGGCAAAGACCGGGATTAAGGTGAACGTCAAGCTGGTCCTGCAGGACGCGCTTCTGCCGGCGGTGGTCGCGGGCAACGGTCCGGACGTGGTGCTGAGCGTGAGCAACTGGTTCGCTGTGAACTACGCCATGCGCCATGCCGTAGAGGACCTGAAACAGTTTGATGACTTTGAAGAAGTGACCGAACCGTTTACGGCGAGCGTTCTCGAACCGATGACCTATAACGACAGCAAGAAAATCGGCATTTACGGCCTGCCCGAGACGCAGGATTTCCAGGTGCTGTTCTACCGCACCGACGTTATGGAAGAACTCGGGCTGGAGATTCCCCAGACCTGGGATGATATTATCGCCGAGCTGCCCACCCTGCAGGGCAACAGCCTGGAATTCGGCGTCAGTTTCCCGGATGTCGGTTCAGCTGATACATCCGTTCTGAACTCGATTATCTACCAGAACGGCGGATATATTTACGATGCGGAAGCCAAGAAGACGCTGATTGACAGCGAAGCCGGCGTGGCCGCCTTCAAACTGTATACCAGCCTGTACAACGACTACGGCCTGCCGGTCGTGTTTGACTTCAACAGCCGCTTCCGTTCCGGCCAGATGCCGATGGGTATTGCCCCCTATTCCACATTCAACACCCTGATGGTTTCCGCTCCCGAAATCCGCGGCCTGTGGGAGTTCACCCTGTTCCCCGGGACAAAGAAGGAGGACGGCACCATCGACCATACGGTGCAGAACAGCCCGGCCAGCCTTTGCTGCATGATGATCGCCCAGGATGACGAAAACACGAAGAAAAACGCCTGGGAATTCATGAAGTGGTGGGTCAGCGCGGAAGCGCAGGTCCGCTTTGGCCGGGAGATGGAAAGCATCCTGGGATCTTCCGCCCGGTATCTGACCGCCAACAAGGACGCCATGAAGCAGCTGGCCTGGTCCGGCAAGCAGCTCCAGACGCTGATGGATCAGAAAGCCCAGACAAGAGGCTTCCCGGAAATTGCAGGCGGCTATTCCACGACGCGCCACATCACGAACTCCGTTCGCAAGGTTATCAACACCAAGGAAGACCAGCGTGAGACGCTGCTGAACTACGCACGAACCATCAACGAAGAGATCAGGATCAAGCGGCAGGAATTCAACCTGCCGGTTGACGACTGAGACGGAAGGAGGGGAAGCACACATGCAGTCACAGTCTTTTGCGCAGAGATATCTGGCAATGAAGCGGGACAGGATAGCCCATGGCTGGACGCTGGCCAAGCGGAACCGGGGCTGTTACCTGTTCCTTGCGCCTTACGCGATCCTGTTTATTACTTTCTTTATCCTGCCGGTCTGCACATCGATCTTCTACAGCTTCACTTACTACAATATCCTTGAGCCCCCGCGGTTCAACGGCGTGCAGAACTATATCAACCTGATCCTTCAGGACGATATCTTCCTGACGGCGATCAAGAACACCTTCGTCTGCGCGGTGATCATCGGACCGGTGGGATATATCCTTTCCTTCCTGTTCGCCTGGTTTATCAACGAACTGCCGAAATGGCTGCGGGCGATCGCTGTGATTATCTTCTATGTGCCCTCCATCGGCGGCGCGGCCTTTGAAGTGTTCCTCATCATCTTCCGCGGCGACGCATACGGCTGGTTCAACTCGATCCTGATGGAGTTCGGCATCATCAACGCGCCGTATCTCTGGCTGACAGATCCCCGGTACATGATGACCATCGTCATCATCGTCAGCCTGTGGATGAGCATGGGCACCGGCTTCCTGAGCTTTGTCGCGGGCCTGCAGGGAATTGACCGCAGCATGTATGAGGCGGGCTATGTGGACGGCGTACGCAACCGCTGGCAGGAGCTGTACCATATCACGCTGCCCAGCATGAAACCCATGCTTCTGTTCGGCGCGGTCATGGCAATCACAAACTCCTTCAACGTCGGTCTGGTCCCGAGAACCCTTTGCGGATTCCCGTCCACGGACTACGCGGTCCGCACGGTCGTCACGCATCTGTTTGACTACGGTTACGCGCGGTTTGAGATGGGCTACGCCAGCGCGATCGCCACGATCCTGTTCGTAGTCATGATCCTGAGCAAGAAAGCAGTCAGCGCGCTGCTGGGAAGGGTGGGTACCTGATATGAGCGAAATCAATACAGTCAAATCAAACGGTACCCTGAAACTGATTAACGGCAAGAAATTCCGGGGCGAACTCGTCGCGGGAGAAACCGGCGCGGCTTTCTATGTAAAAGGAAAACAGGAACCTTTTGCGGAGTGGCATTACGCCCGGATGAACCGGATGGATAACATCCGCCGCGGCGGCACGTCCAGTCAGATTACCGTGATCCTGAAGGATGACACCCGTTATGTGTTTGAGCTGGCGCAGGGCCTGAAGCTCTACAGCCACATGGATAAAAACTGGGTCGACAAGCCCGTGCGGCAAAAGACCCGGGGCGATATCCTGCATGAACAGGCAGAACGGCTGGGTGAAAAGATCCAGGTTCCGAAAAAGCATCTGATTACGCGCCGGCATCCGAACCGGTCTATCGGCGGAGATATCATTATCTACCTGGTACTGTTCCTGTTTGCCGTCGCGATGGCGTTCCCGCTGTTTTTCCTGATCGGTTCCTCGCTGAAACCCCTTGACGAGCTGTTCCGCTTTCCGCCGCCCGTATGGCCCAGCCATCCGACGATGGACAACTTCTCCGACCTGTTTGTGACAATGGGCCAGAGCTGGGTTCCCTTCAGCCGGTATCTGCTGAACACGGTGCTGATTACCGCAATCGGTACCTTCGGCCATCTGGTTGTGGCGGGTATGGCGGCCTTTGTCCTGGCAAAGTACGAATTCCCCGGCGGAAGGCTGTTCTTTGCCCTGGCCACCACATTCCTGATGTTTGCTTCCGGCGTTGTTACGGACATCCCGAACTACCTGATCCTGAGCAGACTGGGCCTGGTGGATACTTACTGGGCGCTGATCCTGCCCGCGTTCGCGGCGCCGATCGGACTGTTCCTGATGAAACAGTTTATGGAAGGCCTGCCCACGGCACTGATCGAGGCGGCGACCATTGACGGCGCCAGCCGGATCCGGATTTTCTGGAGCATCGTGATGCCGAACGTGAAGCCCGCCTGGCTGACGATGATCATCTTCAGCGTACAAGGCCTGTGGAACAACCCGGCCGGAACCATCATCTATTCTGAGGCGAAGAAACCGCTGGTCTACGCGCTGCAGCAGATCAGAATGGGCGGTGTGGCCCGTACCGGACAGGCGGCCGCAGCAAACGTAATCACCGTAGCGGTCCCGATCCTTATCTTTATCTTCAGCCAGAGCCGGATCCTGGAGACCATGGCCTCCTCCGGCATCAAGGAATAAAGGAGGGAGGGAATGATGATGAAAAAGACGATCTCCTTTCTGATTGTTCTTGCGATGCTGCTGTCAGTCGGCACGGCGCTGGCAGACGACAGCTTCAACACGAACAAGGACGGATACAGCACATCCTATACCTACGGATATGACTACTGGGGCGACGTGCAGGAATCGCCGGACGCGTACCGCGTCAAAACGGTGCTGGACAGCGTCAGTCTCGGCCTGGATGTCAGAATCAGCAAGCCCCAGAGCCTGTATGTCCGGGATAACGACCTGTATATTGTCGATACGCTGAACAACCGGATCATTCAGGTTCAGTATAAGAATGATGAGTATACGGTCACCCGGATCATTGACCATGTGACGGGCGGCAATCCTGAAACGTTCAACAACCCTTATGACGTATTTGTTGATCCGGAAGGCAGTATCTATGTGGCAGACTTCAACAACAACCGGATCGTGATGATGGATAAGGACCTGAACTTCCTCAAGGAATTCACGAAACCGACGGATGCCACCTTTGACCAGAGCATCGATTTTCTTCCCAGGAAGATCGTTGTGGACGTCGCCGGCCGTGTTTACGCGCTGGTTACAAACGTGAACAAGGGTATCGTCAAATACGAAACAGATACGTCCTTTACCGGTTTTATCGGCGCTACGCCGGTCAGCGTTTCCATGGTGGACTATATCTGGAAAAAATACTTCATGACCCAGGCCCAGCGCGACGCTTCCGCCTCGTTTGTTCCGACGGAATATGAAAACATCTTTATTGACAAAGACGGATTTATCTACGCCACAATCACAAACTTCAGCGAGTATGACCTGAAATCCGACGCCGCCAAACCGATCCGCCGGCTGAACGGCCTGGGGAACGACATCCTGGTCAAGAATGACCGTTATCCTCCGATCGGCGACCTGTGGTGGATGGAAGGTGACTCCACTTATTTCGGCCCGAGCAAAATGACCGATGTGACCGTGTTTGACAACGACATTTATGTGGTGCTGGACAGGGTTCGCGGACGGCTGTTCGGCTATGACGAGCAGGGAGTCATGTTGTGGGCGTTCGGTACCCGCGGCAATATCGAGGGAGCATTCACCAGCGCCGTCAGCATTGAACATATGGGCGCCGACCTGTTTGTGCTTGACCAGCTGGAAAACAGTGTGACCGTGTTTACACCGACGGAATACGGAAACATCATCTACGACGCCATCCAGAAATACCAGGAGGGCGAATATGACGACAGCGCGGATATCTGGCGGGCTGTGCTGAAACAGAACGCCAACTACCCGATGGCTTTCCGCGGAATAGGGCGGACGGTATTCCGCCAGAACGACTATGAGAGCGCCCTGGAGTATTTCAAGATGGCGCACGACCGGGAAAACTACGGACGGGTTTTCAAACTGTACCGGAAGCAATGGATTGAAAAGAATATCGGATGGATCTTCGCGGGACTGGCGGTCATCCTGCTGGTACCGCTGATCATCGGAAGGGTCAAGAGAATGAAATGGGAGGTGATCATGCATGAGCACAGCAAAGTCCGCAAGAACGACTGACAAAGCTGAAAAGTCTTCCGGCCGGAGCGCCTGGTGGGCCCGTTACAAAGACTCACTTCGCTACGCGCTGTATGTGATCTCACACCCGTTTGACGGATTCTGGGATCTGACCCATGAACACCGCGGAACGCTTGCAGCCGCCAACACGTTCCTGATTCTTTTCCTGATCACACGGGTGCTGAAACTGCTCTGCACGAGCTTCCAGTTTATCAGTTCACCCATCCAGCACATCAATGTTTTTGAGGAAATGGGATCGCTGCTGCTGCCGTTCCTGATCCTGTGCCTGGCCAACTGGGCGATGACCACCCTGTTTGACGGCAAAGGACGGTTTATCGACATCTATATCGCCATGTGCTATGCGCTGGTTCCCTATATCCTCATTCAGCTGCCGATGATTCTGATCAGCAATATGCTGACATTTGAAGAGGGAAGCCTGTATACCGTGATGCTGAGCATCAGTGTCATCTGGAGTGCGTTCCTGGTCTTTGTCGGACTGATGGAAATCCATGATTACAGCCCCGGCAAGACCTTTATCTTCATTATTGTTACCATTGTCGGCGCCGCCGTGATCATATTCCTGATTCTCGTATTCTTCAGCCTGCTGAGCGACGCGGTCGGCTTCTTCGTAAGCCTGTACCGGGAAGCCAGTTACCGGCTGAACTAAGGAGGGATGGCAGAGATGAGAAAAAAATCCATCCTTTTACGGCTGCTTCCGTGGATGATCGTGCTCGTGCTGATCGCCGGCGCCTGGATTGTGCTTGACAAGATCTATTCTTCTCCCGGCCACAGTTTTTCCAGGGATACGGCAATCCTCAGCTATGACGGCGACGGGAAGCCGCTGACCATGGAAAATGACCGGCTGCTCTTTGAAATGGACGGATCGACCACCCAGTTTTCGGTGACAAACAAGGAAACCGGGAAGGTCTGGTATTCCAATCCGGAAGACCGGGCAAACGATACGACGGCTACCGGCAAGACGACCAAGGAATACCTGTCCTGCACGCTGAATGCGCATTACTACAATGACATCAGCGAAACGGAAGTGAACAACTACACAAAGTCCATCATGAACCAGAACTATGAAATCCGGCAGGAAGAGGACGGATCAATCCGTGTCAACTACTCGCTGGGTGAAAAAGTGTTCATGGTGCCCAACGCAATGACCAGGGAAAGCATGGAGGTGCTTCTGGCCAACCTGAAAAAGAAGGACCAGGGCAAACTGAAGAACCACTTCTCTCTGGTTGAAACGAAGAAGCTGGACAAACAGAAGAAGAAGGACGAAATTATCGCCCTGTATCCCAGCGTGCTGGAGCAGGACCTGTATATCCTGAAATCGGACCGGACCACCGAGCATAAGAAACAGGCAGAGCAGCTGCTGGCCGACGCAGGATACACTGCTGAAGACTACGCGCGGGACCAGGAACTGCAGGCCGGCGAGAAATCAAGCAGCGGGCCGGTATTCAACATCAGCGTGGTTTACCGCCTGGAAGGGAACGACCTGGTGGTATCCGTTCCGTACAGCGAGCTCGCATGCTCTTCAGATTACCCGCTCGTATATATTGACCTGCTGCCGATGTTCGGCGCGGGCGGGAAGAAGCAGGACGGATTCATCCTGGTGCCGGAAGGCGGCGGCGCCGTCATCAACTACAACAACGGCAAACTGTCCCAGAACCCGTATTACGCCAACATGTACGGCTGGGACTACGGCACGAAGCGGGCGAGCGTCACCGGCGAAACGGAGAACGCTTTCCCGGTCTTCGGCATGAGCCAGGAAGACGGGTCTTTCATCTGCATCATGGAAGGCGCCGATTCCTACGGCGGGGTCTGCGCCGATATTTCCGGCAGATTCAATGATTACAATACGGTATACGGCCGGTACAATGTCTTGCATTTCGACAGCGTGGAAGTGGATGAGAAAAAATCCGCCCGCCTGTTCCTGATGTATGAAAACGAGATCCCGAATGACACCATTGTTCAGAGATACCGTTTCCTGAACGATAACGGATATATGAAGATGGCCGAAGCCTACAGCGAGTATCTCCGCGCAAAGCCCGAAATGAGAGGCGAATGCGCATCGGAGGAGATGCCGGTGAACGTGGAACTGATCGGCGCGATCAACAAAACCGAGATCAGATTCGGCCTGCCGGTCAACGCTGTGGTGGCCACCACTACCTTTGACCAGGCGGAAAGCATCATGAACGACCTGCTGGACGCCGGCGTAAAGGACCTGAATCTCCGCTATACCGGATGGTGTAACGGTGGCGTACAGCAGCGTGTACTGACCAGCATCCATGTGGAAGGCGGCCTGGGCGGCGAAAACGGCATGAAGAAGCTGATGAAGAGCGCCGCGGAAAAGAACGTGGATCTGTATTTCGACGGCATATCCTGCTTCGCCTATGACAGCGGCTTCTTCAACGGATTCAACTCGCTGGCTGACGCAGCCAGGGCCACGACCCGGACTGTCATCAAGCTGTATGCATACGACATCGTTACATACCGTCTGTCGACCTGGATGGATAACCCGTATTACCTGGTGAAGCCGTCCTATGCAAAGAAATGCGTGAACAACCTGATTAACGGCCTGAAGGACCGCGGTGCGGCAGGAATCGCATTCCGAGATATCGGCAACCTGCTGAGCGCCGATTATCAGGACAGCGGTACCGTGACCCGCGAACAGGCCAAGGCGATGGACATCCAGACCCTGGAAGACGCCGTTGCGACGGGCATGAAGGTGATCATCAAGGAAGGCAACGCATACTCCATCCCGTATGCTGACCTGATCACGGACATGAACCTGTCCGGCAACGCCTACGCCCTGCTGGATTACAGCATTCCTTTCTACCAGATCGCGATCCACGGCCTGAAGGACTATACAGGCGAGGCGATCAACCTGGCCGGAGATACGCAGACACTGCTGCTGGAATCCGCCGAATACGGCGCGGGCCTGAACTTCTCCTTCATGCAGAAGGATACCAAGGTGCTCCAGGATTCCATGTTCAGCTGCTACGCATCAGCAGGTTATACGCCCTGGAAAGACGACGCGATTGCCATGATCACCCGGTATCAGAAGGAAATGTCCGGACTGAACCGTCAGACGATTACCGGACATGAGAGACTGAATGAGAACGTTGCCGTTACAACCTATGCGGACGGAACCCGGGTGTATGTGAATTACGGGACCAGTGAATTCAAGCAAGGTTCGGTTACCGTGCCCGGACGCGATTATCTTGTGAAAAGAGGTGACGGACAGTGAGTAAGAAGAACCGGAAATACCGTGAACACTGGTACAGCGGCATCACTGAAGCTTTCCAGATGTTTGTTCCGGGGAACAAGCTTTACAGGACCATTCCGGCCAAACGGGCCCGGACCGGTTTCCTGTTTATCCTGCCGTTTATTATCGGATTTATCTTCTTCATGCTGCAGCCTCTTTATGTTTCCATGCAGATGAGTCTCAGCCGGTATGTGATCAATACCGGTGAGATGACCTGGAACAATTTCTACAATTACAACTATGCGTTCAACACGGATCCGGATTATAACCGGATGCTGGTGGACGAGATCAGCCGCATGGCCATCAACGTCATTGCCACGCTGGTCATGAGTTTCGTGATTGCCGTGATCCTGAACCAGAAGTTCAAGGGCAGGATCATCTGCCGGATTATCTTCTTCCTGCCGGTTATCCTTTCTTCCGGCGTGCTGCCCGGCATCGAAACCTCCAGTTCATCCCTGAACCTGATCAACAGCATGTCGCAGGCAATGGGGGATTCGTCAGGCGTCAACATATCGGCCGCGCTGGAAGACCTGCTGTCAGTGTCCGGCGTGGCCAGCCAGGTGTTCGACGTCATCTTCCAGATGATTGACGCGATCTATGACATCGTCATGGCCAGCGGCATCCAGATTATCGTATTCCTTTCCGGACTGCAGTCCATCTCTCCCTCGCTGTATGAAGCGGCGGATGTGGAAGGCTGCTCCGCCTGGGAATCCTTCTGGAAGATCACCTTCCCGATGGTCAGCCCGCTGCTGCTGGTCAACTGCATCTATACCATCATCGACTTCTTCATGAAGAACAACAACCAGGTCATGGAGCATATCAACAACATCTATATGAACGGCGTCCGGATGGACCTTGGTATCGCAGCAGCCGAGAGCTGGATCTATTTCGGCGTGGCGATCGTCTTCATCGGCATCAGCGCCTTCATTATCTCAAGGGCGGTGAAATCCTATGAGTAAAGACAATACGATCTTTATCGGCGAGCACAGCAGCTTCCGGGAAAGAAACCGCCGCAGCGGCGGATACCTGATGAAACGCAGGATCAAGGAGATCAGCGTGTCTGTCATCCGCGCACTGCTGATGTTCGGCCTGTGCTTCATGATCATCTCCCCGATGATCAGCCGGATCTCCATGAGCCTGATGGATGAAAAGGACCTGTATGATACCACCATCGTGCTCATTCCCCGGAACGTGACGATGGACAACTTTACGGCTGTCGCGCGCGCCACTTCTCTGCCGACATCCATGATCAATACGCTGTGGATCTCAATCCTGAGCAGTATTCTTCAGATTGTCTCCTGTACACTGGTGGCTTACGGATTTGCCAGATATGAGTTCCCGCTGAAGAAATTCTGGTTTGCCTGCGTCATCGCGCTGATCATCATTCCGCCCCAGACGATCCAGAGTGCTCTTTACCGTACGTTTACCCGCTTTGATTTCCTGGGCCTCATTACACTGATCAACGGTGAACCGCTGAATATCCGTAAATCCATATGGCCCTATCTGCTGATGTGCCTGACCTGCATGGGTCTGAAGGACGGCCTGTATATCTACATGCTGCGCCAGTATTTCAAAAACGTTCCGGAAAGCCTGGAAGAGGCGGCTTACGTGGACGGCTGCGGCACGATGCATACCTTCGTGAAAATCATGCTGCCGGACGCCATGCCGATTATCGCCAGCTGCTTCCTGTTCAGCTTTGTGTGGCAATGGACGGATCTGTTCTATTCCCGCAACTTCCTGTCCGGATATACGCTGTATGCACCGCAGCTCAGTTCGATGCTCGACCGGATCGCGGACGAACTCTCCAGGATGGCCGGCACACCGGTCACCCCGTCTCCCGGCAGGCAGCTGCAGCTGATTTCTGTCGGCGTGCTGTTCTGCTGCATTCCGCTGATCATCCTTTACTGCTTCACGCAGCGGACATTTGTGGAAAGCCTTGCCATGACAGGATCAAAGGAATAAGACACAAAATGCGGCAAATGTACAGACTTGTACTTGATTAAATGTAAAAACCGGTCTATAATATTCCTGCAAGGCGGGGGTCTCCGCAATAACAACGTACCTATACAGATTTCGGTTGAAAATCTGTAAGGAAATAAAAAAGGAGGTTTTCTCAATATGAAGAAAATCATGGCTCTGGTACTGGCCGCTCTGATGCTGCTGGGCTGCTGCAGCTTTGCTGCCGCGGAAGATGTTCCGGCTGAATATCCGGAAATCATCGAAGGTCTTGATTTCGGCGGCGCGACCGTCTACATCAACGACTGGTATTCCACCGGCGAACGTGCTGAAGAACCCACCGAAGAACAGCAGGCTCAGTATGACTACTGGGATTGGCTGGAAGCGACCTACAACGTAAAGCTGGTTGAAACCAAGCTGGGCGACTGGGACGGCATGGTGGCCGAACTCCAGAACATCGTTTCCAACAAGGACAACAGCGAACTGCGCATCGTCGGCGTATCCGGCGGCTTCTGCGGCCCGGTGCTCGCAAACGGACTGTTTGCCGAGTGGACCTACGGCCTGGAGAACTTCAACCAGGCGACCGTTGACTTCATGACCCTGGGCGGCAAGTGCTACGGCGTCTGCGGCGGCAAGTTCTTTGAGCCCCGCCAGATGGTATTCTTCAACAAGAAGGTTCTGGAAGATGCCGGCATCGACTGGAACGAGATCTATGACGCTCAGGCCGACAAAACCTGGACCTGGGAAAAGATGGAAAGCTACATGGACGCTGTGAAGCAGGACAAGGACAATGACGGCGAACTCGACGTCTTCGCCCTGACCGGCAACTTCGACGACGGCGTTGTTGGCCTGGTTGTCAGCAACTTCGGCGATTTCTACAGCTTCGATGACAACGGCAAGCTGTACTACTCCGCTGACAGCGATGCTACCCTGGCTGCCCTGAACCGTATCCAGGAGTGGAACCGGAACTACTATCGTCCCTATGTCAACTGGGATGACTATAAGCAGTTCTGGCCGGAAGGCAACGTTGCGTTCTTCATTGGACAGTCCTATGAAGGCTTCAACGGCAACGATGTCGTGAACCAGGTTGAAGAGTGGGGCGGCGTGTGCCTGCCCATGGGCCCCAATGCTGATGACTACACCTCCGCTGCCGACAACAACATCTTCGGCATCCCGGCCGTGTATGACGATGAGACTTCCCTGAAGCTCCAGCAGATCTACACCCTGTATCGGAAGAACCCCGTCATGGATGCCGATACCGAAGCCTGGGCGACCCGCCTGTACGAGCTGACCGACGAGCGTGCCGTTGAAGAGACCTATGCTTACCTGCGTGAGCATGGCACCATCATGAACTTCAACTACATCGGCGACCGCAACAGCACCATCGGCCCGAACCTCACTTGGGGTATCATGGGCGGCGCTGCTGCTGAGCAGGTTGAAGCTGCACGTCTGGCCATGGAAGACATGGCTGCTGTGTTCAACGGCGACAAGACTCAGGAACAGGTCGATGCTGAAAAGGCCGAGCGCGAAGCTGAAGCTGCCGCTGCTGCCGAAGCTGAAGCCGCTGAAGCTGAGGAAGCTCCCGCTGAATAAGTAACTGCTTTCAAAGGTTTCCCGGACCGCCCTCAGGGGCGGTCCTTTTTTGTGCCTTGAATGCTCATGCTGATGCTGATAGAATAGATACAGGCAAGCCGAATGTTTCACGTATAATTTCTCGTATAACAGAGGAGGATACCAATCCATGAGAAAACGACTGGTTTTCCTGATGGTTCTGGCAGCATTACTCCTGACGATCCTGCCCGCTCTGGGCGATACTGCAAAGGGCCGGATCGAGGATTTTACCGTGGAAAAGACGGAATGCGGCTATACGGTCATCCTGCCGGAAGAACATGCCAGACAGGGATATTATAAACTGTTCTGGATGGATAAGGACACCGGAGAAATCCGGAAAGACGTGTTCACTGCGGATACGCCCTCGTATCAGATCCCGGCCGGCGGGAAAACGGAATACAGTTTTGCGCTGTTCTATGCGAGAAAACGCGGCGCACTGCCGGCCTCCTGGGACGGGGACAAACCGAAGGAACCGAAGGGGCCTTCCGTATGGAAAATGCTGTGGATCAACGCGGAGTCGACTGAAATCCGCGGGACCGCCAATCATCTGAACGAAGCGAACCATCAGGAAATTGACCGGGCGGCGAAGGATTTTGAGGCGCTTGTGGAGGAATTCACCGAAGGGCTGGTGGATATCCAGATTACCCGGATCAGCATTGACGGGCCGCTCACCGACGCTTCCTATGTGCAGCAGCGGGGATATATCCTGGAACCGGCGGACATCAACGCGGATCATCTGGCCCGGTTTCAGTATGATTCCATCTTTGTATTCAGCCGGATGGATGGCGTATATATCACATACGGAGGAGTGACAGTTAAACCGGACAGTCCGACGAATGATCCGGGATACTCCTTTATCGCGCTGATCGGAGACGGTCCGAACGCGATGGCCGGTGCCGATATGGCCCACGTCTGCGTCCATGAATGGATTCATCAGCTGGGATTTTATTTTGACTGGTTCAAGCTGGAGCTCCCTGACCCGGACAAGCCTGAAGCCTATGGATACGAAGCAGGCGCGACACTCGACCTGCAGATGCTCAAGGATGCCCTGACGATGAAGACGCGCACACAGGACGGGCGGTATATCGGCATGCCCCCGGAAGCCTGGCAGTACAAGCCCGGCAAAAGACCGGCAAAATGGAACCTGAGCTATCTGCAGGATCAGGCGGTTCCGGAGGATCAGCGGCTCCCGGAAACGGAACCTGCTGCAGAAGAAACGGAAGAACCCGTACAGACGGACAGGGATCCTGAGATTTACGGCATGCTGGATGAGGACGGGATCCGGTATGAAAACGCGGCAATGGGACTGAACTGCACGCTGGAAAACTGGATCTGGTACACGCCTGAGGAATACTTTGCCGTCTATACAATCAAGCCGATCATGACTTCTGAGGAGGAAGCGGCCAATTTTACCGACGCGGTTCCCGTGGCTTTCGCGGAGGATTCCGAGGGGCCGCATAACGTGAGGCTTATGATCAGTTATCCCACGGAATCGTTCCTGGAGCAGTATGATGAAGCGGCATACCTGGAGCATCTGAAAGAGCTGCTGGAACAGTATGCACCTGAAGCAGGGCTGGAGGACTGCACCTGCGAGATTGTTCAGCGGCCGGTCGGAGACCGGATGCTTTCGGGACTGAAAAGCAGCTTTACGACCTGTGGCATAAAGAATTACATGACGGATCTGATGTGGATGGACGGCGATCAGATGAACCAGATCACAGCCGCGTCCTATATGACCGATGAGTGCGACGATCTCCTGGCGCATTTCGGAACGCTGGAAAAAGCCGGAAAAGACTTGAAGTATTGACACCAAAAAGGTAGAATATGTACGAACAAGTCATAACGACGAGCGGAAGGAAGGAAGAAAACCATGACCAAGAAGATCCTGGCTTTGCTGATGATCCTGGCCCTGCTGTGCGGATGTGTATCCGTGCTGGCTGACGAGCCTGTCACCGTTTACGCTTCGGATTTCAGCAAGGATAATGACGACTGGTACGGACGCGGAGCTCAGTGTTACCGCACAGTCGATGCAACGCTGAAAACGATCGGACGCCAGAGCGCCTGGAATTCCCCCGGACGTGATTTTGACCTGATCGAGGGCGGGAAATACGAACTGAGCGTTGAAGTGAAACAGGACGAACTGGACAGCGCAAACTTTATGATTTCCATCGCGCATTCCACGGGCGGCATGGAAACCTATGAAAACCTGGCTTTCGGGGCTGCTCCCAAAGGCGAATGGACGACGCTCAGGGGCACCTACACAGCCGGTGCGTTTGAACGGAACGTCCTGTATGTGGAAACAACCGGCGCGGATACGCTGGAATTTGAAATCCGGAATTTTACCGTGACTGCTCCGGAACCGCTGCCCGAACCCAAGCCGACTGAGCCTCCGATGGAAATCGGGGACGCAGACAATATTCCTAGCCTGAAAGAGATCTACGCGGGCAAATTCGACTTCGGTTCCGCCGCGCCTCAGATGGTTTTCAACAATCCGAAATGGATGAATCTGATCAAGGAACAGTTCAATATCCTGACGCCTGAAAACGAGATGAAACCCGATGCCGTTCTGGATGTGAACGGGAGCATCAATCTGGTGAAGGAAACGGGCGATGAGACAGCGGTGGCGGTCCATTTCAGCGCCGCAAAATCACTGCTGAACTTTGCCAAAAACAACGGGATCAAAGTGCACGGCCATGTGCTGATCTGGCACAGCCAGACGCCGGAAGCGTTCTTCCATGAAGGATATAATGTAAAGAACCCCCTGGTCACCCGGGAGGTCATGCTGGGCCGGATGGAAAACTATATCAAAGGCGTTTTTGAATACCTGGACGAGAATTATCCCGGCGTAGTCGTTTCCTGGGATGTTCTGAATGAAGCGATCGACGACGGCACCAACTGGCTGCGGAAGAGCAACTGGCTGAAGATCATCGGCGAAGACTATCCGAACCGGGCCTATGAATACGCCCGCAAGTACGCTCCGGAAGGGACGCTGCTGTATTACAATGACTACAATACCGCTATCGCCGGCAAGCTGAACGGCATCGTGAAGCTGCTGAACAGCCTGATCCCGGAAGGAAACATTGACGGCTACGGATTCCAGATGCACCACGGAGCGTCATTCCCGTCCATCCAGATGATCAGGACAGCGGTCGACAGGATCGCCGGTCTGAATATCCGCCTGCGCGTCAGCGAACTGGACGTGACGGTGGACAACAATACGGAGACCTCCTTTAAAAAACAGGCCAGGTATTACGCCGACGTCATGAAGATCCTGATCGACCACAGCGACCAGTTTGAAGCCGTTCAGGTTTGGGGACTGTGCGACTCGATGAGCTGGCGCGGCAGCCAGTTCCCGCTGCTGTTTGACGGAAGAGGCAATCCAAAGCCGGCCTTCTGGGCTGTAGCCGATCCGTATTCAGTAAAGTAACAGAAACCCGTTCTTGTCAAGGGGAAGAGCAGCGTCTCTTCTCCTTTTTTGCTTTATGACGGATTGAAGAAACACCGTGAATCGTTTATAATGACAGAAAGAGCAGAAAACGGAAGGAGATAAATCAATGCGGAGCAGAAGACTTTGTGCACTGATCCTGACAATTACAATGGTGATCTGCGCGATTCCCGGACTGGCGGATATGCCGGTTCAGTCAGAAGGAATTACGATCCCGGTGATCGATGACCTGAAGCAGTTTGAAATCCCGGACAACGAGGCAATGGCGCTGCTTCGGGACATGAAGTGCGGATGGAATCTTGGGAATACGTTTGACGCATTTAACGGGTATACCGGACATTTTTCCGGGACCGGTATGGAAAGTATATGGGTCGGGATCAAGACCAGCCGGAAACTGATTGCCGCCATTAAGGAAGCGGGATTCAATACGATCCGGATCCCCGTAAGCTGGCATAACCATGTGGATGAAAATGACATCATTGATCTGGAATGGATGGCCCGCGTCAGGGAAGTGGCCGGTTGGGCGCTGGATGAGGGCATGTATGTGATCGTGAACGTGCATCACGACAACGACAAGAAATATTTCTATCCGGATACAGCGCATTACGACCGTTCCGCCGCTTATCTTTCCTCGGTCTGGAAGCAGATGGCGGAGGCATTCAAAGACTGCGACGATCATCTGATTATCGAATCGATGAATGAGCCCCGCCTGGTCGGGACCCAGTATGAATGGAGCTGGAACTCCGGCATTTCAGACTGCAGGCTGGCCGCAAAATATCTTAATGAGCTCAATCAGCTGTTTGTTGATACAATCCGTGCGTCCGGAGGAAACAACGCGACGCGTTACCTGGCCGTTCCGGCATACAGCGCTTCGCCGGGAAGCGCGGTCGACCAGGCTTTCCAGCTGCCGAAGGATACGGTGGAGAACCGGATCATTGTATCCGCGCACGCCTATACTCCTTATAATTTCGCCCTGAATATCAACAGCAACGACCGGACCTTTGATCTGGAAAAGGACCAGAACAAAAAACAGGAAATTGCCTCGTTCATGAACAAACTGTACAACAGGTTCATTAAGTACGGGGTGCCGGTCATGATGGATGAATTCGGCGCGCTTGACAAGAACGGAAACATCCAGGACCGGGTGAACTTCACGGCTTATTATGTGGCGTCCGCCAGCGCGAGGGGCATCACCTGCGTCTGGTGGGACAATCACGCGTTCGGCGGAAACGGGGAGCGCTTCGGCCTGATCAACCGGTCAACGGTGAAATGGGTCTATCCGGATATCGTCCTGGCGATCATGGAAAACTGCCTGTATAACAGAGAGGCCGAGACGGCGGAGGAGCCGGCGGCCTGATCATATCCGGAGTCCGGTTCCGCAGGGAACCGGACTTTTTTCCGGTTGCATGTAAACGTTTGCTGTGATAAGATGAATTATCGGAAATCTTGAAACCGGACGCAAAAACAAAGCCGCCGACAGGAGGATCAGAACATGAATTACGGCTATTTTGACGAGAAAGCCAGAGAGTATGTCATTACCAATCCCAACACCCCCGCGCCCTGGGCTAATTACCTGGGATCGCCCGAATACGGCGCCATCGTGACGCAGAACGCCGGCGGATACAGCTTTGTCAAAAGCGGAGCGGCCGGCCGGATTCTCCGTTATATGTTCAACCAGTTTGACGAACCCGGAAGGTATATCTATCTGAGGGACGAAGAGACCGGCGATTTCTGGTCCGCCAGCTGGAAGCCGGTGGCTAAGCCGCTGGATGAATACAAAACCGAGTGCCATCACGGCACAAGCTATACCGAGATCATCAGCGAATACAACGGCATCCGCAGCCGCGCGCTGTATTATGTTCCGATGGGCGCGACCCATGAGGTATGGCGGATCAGCCTGGAGAACCTGACGGACAGGCCCCGGAAGATCGGCGTGTTCGGTTACGCGGAACTGACGACGGAAAGCCTGTATACCCAGGACCTGGTGAACATGCAGTACACCCAGTTCATCACGAAGACCGAATTCCACGACAGCTTCATTCTGGAGCAGATCAATGAATTCAATTATCCGCGTCCGGACGGGACGACCGGAAGAGAGCGGTTCTTCGGCCTGGCCGGCGCCCCTGTGGCCAGCTATACCGGCCGGCGTGAACAGTTCCTTGGCCGGAACCGTTTTGACAGGCCCCAGGCTGTGCTGGACGGAAAGTGCGACAACAGCCTGAACTATAACGCGAACCCCTGCGGGGCGCTGCAGTTCAGCGTGTCGCTGGAGCCCGGCACCAAAAAGACCGCTGCCTTCCTGCTGGGCCAGAAGACTGTGTTTGAGGCGAAAGTGATCATGGACCGGTATGCGGATACCGCGGAGACGGTTGACAGGGAACTGCAGGAACTGATTGCCTACTGGCACGGTGAACTGGAGAACCTGAAGGTCTGCACGCCCGACAAGCGTTTTGACGCGATGATCAATACCTGGAACGCTTTCCAGTGCTTCACCACGTTTGTATGGAGCCGCGCGGCCAGCCTGGTGTACTGCGGGGAACGGAACGGTTACGGATACCGCGATACCGTGCAGGATATCCAGGGCATCATGCACCTGGATCCGGAACTGGCCCGGAAGCAGCTGACCTTCATGCTGAGCGCCCAGGTGCATCACGGCGCCGGCCTGCCGCTGGTCAAGTTCACCCATAACGCCGGCCATGAGGACACGCCGGAGCAGGAGAGCTACGTGAAGGCCACGGGCCATCCGAGCTACCGCGCGGATGACGCGCTGTGGCTGTTCCCGACAGTCTACAAGTATATTGCCGAGACGGGAAACACGGCCTACCTGGACGAGGAGATTCCGTTCGCGGACAAGGATACCGGCACGGTGAGGGAACACCTGAAGCGGGCGATCAATTTCAGCATGACGCATCTCGGCCCGCACGGCATGCCGGCCGGCCTGCACGCGGACTGGAACGACTGTCTGGTGCTGGGCGACCAGGGCGAGAGCACGTTTGTGGCTTTCCAGCTGTATTACGCGCTGAACATCATGAAGGAGTTCTGCGAAAACGAACCGGAATATGTGAAGTACCTGGACGAGACGGCGGCAAAGCTGCTGAAGATCCTGAACGATCTTTGCTTTGAGGGCGACCGGTTTATCCGCGGATTCCGGGATACGGGCGATATCATCGGAAGCGGGAAGGACAACGAGGCCGCCATGTGGCTGAACCCCCAGAGCTGGGCCGTTATCAGCCGGGCGGCTACACCGGAACAGGCGGAAGTGATTCTCAATACTGCCAATGAGAAACTGAACACGCCATACGGTCTGGAGCTGATGCAGCCCAGCTACCGGTATGAGTATTTCGAAGGCGCGCGGATGAGGCTGTTCAATCCGGGCACCAAGGAGAACGGCGGCATTTTCTGCCAGCCCCAGGGCTGGGCGATCCTGGCGGAAGCGCTGTGCGGGCACGGCAACCGGGCGTTCACGTATTATGAGGAAAGCAGCCCCGCTTCCTTCAACGACGACGCCGACAGGCGGGTGATCGAGCCCTACGTTCACGGACAGTTTATTGAAGGCCATGAAAGCCCCTTCGCCGGCAGGAGCCATGTACACTGGCTGACTGGAACTGCCAGCACGGTGATGGTCGGCTGCGTGGAAGGAATCCTCGGCCTGCGGCCGACCACCAGGGGCATTGAGATTTCGCCCGCGATTCCCAGCAAATGGGACGGCTTTACCATGGAGAAAGTCTTCCGCGGGAAGAAGCTGCATATCCGGGTTGACAACGCGGCCCACAGGGAAGGGAATCCTTCCCGGATCATCCTGAACGGCGAGGAGCGGGCCGCCGGACTCATTCCTGAAGCGGATCTGAAGGCTGAGAACGAAATTACTGTTGTCATGTAAGATGAAGATCATTGCGAGGATCCGGAATCCGTACGACGGGAAATTCGGCGTGCCACGGCAGAGCGGACTGGTGGAGGAAGTGGTCTCCACGGTCGTGTTTGAGCCGGAATACCGGGTTGCGGAAGCGCTGAGGGGCATCGAGGAGTTTTCCCATCTGTGGCTGATCTGGGCATTTGACCGGGCGGAGAGGGAAGAATGGTCTCCCACCGTCCGGCCGCCCCGCCTCGGCGGGAACCAGCGGGTCGGCGTATTCGCGACGAGATCGCCGTACCGGCCCAACGCCATCGGACTCAGCTGTGTAAAGCTGCTGGCGGTTGAAAAAGGGAACGAGGGAACGGTACTGAAGGTGGCGGGGGCCGATCTGATGAACGGTACGCCCATCTATGATATCAAGCCGTACCTTCCCTATGCGGACTGCAGGACCGAGGCCACGGGCGGATTTACAGACCGGACTGAAAAACGGGCGGTTCGGGTGGAAATACCGGAAGCGCTTGCCCGGGGAATGAGCCCGGAGGAACGGAAAGCGCTGACAGCCGTGCTGAAGGAGGATCCGCGGCCCGCATACCAGGATGATCCGGAGCGGGTGTATGCCTTTGAATTCGGGGGAAGACACATCGAATTCAGGGTCATGGAAGGCGTTTTGGAAGTACTGAAAGCGTGAGGGGAATGCAGGCGCATGATCCGGGCATTTCAGCATCACGGATGATATTCAGATGCCGTGCCGTAACGGGCACGGCTTTTTTGTATTTGGATTGCATTCGGGCTTGCTTTTTTGGCGAAGATATGGCATACTGATGCCTGTGGTTGAAAAACAACCCTGTGGGACAAAAACGTCCCAGTTAATGAGGAGGATGAAAAATGGAACGCGTGTACAACTTTTCCCCGGGACCTTCCCAGCTGGCGCTGCCTGTACTTGAAAAAGCCCAGAAGGACCTGGTTTGCTACGGCGATACCGGCATGTCCGTGATGGAGATGAGCCATCGCAGCAAAATGTATACGGATATCTACGACAAGACGGTGGCTGATCTCCGCGACCTGATGAACATTCCGGACGATTATGACGTGGTGTTCCTTCAGGGCGGCGCAACCCAGCAGTTTTCCGCCGTGCCGCTGAACCTGATGGTTAACCGGAAAGCCAATTATATCGACAGCGGCAATTTTGCCCATCTGGCCGCTGAGGAAGGAAAGCGCTACGGCGAAGTGAATGTCGTCGCTTCCAGCCGTGAAGACGTTTATACTTATATTCCGGATCTGGACGCCGTCAAGTATGACGACGACGCGGACTATGTGCATATTACCCAGAACAACACGATCTACGGCACCCGCTTTGTGGAACTGCCCAAGTGCAAGGCGCCCATCGTCTGCGACGCCAGCAGCATGATCCTTTCCGAGGAAATGGACGTGACGAAGTACGGTGCCATCTACGCCGGCGCCCAGAAGAACATCGGGCCCAGCGGTCTGTGCGTGCTGATTGTTCGCCATGACCTGGTCGGCCATGCCATGGATATCTGCCCGAAACTGCTGAACTGGCAGATCCAGGTGGAGAAGCAGAGCATGTACAATACGCCGAACACCTGGGGCATCTATCTGGCAGGACTCACTTTTGAGTGGCTGAAAGAGATCGGCGGCGTGAAGGCGGTTGAAGCCGTGAATAAGGAAAAGGCCGCGATGCTGTATGAATTCCTCGACAACAGCAAGCTGTTCAAGGCGACTGCCCAGCCCAAGTACCGCAGCCGGATGAACGTCACCTTCGTGACCGGCGACGCCGACAAGGACGCTGCCTTCGTGAAGGCGGCCGCGGCGGAAGGCCTGGTCAACCTGAAGGGTCACCGCTCCGTCGGCGGCATGCGCGCGAGCATTTACAACGCGATGCCCATTGAAGGTGTCAGGAAGCTTGTCGAATTTATGGCTAAATTCGAAAAAGAGAATATTTAAGAGGAGGAATTTCGCTTCTGCGGAAGCGACCAGGGCTTTCGATCGCCCTGGACCTTCGGAAGGATGTTATAAAACATGTATAAGATTCAGACGCTGAACGCGATTTCGGATATCATCCATACCCAGCTGAGCGCGGACAGGTATACGGTCAGCAAGGAAGAGCCCATGCCGGACGCGATCCTGGTCCGGAGCGCCGCGATGCACGAGATGGAGTTCGGCAGGGAACTGCTGGCCATCGGCCGCGCCGGCGCCGGCGTGAACAATATTCCGATCGACAGGTGCTCGAAAGAGGGCATTGTGGTTTTCAATACGCCCGGCGCCAACGCGAACGCTGTGGCGGAACTGGTGATTGCCGGCCTGATGATGAGCGGACGGAAAATCGCAGACGGAATAGACTGGGTAAAGTCCCTGAAAGGCAAGGGAGAAGAGGTCGGTAAGCTGGTTGAAAAAGGGAAGAGCCAGTTTGTCGGCGCGGAGCTGCGGGGCAAGACACTGGGTGTGATCGGCCTGGGGGCCATCGGATCTATCGTCGCCAACGCCGCCAGCCGCGGCCTGGGCATGAACGTGATCGGCTTCGATCCCTTTATCTCTGTAGAGAGCGCATGGAGCCTGAGCACGACGATCCACCGCGCCGCTTCCGAAGACGAAGTCATCGCGCAGGCGGATTTCATCACGATCCATATGCCGCTGAATGACAAAACCCGCGGTTCCTTCAACGGGGAAAAGATCGCGAAGATGAAGGACGGCGCCTGCCTGCTGAACTTTGCCCGCGGTGAACTGGTCAACACCGCCGATCTGCTGGCTGCGCTGGCCGGCGGTAAGCTGGAGCGCTATGTGACGGACTTCCCGAACGATGAGCTGATCGGCGCGGAAAAGGTGGTCTGCATTCCGCATCTGGGCGCCAGCACGCCCGAGAGCGAAGAGAACTGCGCCAGGATGGCTGCAGCTGAGATCCGGGACTATCTGGAGAAGGGGAGCATCCACAACAGCGTGAACTATCCTGAACTCCAGCTGGGAGAGCCGGAAGCGGTCCGCGTACTGGTGCTGCATGAGAATATCCCGAACATGATTTCCAATATCACCGCCGCTGCGGCGAAGGAAGGCATCAATATCGAGAATATGGTCAACCGGAGCAAGAAGGATATGTCGGTGACCGTGATGGAGATGGAGGAGCTGCCGTCGAAGCATGCGCTGGATACGCTGGCGGAACTGCCCGGGATCATCAGGATCAGGACCTTTACCAGGGAATAAAGGGGAATCAAATAAAAGGGAATGCGGGGACGCATTCCCTTTTGGCTGTCAGCATGACAAGAGGAAACAACAGAAAACAGAAAAGAGGAAAGCGGATGCTTTCCTCTTTTCATATACCTCAGAAGCTGTAGGAATCCTTGATCTCGATATCCTTGTAGCGTTTCATGCCGGTACCGGCGGGGATCAGCTTGCCAAGGATGACGTTCTCCTTCAGACCGATCAGCGGATCGATCTTGCCGCGGATGGCCGCTTCCGTCAGGACGCGGGTGGTCTCCTGGAAGGAGGCTGCGGACAGGAAGCTTTCGGTGGCCAGGGAAGCCTTGGTAATGCCCAGCAGGATACGCTTGGCGATGGCGGGGGTGCCGCCTTCCATGATGGCTTTCCGGTTGGCTTCCTCAAAGCGGAAGATATCCACGAGGGAGCCGGTCAGCAGATCGGTATCTCCGCTGTCTTCCACGCGAACCTTGCGCAGCATCTGGCGGATGATGATCTCGATGTGCTTGTCGCTCACGCCGACGCCCTGCA
>CAMKEI010000028.1 GCA_946411525.1 uncultured Clostridia bacterium | reverse complement strand
GCTTTTTCGTTCAGGTCGGCGCCGATCACGCACAGGCGGCCGGTATAGTCGGCGCTGCCTTCGCGCATGTCGATCTCGCCGGGCACGTAGTCAAACTGGAACCATTCGCCCGCGGCGTTCTGCAGGATGCCCTTGGACCGCAGCACCTTGCCGTATTCCTCCTCGTCGGAGAGCTTCTCCAGGATCCCGCGGATCTCGTCCATCTCATACCGCTGCGCGGTCTCGAGGCCGATGGTGCCGAACACCTCGTCCGCGTCGTGCTCGTCCGCGCCGTGGTGATGGTGGTGATGGTGATGCTCGTGGCCGTGCTCATGGCCGTGATGATGCTCGTGATGCTCATGGTGATGATGCTCATGCTCATCCTCATCATCATCGTCGTCATCGTCGTCATCGTCGTCGTCATCGTCGTCGTGATGGTGGTGATGATGTTCGTGTTCATCCTCATCGTCGTCATCATCGTCATGATCGTGATGGTGGTGATGATGCTCATGCTCATCCTCGTCATCGTCATCGTCGTCCTCGTCTTCCAGCGGGGCGAACCAGATGGGCTTGCCGTTTTCGATGACATCCAGCATGAAGTCCGGCTCCATCTCATCCCAGGGGGTGGTGATGATCCGGGCGTCCGGATGAGCCTCGGCGATCAGCAGGCGGCTCTTTTCCACCCGTTCCGGATCCAGCAGCTGGGTGCGGCTGAAGATGACGGTGGAGGCGCTCTTCACCTGGTCCAGGAAGAACTCGCCGAAGTTCTTCATATACATCCGGCACTTCCCGGCGTCCACCACGGTGGCGCTGCCGCCGGTCTCGATTTCCGGATGGCGCTCCTTCGCCTTTTCCACGGCGGCGAGGATCTCGCTGAGCTTGCCCACGCCGGTGGGCTCCACCAGGATACGGTCCGGGTGGTAGGTGTCGATCAGCTGGTCCACCGCGGCCTGGAAGTCCCCGGCCAGAGTGCAGCAGATGCAGCCCGCGTTCAGCTCGGTCACGGTGATGCCCACGTCCTTCATGAAGCCCCCGTCGATCCCGATCTCGCCGTATTCATTCTCCAGCAGCACGACCTTTTCGTTCCGGAGCCTGCCCGTCAGCAGTTTCCGGATGAGCGTGGTCTTGCCCGCGCCAAGGAAGCCGGAGATGACGTTAACCTTAACCATATTGATTCCCTCTTTCTTCTCGTTCCGCCGTGCAAAAGCCGGCGGCAATCCCGTTATATCGCTTGCCCCTCGCTTTGTCAAATGTTTTTGCCCGGTTTGTCAAATTAATACGGGAGAACCGTCCCGATACAAAAAAGAGGCAGGGAAGTGTCCCTGTCTCCTGTATATATAAGGAACAAAACTCAGGTGCTTTCCGTCTCGATGGAATGGCGTATCACCGAGGAGTCGTTTTTGCGGAGGACAATATGGTAGCGGTTGATCTGCCCGGGCGCGATCAGGATCGCGTATTCAAAGAGCTGGCCCTTTGTATTGCGGGAGATGCGATTGATTTTGAAGGCCGGTGATCCGGCAGGGCAGCCCAGGTACTTGGCGTCTTTCTCCTTGACGAGAATCGCGTCATATGTCTCCTCCGCTTCCAGCGGGAAGGCGTTGTTGTACTGGCTGATCACGGCGTAGAGAGAATCGGTCAGGTCCGACTTGCTGATGTTCGGGCAGAACTTCACGGGAATATAGGCGGTTTCCAGCATCATGGGGGTTCCGTCCGCCAGACGGAGCCGCTTGATTTTATAGACGAGTTCCCCCTCGTTCAGGTTCAGGGACTGAATCACCTTGGGAATCGCGGGAATGGTCGAGAATTCAATCAGGGTTGAGGTTGGCTCCATGCCCAGACCGGATATTTCACCGGTGAAATTGTACAGGTCGTTCAGGTTCCGTTTGACCTTCGGCCGGGTAACAAAGGTCCCCTTGCCCCTTCTACGGACCAGGTACTCGTCCTGCTCCAGTTCGTTCATCGCGAGCCGCACGGTCGTCCGGCTGACGTTCAGCGCGTCGCAGATGTTCATCTCCGTATCGAGATGGTCGCCGGGTTTCAGGGTTCCTTCCTCAATTTTCCGTCGGATTGCCGCCGCGATCTGGGTATAGATCGCGACGCTTGAAGTGTAGTCAATCTCGTTGGGAGCAATAAGGCAGGCCATTCTTGATCACATCCAGACTTAAAATGTCATACTTTGTATGATACAACTTGCGATGATTATAAAGGATGATCAAAACAAAGTCAAGATGTAAAATTTGGGTTAAATCTACCTGCAAATTTATATCTTAATGGTCTGCAGCACACGAAAAACCAGGCGCTGGCCGGCTTCTGAAAAAATTTCAAAAAAAATGATGGAAAGTATTGACAAAAAGTATCTTAGTGATAAAATGTATCATACAAAGGGAACAAAGTATACGAATATAACAGATTTGTCACTGCCGGAGGGAACAACATGGAAGCACTCACCTTTCATCTGGGACAGCCTGTTTACCGGTTGGCGAACCGGAGGATCAATATCCTGACCACGGTTCAGAACGCCTGTGTCCTTCCGTATTTCAGCATTGGGGACGGAAAGGAGATCTGCCCTTACTGGGTGGCGCCCTGGTGGAACGACCGCCTGTACGATGACGGATCCACCATCTCCTCCACGCTGAGAGGGAATTTCTTCTGCATGGAGCGGAAAGGGCTCGGCGGATACGAGCACGGCCGCTGCGCCAATTCCCCGTGGGCGCTGGCCGGCGTGGAAGAGGACGGGGAGAAAAAGACGATGACCCTTCGTTTCACGGATCCGGACGGCGGCGAGATCGACAAACGCCTCGAGATCCGGGAATCCGATCCGGCGGTTTACGAGACGGAGATCCTGAAGGGATTCTCAGGAGAATTTTCCTATAATACCCATCCCTGCCTGAAGGTCCCGAAGGAATGCTTCGCGGCTTCCCTGGACGGCAACTGGTCGGAGTGGCAGACCGCCACCGGAAAGCTGCTTGACACTGAATCCGGAACGTATTCCCGGCTGCCGGGGATGACGGTCATCCGGGACTGGAAGCATGTAACCACGGTCTACGGCGAGGAAACGGACCTGAGCAGGCACCCCCAGAAAAAGGGCACGATCGACCTGATGATCGCGAAGACCGACGCGGTGAACGGCCTGGGATACGCCGTTTTCGCCAATCCGGAGGAAGGGTACCTGTACTATCAGCTGAAGGACGCGCGGATCCTGCCGGAGACGATGTTCTGGCTGTTCAACGGCGGCAGGCATTTCGCCCCCTGGAACGGGACCACGGACGGATGCCTCGGCGTGGAGGAGATGAGCGACCGGATCGTGATCTTTGAGGAGGACTTCCCGGAGAACCCGGACCGGTTCATGATCCCCGTAAAACCTGATCAGGAAATCGCGGTCAGGCAGGTGTACGGAGCGGTCGCGCTGCCGGAAGGGAAGAGGTACATCAAAGAATCAGCATTGACGGAGCAGGGCATTTCAGTTCAGTTTGACGACGGCGTTCAGATTCAGATTCCGGTCGATATTTCATTTTTCAGGTGAGGGAATATGAGTAGAGAAACTGTACTTGAAGTCAAGGGATTAACCAAACAGTTTGATACGGTCCTGGCTGTCGACCGCCTGTCCGTCGCCTTCAAAAAGGGGGAGGTTCACTGCGTGGTCGGTGAAAACGGATCGGGGAAATCGACGCTGGCCTCCATGATCAGCGGTTCCCTGAAACCGACAGCCGGCGAGATGTTCCTGGACGGGAAACCCTATTCCCCGAAAACCATGCTGGACGCCCGGCAGAACGGCATCAGCATCCTGGTGCAGGAACAGGGAACCATCGACGGCCTGTCCATCGCGGAAAACATCTTCCTCGGCCGGGAAACTTCCTTCTCAAAGAGCGGGAAGGTTGTGAATCGGTCCAGGATGATCACGGAAGCGAAAAAGGTGCTGGAGGAGATCCAGATGGGCAATCTGGACCCGGCCGCCAATATCTCCACCATCTCCTTCGAGGACAGGAAACTGATCGAGGTGGCCATCTCGCTGGCGGACGAACCCAGAATCCTGATCCTTGACGAGACCACCACGGCGCTCTCGCACAAAGGGCGGGACATTATCTACCAGATTATCGGCCGGATGCGGGAAGAGGGCAAAACGATCATCTTCATCTCCCACGACCTGGACGAAGTCAAGGAATACGCGGACACGGTCACGGTCATGCGGGACGGCGCCTATGTGACGACGCTGACCCGGGAAGAAGGAACCATCACCGTGGACAATATCCGGCGGAACATGATCGGGCGCGACCTGGAAGGAAAATACTACCGGACGGACGAGCAGGAAACCGCGGGAGAGCAGACGGTGCTCAAAGCGAACAAGCTCCAGCTGAAAGAAATTCTGAAGGGAATCACCTTTGACCTGAAAGAGGGAGAAATCCTGGGCATCGGCGGCCTGACAGACAGCGGCATGCATGAAATCGGCCAGGCGCTGTTCGGGGCGGTCATCCTGGACAGCGGCAGCGTCACCGTGCTGCCCTCCGGCAAAAAGATCTCCAATACGACAGATGCCGCCCGGAACGGAATCGCGTACCTCTCCAAGAACCGGGACAAGGAGTCCCTGATGATGAACGCGTCCGTGAAGGACAACGTGGCCCTGGCCTCTGCGGACAAACTGGCAAAGAAGACATTTATCTCTCCCAGGAAGCTGAAGGCGCTCTCGAAGGAGTTCGCCACCAAGCTGGAAGTGAAGATGTCCTCCCTGAACCAGTCGGTGGGCGAGCTTTCGGGTGGAAACAAGCAGAAAGTGGTCGTCGCCAAATGGCTGGCCAACGATTCCAGGATCATGATCATGGACTGCCCCACCCGCGGCATCGACGTCGGCGTGAAGGCGACCATCTACAGGATCATGGAACGGCTGAAGGCGGACGGCGTGGCGATTGTTATGATCTCCGAAGAGCTGACGGAGCTCATCGGAATGTCTGACAGGATCCTGATCATCAAGAAGGGTCAGGTCACAGCCCAGTACAAGCGGTCCGAAAAACCGACAGAACACGATATCATCCAGTATATGATCTGACAATGAATGATCTGATGAGGTGAGGACATGAAGCCGTCAAGCAAAACCAGGGATTTTATCAAAAGGAACATAGGCCAGCTCAGCGCGGTCGTCGCCCTGATCATCTGCCTGGTCGTGTTCGCGATTCTGACCAAGGGCAGGAGCCTGTCGGCCAATAACATCAAGACGATCTTCCTGCAGGCCATCGTGGTGATCATCAGCGCGATCGGTACGATCTTTGTGACAGCCCATGGCACGCAGGACCTGTCCCTGTCCGCCACCATCGGCCTGTCGGCGGCGATCGGATACACCCTGACGCCGGACAGCGCCGATATTCCCCGGATGTTCGTCATCGCGATGCTGTTCGGAATCCTGTTCAGCGGGTTCATCGGCGTCCTGTCGGCAAACCTGAACGTACCCGCCATCTTCTGCGCGATCGTCGGCATGTCGGTGGGAACCAAGGTGATCCAGCTCCTTTCCAGCACAAACGGCCTGATCATCAATTACGCGGCTGCGGCCAGCTATGACAACATCTACTTCTACCTGGGAATCGCCGTGGCGATCCTGCTGGTCATGGGGTACATATTCAACTTTACCAGGATAGGCATGTACAACAAGGCCATCGGCGAGAACATCACCTGCGCGAAGTTTACGGGAATCAACGACGTGAAGTACCGGATCATCGCCTATATGCTTTCGGGCATCGCCAGCGGCGCGGCCGGCGTGGCGCGGGCCATCCGGGCGGGATCCATTTCCTCCACCACCGGATCAGGCGCGCACATCAACGTCATGATGGCCATCATCATCGGCGGCATCGCGATTACCGGCGGCAGCAGGACGCGCATCGTCTACGCCATTGTCGGCGCGATCTTCCTGCAGGTGTTTTCCAACGGACTGGTTATGATCGGCATGAACCCCAGCCTTGTCGGCCTGGTAAAAGGGATTGTTTTCCTGGCGGCGGCAACGCTGAGCTTTAACGGGATGAAGAAAGACATCCTGATCTGACGGAGGTATCCGCCGCAAAGGCGGTATCGATAGACGTTGACACTAAATATAAGGAGGTAGAAAAAATGAAGAAGTGTCTCGCTATTCTCTTAACAGCGGTGATGGTCCTGACCCTAGCCGCCGGCTGCTGCTCCGCGGAAGCGGGCAAAACGTTCAAGATTGGATTCCTGTTCTCGAACTTTGACACCATGTTCGGCAGAATGGTGCGCGCGCAGGTCGAGGAAGCCGGTAAGGAACTCGGCATCGAGTTCGTGTTCACGGCGGACGAAGAGATCGCCGACGACCAGATCAACTCCCTGGAGAATGTGCTTTCCGCGGGCGTTGACGGCGTCCTGATCGCTCCTGTTTCCACGTCCATGGTTCCCAAGATCGTGCAGATGTGCGCCGGAGCCGAGACCCCGGTCATGTGCTGCTTCCGCGACCTGACCTATGACGAGGAAGCCTACAACCAGGTCAAGGACAACCCCTATTTCCTGGGCGCCACCTTCGAAGGCGAAACCCAGGCGGGCTATGACATGTGCAAATACCTCAATGAGATCGGACATACCAGGGCCGGCATCATCTGGTTCCCGCCCGGACAGCCCCTGTCTGACACCCGTATGGCCGGCTGGCAGAAAGCCATCGACGAAGGCCTGATCGAGAACACCTCTTCCTGGACCTTCGACGGAACGGACGCTCTGAACTCCTTCCTCGGCGGCATCGAATACTTCTGCACCACCGGCAAGAACGACGTCGACGCCATCGTCCAGCTGACCGGCAACCTGCCCGGCCCCGCCTCCATCAACGTGGTGGAAAGCTACAGCCTGCAGGATCAGATCAAGATCGTGACCTATGACCAGTTTGACGGCATGGACGCGGCGCTGGAATCCGGCGTGCTGGTCTTCTCCGCCTGCGGCCACCATGTTGATCCCCTGTACGCCCTGATGGTTCTGTACAACTACCTGAACGGAACCCCCGTCACCGAAGGCAAGTTCACCAATGCCGCGAACTACCTGTACGTCACCAACATCGACCAGTTCAAGAAGTTTGAGCCCTACTGCAACATCGAAAAGGTTATCTACACCGCGGAAGACATCCGCAAGATGGTCGGCATCGACGAAGCGGGCCTGAAAGAGATCATGGCCGCCTACAATATCGACATCCTGAAGTAATCACACGTGAATCCCGCGCGGGGAGCCGGCTGCAAACCGGCCGGCTCCCCGTCATCCGGCCTGTTCCGGTTCAGCAGGTATGAATACTGTCAGCAACAGACAGAATAAATCTGAGAAGGAAATAGCAATGAAAAAGGTATTTTCGGGAAAAATCGTCATACTGGGACTTGTCATCGCGATACCGCTGGTCCTGATCCTCATTGCCTATTTAACCGCGCCGGAACAGATGAATGCGGATACGGTCAAAGCGCTGTTCCATCAGGCGCTTGTCAGTTCGGTTATCGGCTGGGGCGGCCTTCTTGGGATGAAAGCCATGACGATGGACCTTGCCATCGGCGGCAAATATATCGTCTCGGCTGTTATCGGCGGCAATATCGCGATGAGCCTGGGCCTGGGCAACTGGGGCGCCCTGCCGGTATGTATCCTGGTGGGCATCCTGGTCGGCGTGATCGACGGCTGCCTTTACCGGTTCCTGCACCTGCCCTCCATGGTGGTATCCATTGCCGTTACGCTGATTTATGAAGCTATCAGCAACCTTGCCCCCAACGGAAAAGCCCAGATGGACCTGAAAAACATGATCATGATGAGAGGCCCCTGGAACTGGCTGATCCCGCTGATCGCCGGGATTATCATCTTCCTGATCTACAACAAGACCGCCATCGGCGCCCACGCGAAAGCCAGCGGTCTGAACCCGAAAGTGGCAATCAGCAAAGGAATCAATTTTTACAAAACGAAACAACTCTGCTACCTGATCGGCGGCGCCTTCATCGGCCTGTACGCCTGGATCCAGCTGATGCGCGCCGGCGTCGTGCGCGGACAGTCCAACTTGTCTTCCGTCCCGCTGGGGTTTGACGCCCTCATGTGCGGATTCATCGCCATGGCGCTGGCCTCGGTCGTGAACGAGGTGATCGGCGTATTTATCGGCGCGTTCCTGATCAAAACCCTGCAGTACGTGCTCCTGATTTTCGGCCTGGACAGCGAGTACCAGGGCATCATGGTGGGCGTACTGATCCTGACCTTCCTGGCTGTCTCGGGGAATGTCACCCGGTTCAGGGAATGGCTGAGGAGAAAACAGATCAGAGGCGCGGAAAGCTGACAGGACAGCAAATCATATATAGAAAAAGGAGAACAGATATATGGAAGGTACCTACAGAAGAGCGATCCTGAAGGGCGTCGGAGGCCCCTGGGAAATTGAGGAGACCCCGTTCCCGGAACTCGGCCCGGGCCAGGCGCTGGTAAAAATCGTGTCCGCGTCGATCTGCAATCAGACAGACCTGAATACCGTGCGCGGCATCCATCCTCCGCATGACCATCAGTTCAACGGCATGATTCCCCCGGATATGCGGGTCTATACCCATAAGCAGGACGATCCGATGAAGGACTGCTATCCGGAACATATGTATGACCTGACGCCCTATCCCTCCACCATGGGCCATGAGGCTGCCGGCATCATTGTGGCCTTCGGACCGGAGGTACCCCATCCGTTCGAGCAGCCGACTCCCCAGGACAACATGAAGATCGGCGACAGGGTAGGCATCTTCCACTGCATCGGCGGCCTCGGCGAGTATGTCGTCGCCCAGCGGAAATACCTGGTTCCGGTTCCGGAATCCTTGACGGACGAGGAAGCCGGCATGTTCGAGCCCATGAGCGTGACCTATATCTCGGTGCGGAAGTCGATGAAGATCGGCGACGTGGTCTGCATCCTGGGCGGCGGCGCCCTGGGCCTTTCCGCTGTGCAGTGGTGCCGGGCGGGCGGCGCCCGGACGATCATCCTTTCGGAGCCGGTTGCCTTCAAGCGTGAGCTGGCGAAGAAGCTCGGCGCCGATTATGTGATTGACCCGTCCACCCAGAACGTGGTCAGGGAAGTGGAAAAAATTACCAATGGCGTCGGCTGCGACGTGGTCTATGAATGCGCAGGCATCGCCGATACCATCCGGAAGTTGCCGTACCTGACCCGCTGCTTCGGCACGATGATCCAGATCGGCGCGGGCGGGCAGAGCGTGCTGGTGGACTGGGACCTGATCCATTTCAAAATGCTCCGCTGCGAAGGCATGCATTTCGGAAGCGGGGATCCCATCGACTGCTTTACGCGGACCCTGCAGTGTATGGCGTCCGGCCTGTTCGACGTGAAGCCCCTGATTACCCACCATTACAAACTCGATCAGGTGGAGGAAGCCTTCGCTGAAATTGAAAAAGGAAACGTCATCAAAGCGGTTTTCACGTTTGACTGAAAACCGGATGTTCCGGAAAACGGAAAACAGCTGATCAGGGACGGTTGGAAAGATGGCTGAATTATCAGAAAAGAAAGCGCTGGTTGAAAAACTCAGGGGACTGGACCCCGGGACGGTCAAAACCTTTGTCGGCTTCGACGGGTTTATCGACGAAGTGGTCCATGTGGTGGACACCCGGTATTCGGAGGATTCGTACGACCGCCTGAAGAACATGGCCGACTTCGGGTTGAAGATCGTGGAGAGCGCCGGTTATTCGAGAAACTTCGAATTCGTCACCGTGCAGCGGAAAGCGGGCGGCAACGGTCCGAACATGGCCGCGTCCCTCCTGTCCTGCGGGTGTGAGCTGACCTATGCGGGTGCCCTGGGTCTCCCGGGGACCGATCCGGTCTTCGCCCAGATCAGCGAAAACGCGAAAGAGGTGCTGTCCATCTCAAACCCGGGGCTGACGGAAGCCATCGAGTTCTATGACGGCAAGCTGATCTGCTCCAGGCTGGAACCGCTGAACGCGGTCAGCGCCACGAACCTGGACCGCCTGGTGGGCCGGGAGAAGCTGGCGAAGCTGTTCAGCGAGTGTTCCCTGATCGGCATTGAGAACTGGACGCTGGTGAACCATATGACGGAAGTCTGGGAGTATCTCCTGGACACGGTGATGCCCGCGGTCCGCGGCCATGGCGAAAAAATACTGTTCTTCGATCTCTGCGATCCGGAGAAGCGCAGCAACGAAGACCTCCTCACCGCGCTGAAGACGGTCGGGCGGTTCTCAGATTACGGCCGGGTCGTGCTGGGGCTGAACGCGAAAGAGGCATATGAGATCGCCGCTGTGCTGGGACTGAAGCAGAACGATGCGGAAAAGACCCCGCTGGAGGAAACGGGAAAATTCATTAAGCAGCACCTGATGCTGGACACACTCGTCATCCATCCGACGGCCGGCGCGTACGCTTTCAGCGAAGGAAACGCGGAATACGCCGGGGGACCGTACTGCAAAAAGCCGAAACTGACGACGGGCGCGGGGGACAATTTCAACGCGGGATTCGCGCTGGGCCTGGCCTTGGGCCTGTCGGACCGGGAGAGCCTGACCCTCGGAACGGCCAATTCCGGGTTCTATGTCAGGAACTGCCGCAGCGCGTCCTTCGGTGAGCTGATTGATTTTATCACTGCGTGGGACAACCAGGAACTTGATCGGGAGGAATGAACAAATGCAGAAGATCAATACCGGTGTAATCGGAACAGGGTTTATCGGACCGGTCCACGTGGAAGCGGTCCGGCGGACCGGCCTCGCGGACGTGCTTGCGATTGCGGATATTAACGAGGAAGTGGCCCGGAAGAAAGCGGACGGGCTGGGGGTCGAAAGGGCTTACGGCAGCGCTGACGCGGTGCTTGCGGATCCTGATATCGACGTCGTTCATATCTGCGTCCCGAACAACCTCCATTATGAAATCGCGAAGAAGGCGCTGAAGGCCGGGAAGCACGTGGTTTGCGAAAAGCCGCTGGCCATGACGCCGGAAGAGGGAAAGGAACTGAAGGAGCTGGCGGAAACCTGCGGGCTCGTCTGCGCGATGAACCTCAACGTGCGGGCGTATCCCCTGCTGCAGCATGTCCGGTCCATGGTGAGCGACGGGACCATCGGGGAGATCTTTGCCGTCAACGGTTCCTACCAGCAGGATTGGCTGTTCAAGGACACCGACTACAGCTGGCGCCTGGAGCCGGAGTTCAGCGGCAAGACCCGGGCGGTGGCCGATATCGGCACCCACTGGTTTGACCTGGTGGAATATATCACCGGGAAAAGGATCGAAAAAGTGTTCGCGGATTTCGCGACCTTCCACCCGGTCCGGAAAAAGCCGCTGAAGCCGGTGGAGACCTATTCCGGCAAGATCCTGCAGCCGGAGGATTACCAGGAGGTCCCGATCGGCACCGAGGACTACGCGAACGTGCAGCTCCGGTTCGCCGGCGGCGCCCACGGTTCCTTTACTGCGAACCAGGTGGCGGCCGGCAGGAAGAATCGGATCTGGCTGGAGATTTACGGCAGCAAATGCTCCGTGGCCTATGATTCCGAGATGCCCAACCAGCTCTGGATCGGCCACCGGGACGGCTGCAACGAAGTAATGATCAAGGATCCTTCGCTGATGTCTCCCGACGCGCGGGCTTACAATAGCTATCCGGGCGGGCACTGCGAGGGGTTCGCGGACACGGTGAAACACACCATGATCCGGATATACCGGGATATTACACGGGATCCCGCCGGCAGGAAAGGGGATTATCCGCAGTTCAGGGACGGTTACAGGGAGCTTCAGCTTTGCGAGGCGATCTATGAATCCGCCCGGACGGACAGGTGGGTGGAAATATAAGGAGCATACAGACAGGCACGGTCGGCAGATCATTCCGGGGAACCAAGAAAAAAAGAAAGGGTGATAACAAACATGAAGAAACTCGACAAAAAAGCGGCGGAAATGAGCGTAAAGGAACTGGCGGCATATATTGATCAGTCTGTCCTGAAGCCGGAATTTACCCAGGAGGAGATCAGGAAGTATATCCAGGAAGGCATCGATTACGGCTGCGCCACTGTCTGCATCAATCCCGCCTCTCTCGACATTGCGGCAGAAATGACGAAGGGCACCGATACGAAGATCTGCGTGGTCTGCGATTTCCCCTTCGGGCTCTCTACCACCGCCTCCAAAGTCCTGCAGGCGGAGGAGTACTGCAAGCGCGGGGATATCTATGAACTGGATATCGTCTCCAATTACGGATGGATCCGCAGCGGCATGTACGACGCGGTTCGGGACGACCTGAAAGCGGTCATTGATGTATGCCACAAATACGGCACTGCGGTCAAGGTCATTCTGGAGACGGATGCTCTGAACGAGGAACAGATCCGGAAGGGTGCCCAGGCGGCCGTAGACGCCGGCGCGGACTTCATTAAGAGCTCCACCGGATTCTTTACCGGCGGTCCGTGTGTCGGCGCCACGCCCGAAGTGGTGGAAATGATGCTGGAAGTCGCGGGCGACAAGGCGAAGGTCAAGGGTTCCGGCTGCATACGTACCCGGGAGCACTTCCTGAAGCTGATCGACATGGGGATTGACCGGATGGGCATTGGATACAAATCCACCCCCATCGTCCTGGGAATCAAGGAATAACCGAAGGAATTCTTCAGAGAATACATACAGAAGGAGGGTCAGAATATGAGCGAAAGAATGAACCATCAGGCAGTACTGATGGATGCCAACGGGGAATGGACCATGCGGGAGTCCCCGATCCCGAAGCCTGGGGTAGGGCAGGTGCTGGTCAAGATCCTGTCCGCGTCTATTTGCAACAAGACGGATCTGCACACCTACGAAGGCGTTCATCCGCCGCACGACCATCAGCACCAGGGCATGGTGCCGTACGACATGCGGCAGTATATGGGCGTCAAACCGGATGATCCGCTGGCGCCGCATTATCCCTCATACCGATACCTGGACCACCATAAGCCGTTCCCGACCCTCATGGGCCATGAAGGCATGGGTGTGATCGTGGAAATGGGGCCGCCCGCCCCGCAGCTGGTCGCCCTCGGTGAGGATCAGCCCGCTCCCGCCTTCAAAGTCGGGGACCGCGTCGGCATCTTCCCGCTGCTCGGCGGTCTGGGAGAATATGTTCTGGCGGAGGCCAACGGCCTGATCAGGGTGCCTGACCATGTGTCGAACGACCACGCGGGCCTGTTTGAGCCGATCAACGTCATGTACAACGCCACGAGAAAGAGCTGCTTCCTCGGCGAGGACGTGTGTATCCTCGGCGCCGGCGCGCTTGGCCTGATCGGCGTGCAGCTGGCGAAGCTCCGCGGTGTGGACCGGATCATCGTATCCGAACCCGTGGAATGGAAGCGGAACCTCGCTCTGAAGTTCGGCGCCACCCACGTCATCGACCCGACCACCCAGAACGTGGTGCATGAGGTCGAAAAGATCACGGACGGCGCGGTGTGCGACGGAGTTCTGGAGTGCGCAGGCACGCCCGAAACCATCGCGATGCTTCCGTATCTGTGCAAGCGCATGGGCCTGATTGTGCAGGTGGGTGCGGGCGGAAGGCCGGCCTATACGGACTGGGATCTGATCCACTTTAAGTTCCTGCGGGTCGAAGGCATGCATTATCCCATGAGCCCCGGAATGGGCGGCGCGCTGCCCGCCATGGAAAAGACGATGAAGCTCATCGCCACCGGCCGGCTCGACATCGACAGCCTGATTACCCACCGGTATCCGTTCTCCGTTGAGAATGTCAGGAAGGCCTTCGACGAAATCCGTCAGGACAAAGTCATCAAGTGCGTCTTCAGCTTTGACGAATAAGAAACGCAAACAAATCAGACAAGATCCCTCCGGGCCATCCGGAGGGATCTTTTATTGCAGAATTAACACAGGAGAACCGTCCCCGGGGTGGAAAAGCGGAAAAAGGGAAACCCGAGAACCGTCCCCGGGGTGGAATTGCTGTATTCAGCACGCTGCTGAGCAACATCGCGGTGTGCAAGTGCGTGGATATCTTCGGCCTGTCCTCCACGGCCGGGAATGTACTCTACGCCTCGACGTTCCTGGTGACAGATATCCTGTCCGAGAAATACGGCCGGAAGGAAGCCAGCAAAGCCGTCGCCTACAGCATCGCCGTGATGCTCCTGTGGATGCTTGGCACCCACATGATCCTGCAATTTAAGCCCAACGCCAGCGATACGGTGGACGCCAGCCTGCAGGTGGTATTCGGCCTGGTCCCGCGGGTCACCGCTGCCAGCATGGTCTCCTTTGTCTTCAGCCAGTACCTGGACGTGTTCCTCTACCATTTCATCTGGAGCAAGACGGGAAATAACAACACCATGCTCTGGCTGCGGAACAACGGCAGCACCCTGACAAGTCAGGCCGTCGACACCGTGATCTTTACCTTCATCGCCTTCTGGGGTGCCTATCCGACAGATGTCTTCTGGAGCATCCTGATCTCCACTTACCTGTTCAAGGTGGTGGTCGCCCTCTTCGACACACCCTTCATGTACCTGGCCAGGAAGATTAGGCCGCTGCCGGAGAAATAAACACACAGGACGTTCAGCTGAAAGGAACAGTATATGGACAATCAATATCTGGATGAAGCAACCTTCAGGGAACTGGTTTATAAAATAACAACCGGCACGGAGCCGGAATGCCGGGAGGACCGGGAAGTGCTGAATGACATTCTCCCGTCTTTCCATGCCTACGTGGACGCGGTGATTCGCGGGGAAACTGAGCTGACGCTGAATCCCGGAACCGACGGAGCGAATTACCGTGAGATGGTCATGAGATACGATCAGGCGCGCCACAGCTGCCATGAGGCCGTCATCGTCAACGTGCGCATGCTGAACCGACTGGCGGAGCTGCACAAGATTCCGCCCGTCTATACCGGGGACACAACCCAGAGGAGCCAGGTGGCCGCGTTCTGCCTGGAACTGGATCAGTATCTGTTTGTGAATAGAAGGATGAAGCTGTCGTAAGACTTGATGGATCTGCTTCGAGTTGCTTGTCGTGCTAGGCCAAGGTTTTCGGTTATCATTTCTTTAGCCATTTTTTCAAATTCCACAATGTGCCAATCATGCGCTGTGAGTGCGTTTGATTCTTCCATGCGTGATTTATAATCCTAAAAATACTTGTCATTAACACTTGCTATAATTCATTCCTCCTTTGTTATACTTCCTAATCAGTAGAAGAAGTAAGATATAAATATAGTTTTGGTAGTACATAGTTAAGTGCCAGGGCTGTTAAGATCGGTTCTGGCTCTTTTTCTATGAAGTAGAGTAAAAGAGCGTCCGCTTTTTGTGGAGAAAGGTGCACCTGATGGTTTGTTTTCCATTTGTAAAGAGTGCATGCTTTGATTCCGCATTCTTCCGCAATTAGCTTCATGCTGTTCTATCTATGTTTGTGATCCGGCACTGAGGGAGTATCTGCAAAAGTATTTTGGATATAATTATATAACAAGGAGATTTTTGTGAACAGATTTATGCAGTCACAGGTCAACAATGCGCTGCTTTCTTTAAAAACATTGGATAAATCCATTGAGATGGCTGCTAGTAAAGATGACGGTGTGATATCCAAAGAGGAAATGAAGCAGATACAGAAAATAAGAAAAGCCATTACCCGCTTTGAAAGAGAAATGGAAAAACTGAAGTGATATCCCCGGCATAATATGCCAGGTACGTGGAGACAGGAGACGACATCCTCTGTCTCTTTTCTTTTTTAAATGGGGTAAATATGCCCACCCCCTCCCCCTATACTGAAGTTGAACCCGGGGGACAAATTCCCCGGAAAGAACGCCGGGACCCCGGAAATGTCCGGGGCTCCCGGGCAGTTCGCGACTGACAATTGACTGAGTATGGGAATAGGAGTGGTAAGCATGACGATCAGACCCGGACGGATGATGAGCAATTCACTGGCGAGGCAGCTTTACGCCGGGAGGGATCCCGGGAAAGCCTGTTTGCACTGCCGGTTCTTTGACGAGAGCCGGGGAACGGAACTGGCCATCTGCAGGAGACACAAGATCCGGACGAATATCGCGGCCGTTTGCGGGGAATATGAGAAGGATATGCGCCGTGATACGGAGGACTGTCGGAGACCCTGTTCAGTCACCTGAAGATTAGATACAGAAGAAATAGCAGAGACCCGGAAAGCGTTCTTTCCGGGTCGGTTTTCGTTTGCCTTCGGGTTGCGCTTTTCTTGAGCGGATATGGCGTTTGTGGTAAAATTCTGCCGATGGAATCTATATAGTTAATATACAGACATAATGGCCGGAGACGCTCATGAAGAACGGGCGGCGGGACGCTGATACAGGGGGAAGACTGATTTGAAACTGATTCATCTGTCGGATCTGCACCTGGGGAAACGGGTGAACGAGTTCTCCATGCTGGAGGACCAGAAGCACATCCTGCTGCAGATCCTGGGGATCATCGAGGCGGAGAAGCCGGACGGGGTCATCATCGCCGGGGACGTCTACGACAAGGCCATTCCGCCGGCGGAGGCCGTGGCCCTGCTGGACGAGTTCCTGGTGCGGCTGGCCGGGATGGGGCCGGAAGTATTCGTGATCAGCGGAAACCATGATTCCGCGGAGCGGATCGCTTTCGGCGGCCGCCTGATGCAGGCCAGCGGCATCCATTTGTCCCCCGTGTTTTCCGGGGAGATCGCGCCGTGCGTCCTGAAGGATAAGCACGGCGAGATCCGGATCTGGATGCTGCCCTTCGTGAAACCGGTGGACGTCCGCCGCGTATACCCGGAGGAGGAGACCGGCAGCTATACGGACGCGGTCCGCACGGCGGTAAGTCATATGGAGATCGATCCTTCGGTACGCAACGTGCTCGTGGCCCATCAGTTTGTGACGGGGGCCGTCCGGTCGGAATCGGAGGACGTCTCCGTCGGCGGGATGGACAACGTGGACGCGTCCGTGTTCGACGGGTTCGACTACGTGGCGCTGGGCCATATCCACGGCCCCCAGCAGATCGGACGGGAGACGGTCCGCTACTGCGGGACGCCGCTGAAGTACTCCTTCTCGGAAAAGGACCACGTGAAATCCGTGACGGTGGTCACGCTGGGGGAAAAGGGAGAAACGGCCGTCCGGACGGTCCCCCTGACGCCCAGGCACGAGATGCGGGAAATCAGGGGCACCTACGACGAGCTGTCCCTGCTCAAAAACTATGAGGGCACGGCCACGGACGATTACCTGCGGGTGATCCTGACCGACGAGGAGGACGTGCCGGACGCCCAGGCCAGGCTGCGGACGATCTATCCGAACATCATGAAACTGGAATACGACAACCGGCGCACCCGCGCGTCCTCCGAGATCGCCGCCGTGGAGGAGATGGAAAAGAAGAGCGGCGTGGAGCTCTTCGACGAATTCTACGCCGTACAGAACGGGCAGCCCATGAGCGAGGAGCAGCGGGCGTTCGTCACGGAGATGCTGGAGAGCCTGAAGGAGGGGATGGCATGAGGCCGCTGAAACTGACCATGACGGCGTTCGGGCCCTACGCGGGCACGGAGACCATCGATTTCGGCCGCCTCGGGACCAGCGGCCTTTACCTGATCACGGGCGACACCGGCGCCGGGAAAACCACGATCTTCGACGCGATCGTATTCGCGCTGTACGGCGGGGCCAGCGGGCCGAACCGGGAACCGTCCATGATGCGGTCCAAATACGCCGACGAGTACGCCGAGCCGGGCGTGGAGCTGGTTTTCCGGTATGGCGGAAAGGAATATACCGTCCGCAGGACGATGGAACACCCGCGCCGCAGGCTGCGGGGCGAAGGCTCCACCGTCGCGCCGGCGGAGGCGGAGCTGCTGCTGCCGGACGGGCGCACGGAAAAGAAGGAAAAGGACGTCAACCGGAAGATCACGGAGATCCTCGGCGTGGACCGGGACCAGTTCCGCCAGATCGCCATGATCGCCCAAGGCGCGTTCCTGGACATCCTGCTGGAGGACACCAAGGAGCGCAGGGAACACTTCAGGGAGATATTCCGGACGCACATCTACCGGGACTTCCAGGAAAAAGTGAAGAAGGCGGCCCAGGACGTGGACCGGGAGCGGAGCCTGCGGAAAAACGAGGTGCAGGTCCACCTGAAGCGGATCGCCTGCCCGGCGAACGATCCCCTGGAGATGGAGGCGGACAAGGCCCGGGAGGGCGGGATGCTGACGGAGCAGGCGGTGGAGGTCGTGAGCCGGATCCTGGAGAAGGACGCCGGCACGCAGAAGGCCCTTCAGGAGGAAGAAAGGAATCTGGAAGAGCGGATCGAAATCCTGAACCGGATCATCGGGAAGGCGGAGAGCCGGAAGAAGGCGGAAGCCGACCGGGAAAAGGCAAAGCAGGAGCTGGCAGGGAAAACAGGGGAGAAAGGGCGCCTGGAGGAAGCGCTGGAAGCGGAACAGGCGCGGGTTCCGGAAACCGAAAAAAAGAGCGGCGACCTGGCGCTGCTGCGGAACGAACTGCGGGAATATGAAAACCTGGACCGGGAACAGGGAGAGCTTACGGCTGCGGAAAACCGGCAAAAGGAAAAGGATGCGGAGATCGGGGCGCTGGCGGAAAGCAACCGGAAACTGAAGGAGGAACTGACCGGCCTGCGCGAAGAGCAGTCCGGCCTGAAGCAGGCGGGGGACCGGAGCACGGAGCTGCTGGTGGAGCAGCGGCAGGTGCAGGAGCGGCAGCAGGCCCTCACGGACCTGAAGACGGAACTGGATGCGCTGCCCGAAAAGCGCCGGGCGCTGGAAACGGCCCGGGACGCGTACCGGCAGGCCAGGGAGCGGGCGGAGGAAAGCCGGCGGGAAGCCGAGGACCTGCGCAGGGCGTTCAACGACGGACAGGCCGGCATCCTGGCGGAGAGCCTGGAAGAGGGGAAACCCTGCCCCGTGTGCGGCTCGCTGCACCATCCGGACAAGGCGGTCCGGTCCGGCGGCGCGCCGGACGGGGAAGCCGTCACCAGGGCGGAGAAGCAAGCCAGGAAGGACCAGGAGGAGGAGACCGAGGCCAGCGGCAAAGCCCGGGAGGAAGGGGCGAAGCTGGAGCTGGCGGAGGGCGGGATCAGCAAAAAAGCCGTCGACCTGCTGGGAAGTTACGATCCGGACACGGTGGCCGCCCGGCTCCGGGAGAGCCAGGCGGAGGCGGCCGCCCGGGCGAAGGAGCTTTCCGACGCGCTGAAGACGGAAAAGGCGCGCAGGCAGCGCCTGGAGGAACTGGACAGGCTGATCCCCGAAAAGGAGAAACAGCTGAGCGGGAAGGACGACGCCCTGACCGAGGCCAGGCGGACGGCCGACCGGGAGAAGACCAGGATCGAAACGGAACGGAAGCACCTGGAAGAACGGCGGAAGACCCTGAAATACCCGGACGGCCGGACGGCCGCGGCCGCGGCGGAAGCCCTGGAGAAGGAAATCACCGGGCGGAAGCAGGCCCTGGAAAGCGCGCGGAAGGCGCTGGACGGATGCGTCATCGCGATGAAGGAGCTGGAAGGCCGCATCACCCAGGCGGAAAAAACCATCCGGGAAAACGAGGTGGAGGATCCGGAAGCGAAGATCGCCGAGAAGGAAGCGCTGACCGCGGAAAAGAACGGGATTGCGCGGCGCAGGGGCGAGGCGGAGCTGCGGATCAGCACAAACAGCGGCGTGCTGAAGAGCGTCAACGCCGCGTCGGAGAGCCTGGCGGTGCTGGACCGGAAATGGCAGTGGATGACGGCGGTGTCGGACACGGCCAACGGCACGCTGAGGGGAAAACAGCGCGTGATGTTCGAGACCTGGATCCAGACGGTGTTCTTCGACCGGATCCTGCGCCGGGCGAACGTGCACCTGATGCAGATGAGCGGCGGGAAGTACGACCTGAAGCGCAGGGAAGTCCCGGAAAGCAACCGGGGCCAGAGCGGCCTGGACTTGGACGTCATCGACCATACGAACGGAAGCATCCGCAGCGTCAAAACCCTGTCCGGCGGCGAGTCGTTCATCGCGTCGCTAAGCCTGGCGCTGGGCCTGTCGGAGGAAATCCAGATGAGCGCCGGCGGCATCCGGCTTGACACAATGTTCGTGGACGAGGGATTCGGCACCCTGGACGAGGAAACGCTGCAGCAGGCCATGCGGGCGCTGAACAGCCTGTCCGAATCCAACCGGCTGATCGGCATCATCTCCCATGTGGCGGAGCTGCGGCGGGCCATCGACAGGCAGATCGTGGTCCGGAAGGTCCGCGGCGGCGGCAGCACCGTGGAGCCGATCGTCGTATAACCGGGGCAGCGTTTCTCCGGACAATACAGCAGGGAAGCCTTTTTTCATGGGGAAATGTCATCTTTATTATTTCTAAAATATGGAAAGTATGATATAATTTTCCAAACACCGGCAAAAAACGGAAAAACAGAGTATCTCTGCAGTCTGTTCGATACAGGAGGAAAAACAGAATGAACAAAACCGCAAAACGCCTGGTGCTGTCCCTGCTGGCTGTCATGGTGATGCTGCTGCTCGCCGGTTCCGCAGCCGCCGCCGCAAACCGTCTGGTTCTGCCGGAAGACCTCACGAGAATTGAGAGCGGCGCGTTTGCGAACATCGGAACAACGACGGTCGTCTTCCCGAACGGCATCACCTACATTGCGGACGACGCCTTTTCAAACTCCACGATTACCGCGGCATACGGCTACCCGGGAAGCTATGCGGATACCTGGTGCACAAGCCACGGCATCCCGTTTAATCCGGAAGCTTCCGCGTCCCAGTTCACCTATGAAGACAGTGAGTCCGGGGGAGCCCTGATCACCGGATACACCGGGTCGGATAAAATTCTCGTGATTCCTTCCGCGATCGGCGGGAAAAGCGTGACCGGGATCGGGGAGGACGCCTTCAAGGGGAATACATCCGCTGTGTCGGTTTATCTGCCGGAAGGACTGGAAACCATCGAACCGCTGGCGTTCAGGGACTGCACTTCGCTGCAGGAAATCTATATTCCGGACAGCGTGACGTCCATCGGCGCGCAGTCCTTCGCGGGATGCAAATCGTTAAGCTCTTTCAGGTATCCGCTCGGCCTGGCGGGAATCGGAGGCCCCTATTACTGGGGCGGACCGTTTGACGAAGACTGCACGGCGCTCAAGCAGGTCACGGTTCCGGAGGGCGTTACGGTGATCTATGAAAACATGTTCAAGGACGCCGTCGCGCTGGCGGAGGTGACGATCCCGTCCACCCTCACGGAAATTGAGAGAAACGCCTTCTACAATTGCGGCAGCCTGGCGAGCATCGATATTCCGGACTCAGTGACTTACCTGGGATCGTACGCTTTCTATAAATGCGTCAGGTTGCAGTCGTTCCGCATTCCGCGTTCCCTGACCGGAGCCGCCACGGAAGGGCAGAGCGTTTTCGAAGGATGCACCGCGCTGAAGACATTCACGATCCCGGAAGGCCTGACCACGATCCCGGCCCAACTGTTCCAGGAATCCGCCATCGTGAGGGCGGAAATCCCGTCCACGGTGACGAAAATCGGAGCCTACGCCTTCAAGGACTGCGTCAGCTTGAAGACCATCAGCATTCCTTCCGGCGTAACGAGCATCGGAACGGAGGCGTTCAACGGCTGCACCAGCCTGACGAACTTCCCATATCCCAGCGCGCTGGAATCGGTCGGGACAGGGGCCTTCATCGGGTGTTCCTCTCTGAAATCCGTGACGGTGCCGAGCGGCGTCCAGGTGCTTCCGGCGTATATGTTCAATGAAGCGAACTGCCTGGAGCAGGTGACGCTTCCGGATACGCTGCTGACGATTTCAGACGGCGCGTTCGGCAACTGCACGTCCCTGCGGAAAGTCAACTTCCCCAGCAGTATTACAGCGCTGGGCCACTATGTATTCGAGAGATGCACCTCCCTTCAGACCCTCACCATCAGCGGAACATCGCTGCTGGAGCAGGCGGGAGACGGGGTTTTTGACGAGTGCACCAATCTGACGGTCTACTGCCCGTTCGGCAGTTATATCTACGATTACTGCGTGGCGCACGACGTTCGCTGCGTCGGGCAGTAACTGAACGGTTGATCATTAAGCCCTCCGGAAGGAGGGCTTTTTCTTTTTGTCCGGATGTGATATGATCTGGTACAGAGAAATCAGACATCTTTATAGCCCTGCTCCTCTGTACAGGTTTATACCGTGACAGGAAGACAGACGACGCAGGGGCAGTACGCCGGTCTGAGGAAGCATAAAATGATATAAGGAGGAACTCAGTATGGAATTCAACATGGAAGAGGCTCAGGGAATACTGGACAAGGGGATTGAGGAAGCCCAGGAGGTCATTGAGAATCCGTCCAAGGTGGACGAGATCCTGGTTCAGCTGGAGGAGAAGCTGAAGGAAGTGCCGGCGATCGGGAGCACACTGGCGGATCTTCCGCTGATGGTCGCCATGATCAAGGCATGGATCAAGAAGGAGTATACGGTGGTTTCCCCGAAGGTGATCGCCTGCCTGGTCGGGGCGATTATCTACCTGCTGAAGAAGCAGGACCTGATCAAGGATTCCATCCCAATTATCGGCATCGCGGACGACCTGGCGGTGATGGGCCTGGCGCTGAAGCTGTCGGAGCCGGAACTGAAGGCGTTCGCCGAGTGGCGTGACGGGAAGGGCGAAACGCCGACTGTGGAAGCATAATTCCACCTATGAAAAAATTCCGGGGCTTCGGCCCCGGAATTTATGTTATCTGAATGTATCTGATGCAGGTGGTTTAATTGGATGGCTCTGTGAGCTTCCGGACCGGATCAATCATCTTGGAAGGCTTTCTTGATGTTTTCATAGCCCATGGCTCCGCCAACCACTCCGCCGACAGTTGTGCCGACGACCAATCCGGTGACCATGCCTGCCGGTCCGCCAACCATGCCGACCGAAAATCCGGTGGCAGCGCCGCTTGTCATGCCGACGAACAGGCCTCCGAGGTGATCCAGCCAGTCGAAGCCGCCGTTTACCAGTTCCAGTTCATTCAGGGTCAGTTCCATCGCGTTGGGTTTCATCGTTATTTCCTCCTGCTCTTTGAGCTCTTTCTTCTTATTCCGCAGGGGCTTTTGCCCCCTGCACCTGTATATACGCAGCACAAGGGACAGATGGCAGTTATTTCGCAGTTATTTCTTTCCACCCCGGGGACGGTTCTCGGGCTTCCCTTTGGAAGGCCTGGGGGATCATACAGGTCAACAGATATGAAAATGTCCGGGGCTTCGGTCCCGGACTTTATAATATCTGAGTATATCTGATGCAGGTGGTTTTATTCTGACGGCTCTGTGAGCTTCCGGATCGGATCACTCATCCTGGAAGGCTTTCTTGATGTTTTCATAGCCCATGGCTCCGCCGACCACTCCGCCGACAGTTGTGCCTACGACCAGTCCGGTGACCATGCCTGCCGGTCCGCCAACCATGCCAACCGAAAATCCGGTGGCAGCGCCGCCTGTCATGCCCACGAACAGGCCTCCGAGGTGATCCAGCCAGTCGAAACCGCCGTTTACCAGTTCCAGTTCATTCAGGGTCAGTTCCATCGCGTTGGGTTTCATCGTTATTTCCTCCTGCTCTTTGAGCTCTTTCTTCTTATTCCGCAGGGGCTTTTGCCCCCTGCACCTGTATATACGCAGCACAAGGGACAGATGGCAGTTATTTCCACCCCGGACTTCCCATTTGCCGGGGTTTCCCTGAAAGAAGGAGAATTGCCGGACACGTCGAAATAATAAATGCAACTGAATAACGCCTATGAAGAGTGCGCGAGGGACAGGCCCTGGGACCGCACGACAACCTGCCGGAAACGGTAAGGTGCCAAAGCCTGACCGATGGGATGCAAAGAAGAGTGACAGTCCTGTCGGGAGACGGGGCTGTTTTTTACGGGAAGAAAGGGAAATGTCGCCCGGCAGGTGACACCGGGTTTGTGGCAATGATGTATGATGATAACGAGGAGGAATGCATATGAAGAATATCTGGAAAGACGGGGTTTTCGGCGTGGTGACAGGGGACGCCCTGGGCTGCCCGGTGCAGTTTGAGACCCGGGAGGAAGTGGCGGAGCATCCGGTTACGGGGATGCGCGGGTACGGCACGTTTGAACTGCCGAAGGGTTCCTGGACGGACGACAGCAGCCTGACGCTGGCGCTGCTTGACAGCATCCGCGAAACCGGGTGCCTGGATCCGGACCATATCATGGGGAATTTCGTACGGTGGCTGGACAAAGGGGAATTCACCCCCTACGGATACGCCTATGACATCGGCGGCGGGACAATGCAGGCGATCGAAACCTATATGCACGCGCACGATGCCAGCCGGTGCGGGGGCAGGACGGAATACGACAACGGGAACGGAAGCCTGATGCGGATCCTGCCGGCGTGCCTGTACTGCTGTGTGAAAGGCATGGAGGAGGACGAGGCGGTTCAGGCGATCCATACAGTCGGCAGCCTGACGCACGCGCATCCCAGGGCGAATATTGCCTGCGGCCTGTACTGGTTCATGATCCGGGAGATCCTGAACGGGACGGGCGGCCTTCAGGAGCGCCTGCAGGCAGGGCTGGACAAGGGCTTCGCCTATTATGACAGGACCCTGGGGGAGGACGAGAACCTGGGGTATTACGGCAGGCTGCGGGACCTGAAGCAGTTCGCGGAGACGCCTGAAGAGGAGATCCGGAGCGGCGGGTATGTCGTCGACACCCTTGAGGTGGCGGTCTGGTCCCTGATCACGACGGGTTCGTTCGAAACGGCGCTGCTGAAGGCGGTCAACCTCGGGCATGACACGGATACCGTCGGGGCGATCGCCGGCGGCCTGGCGGGGCTTTACTACGGATATGAGGCGATCCCGCCGGAATGGATCAGCGCGCTGAAGAAAAAGGAATGGATCGCGGAGCTCTGCGAAGCGGCAGACCAGGTTTCACAGGGGTAATTCCACCCCGGGGACGGTTCTGGGGCTTCCCTTTTTCCGGGGTTTCCGCTGAAGAAAGGAACCGGAGGATCGTGCCGGAATAACAAATGCAACTGAATAACGCCTATGAAGAGTGCGCGAGGGACAGGCCCTGAGACCGCACGACAACCTGCCGGAAACGGTAAGGTGCCAAAGCCTGACCGATGGGATGAGATACATGAAAAGCCGTCCTGTCGGGAACGATGGGACGGCTTTTTCGCGCCTCTTCATGGTGTATAAATGAAAGGAGAGGTGTTTTATGGGTCAGGAAGAAAAAAAGATAATCATTCTGGCGACGGGAGAAAACGGGGATATCATACAGAGGGAGGCCACGCGGGAGGAACTGGACCGGATCTTCTTCGGGGAGGGCAAACGGGAATGGGACAATGTCCATACGGTACTGCCCGAGCCGGTCTGGGAGAAGATCTATGAGGACGGGTATCTGCTCTATGAAGGGTACACCATTGACCATAAAGCCTTCGGCGCGGGAAAAGCTTTCTACAAAGACGGGACCCCCAGGGCAGAAGGGATATTCAGCTTCAAAGGGCTCCTGTGCGGCAGGGAATACTATCCCAACGGAAAGATCCGTTTCGAGGGAAGCTACAGGCTGAACCAGGCGTATGGCCCGAACTTCCCGGATTTCGGATCCTGGTATGACAAGGAAGGGAAGCTGATCTACCGCGGCGTGATACGTGTCAGCCGGAGTTCACTCGGGTATCCGTATGCTCCTGAACCGAAGGGATTTACCTGGGAAAGACATTCCCCGGTAAAGGGTCATACTTTTATCTGGGATGATGCGAGAAAGTATATCAAGCAAGCCGTGCTGAACGGGGAAAAAGCTGACAAGAACGAATAACGCCACGCTGCTTCCCGGCGGACAAAATTCGCAGCCGGGAATGAGGAAGACTTCTGTACCGTTCTATGTATGGACACGAGACGGGGAAGGAGGTCCTGCTTCGTTATGATTTACAGAGGCGTCAGAATGAAAGTCGAGGAGAAAAAGAAAGACAGGCGGGACCTGCTGAAGGCTGCTGTCCTGTTTGTGCTGGTGGCCGCGGCGGTGGCGGCGCTGGTGTTCGGGACGCAGCAACTGGGGATCAAGTGAATGTAAAAGGATTCCGCCGGAGATTGCTCCGGCGGAGTTCTTTTTTGGCAGTTTCAGGGCTGCCGTTTCACGGTCTGCTTATCCCTCTTTCCGGAAATACTCAATCAGCAGGATGCAGATGCCGAACACCGCAACCGCGGCTGAGAGGACGAACGGAACCATCAGATTCATATCAAGCACGGTTGACCAGAATCTTCCCAGGGCGGTATCCCATCCGTTCACGAGATTGTTCCCCGCAGTCAGAATAATGGCCAGGGACCAGATGCTGCCTGCCAGCGCCAGCAAACCGCCGATCACGACTTTCTTCATAGAAACACATTCCTTTCCCGAAACCCGGCCCGAAGGCCGGGCATTTTATATACAGTGCTGTTCAGCTGGGTTTCACGTCCCCGCCGGCTTTCTGCTGCGCGAAGCGGATGACCTTGCGCAGGTTCTCCGTAAAGGTCCGGATCTCTTTTTCCTGGGCGTCGGCGTTGAGCAGGGCCAGGGCGTTCCCGAGGATATAGGCGGAGGCCTCTTCCGACACGAACAGGTAGTCCCGCAGCTGCTGCTCCGTCGTGTCGTTTCCGACGGCGCAGTATTTCTGCGCGCAGTAATTGGCGATCC
>CAMKEI010000027.1 GCA_946411525.1 uncultured Clostridia bacterium | reverse complement strand
GTAGGCCTGAAGAACTATATTGACATGTTCAATAACAAGCTCTTCTGGCAAAGCCTCGGCAACACATTCTTCTATATGATCGGTATTCCGATCGGACTGGCCATATCACTGATCCTGGCAGCGGCGATGAACCGCGGGACGCGCTCGGAAAAAGTGTTCCGTGTGATTTATTACGTTCCCGTCATTTCCAGCGTTGTGGCCATTACCTTTGTATTCCAGCAGATCTTTAACGCGGATGTCGGGATCATCAACGAAGGGCTCAGACATCTGAGCATATCCGATCCGCCGAACTGGATGAGCCACGCCGGCTATACCAAGTGGGTCATCATTATCCTGAGCGTATGGAAGGGACTGGGCAGCTCCATCATCCTGTATATCGCAGGCATGCAGGGGATTTCCCGTTCCTACTATGAAGCGGCTCAGGTGGACGGCGCCAACTGGTGGCAGACCTTCACCCGGATCACCCTGCCACTGCTGATGCCTGTAACCTTCTACCTGATCGTGACCGGCGTCATCGGCGGCGCGCAGATGTATGTGGAACCGCGGCTGATGTTTACCGGCAACGGCCCGGCAAATTCGACCTTTACGACCGTTATCCACCTTTACGACCGGACGTTTGTGAACTCCAAAGCCGGATATGGCAGCGCTGTGGCTGTGTTCCTGGCGGTGATCATCTTTATCCTGACGCTGATCCAGTTCAAGCTGAACGGAAGGGAGGACAAGTAAGTGAAGACGAAGAAGCGCGTTGTCAATATTGTGATCTTCACGATCCTGGCCCTCGGATCCATCCTGATGCTGTATCCGTTCGTCTGGATGATCTTTACTTCCTTTAAGCCGAAACTTCACGTCTATATCGGCGGACTGCTGCCGCAGGTGTGGACCACGGAAAGTTATACCCAGATCTGGGGCGAGATTGACCTGGTGCGCGGATTCCTGAACACGATTCTGTATTCCATTCCGCCGGTGGTCGTCGGCTCCCTTGTCTCTGTGGCGGCGGCATACGCCTTCGCAAAGATCCGGTTCAAAGGCCGGAATGCCCTGTTCCTGGTCCTGCTCGGATCCATCATGATTCCGTTCCCGTCCATCATGGTTCCGCAGTATGTGCTCTTCAGCGGTCAGTTCTGGATTTTCAAGACCAACCTGCTTCAGAGTCCCTGGCCCCTGATCCTGCCGAAAATCACCGGCAATGTGATGATGATCTTCTTCCTGCGCCAGTACCTGTTCGGTGTACCGGACTCCCTGGTTGAAGCGGCGAAGATAGACGGATGCTCCCATCTGCGGATCTACTGGCAGATGATCCTGCCAATCGCTGTGCCGGCACTCAGTGCTCACGGCGTGCTGTGGTTCATCGGTGCCTGGAACGACTATCTCGCTCCCACGATGTTTATCAAAAACCCGGACTGGCATCCGGTGACGGTGATGATTGCCAAATTCAACGAGCAGTACGCAATCAACAACCATGTGCCCCGGATTATGGCCGGCAGCGTGATGCTGATTGTTCCTGTGCTGATTATCTATGGTTTCTTCCAGCGCTGGATTATTGAGTCTATGATGTTCTCTTCCGTGAAGGAGTAAACAGATGGGAGAAAGGTTATCCATGAAAGTGCTCTTCATGCTGGTCCTGGCACTGTGCTTCTGCCTGCCTGCGTCAGGACTGGCTTCCTCCTTCCGCGACCTGGGCAACGACGCGGTCATCAATGACCCGTCGTCCTGGGGCGCGGTTAACGCCCATGATCCATCTGTAATTAAGGGGGATGACGGCCGGTGGTATGTGTTTTCCACTGATGCCAGTGCAGGTGACGTGCATCGCTGCGGTATACAGGTCCGGGTTTCGGACGATCTGGTCAACTGGGAATACCTGGGCACCGCGTTTGATGACTATGAAACTGCCTGCGCGGAGGAAATCGCTGCCGCGGGTCTGGATCCTTCGAAGCATCAGGGATTGTGGGCACCCGAGGCTGTCCGGGCCGGAAACGAATGGAGGCTGTACTACAGCGCCTCCACCTTCGGTTCTTCCCGATCCGCTATCGGTATGGCGGTATCGGACAGCATCACCGGCCCCTGGACGGACAAGGGCATTGTGATCCGCAGCGACGCCAATGTCGTCTCAAAGCCCAACGCAATCGATCCCTGCCTGTTCACAGATCCCTCCGGAAAACAGTATATGACCTGGGGCAGTTTTTTCGGCGGTATCTGGCTGACCGAGCTGGACGGGGAAGGCTTCGCAACGGGTGATCCTGTCAGGATCGCAGGTTTCCGCGGCTGCCGGGCGGAAGGCAGCTACCTGATCTGGCTGCCGGAAACGGAATATTATTATCTCTTTTTATCCTATGGCTCCCTGTCGGATGACTACAACATCCGCGTGGGCCGCTCCCGGACCGTTGAAGGCCCTTACCTGGACGCCAACGGAAGAAACCTGGCCGATCTGGTGCGGGAAAATGAAGACCGTATCGGCGTGAAACTGATGGGCGGGTTTCATCTGCGCCATGATCCTGGCACGGGCTTTTCCAAGGGAATCAAGGCGCCGGGCCACTGCTCGGTCGCAGTGGACGGGGACAGGCTCTGGCTCTGCCACCATACGCGGACCCAGTCGCTGCCCGGCTACTGGTTTGCCATGCAGATCCGCCCCATGGTACTTTCGCGGGACGGCTGGCCCCTGGTCCTGCCTATGAGCTGGCAGGGCAAAGACTTTGAAACGGTGACGGAACTGCCGGAAGGCGCTTATAACCTGATCCTTCACGGCACGGACAGCAACAGCGAAGCCAAACGTTCCGAACGGATTGACCTGCATGGGGGGCTGCTGGGTGACCGCGGCAATCTGACGCTGCTTCCGGAGGGTAAGGTTGAACTGGAGCTGGACGGAATAACTTACGACGGTGCAGCCATATGGCAGCTGGATGACGAAAGGGGCGGACGGGTGATGAGCATCACCGCGATCAGCCCGGACGGGCAGTGCCTCTGGCTGAGCGAAGAAGCCATTCACCGGGAGGACTGATCCTATGAAACCATTTATCGAACAGCGGGCAGACCCCTATATCCTCCGGAAGGACGGGAAATACTATTTCACCGCTTCGGTTCCCGCTTTTGACCGGGTGATCCTCCGTAAGGCGGACACGCTGGAGGGGCTGGCACAGGCGGAGGAAAAAACCGTCTGGATCCGGCATGAAACCGGGGATATGAGCTGCAACATCTGGGCGCCTGAGATCCACTGGGTGGACGATGCCTGGTATATCTATTTCGCGGCTGCCCGGGGCGGAGCGGATGAAAACGGCTGTTTCGACCACCGGACCTACGCACTGCGCAATCCGAACCCCGACCCTACGGAAGGCGGATTCACGGAAGCGGGCAGGATCGAAACGGGCTGGGAAAGCTTCACGATCGATTCCACCGTGACCGTGTTTGAGGGAAAACGGTACTTTATCTGGGCACAGCGGGATTTCAGCATTCCCGGGAACAGCAACCTGTATATTGCTGAGATGGAAAACGCACTGGAACTGAAGCTGCCGGCGGTTCGGCTTTCTGTGCCGGAATTTGACTGGGAATGCCGGGGCTTTCTCGTAAATGAAGGGCCCGGCTGCCTGCACCATGACGGAAACCTGTATATAACCTATTCCGGAAGCGCTACGGACGAGCGGTATGCCATGGGTCTGCTGACGCTGAAGGCGGGAAGCAATCCCCTGGACGCGTCAGCATGGACAAAGTCCCTGGTTCCGGTCATGGTGACCGAGGAAAAGAACGGCCTTTACGGTCCGGGGCACAATTCCTTTACGACGGACGCGGAGGGAAACGATATCCTGGTTTTCCACGCCCGGCCTTACCCCGGTTTTCAGGGAGACGCGCTCAGCGATCCCAACCGTCATTGCTTTCTGCGCAGGGTATGCTATAATAACGGCGGAACTCCGGTTTTTCAGTAAAAATATTACCGTCAGGGAGAAACAGCTATGAAAAAAGCAACGATGATCCTGGACAAAGATTTTGCGATCGGGAAGATCGACCCGCGGATCTATGGCTCTTTTATCGAGCATCTGGGCCGGGCGGTATACGGCGGCATCTATGAACCAGGCCATCCCACGGCGGACGCAAACGGTTTCCGCCAGGACGTGATCGACATGGTTAAAAAGCTGGGTGTTCCGGTGGTGCGCTATCCGGGCGGCAACTTCGTCAGCGGATTCAACTGGGAAGACTCCGTCGGGCCGCGGGAACTGCGGCCGAAGCGGCTGGACCTGGCGTGGATGACCACGGAAACCAACGAGGTGGGCCTGCACGAGTTCTGCGACTGGGCGAAAAAGGCGGGTACCGAGGTCATGTACGCGGTGAACCTGGGCACCCGGGGACCGGATGCGGCGCGGAATGTGGTGGAATACGCCAACCACAGGGGCGGCAGCTACTGGTCTGACCTGCGGATCAAAAACGGCGCGAAGAATCCGCTGGGCATCAAGCTGTGGTGCCTGGGGAACGAGATGGACGGCCCCTGGCAGATGGGCATGAAGACCGCGTATGAATATGGCCGGATCGCCAACGAAGCCGCCAAGGTTATGAAGTGGGTGGATCCCTCCATCGAACTGGTGGCCTGCGGCAGCTGCAGCCATGAGATGAAGACATACGGCGAATGGGAATATACGGCGCTGAACGAGTGCTATGAGAATGTGGACTATGTTTCCCTGCACCGCTATTACGGCAATCCGACGGGCGATACCCCCGGTTTCCTGGCCCGCAGCATGGACCTGGACGACTTCATCAAGGAAGTGGTCGCGATCTGCGACGCGGTGGGCGGACGGAAGCATGCAAAGAAAAAGCTGAACCTGTCCTTTGACGAGTGGAACGTCTGGTACCATTCCAATGAACAGGACAAGGAAGTCTGGAAGGCGGACAAGTGGGGACGGGCCCTGCCGCTGCTGGAGGACGTATACAACTTTGAGGACGCGCTGCTGGCCGGCGCGATCCTGATCACCTTCCTGAAGAACGCGGACCGGGTGAAGGTGGCGTGCCTGGCGCAGCTGGTGAACGTCATCGCGCCGATCATGACCCGGAACGGGGGCGGCGTGTGGGCCCAGACGATCTTCTGGCCGATGATGCACGCGTCGAAGTACGGCCGGGGCACAGCGCTCAGGCCGATCCTCTCTTCCCCGACCTATGACTGCAGGGACTATGAAAAGGTTCCGCTGGTGGACGCAGCGGCGGCGCTGGGCGACGACGGCAGCCTGACGATCTTCGCGGTGAACCGGAGCATGACGGATGACATCACCCTGGACTGCGACCTGCGCGCGTTCGGGGAGCTGAAGCCCGTGGAGCATATCCTGCTGCATCATGACGACGTGAAGGCCGTGAACACTGAGGATGACCCGGACCGGGTGAAGCCGGTGAAGGGCCGGAACGGCAGGATCGACGGCGGGAAATACAGCGTGAAGCTGCCGGCTCTGAGCTGGAACGTAATCAGGCTGGGCTAAATACAACCGAAATACAATCCCCCCTCTTGCAGAAGGGGGGATTTTTGTGTTATGCTCTGCTAAACCGTTGAAGAAGAGTGAGTACTTTCCGGTTGATTCCTCACAGAGAGCCGCCGGCGGTGGAAGCGCGGCAGGAAGAGCGGGAAGGAATGGACTTCCGAGGGCAAGCAGAAAAGGGAAACCTGAGTATGTGAGACGGAGCTGACCCTCCGTAAACAAAGGTCCGCGTATGAATGTACGCAGTGAGGAGGGCGTGGAAACGCGCCAAGCCGGGTGGCACCGCAGGCTGATTTTCAGACCTGTCCCAGCGAAAAACTGGGACAGGTCTTTTTGAGTTGCTGTCCAGATCTCAGATCCGGGTAACAGCAACCACGTTACAGCCGTCCGTCGTTGCAAACGAAGCGCAGCAAGGACGGGTCACGGCGATCACGCTTGTCCCGAACCTCACAGGATCCTCCGCTCGGGAGGATCCGGAACCAGGGTGAGAGCCCGAGATAAGAAAGGAGAATGACCCATGGCACGCAACGACATCCCCTACAAAATCTACCTGACCGAAAACGAAATGCCCAAATTCTGGTACAACCTGCGGGCGGATATGAAAAACAAGCCCGCCCCCCTGCTGAACCCCGGCACCCATCAGCCCATGACCGCGGAGGAGCTCAGCGGTGTCTTCTGCGAGGAACTGGTGCAGCAGGAACTGGACAACGAAACCCGTGAATATCCCGTACCGCAGGAAATCCTCGACTTCTACAAGATGTACCGTCCCTCTCCGCTGGTCCGCGCCTACTGCCTGGAGAAGAAGCTGGGCACGCCTGCGAAGATCTATTACAAGTTTGAGGGCAACAACACCAGCGGCAGCCACAAGCTGAACTCCGCCATTGCCCAGGCCTACTACGCGAAGAAGCAGGGCCTGAAGGGCGTGACCACCGAAACCGGCGCCGGCCAGTGGGGAACAGCCCTGTCCATGGCCTGCGCGTATTTCGAACTGGACTGCAAGGTCTACATGGTTAAGGTTTCCTACGAGCAGAAGCCCTTCCGCCGCGAGGTCATGCGGGTGTACGGCGCCTCCGTGACGCCCTCTCCGTCCATGACGACGAAGGTCGGCCAGAAGATCCTGGCGGAGCATCCCGGTACCACCGGTTCCCTGGGCTGCGCGATCTCCGAGGCGGTCGAAGTGGCCGTGGGAAATCCCGGCTACCGCTATGTGCTGGGCAGCGTGCTGAACCAGGTGCTGCTGCACCAGAGCGTGATCGGCATGGAAGCCAAGATTGCCATGGACAAGTACGATATCAGGCCTGATATGATCATCGGCTGCGCCGGCGGCGGCAGCAACCTGGGCGGCCTGATCGCCCCGTTTATGGGCGAGAAGCTTCGCGGCGAAGCGGACTATGACATCGTGGCCGTGGAACCGGCCTCCTGCCCGAGCCTGACCCGCGGCGTATACGCCTACGACTTCTGCGACACGGGCATGGTCTGCCCGCTGGCGAAGATGTATACGCTGGGTTCCGACTTCATCCCGGCTCCAAACCATGCCGGCGGCCTGCGTTACCACGGCATGAGCCCGATCCTGTCCCAGCTGTATGACGACAAGCTGATGCGCGCGATCTCCGTACCCCAGACCAAGGTGTTCGAAGCTGCCGAAACCTTTGCCCGGACCGAAGGCATCCTGCCGGCTCCGGAAAGCAGCCATGCCATCTGCGCGGCCATCGACGAAGCTGTGAAATGCAGGGAAACCGGCGAGGAGAAGACGATCCTGTTCGGCCTGACCGGCACCGGATACTTTGACCTGGTGGCTTATGAGAAGTTCCACAACGGCCAGATGGATGACTACATTCCCACGGACGACGAACTCGCTGCCTTCCGCGCGAGACTGCCGAAGATGTGACCGGAAGCGTCCGGCGGGCACTGAACTGAATACGACGGCCGGCTTCGTTATGAAGCCGGCCGTCATCTGTTTCATTTGTTTATTCTTATCTGGTGGAGTCCCTTCTGCACAGCCGGACCGGGACGGTTACCTGTTCCGGAGCGGATTCGCCGCGGATCTGTTTCAGCAGGCAGCCGCATGCGGCTTCAGCCAGTTCCCGGGGATTGCGGTCCAGGGCGGTGATTGCCGGGGACGCCATGGCAGAATAGGGGGAATTGTCAAAGCTGATCAGTTTAACATCTTCAGGAACATAGAGACCGACCTTGTGCAGGGCGGTGATTGCCCCGAAGGCCGCGCGGTCGCTGCTGGTAATCATTCCGTCGACGGGCAGCCCGTTTTGCATCACGCCGCGCACCAGTTCCTCCGTCTCCGTTTCGGACGGCTTTTTGCCGGACCTGTTCAGGATGTATGCGGGATTCAGGGGAATCCCGTGCTTTTCCAGCGCTTCCCTGTACCCGATTACACGGGGGCTGGTCCGGGTTTCCGCCAGATAGCCGGGCATGAGCAGGATGTTCCGGCAGCCCTGCCCGATCAGGTACTCTGTGGCTTCCATCATGGCTGCCCTGTCGTCGTTGGCGACACAGGGAATCATCCGGGAGGAGAGCGGGTGCCGGTCCATCCAGACCAGGGGCAGGTTATCGGGAAGCAGTCCTTCCGGCAGGGCGCTCAGTCCGCTGACACACAGGATTCCCCGGACACCGACGGAAGCCAGGGACTGCAGGTACTGCTTTTCACGCCCGGCACTGTTGGCGCTGCTGCAGATCAGGGACGCATATCCTGCCTCATACAGGCAGCGCTCCGCGTGAACCGCCAGATTGGAGAAGAAAGCGTTGTCGGTTGTGGGAATCACGATGCCGATCAAAGGACGGGGCGGCTGTGTGCTTGTCATGCGGTTTCTCCCTCCCGAAGTTCTTTGATGATGTCAACATAACTGCGGCCTTTGCGGAACAGGGCGCTGGTGCCGAGAATGAATCCGTCCGTGCCGATGGAGGAAAGATCCTGTATGACATCCGGGCTGCAGTGGCCGTCAATCATCAGGCGGTAACCGTACTGCTCCTTCAGCTCCGCCAGCTGGCAGACTTTTTTCCGGGTAAAGTCAATGAATCCCTGCCCGGCAAACCCCGGATTCACAGTCATTACCATGACGTAATCGCAGAGATTCAGGATTTCGGAAATGCTCGAAACGCTGGTATCCGGGTTGACGGCAATGCCTGCTTCCGCTCCCATTTCCTTGATATGCGCGAGGGTTTTCACGACACAACACCTGCCAGGAAGGCCTGGATTTTATCCATGCCGTTGACAGCCCCTGCGTCAAGGTTATGCTGGACACCTTCCACATGAACATTGAGGAAGACAATATGGCAGCAGCTATCCGGCTCGCCGGCAAGGACCTGTGCCACCTGCACCTGGGTGAGCAGAACCGCCAGGTGCCCGGCAAGGGATCCATGCCCTGGCAGGAAATAGGCCAGGCCCTGCGTGACATCAACTACCAGGGCGCAGCCGTGATGGAGCCCTTCGTTATGACCGGCGGTACGATCGGCAGCGAGATCAAGGTCTGGCGCAACATCATTCCGGACACCAGCGAGGAAATCCTGGACCGCGACGCCCGCGGCGCCGTAGCCTTTGTACGCCATGTATTCGGCATCTGAGAGAGGTGAATGAGCATGAGTCAGTTTGTGAAAGCATATGCCCATGTGGGACTCTACATCAAGGATGTGGAGCGATCCAAGAAATTCTATTCGGAAGTCCTCGGCTTTGAATGCATCTGTGAGTTTACCAACGGCACCGGTGACAAACTGTCCTTCATGAAGTCCGGCAGCCTGATTATCGAGCTGATTCAGCACCTGAAGTGGATGGACAGGAAAGACGGACTCTTCGACCATATCGCCATGGAAGTGGATGACATCGAAAGCGTCAGCGCCGATCTGAAAGCGAAAGGCATTGTTTTTGAGGATGAAATCTACTTTGACGTCAATGTGTTTGATAAGGGCGTCAAGTACCAGGCTTTCAGGGGACCTGACGGGGAACACCTGGAGATCTATCAGGTCATGTAATGAAGCCGAACCGGCAGAAAGGCCGCTTATGCGGCCTTTCTTTATTGTACAGGGAGGGAAGCGGTTGCTTCTCTCCCTTGTCTTTTGGATACAGTATCGGTTATAATGCGTTCAAAGACAACATAAAAGGAGAGACCGTGATGAGCGGAACCAAGAGAGAAAACTCCCTGCCGCGCAGGCTCCTGAACGCACTCCACGAGTGGGAGAGCGTCTGTTTCAGCCGGAAGCCCCACAGCATGATGCTGCTGCTGATTCTCATCGTCAACGTGCTCCTGGTGCTGGTTGCCGCCTGGGTGATCAGCGCGGTGGCAATTCACGGCAACGAGAACACCGGATTCTTCACCGCGGTTTACAACACGTTCACGATGATCCTGGACGCGGGCTGCATCGAATCGGTTATCAGCGATCCGGCGACCGCGAACATCTTCCTGGTTATCTTCTGCCTGGTGATCATCGTGGTCTGCATGATCACCTTTACCGGCGCCCTGATCGGTTACGCGACGAACGTGGTTTCCAACCTGATCGAGAACGCGAACGCGAACTCCATCAAGCTCCGGATTTCCGGCCATGTGGCGGTGCTGGGCTGGAATACCCGCGCGTCGGAAATCATCAACGACCTGCTGTACTGCAAGGACAGGCAGAAGGTGGTGGTCCTGTCGGACGGCAACCGGGAAGAGATCCTGGATGAAATCAACGAACGTCTGGCCGACACGATCGAACGGGAAAACGCAGAACTGGAGGAGTCGGCCCGGCAGATGCCGTGGCTGCAGCGGTTCCTGTACCTGCAGAAGCATAAGCTGAGGAACAACGTTGCGGTCATCGTCCGCGAGGGGGACGTGTTCTCCGCGGTGCACCTGAACAATATTCAGCTGAACGAGGCAAAATCGATCATCATCCTCGGCAAGGACCTGCGCAGCGCGATCCGTGAAGGCGGCGACTCCGAAGAAGAGACGGAGAAGGGCGACAGCCGGACGGTCAAAACCCTGATCCAGGTTGTGGATATCGCCAGCAACATCATGTCCGCGGATAACCAGAAGGTGGTCGTTGAAATCGAGAACGAATGGACCGGCGACCTGGTGGACAAGATTATCCGGGCCAAGCTGAACCTGGAAAAATGCCGCGTGGTGCCTTTCCGGGTCCACACGGTCATGGGTCAGCTGCTCAGCCAGTTCTCCCTGATGCCGGAACTGAACAAGGTTTACAGTTACCTGTTCTCCAACAAGGGCACCTCGTTCTTCGCCCGTGCCCAGGCACGCCCCGGCAACAGCATCGACTTTGCCGAGAACTACCTGAATACGCACCGCAAGGCGCTGCCGCTGCTGTTCATCAAGGACGAGATGACAAAAGAGGACTTCTTCTACTACATGGCGGACAGCGACAGGGATATCGACGCGGTGTCCGACCGGGCGGCGGGAACCTGCCCGCTGAAGCTGAACAGGGATTACTGGCTGCCTGACAAGCATGTGCTGATCCTCGGCTCCAACAGCAAGATCAGCAACGTGATGGACGGTTACGCAAACTTCTGCATGGAGTGGAAGGATATCGTGCACGTTACAGTGGTGGACGACGAGGAAACGCTCCGGAAAGCGGACTATTACAAGGATTATCCCTTTGTACAGGAATGCAAGCCAGCCAGCATCATCGAGCGGAGCAGGATCGCCGACATCATCAAGGACTTCGTGTACGAGCATCCGGACAATTCCAGCATCCTGATCCTTTCGGACGACACGGTGCCGGACGAGGATATCGACGCGAAGATGATGACCTACCTGATCTACGCGAAGGACGTCATCAACCGCGCCCGGGTCAACAAACGGAACGTGAACTTCAACGTGGACATCATCGCGGAGGTGCTGGATCCCCGCCACGTGGACCTGGTCCGCAGCTACGACGTGGACAACGTCGTGATCTCCAACCGCTATATCAGCAAGATGGTCACCCAGATCAGCGAGGATTTCGCCCGGTACAACCTGTACGCGGACATTATGGACTATGACGATATGGAAGCGGCGGTCTACGACGGCATCGAGATCTACATCAAAAAAGCGGGAGAATATTTCGAGGAACTCCCGCCGAAGAATACGCCGGTGGATACGGTCATCCGCTCGGTCTATGAGGCCTCCCGCAGGTTCTGGGGTTCCGACCTGGACTTTGCCATGCTGCTGGGATACATCGACACCCGCGGCAAGGTGACGCTCTTCGGCGGCGCCCGGGATCAGAAGACGGTGACGCTGACGGCCGAGGACAAGCTGATCGTGTTCAGCAATCATTAACAGCAAGGGACGTTTCGATTGCCTTTCGGATACAAAACAAATCAGGGAGCTTTGACAGCTCCCTGATTTTTATGGACGCGATCTGTTTTACACTTCGGATTTGGCCTTTTCCAGCGCGGCGACGACGCGGTCGCAGAAGACGTCGAAATCCGGATCTTCCCGCCGGCATTCCGGATGGGCCAGAATATAGTTCAGCGCCTTGTGCACGCCCACATGGAAAGGAACAGTCGTCTTCATCGCGGGGACGGCCCTTTTCAGTTTCCGGTTGTCGAAGACGACGGAGACCGACTTGTCCCCGAGCATCTCGCCGGCGTAGTCGTAGCCGTATTTCTTTCCGACGGCCGCGAGGAAATCAGCGGAAACATGATAGGGAACGAGCTTCTTGCCCAGCGCGTCCGCTACGGTCTGATAAATCTGATCCCAGGTCAGGTTTTCATCCCCGGTGATCTGGAAGGCCTCCCCGATGGCGTGGCGGTTGCCCATGAGTCCCACAAAGCCGCGGGCGAAGTCCGTGTTGAAGGTCACCGTCCAGATGGAGGAACCGTCGCCCGGGATAATGACGGGCTTGCCTTCCATGATGCGGCGGACGACCTGCCAGGAACCGTTCCTGCCGTGGACGGCCATGGGGATGCTGCGCTCGTCGTAGGTGTGACTGGGCCGGACGATGGTGACTGGGAAACCTTCCTCCCGGTGCTTTTTCATCAGGAACTCCTCGCAGGCGATCTTGTTACGGGAGTATTCCCAGTAGGGGTTCGCCAGGGTGGTGCCCTCCGTGATGACCCAGCTGGCTGCGGGTTTCAGGTAAGCGGAGGCGGAGCTGATGTAGATGTACTGCCGGGTTTTATCCCGGAAGAGGCGCCAGTCGCGTTCCACCTGGTCCGGCGTGAAGCCGATGAATTCGCAGACGGTGTCAAAGAACATGCCCTGGAGCTTTTCCGCCACGTCCGCTTCATCATTCATGTCAGCGGTGATGGTGCGGACGCCTTCCGGCACGTCCGCAGCGCGCCGGCCCCGGTTCAGGAGCCAGACTTCCCAGTCGGTTTTTTCCGCCAGGCGCCGGACAATGGCCATGCTGATGGTGCCCGTACCGCCGATAAACAATGCTTTCATGATGCACTCTCCTTATGCCGTTTTTCTTTGATTGTATTCTTTGAAGCTTACTCTAAGTCAAGCTTTTTGTGATAAAACAAAAGGCTGATTATACTGACCGGGATCAGGATACAGAAAAGTGTCCGCAGCGGCCTGCAAGGCTGTTACGGAATATCGCGGACGGTCTGCAGGGAAGCGGAAGGAGACAGAACCACCTTCGTCAGGCTGTTTTCCAGGTCCGGGGCGGCGGTCCTTCCGTCGTCCCGGTAGAGCTCATAAACGCTTTCCCGCTCAATCTGCCCGAGCACGGTGAACCGCGCGTCGTCCAGCAGTTCGGAGGATTCCCCGCCGGAGCAGAGGAGCACCGCGCGGTTCTTCTTCACAAAGAGCGGGAACTCGCCCGGGGCAAACGGGATCCAGTGATCACCCTTCTCCAGCGGGACCAGGTCGTAGTCCTGTCCGGAACGGAAGCGGATCATCAGCATATCCTCCGGCAGGTACACATACCGGCCGGCGGCGTTCTGCTCGTACACGGGAGCGATCATGCAGCCTTCGCCGAGCATGAGCTGGTCCTGGATATGGACCGCCCGGGGATCGCCGGGATAATCAAAGACCAGGGGACGGAAATACATCCCGTCCCGCAGGGCGGCCTTCATGAACTCGCTGTAGAGATACGGCAGGAGGGCGTAGCGGACGGAAACGGTGTCCCGCATGGTTTCCCACGAGGAGAAGCGGTAGATTTCCTGCTCCCGGGTATGCAGGGCGGAATGGTTGCGCATCAGGGGCGTGAAGACGCCCAGCTGGAGAAAACGCTCCAGCAGGTCTTCCGTCACGTCGCAGCCGAAGCCGCCCAGGTCGCAGCCGGTATACAGGAAGCCGCAGAGATTGAGTCCCGGGAGCATCTGGACCGCCATCTTCAGGTGGCTCCACCAGGAGAAGTTGTCGCCCTGCCAGATGCCGCCGTCCCGATGAGCTCCGATATAGGAACTGCGGGAGAAGAGCAGCAGCCGCTCACCCGGGCTGAAGCGGCGGAATCCTTCTGCCGTTGCCTTCGTCATGCCGGCACCGTAAAGGTTGTGAACCCGGTCATGGCGGACCGGTTTTCCGCCCACAAGGTGGTAAAACCGCCGGTAGTCCTCCGGATTGTTCGCCATGCCGTTGAAAGCGTCTTTCAGCCACCAGGTTTCCTCATAGTCCACACCGCCCGCGCGGATCCGGTCAGCCGTCGCGAAAGCGTCGGCCAGGCCTTCGTCGGAATAGAAGAGGGCGGGTTCGTTCATATCGTTCCAGAAGCCTTCGATGCCGGCCTCCAGCAGGGGCCGGTACAGATCTCCGAACCAGCGGCGCGCGTCCTCCCGCAGGAAATCCGGGAAGCAGCAGCGCCCCGGCCAGACCGCGGCCACGAAGTCGCTGCCGTCTTCCTTTTTGCAGAAGAAATCCCCGGCCTTGCCGGTATCATAAGGCGCGTAGCCTTCCTCCACCTTGATGCCCGCATCGATGATCGGCACCAGGCGGAGATGATCTTCTTTCATCTCGGACTGAAACTGCCTCAGGTCCGGGAAGGCGTCCGGTTTCCAGGTGAAGTTTTTGAAATCCACCATATAATCGATATCCAGGCAGACCGCGTCCAGCGGAATGTGCCGCTTCCGGTGCTCGGAAACGACGGTGCGGATCTCCTGCTCGCTGGCGTAGCCCCAGCGGCTCTGGATATAACCGAAGGCCCAGCGGGGAGGGAGATAGCTCCGGCCGGTGAGTCCCCGGAAAGCGTGGGCGATGCCCGTAAGTGAATCTTCTTCAATCAGGAACAGGTCGAGGCATCCCGAAACGGACGTGATGACCGCTTCGTCACAGCGTGTATAACCCAGATCCCAGATGATCCTGCCAGGCTCGTCCAGGAAGACGCCCAGCATGCGTTCCGGGCTGAAAAAGATGATGAAGTTGTGGCTGCCGTAAAGGCTGGGCTGTGATTCGGTGTGGTTGAAAACGTCGCTGTTCCAGCTCTCATAGCGGTGGCCGCGCTTGTCGACGCCGCGGACGGCCTGGCCCAGGCCGAAGATCACTTCCTCCGGGTGAAGGGCCAGGGAGAAGGATACGGAACCGTCTTCTCCGTTCCGCACATCAAAATAAGGCACAGGCCCGGATTGCACCGGCAGCCGCATCACCACGGCGTCTGTAGGCAGGGGCGTGCCGAAGGTATATTTACGGATCATGGATGTTCCTCGCTTTACTGTTTTATCGGCGGGATCATTGTAACATGGAACAGCGGCAATTCACAATTCTCAATTCGTAAATCATGATTCATTTCATGCTCTGTCCGCTCTTTTTTGCATTTTTAGCAGTTTGCAACGGGCTTTTTGCAGAAAGCAAGATTTGCATACTTTCAAGCAGCATCCGCATGGTAGTACCGGTTTTGAGCGGATAAAATGATCATGCAGGAATTGGTTGAAATTTTATCGATTTAATACATTGGAAATACTATTTGTATTCCGGCAAACAGACAGAAAGGACGATTTGCTGTGAGTCAGGTTCAAAAACCGGCCCTGAACAGGGACTTCCGGCCACACAGAATGAGCTGGAAAACCTACATGCGGCGCTACGGAACTCTGTATTTGTTGCTTATCCTTCCGATTGCCTTCTTCATCATTTTCCGCTATACACCGATGTCCTATATTCTGCTGGCTTTCAAGAAGAATAATATACTGGTTCCACCGTGGCAGGTGCCCTGGGTAAAGAACAATGGCTTTGACTGGTTTATCAAGGCGTTCAAAGACCGCGGATTCCAGACATCCCTGCGGAATACGATTTTCCTGAACCTGTTGGATCTGGTCGTCGGTATGCCGATGCCGATCCTGATGGCAATCCTGCTGAATGAGCTGGCCTTCCCGAAATATAAGCGTGTTACCCAAACGGTGCTGTATCTGCCTCACTTCCTGAGCTGGGTTATTATTTCCGGTATCACGCTGCGGCTGTTCGGAACACATGACGGTATTATCAACAAGCTGCTGGGGACGGAGATTCCGTTTGTCAGCGAGGAAGGGCACTGGCGGGCGACCTACATTTTCCTGGGGATCTGGAAGGAATGCGGATGGAATACCATTATCTATCTGGCCGCCCTGACCGGGATTAACCCGGAGCTGTATGAAGCTGCCGAGGTGGATGGCGCCAGCCGCTGGCGCAAGATCTGGCACATTACCCTGCCGGGCATCCGTTCCACGATCGTGGTGCTGCTGATTATGAACCTGGGTCACATCCTTGGATCCGAGTTCGACCGGCCTTTCACTCTGAGCAACAAGCTGGTGGAAGGTGCGAGTAAAACGATTTCCATTTTCGTTTATGAACGCGGTATCATGGGACAACAATACGCGCTGAGCACAGCGGTGGGCCTGTTCCAGAGCGTGGTCTGCGTGATCTTCCTGCTCCTGTCGAATTCGCTGGCAAAGAAGTTCGGCGAGCGGGGCGTCTGGTAAAGGGGGCGGTGAGATGACTGATATTACGAACACCGCTTTCAAGGGAAAACGCCTGAAGGACGGTATGATCAAATCCAGAAAGACCCGAACCGGTGATCTGATCATTGCGGCGATTTGTTTTTTGCTGATGCTGGTTTGCCTGTTGCCGATGCTTCATGTGTTGGCCGCGAGCCTTTCCACACCGGACGCGCTGATCAAAAACGAAGTGTTTGTCTGGCCCAAGGGCTGGAATATTGAAGCATACAAGACCGTGCTGACCACAGAGAAGTATGTGCATTCGCTGTGGTGGACCGTGATCCTGACCGTGATCTGCACGCTACTGTCCATCACACTAACGATCTGCTGTGCTTATCCGCTGACGTACAGCAATCTGCGGGGCGGGAAGCTCATCAACTTCATTATCATTTTCACGATGTATTTCAGTGCCGGCACGATCCCGTACTACCTGCTGCTGAGCAAGCTTAGGATGCTGGATACGCCTTTCGCGCTGATTATCCCGAACTGCATCAGCGTGTTCAACGTCATCATCATGCGGAGTTTCTTCTACGGGGTGCCTGACAGCCTGCGGGAGGCCGCGGAGATCGACGGAGCTGGTCCGATCCGCGTACTGGTGAAGGTTTACTTGCCTCTGAGCCTGCCGGTTATCGCGACCCTGAGCCTGTTCTACGCGGTGGGCCGGTGGAATGGTTTCTCAGATGCCCTGATGTATCTGAAATCGTCCGAGTCCCGGCAATACTGGCCGATTCAGCTGCTGCTGTACAATATCATCCGGGCAGCGACGCAGACCAGCGAGCAGGCTACTCAGGAAGGTTTCTTTGACGCCGGTGTTTCCAAGACAATCCAGATGGCAACGGTCATGTTCGCTACTGTACCGATCCTGCTGGTGTATCCCTGGCTGCAGCGCTACTTCGTGACCGGTGTGACCATCGGCGCGGTTAAAGGATGAATTTCAAAGGACTGAGGTCCTTGAAATAATAAAAAGGAGGAACTACTCATGAAGAAGATCCTGGCTCTTGTTCTGGCGCTGGCACTGATTGCCTCGCTGGGCATCACCTCCGCGGTCGCGGAAGACGATTTTGTGGACGGCAAATTCACCACCCCGCACAAGATTACGGTGGAAATCTTTGAACGCCCCAATGACGGTAACAGCGATGTTACCAGCAATCCTTTTGCCACCTTTATCAAGGAAGGCATGCTGGAAAGGTACAACGTTGAAGTTGAATTCAAGCCCGAAGGACGCTGGGATGAAGCGAATGACATCCCGAACCTGCTGGCGGACGGCAAAGCTGCTGACGTGAGCTACACCTACAACTCCGGCGCTGTTATTTCCTACTCCTCCATGATCGACAAGAACGGCAACCCCGGAATTGTTGACCTTGCTCCCTATCTGGAGCAGTACAAGGATCAGCTGGGCGATCTGATCGAGCTGCTGGGCGGCGAAGAGAACCTGTACTATGATCAGGATCCCACCACCAAGACCGTGTTCATGCTCGAAGCGATCAAGCCTGACCTGTCCCGTATCACCACCTTCATCCGCAAGGACTGGCTGGATGCTCTGGAACTGGCTGTTCCTACCACTGAAGAAGAGTTCTACAACTGCCTGGTCGCTTTCCGTGACAATGCCGACAAGCTGCTTGGAGCGGACGCCGACAAGATGGTTCCTTACAGCACCTCCACCGATATCGGCTGGCGCAACGACCTGCTGAGCATCAGCAAGGTTGCCGAGGATATCTCTGACGAAACCCTGTTCGTATACGGCTACGATGATCGTCACCTGCTCTATCCCGGATACAAAGAAGGTATCCGCGTGCTGAACAAGTGGTACAACGAAGGCCTGGTCTGGAAAGACTTCGGTGAGCACACCGATGCGACTGATGAAGACAACATGATGAAATCCGGCTATGTTGGCGCCTTCATGCACAACTGGGATTATCCCTACCGCAATGGTGACGACAGCATCGCCAACAACCTGAAGCGCAACGTGGGCGAGAATGCTGAGTACATTCCGATCGACTGCTTCCAGAACGACGCGGGCATCACCCGGAAGTATGTCGGCAGCCCCGTGGGCAGCGACCGTAAGGTCTTCTTCCCTTCCACGAATACCGAAATCCTGGCCTCCCTGCTGTATGTCAACTTCATCTCTTCTCAGGATGTCATCACCTTCCTGCAGACCGGTAAAGAAGGCGTGAACTACGAGCTGACCGAAGACGGTGCTTACAAGAACCTGGGCGCGACCGGCGAGTGGATCATGAACTCCGGCATGAACATTGACTACACCATGACCCTGAACGGCTTCCATCTGGGAGATGCGACTGACGCAACCCGTGCCCTGAGCTATCCCGGCATTGCTCCGGAAATGGTCACCCTGGCCAATGAATACGGATACAGCAACTACCGTATTGCGAAGCACTTCAACGTCGGCGTTATCGAAGCCGAAACCGAAGTGGGCGGCGCGCTGACTTCCAAGCGTGACGAGCTGCTGACCAAAGCTGTTACCGCTTCCGTTGAAGATTTCGATTCCGTATACGACTCCTATATGGATGACTACATGAACGCCGGCGGTGAAGATATCATCAACGAGCGCATCGAGAAGCTGGCTGAAATCTACGGCATCACCTACGAAAAGTAATAGCCGCTGAGACAACCTAAACGGCGGGCGCCGGATTGTTCCGGCGCCCGTATTTTAAAAGATCATAATCAGGTTTTTCTGAATTCAGCATTAATGCAAAACGCTGGACTCATAGTTTCATATGCTCATCGAGTTCCTTCTTCGAATACTGCCGGAGCTGTTTCCGGTACTGACTGGGGGACATACCGGTGATCCGGGTGAAGGAACGGAGAAAGTTCGAATAATCATTGAAGCCGCACTGATAGGCGATATCGTTGAGGGAGGCGTCTCCCAGAATCTGCTGGCGGGCAAGCATGACCCGCCGGTAGAGCACGTAGTCGTAAACGCTGCGGTTGGTGAAACGCGCGAATTCATGGGACAGCCACGACACGCTGACCCCGAAGGAACGGGCCAGGTTTTCCATGCGGATTGGCTGCGTATAGTGGTTGTTGATATAGGAGAGGATCTCCTGGATGATGCTGCTGCCGAAGATTTCACCTTCCACGGGATCGGTTCGGCGCATGGTCCGGCAGACCACGTCCAGCAGGCTGATCATGAGGGCATAATCTCCGAAACGCTCATAGGGATCGCCTTTGCGGGACTGGTTTTCCCGGATCCGGCGGATGCAGGAGACAAAAGTCTTCGCGTCCTCGTCGCTGAGCTGATAGGTACAGACGTTCCCGGCTGTATGCTGGCGGAACAGGCTTTCCGGATCGATCTGGCCGCAGCCCAGGACGCGCAGCACTTCCGGCGCGAGATTCAGGTAAGCCCGTTCATAGTTCTTCATTTCCCTGGTACAGGAAAGCCCGTGCATGCTGAAGGGCGGGAGAACGAACAGCTGATTGGGACGGAGCGGGTACAGGCGGTTGTCCACGCCCATGTATTCCCCGCCGTTCAGATGGATATAGAATTCAAAATAGTCATGGCAGTGGAACTGCGTGACCTCGAACGTTTCACTGAAATTGTAATGCGCTTCATAGCCCTGGTTGCCGGGCTGCCCCATGGGAAGAAAGGGTGCCTGTGTCATGTCAGCCTGCATGGACGAGCCTCCTGTCACGGGTCGGGCAGCAAGTGATTTCATCAAAAAGAGGGGACAGCATATGATTCGGATCGCCATCGTCGGAACCGGCGGGATTTCCCACGCGCACATCAAGGCGTATCTTCAGTTTCCGGAGCGGTGCCGTATCGCCGCGCTTGTGGATATTATCCCCGGAAAAGCGCAGAAAGTCAAGGAACAGTACGGCCTGGACGCAGATGTGTTCCTGGATCATCACGAGATTCTGGACCGGACTGATATCGACCTGGTGGATGTCTGCACGCCGCCCTTTGTCCACGCGGAGATCACGATCAACGCCCTGAAGAGCGGGAAGAACGCAGTATGCGAAAAACCCATGGCTGCCTCCCTGGAGGAGTGCGACGCCATGCTGAAGGCCCGGGATGAGAGCGGGAGAAAGCTTTCGATCATCGCCCAGAACCGTTTCCGCCTGCCGGTGCGCAATCTGAAGGCGCTGCTGGACAGCGGCATGGCGGGCAAGGTCCGTCATGTGACAGTGAATTCCCTCTGGTTCCGCGGCCACAGTTACTACGACCTGTGGTGGCGCGGGACCTGGGAGAAGGAAGGCGGCGGGTGCACGCTGAACCACGCGGTGCATCATATCGACATGCTGGGCTGGATGATGGGCACACCGGAGAAAATGACCAGCGTACTGGCCAACACCGGGCACGACAACGCCGAGGTGGAGGACCTGTCAGTTTCTGTCGCGGAGTATCCGGGCGCGCTGGCGGTGGTGACCGCCTCCGTGGTGGACCATGGGGAGGATCAGGCCCTGATCTTCCAGTGCGAGAAGGCGAAGATCGCCTTCCCCTATGACGTGTTCTGCTCACAGCCTCAGCCCAACGGCTTCCCCCTGGCGGAGCCGGATGAAACCTTCGCACAGGAGGCGGAGAAGTATCTTGCTTCGCTGCCGCCGCTGCCCTATGAAATGCACGTGGGTCAGCTGGAGAACGTGCTGACGGCGCTGGAGACAGACGGGGAGGTCGCGATCACGGGAGAAGACGGTCGGCGGACCATCGAGCTGATTACCGCGATCTATAAGGCCGGATCCACACGACAGACTGTGGCGCTGCCCATCGCCCCGGACGATCCATTCTATACGGTGGACGGCATCCGGCAGGCGGTGCCCCACTTCTACGAGAAGACAGCCTCCGTGGGAGAACAGGAGGGCGATCTCAGCTTCGGAAATTTCCGGAAAGGGGAAAAATAAATGAACGTTTCGGACGGAATGAACTACGCGCCTAAGGGGAAACCGCAGCCGGTGGTAAAGGACAGGGAGTTTGTCTTCTCCGCGGTGCGGCTGGACCACGGCCATATCTACGGCATGTGTAACGGACTGACGGAAGCCGGCGGCACGCTGAAATACGTCTATGACCCGGATAAAAAGAAAGTGGCGGCCTTCCTCAAGGCCTTCCCCCAGGCCCGGGCGGCCAACAGCGAGGAGGAAGCCCTGAACGATCCGGAAACCCATATGATCGCCGGCGCCGCGGTGACCAGCGAGCGATGCGCCCTGGGCCTGCGGGCTATGGACGCGGGCAAAGACTACTTTACCGACAAGGCGCCTTTCACCACGCTGGAGCAGCTGGCGTCCGCCCGGCAGAAGGTGAAGGATACCGGGAAGAAATACATGGTCTACTATGCCGAGCGGCTGCACGACGAGGGTTCGATCCTGGCCGGGTATATCGCGAAGAGCGGGGATATCGGCAAGGTGATCGGCGTGACGGGCTTCGGGCCTCACCGCCTGGGCGCCCCGGGACGGCCCGCCTGGTTCTTCGAGCGGGAAAAGTACGGCGGCATTCTCTGCGACATCGGCAGTCACCAGTTTGAGCAGTTCCTCTATTACACGGGAGAGGAAGAAGCGACGGTAACCTCCAGCCGGATCGCGAACTTCGACCATCCGGAATATCCGGAACTGGAGGACTTCGGCGACGCCCAGCTGACCGGCGCCAACGGCTCCGCCGGCTACTTCAGGCTGGACTGGTTCACGCCGGACGGCCTGCGGACCTGGGGCGACGGACGGATGTTCATCCAGGGAACCAAGGGTTTTATCGAGATCCGGAAATATGTGAACCTGGCCTCCGAAAAGGACGGCGGCGGGCACGTGTTCGTGGTGAACGACCAGGGAGAGAAATACGTGAACGCCGTAGGCGCCACGGGCTATCCATTCTTCGGCCAGCTGATCCTGGATTGCCTGAACCGCACGGAAAAAGCCATGACTCAGGATCACGCCTTCAAGGCGGCGGAACTGAGCCTGCTTGCCCAGGAAAAAGCCATCCGCATCAAATAAAAGACAGGAACGACAATGGAAACAATTCGTTTAGGTATCATCGGCATCGGCAATATGGGCAGTGAGCACTGCCGGCTGATCCTGAGCGGGAAATGCCCGGAGATCAGCCTGACGGCAGTGGCGGATCCCCGGGAGGACCGCCGGGCCTGGGCGGAAAAGACGCTGCCGGGCGCGCAGGTCTTCGCGGACACGCAGGCGCTGATTGACAGCGGCTGCTGCGAGGCCGTGCTGATCGCTGCTCCTCATTACCAGCATGAACCGCTTGCTGTCGCGGCGCTGGAAGCCGGGCTGCACGTGCTGTGTGAAAAGCCGGCAGCGGTGCAGGCGGACCGGGCAGAGAAAATGATCCGGGCGGCGGAGAAGGCCGGGAAGACCCTGACCTTTATGTTCAACCAGCGGACCAACTGCGTCTACAGAGCTATGAAACACCTGCTGGACAGCGGTGAAATGGGCGCGATCAAGCGGATGAGCTGGATCATCACCGACTGGTACCGGACGCAGCGGTATTACGATTCCGGTTCCTGGCGGGCGACCTGGGCCGGGGAAGGCGGCGGCGTGCTGCTGAACCAGTGCCCCCACCAGCTGGACCTGCTGATCTGGCTGTGCGGCTTGCCTAAAGCGGTGGCTGCCCGGTGCAGCGATGGGAAATGGCACCACATTGAGGTGGAGGACGATGTCAGCGCGCTGCTGGAGTTTGAAAACGGGGCCACGGGCGTGTTCGTGGCCTCCACCGGCGACCTGCCGGGCACGAACCGGCTGGAGATCGACTGCGAAAAGGGCAAGCTGGTCTGCGAGGACGGCCGGGTTCGGGTCTGGAGGCTGGGTGTGAACGAGCGGGAGATCTGCTTTACCAGCGATGATCCCTGGTATCGGGGAGAGCCGGAGGTGTACGATCTGGAAACCGACGGGGAGAATCCCCAGCATTACGGCGTGATCAACGCCTTCGCGGCGCACCTGCTGCGGGGAGAGAGCCTGGTGGCGGAGAAGGAGGACGGCCTGCGGGCCCTGCAGCTGTCCAATGCGATCCATCTGTCCGGCTGGACCGGCAGGCGGGTGGAGATCCCGGCGGATCCGGCAGAATTTAACGAAGAACTGGAAAAAAGGATCAAAAAAAGCCGGGTCCGGAAAACCCGGGACCTGACTTATGAAACGGACCACAGCTGAAAACACTCATCATTCATAATTATGGATGGACAGACAGAAAACAAAGGACCGGCATTGCTGCCGATCCTTCGTTTGTTTTGGATTTACTGTTTTCTGGTTAAAATCTCGCTCATGACGAAGCCGCGGACGATGTCGCTGCCTGTCCAGGACAGCTGCAGCCCGGGCTGCGCCGCCTCCACGGCGGGTGCAGCGGTTTCAGCGAGCGTAAGGGGCGCAAGCTGTTCGTCGTGACAGGGATCGTAGCCTTCGCCGGTAACAGCGTTCAGGCTGCCCTGATACACCGAATCGTCATGTTCGGTGAAGGTGATCGAGGGCTGCAGAACCGTCGGTCGGGCAGGTTCAGGTGCTGTATAGGCATCCGTACCCTTGACTTCCTTCTGCGGCGTTTTCGAGGCCCGCTTTGCCTGCTTAGCCGTACCGGACTTTGCCGCCTGCTGCTTTTTTGCCGCTTTGTTCAGCTTGGACAGCGGCAGCCCGATGAGGAGCCAGACGATCGCAAGAACGAGAATGGGCGGGAAATCCATCGGATGCTGACACCTCCTTTTTATCAATCCATAATTATGAATTCATTATTCATCATTATTTTTTATTACGGGGAGCGGTTTCAGCCGCGGCGGTCTGGGGCGCGCTTGCCTTGGCAATGGATTCGCGCATTTCGGTATCGGCAATGGTGTTTTTCATCTGGTAGTAGTCCAGGACGCCGAGCTTGCCGTCACGCAGCGCGGTCGCCATGGCACGCGGCACTTCGGCCTCGGCCTCGACCACCTTCGCGCGCATCTCCTGCACGGAAGCCTTCATTTCCTGCTCGCGGGCGACAGCCATGGCGCGGCGCTCTTCCGCCTTCGCCTGGGCGATGCGGCGGTCGGCTTCGGCCTGGTCCATCTGCAGCTGGGCGCCGACGTTGCGGCCCACGTCCACATCCGCGATATCGATGGAAAGGATCTCGTAAGCGGTGCCCGCGTCCAGACCTTTGTCCAGCACGGTGCGGCTGATCAGGTCAGGATTCTCAAGCACCTGCTTGTGGGTTTCAGCGGAACCAACGGTGGTAACGATACCTTCGCCGACACGGGCGATAACGGTCTCTTCACCGGCACCGCCGACCAGGCGTTCAATGTTGGTGCGCACGGTCACACGTGCTTTGGCGCGCAGCTCGATACCGTCCTTGGCGATAGCGGCGACCACAGGGGTCTCGATGACTTTCGGGGTAACGCTCATCTGGACGGCCTGGAACACGTCGCGGCCGGCCAGGTCGATGGCGCAGGCTTTCTCAAAGGCCATGTCGATGTTCGCACGCTGGGCGGCGATCAGGGCGTTGATGACGCGGTCCACGTTACCGCCGGCCAGGTAGTGGGTTTCCAGCTGGCTGATGGTCAGGTTCAGGCCGGCTTTGTTGGCCTTGATCAGGGGATAGACCAGGCGCTGGGGCTGGATGCGGCGGATCCGCATACCGACGAGCGCGCTGATCGGGATGTGCACGCCGCTGGCCAGGGCGGAAATCCACAGGCCCATGGGAACGAAGTGCAGGAAGATCGCCAGCGCGATCACGACAATGACCACGATGACCGGGATCAGAATGGGAAAACCGGTAGACATAAGAGTACCTCCTTAAAATATGGTTTCAGGAACAATGAATTACAGATTCTCCGCGGCAGCCGGTCCGGCGGCCGGGAATTCCGCGGTTACGCCTTCCGGCGGATGACGTAGTGGTCGCCTTCCATACCGGTGACCAGTACGGGAGCGCCTTTTTCAATGAAGTCTCCGGTGCTGGCGGCGTTCAGGCGGGCACCGTCGATCTCGATCTGGCCTGCGGGACGCAGCGCGGTGACCGCGACGCCTTCCATACCGATCCAGTGATCCGGTTTGCTCTCATCGGCGGCGGTTTCGGTGTCGTTCAGAACGAGATGGCTCCTGCTGAGCCTGCCGTTCATGGCGCTGCGATAGGAGAGGAAGACGGCCAGCCCGATCAGCAGCAGCACACCCACAAGGGCGAGCAGCGTCGGGATGGTACCGTGCAGCAGCCAGCAGCAGCGGAGTGCGATGATTTCCAGCACAACGCCGCTGATCCCCGCAATACCGAAACCGGGGATAAACGCTTCGACGATGATGAGGCCGGAACCGATCACAAAACCGATGATCATGATCAGATTCAGTGCGAACGGATCCATACGATTGCCTCCTTTCTTGTGCTTTGGTTCAGCATCATTTTATTGCAGAGGGAGGGGAAAGTACAGTGCAACAAATGAAAAATAGCCGTACTTATTTTTCGGCCCGGCCGGGATACGGGCGTTTATTCCGCATTACAGGTTCCAGTCCGGACCGGCAGCGCCGCAGGCAGGACAGCGGTCTTCCTGCGCCTCATCGGTAAACACATGGCCGCATGCCGCACACCTGCGGCCCAGCAGATAGTCATGGAAGAGCCAGATCAGGGTGTTCGCCATATCCTCATCCATATAGGACCTGTCCAGGGAGAGCGCGTCAAGCCGGGAGACCCAGGTACTCCGCGGCAGGCCGAAGACGGTGCCGCGCGCCTGCTTCGGGCGGTTGAAACGGATTACGTCCACGACCGGCACCGGCGCGAGCAGGTTCCGGGCAAAGGCGTCCGCCTCTGCTTCCAGGACCGGGCTGGGCACGCGTTCCTCTTCCATCTGGTCCGGGAAATCCCGGTAGTGGTTCATGAAGATGTGCCCCAGTTCATGGCTGACCGGAAAGCGCAGACGGTCCGGGTCGGCAAAGTCGTCCCGGTAAACGATACAGAAGGAAGGATAGGACAGGGTCAGGACGGGATTCATCTGCATCTGGCCGGGGAGATCGTCCGGGAACCAGCCCGGATTGGCCAGGACGGTTGAGTAGGGCATCATGGTGATGCCGGCGAGCTCTCCTACATGAAAAGGATCCACCGGCAGGCGGCTGATCTGCAGATCGGCACAGACCGAGCAGGCGTAGCGCACGGCGCGGTCGATGCGGGGAGCAAAGGCCATGAAGGCTCCGCCTCCTCTCCGGATATTGATCGATGTCCATACATACGTCATGATATCATATCCGGAACGATTATACAACCGCCGGCATTGTTGCAAATCAAGGGTTTACATGATATAATCCCTTTGTTTCGCAGAGCGCGGAACGATGATTATGTTTTGAGCATCTTGAAAGGATTGAATGTTTTCATGGGTTTATGGCTTGCCCTGATCCTGTGTATCGCGCTTTCCGCGTTTTTCTCCGCAACGGAGACAGCCTATTCCGCCTGTAACCGGGTGAAACTGAAAACCGTGGACGGCCCCCGGAAGGAAAAGGTACAGATCGCGCTCGCTTTGCTTGAAAAATACGACAGTCTCATTACAACCGTCCTGATCGGCAACAATCTGGTGAACATCGTGGGCACGGCCATCGCGACCCTGCTGTTCACCACGCGCATCC
>CAMKEI010000026.1 GCA_946411525.1 uncultured Clostridia bacterium | reverse complement strand
TCGAGGTCGCGGTGATGAACACCCTGATCGACGGCAACTTCATGTCCTTCATGGAGTATCAGGGCAAGGAGGAGGACCGGGTGACCTTCGCCCGTGTGGACGCGGACATCGACGGCCTGAAGGAGGAGTCCGAGGAAGGGAAGGAGCTGGACGCGGAGAAGCTGCAGACGCTCTTCCGCGGTGCCCTCGGCAAGGAGAACCTGGAAGTGAAGCTGGAGTCCCTCGGAGATGCGGACATGACTGCCATGGTTACTGAGGACGAGCAGATGCGCCGGTACAAGGAAATGAGCCGCCTCTACGGCGAAAAATTCCCGATGCCGGACACTTTCACCCTTGTGCTGAACCGCCGGAACGCCACCGTACAGGCCCTGGCCGAACGGGATCCGGAGAATGAAACCACGAAGATGCTCTGCTGCCAGGTATATGACCTGGCCCGTATGGCGGCCCAGCCCCTTGAGGCGGAGGAGATTACTGCCTTCCTCGACCGCAGCCGGAAACTCCTGGCTATGCTGGTCAAATAAACCCAATCTACCACAGCGCATACGTCCTGCCGGACGTATGCGCTGTTTTGATATATGGTTATTTAAGCAGAGGAAGATATATTTCCTGAGCTAAAATTTTCCACTTAGCTCTCATATTATGCGGATCGGCTGGATCCAGGAGAAAGCGCTGCCGAAAAAGGCAAGCGTTGATGATCTGGATTTTGCAAACCGTGACGCTACTGTTATGTCAGACACTGTGATGACTGACGACCCTCTGTTTTCACAATCGGCGCTGTGTACCATACCGGCAGATACTCCGGTTCTGTATCTGGCATCAATGGGAGACTGGGCATACATTGAGAGCTCCGCGGACAGACTTGTGAGAGGCTTTGTACTATTAACCGCATTACGCATTAACGAAGATAATGATCTACCTTTTGCATGGAGCGACCCGACCGGGAAATACCTTGCACCCCTGCTTGCTCCGCAGAAGATAATCTATAACGAGGAAGAGGCAAAAGCCTATGCGGAGGAATTATGTTCTTTGATGGGCGTCGGTCCGCTTCCTCAGGGAACCTGGGAGATCAAGGTTGATCAAAATGATGAAAGCTGGCATTGCACTGTTTTTGACGATGATTATATTGAATTGTATGGCGCCAGTTTTCTGAGCAACGGTGTGATCCAACAGCTTTCTTTTCCGGATTCTGATACCAGATGGTCTTCAGTGGGTGTCCGAAAGAACGGATCTGAATTGGACGCCGGCAGATGGGAGCAGGCAAAGAATCAGGCCACAGAGTGGATAGAAAAAGCTGCCCCGGGTATTCTGGATCTCGTGGAACCGATCCGTCTTCGCCAAATGATTGACGTCGGAGACAAACAGTATCTGTTCATTGAAGCAAAGCCGTTGGATCCCAGTTTTACATTTGGTATCAGTATCGCCGTAATCCTTTATGAAGACGGACATTGTGAGGTCACGGAATACTCATGTTATGGAGCAGGATGATATGGAATATATTTTTACGTGTTTAAATTCTTTTCTGCCTGCACGGTTCTGCGCAGTTCTGCATATTGCATGCATGACTCGTATCTGAGATAATTACACTGAGAGGATTGACCCGGACAAATGAGTCCGGGTTTTTTCTATAAAAATATACTGGAGGATGATTCGCAATGGGTAAAGCAAACAATTCATCGGCACAGCTGAAGGAAAAAGTGAGCCAGGATTTTCTTCGCATGGCTCCGGACGCGTTGGACGCATTGCACGATATTATGACGAATGAGAACATTAATCCATTGGCCAGGGTACAGGCGATCGCTGTGATTCTGGATCGGGGAATGGGCAAACCGGAGGAGAGGATCCGAATTCAGGATGACAAGGTAAACCGGGAAGAGGCTCGGGCTCGGTTGGATGCGATTGCAGCACGGATACGACTGGAAATCGACGGAGAGCCGGAAGAAAAAGTTCCTCTCAAAAAAAGTTCCTCTCAAAACGATTCCGATTGACAGGAGGGAACCGCAGTGCTGACACAGGAACCGGTTAAAATACCAGACGTTTCCGGAAAAATACGTTTCCGGGAAAAAGACGGAAATCAATATGTTCAGTACCTGACAAGGCGCAGGTATGACAGGGAAAAAAAGTATAATGCCCCGGATTGGGTCAACATCGGCAGAAGGATTGAGGCGATGCCGGGTCTGATGTACCCGAACGACAATTATGATAAATTTTTCCGCAGGGGAGGAGAAACCATGGACGGAATCATGACAGCCGAAGAAGAACAGTATATATACGATAACGATACATACGGAATGTACAGCACATTTTTCACAGGCCTGTATAACGAGTTCAGGCAGCAGACGCGTAAGCGGGTCGATATGCCGATAAACCGGTACAAGGCAGAGAGTATCAACAAGGTGCTGATGCCGCTGAAGGAAATGATGCAGGGTGAGGCGTATGCGGAACTGCTTGGCCTGATCAGCACGGAGGAGGACGAAGAGGAAAACATGAATTACAGCGATGTGATGATTCTGCTGACCCAGTATAAGAGTGCACTGGCTAAATATCGTCGCAGCCGTCTGTGATGATGGCACAGGATGAATCTTATGTGAAGGATTCGCGTTGTTTATTGTGTATCGAACGGATGAATGGTATGATTAAACTGCATAAGTATGGACTTTTACTCTGACTGTCAGGGGGATTATATGCTGGTTTTAAAGAATATCACGAAAGATTATGCCTCGGGGGACGCAAAAGTCGAGGCGCTCCGGGGTATCGACCTCTCTTTCGGCGAGAGCGAGTTCGCTGCCGTGCTGGGGCCGTCCGGCTGCGGCAAGACCACGCTGCTGAACATCATCGGCGGCCTGGACCGCTATACCACCGGGGATCTGGTGATCCGTGGAAAATCGACCAAACAGTTTACGGAGCGGGACTGGGATACCTATCGGAACCATTCCGTAGGCTTTGTTTTCCAGACCTATAACCTGATCCCGCACCAGACCGTGCTGGCCAACGTCGAACTGGCGCTGACCCTGTCCGGCGTCAGCCGGGAGGAACGCCGCCGCCGGGCAACGGAAGCATTGGAGCAGGTCGGTCTCGGGGATCAGCTGAAGAAGAAACCCAATCAGCTCAGCGGCGGCCAGATGCAGCGCGTCGCGATTGCCCGCGCGCTGGTCAACGATCCGGAGGTGCTGCTGGCGGACGAACCGACCGGCGCCCTGGACAGCGAGACCAGCATCCAGGTCATGGAGATTCTGCGGCAGGTTGCCCGCGACCGCCTGGTGATCATGGTGACTCACAATCCGGAACTGGCGGACCAGTATGCCACCCGGATTATCCGCCTGCTGGACGGAAAGATCGTCAGCGACAGCGTCGCGGAAGGGGAGCGCGCCCCGGCGGAGACGCCGGCTGAAGCGGCGCCCGCGCAGCGGAAGACTTCCATGAGCTTCCTGACCGCGCTGAACCTGAGCCTGAACAACCTGATGACCAAGAAGGGCCGCACGATCCTGACGGCCTTTGCCGGTTCCATCGGCATCATCGGTATCGCGCTGATCCTCAGCCTTTCCAACGGCGTAAACCGGTATATCGAGCGGGTGCAGCGTGATACGCTGTCTTCCTATCCCCTGGAGATTGACGAGCGAACCGTGGACATGACGGACACGGTGGCCGGCCTCATGGACATTGACCTGGAAGGGAAAGAACGTGAGGACGGAAAAATCTATTCCGGCAGCCGGATGACCCAGCTGATGAGTTCCTGGATGAGCGGCGTGACGGAGAACAACCTGGCTGCTTTCAAGACCTGGCTGGAGGATCCGGCGACGGGGATTACCCCCCTGGTCTCCGGCATCAGTTATGAATACAATACCCCGCTCCTGATCTACCGGACGGACCTGGAGAAACCCGTACAGGTGAATCCTTCCACTGTCATGGAAGCCACAGGCATGTCCGACATGATGAGTATGATGGGATCCGGAACTGGCATCCAGGAGACCATGATGAATACCACGGCGCGCCGGATGGACGTGTTCACGCCCATGCTGGACAATGATGAACTGATCCGTTCTCAGTACGCTGTCCTGACCGGCCGCATGCCGGAGAAGATGGACGAGGTAGTCATCATCCTGAACGACCGGAATGAGCTGAGCGATTATACGCTCTATTCCCTGGGGATCCGGGACCAGAGCGAGCTGAAGGATCAGTTCGATCAGCTGATGCACGGCGTCGCTCTGGAAACGACAGAACTGGAGTTTTCCTATGAGGATCTGATGGGCATGTGCTTCAGGCTGCTGCTGAACACGGATGTGTATGAACGTTACGGTTCGCTGTGGTCGGACCGTTCCGGGGACGCGGACTATATCGCACAGAAACTGGAAAACGGCCTGGAACTGAAGATTGTGGGTATCCTGAAGCCGACCAAGAACGGGCTCGGCTCTGAGAGCGGCGGAATCGGGTATCGCAGTGAACTGGTGGACTGGGTACTGGATCAGTTGCAGAACAGTGAGATTGTCCGGGCTCAGATGGCTATGCCGGATACGGACGTATTCACCGGGCAGCCTTTCTCCTCCGTGGAGCAGGACGCCCTGTCCCTGCTGGACTCCATGGAGGTTAACGACTTCATGGAGATGCTGGAGGACAAGGGGCTGATTCCCAAGGGCATGATCCCGGAGGAATACCGCATGTTCCTGACCAAGGACCTGCTCAAGCAGTTCGTGGGCGAAGGCGTTATGATGATCAGCGGCAATTCCCTGCAGGCGAATCTGGAGAAGATGGGCGTAAGCGATCCGGACAAGCCTGCCTCTGTGCTGATTTATCCAAAGGATTTTGAATCCAAGAACCGGATCACGGCGAAGATCGAGGCCTACAACGTGCAGGCCGGCGAAGAGCGCGCCGTACGCTATACGGACTATGTGGGGCTGCTGATGGATTCCGTAACCACCATCGTCAACGCGATTTCCTATGTGCTGGTTGCCTTCGTGGCGATCTCGCTGGTGGTTTCTTCGATCATGATCGGGATCATTACCTACATCAGCGTGCTGGAGCGGACCAAGGAGATCGGTATCCTGCGCTCTATCGGCGCGAGCCGCCGGGACGTTTCCCGGGTCTTCAACGCGGAGACCCTCATTGTGGGCTTTGCGGCAGGCGTGATCGGCATCCTGGTGACCCTTGGGCTGACGGTAATCGCCAATATCATCCTCGGCAATCTTACGGGGATTCCGGATATCGCGGCCCTGCCGCCGGCGGCCGGAGCGATCCTGGTCTGCATTTCCATGCTGTTGACCCTGATCGCGGGGATTATCCCGTCCCGTATCGCCAGCCGGAAGGATCCGGTGGTGGCGCTGAGGACAGAATAATCCGGGGGGCTTTCCGGCCGCTCCCTGAAACCCCTTCGACCTGAATCGAAAAATGACAGGAGAATGATTATGATTTATGAAGCCAGAGGCGATTCCGTACAGATCGCCAGGATGTACATGGATTCCCTGCTCGTGGAGAGCCGGATTGTCGGCGCGGTCCGCCCGGATACGGCTTTCCGTTTCCTGGGAGAGACGTTCGAAACCCCGATCATGACCGCCGCGCTCAGCCATCTGGATCTGGTTTCCATGGCGGAAGGCGCGAAACAGGCCGGCGCCTGCGTCAGCATCGGCATGGGCGGCAATGAGGAACTGGGCGCCGTGCTTTCCACCGGCGCGAAGGCGATGAAAATCATCAAGCCCTACGCGGACGAGCGGGAAATCCTGAGCCGGATCGAATACGCGGAAGCGAACGGCGCCGCCGCGGTCGGCATGGATGTGGAGCACGCGGTGAACGTGGACGACGCGGAGGATTCCGTGGTCGTCGGGCTGCAGATGAAGCAGCCGACCCTGGCGGAACTGGAAAAGTATATCCGCGCCTCGAAACTGCCGTTTTTCATCAAAGGCGCGCTCAGCGTGAAGGATGCGATCCGCTGCCGGGATCTGGGCGCTGCGGGTGTGATCCTCAGCCATCATAACGGGCTGATGCGGTATGCTGTGCCGCCGGTCATGATCCTGCCGGAGATCCGGAAGGCGGTCGGACACGACCTGATCCTGATTGCGGACGGCGGTATGGAAACCGGGTTCGACGCCTTCAAGGCGCTGGCACGCGGCGCGGACGCCGTAACCATGGGCAAAGCCCTCATGGCTCCCCTCAGGGAAAATGGCGCGGAAGGCGTCCGGGAAGCTCTGCGGAAAGCGACGGGACAGCTGCAGGCGATGATGATCCGCACCGGCACGAAGGATCTGAAGCACATGGATCCATCCGTGATTCATGAGACGCTGCGCTTCTGATTCATTCCGCACAGACAAGAGGATACCATGATCCAGACAGAGAATACGGCGATCGTGCTGCGGCACGTCAATTACCGGGACAACGACCGGATGGTAACCCTGCTTTCCCCGTCCCGGGGACGGATCGACGCGATCATCCGGAACTGCCGCAAACCCAAGTCTCACAATCTGAACTCAGGCGAGCTTTTTGCGCTGGGCGACTATATGCTGCATGAAAGCGGAGGACACGTCACCGTGACCTCCGTCCGTCTGATTGAAACATTTTATCCCCTGCGGAGCGATTACGACCGGCTGACCTGCGGCATCTGGCTGCTGAACCTGGCTGAAGCGGTTGCCGAACCGGAACAGGGGGAACAGGAGCTGTTCATGCTCCTGCTCCATACCCTGTCCCGGCTGACTTTTTCCGATCAGGAATGGAAGCCGCTGCTGGCGGGATTCCTTCTGCACTTTTCCGCGTGCCAGGGTTTCAAGCCCCGGCTGAACCATTGTGTATTCTGCGGGGAAAAACTGAAGGAGGAAGGCCCCTTCTTCTTTGACGCGGAGGAGGGCGGTATATGCTGCGGTGCCTGCCGGAGCCGCCGGGACCAGACGCCGCTGGATCCCGGACAGGTCCGCTGGATGCGAAAGGCGCTGACTACCGGCGCCTCCGGCTGGGTCAACACCATAGAAGAAACGGCGCCTTTCAGCATCCTGAAGGATTACGTGGAACGGCGGCTCGGGCGGAGAATCAGGAGCTCCGCCATGCTGCCCAAAATGTGACCGGTGATCAGGAAGGTCATAAGGAATAATGAATTGTGAAATAATAAGGAATCGGGGGAGGTGAGCGGCGTGGACGAACTGCTGCTTCGCCGGGCGCAGAACGGCGATCCCGAAGCGTTCGGGCAGCTGATGGAACCGCTTGAGCAGTTGGTCTGGCGCGTCTGCTGGCACTATACCGGCAACCGGGAAGCCGCTGAGGACTGCGGCCAGGAGGCGATGATCCGTATCTGGCGGAACCTGAACGGGTACCGGGGCGAATGCGCGCTGGAGAGCTGGGTGTACCGGATCGCGGCCAACTGCTGCATGGACTGGCTGAGGAAGAAAAAGCGGGACAGGAGCGTTTCCGTGGAACCCCTGCGGGAGCAGGGTTTTGATCCGGCGGATACGTCTCCCGGTACCGAGGAGCAGGCCGTCACAAAGGATGAGCGGCGCCGCCTGCGGGAGGCCGTCACCCTCCTGCCGGACGATCAGCGGGAGGCGCTGATCCTGACCCAGCTGGAGAAGGTTCCCTATGAGGAAGCTGCCCGGGCCCTCGGCGTATCGGAGGGTACGGTCAAAAGCCGGGTGAACCGGGCAAAAGCCCGTCTGAAGGAGATCCTGTCCGGTGACCGGGAACTTTCTCCCCCGGGGAACGTCCAAAAAGATGAAAGGAGGCCGCGGCCATGAAGGAACATGAAGTAAAACAGCCTGTGCCGGCGGGTGCGGAACTGGACGCCGCGCTGGCGCGGATGGCTGAGGAGGTCCCGCCCATGCCCGCGGACTTCCATGACCGGTGGATGAACGCCGTCCGCAGCGAAGCGCGCGGGAACGTGTCTGCCGAAGAAGAATCTGCTCCGAAAAACACGGAATCCATTGTCCGGTGGACAAGGATTCTCAGCGTGGCCGCTGCCTTTGTATTCCTGATTGGCGGCACGCTGCTCTACAGGAATTCGAAAAAGTCCCTTTCCGTTCCGTACGCGCCGGAAAAACGTGAAGCGGAAGTGTCCGCTGCCGGATCCGCGGCGGAAGAGGCTGACGAAGCGGCGGACGCCGCCGTATACGGGAACGCGCTGTCAGCTGGCGCGGAAGAGCCGCTGATGATGGACGCATACGAAGCGCCTGTTCTGTCCGATGAAGCGGCTGTGGAAGAAGCGGAGGAAGCATGGGAAGCTGAGGAACCGGCGGAAGCGGAATACGCCGCGAAAAACGCCGTGTACAACGCGGCGCCTGCCGTGAAGAAAGCGCCTGCGGCCGCCCCCGAGCCGGCGCCGACGTCCGCGCCGACGTCTGAACCGGAACCGGCTGATATGTCCGCAGCGGAAGAAGTGGCTGAAGCGGAAGAAGCGCCTGAAGCGGAGGAAGTGACTGAAGCAGAGGAAGCGCCTGCGGAAGAAACCGGTTTCCTGCAGGAAGCCGGAGCGTTCTTCACGGATATGGGCGATTTCCTGCTGGCCGCCCTGCCTTACCTGCTGGTGCTGGCGGTGCCGGCCGTGACCGCGCTGGTGATCCGCCGGAAAAAAGCAGGGAAATCCTGAGGACAGGGAGCAGAGGATATGGATCTGATCTATCAAAAAGCAACCGCCGGGGATCTCGACCTGCTGACGGAAACGCGGATCGAGGTGCTCCGCGCGGCCAACGGCCTGTCCGGGGATACGGACATGGGAGAGGTGGAACGGGAATCCCGCGCCTATTACAGCAAGGCGCTCCGGGACGGAACGCATACCGCGTATCTGGTTTTCGACGGGGACTGCTTCGCGGGAGCGGGCGGGATCAGTTATTATCAGGTAATGCCTACATATCATAATCCGAGCGGAAACAGGGCCTATATTATGAACATGTATACCCGGCCGGAATACAGGCGGAGAGGGATCGCGTACCGGACGCTGGATCTTCTGGTCGAGGACGCAAAAGCCAGGGGAATCAGTCATATTGCGCAGGAAGCGACCGCGATGGGCCGTCCGCTGTATGAAAAATACGGATTTAAGCTCATGAGCGGCGAGATGGAACTGCCGCTGTAAGGGAAGGAGAGCTGAAAGATGGAGAAAAAGGAACTGTTTATCAGGGAAGTACGCCCCGGCATCTTCCTGATGGACGAGGCCCATGAGGCAACCGGTTATCTGGTGGTCGGGGAGGACCGGGCCTGCGTGATCGACACCATGAACGGGTACAACGATCTGTACCGGGCGGTCCGGGAAATCACGGACAAACCGCTGACCGTGGTGAACACCCACGGCCATCCGGACCATATCTTCGGCAACATGTATTTTGAGGAAGCGTATCTGCACCCGGCGGACCGGGAGCTTGCCCGTACGTTCGCGGAGGATCCGGGATTCCTGAAGATCCTGCGGGATAAAAACCGGACCTTTCCGCCTTTCCGGGATATTCTTCCCGGGGACGTCATCGGCCTGGGCGGCAGGACGCTGGAGGTGTTTGCCCTGCCGGGGCATACGGCCGGCGGCATTCTGCTTCTGCTCAGGGAGGACCGGATTCTGTTCACCGGGGACAGCGTGAACCATCACCTGTGGATGCAGCTGGACGGCTGCCTTCCGATGGAAGCTTTTGTGAAGCAACTGGACAGAGTGATGTTCCTGGAAGAACGCGCGGATATTATCCTGCACGGTCATGCCCAGGACGCAGATGATATTTCCCTGCTGCGCTGCCTGCGGGACGGCGCTCAGGAGATCTGCGACGGGAAGACGGAACAGGATCAGCCTTATCAGTGGTTCGGCGGGACGGACCTGCAGCATCCTTTCCGCTGTGATCCGGACAGGCATTACGGACAGCAGGAGAACCATGTGATCTGCTATTGCGCGGACAATGTTTTCTGCCGCTGAAAACCGGCAGGCCGGAACGATTCACGGGAGTGGATCGTTCTGTTTCTGTATGATTCCGAAGGAGGGTTTTGCTGATGAGAAAGATGATTGTCCTGGCGCTGTGCCTGGCGCTGCTGGCCGGCGCCGTTTCGGCCGTTTCCGCGGAAAGCGGCCTGACCGGGAATGAAACGGTTGCGCAGTGGGAGGAACAGTACGGAGACAGCCGTCTGTGGGATTACCGGGTAAACGCGGATTTTGCCCTGCAGCACCCGAAACTCCTGCAGGATTCATCCCCTGTACCGGTTCTTCCGGATCAGGGGAATGGGGCCATTTCGGCGGAGAAGGCAAAAAAGCTGGCCTACAAGCTGATTCCCGAATACGGGACGGAGATTACCTTTGATGCGCTGGTCAATCTGACCTGCATCGTGTCCAGCTACCGGAAGGCGGATGATCCGGGAAGCTTTTTTTCAAGAGACGGTTCCTGGGAGATCCGGTTTTGGGACACGCAGGGGGAGGAGCCACAGATCGTATGCAGTATATATATTGACGCGCAGAATGAGACGCCGGACGTTTTCCTGCTCGCGTCCGGGGTCCGGTATGAGATCCGGTATGAAAGCGGTCCGGAGGAAGCGGTCCGGATCGATCCGGACGGCGAAAACAGCGAAGCGGGCCGGGCACGCATGGAAGCCAGGGAGATTGCCGCCGGACGATTCACCGCAGATTACGGGATCAATGAGTATTACCGCGAACTGACCGAACAGCTGGGACCGTTCCGGTTTTGGACGCCGGAGCAGAAACATCAGCATATGCCTGTTCTGGACGAGCTGCTGTTCTGGGAAAAGGAGCGGCTGGAGATGTACCATGCCGGCGAGGCCTGGCCGACCGGGCTCCTGGAGGATTCAGTCCTTCAGTGGGCTTACGGAGATCCCGCGTCCGCCGCGGTCCCGGAGGAGGAAGCCCGGCAGAAGGCGCTGGACTTCCTGCGCACGAAGTATGATATGGACTGCGCGGACTGCCGGACAGCGGTGACCCTCTATACCGGCCACTGGCACAACAATCCCTTCGCGGATCCCTGGTGGGTGTTCACATTCTTTGAGGGGGACGAGCGGAAGGCGGAGGTCTGGGTCAACGCCCGGACCGGCGACATGCCGGAATACCGGATGGACGACGCCGAAGCCGTGACCCTGGAGCAGTTTTCCATTGCGCTTCGGGAAGGATACGAGATCGGCGGCCAACCGGTCACGGAAGAGATGATTGATGACGTGGCGGTCTTCTACCTGGAGGAGGAAAACGAGTGGTACGGCATTGTGGAGGTCGGAGATTCCTACTGGGAGATCGAGATCGACGCGGATACGCTGGAGACGATTGATACGGTAAGATCGAACGGATAACGGTTCCGCTTTTAAAACCCCGGGTTCTGTGGTATATTGTTTTCATCGGAAAAACCAGACCGAAAGGTGCGTTGTATATGTATTTTGATGAAAGCAGGCTGAAGGACCCGGGTTTTTTTCGTGAGAACAGGCTTGATCCCCATTCGGATCACGCGGTGATTCCCACGTGCCGCCTGTCCCTGAACGGCCTGTGGAAATTTACCCACGCTGTCAATCCCACGCAGGTAATCCCGGGCTTTGAGCGGCCGGAGTACGACTGTCGCGGCTGGAAGGAGATCCGCGTGCCGGCACATATTCAGCTGGAAGGCTACGGTGCGCCGCAGTACTGCAATACAGAGTATCCCTGGGACGGGATGGGGGATTTTCGTCCGGGAGATCTGCCGGAGGATTACAATCCTGTCGCCTGCTATGTGAAATACTTCCGCCTGCCTGAATCCATGCGCGGGAAACGGCTGTTTATTTCCTTCCAGGGCGTGGAGAGTTGTGTGGCTCTGTGGCTGAACGGGACGTATATCGGTTTCTCTTCGGACAGTTTTACCCCACACGAGTTTGAGCTGACGGACGCCCTGCGGGAAGGGGAAAACAAGCTTGCCTGCCGGGTGTACCGCTGGTGCGCCGGCAGCTGGCTGGAGGACCAGGACTTCCTGCGCTTCTCGGGAATTTTCCGGGACGTGTATCTCTACGCCGTTCCTGCCGCACATGTATGGAACATGAAGATCACGGCGGAGCCGGACGAAACTTTTACAAAGGGGATCCTGCAGTGGCAGGTGAAAACGGAGACGCCGGAAGGCACACGTCTTTCGGTCCGCCTGAAGGACGGCGGAAAGATCCTCGCGGAGGGCGAAGGCACGGTTTCCGGCGTCCTGGAGACGGCCGGCATTCTGACAGTGGACCATCCGCGCCTCTGGTCCGCGGAGGATCCGTATCTGTACAGGCTGGAGGCCACGCTGACCGCCCCGGACGGCACGAAGGAAACGGCCTGCCAGCAGATCGGTTTCCGGAAGATCGAGATCCGGGACAGCATTATCCGGATCAACGGCGTCCGGGTGGTCTTCAAGGGGACCAACCGTCACGATTTTTGCGGAGAAACCGGCCGCGCCGTGACAGAGGAAAAGATCCGCCGGGATCTGCTCATCATGAAGCGGAACAATATCAACGCGGTCCGCACCAGCCATTACCCGAACAGCAGCGCCCTCTACCGCCTCTGTGATGAACTGGGCCTGTATGTGATCGATGAGAACAATATGGAAAGCCACGGCATGTGGGATATGGTCTGGCAGGGATACATCGGAAAGGAAGAGATGTTCCCCGGCGCACAGACAGCCTGGCAGCCGCTGCTCCTGGACCGGGTTCGTTCCATGGTGGGGCGGGACAGGAACCATCCTTCCGTGATCATCTGGTCCTGCGGCAACGAAAGCCTGACCGGCCCGGTGATCCTGGCCATGAGCCGGGAAATGAAACGCCTGGACCCCACCCGTCCCGTGCATTACGAGGGTGATCACCAGGTGGACTATATCGATCCGTCCCTGCGACTGCGGGAGATTACCGATATCGAAACGGAGATGTATACCCCGGCAGACAGGATCCGGGCTTACCTGCAGGAGCATCGGGAGAAGCCGTTCATCCTCTGCGAATATACCCATTCCATGGGCAACTCCAACGGTGCCATGCACAAGTATACGGAACTGGCGTATGAGGAGGAACTGTACCAGGGCGGGTTCATCTGGGACTTTATCGACCAGGCCCTGGTCAGCCGGGACCGCTCAGGGAAAGAATGCCTGACTTATGGCGGGGACTGGGACGATCGGCCCACCGACGGGATTTTCTGCGGCAACGGCATCGTCTTCGCGGACGGCCGGGAAACCCCGAAGCTGCAGGAAGTGAAATATAACTACCAGAACATTGTCGTAAAGCCGGACGCGGAGAAGATGGAAGTCATTAACCGGCACATGTTCACCTCTACCGCGGCCTTCCGCTGCGTGGCGGTACTGGAGCGGGATGGCAGGGAGATCGACCGGGAGGAGATTGAGACGGACGTGGCGCCGCTTGCTTCCGCGGTATATCCGCTGCCCTTCGGAAAACAGACAGAGACGGGTGAGTATGCGGTGACGGTTTCCTTCCTCCTGCGAAAGGATACACCCTGGGCGCCTGCTGGATATGAGACCGCCTTTGGCCAGGGCGTGTGGACGGTGAAGGAGGAGCGCTGCTACCGGCGCCTTCAGGGGGAACTCTTCTGCATGAGCAGCCCCTGGAATATCACGGTGCGGGGAAGTGATTTCAGCGTACAGTTCTCCCGGCTCACCGGCGCGCTGACTTCCTACCGAGCCGGCGGTACCGAGTATCTGAAAGCTCCGCTGCTGCCGAACTTCTGGCGCGCCCCGACCAACAACGATTACGGCAACCGGATGCCCCAGCGCTACGCCCAGTGGAAGATCGCATCCGAATACTGCATGACGGGCCTGACGCGGGAAACCGGGAAAAGGAATGCGGAAGTGCGGCCGCGGAAGGAAGCGGACGGCAGCGTGACCTTTACAGTGACCTACGACCTGCCCACAGCGCCCGCCGCTTCCTGTGACGTGACCTACCGGGTGCGTCCCTGCGGCAAGGTGGATGTGCGGCTTGTATACGATCCTGTAAAGGAGCTGGGGGACATGCCGGAGTTCGGCATGATCACAAAGCTCGGCGCGGACTTTGACCGCGTGCGCTTCTTCGGTCTCGGGCCGCTGGAAAACTACACTGACCGCCGGGAGGGCGCCCGCCTCGGCATCTGGAATTACCGTGTGCAGGGGAACCTTACGCCTTACCTGCTGCCGCAGGAATGCGGCAACCGGACCGGCATCCGCTGGGCGGAAATAACAGACGCAAAGGGGCAGGGACTGAAACTGTGGCTGAACGGCGGTGAGTTCTCCGCCCTGCCCTGGACACCCCATGAAATTGAGAACGCAGCCCACGGGTACGAGCTGCCTCCGGTGAACTATACCGTGCTGAAAATGAGCATGCAGCAGATGGGCATCGCCGGCGACGACAGTTGGGGCGCCCGCACCCATCCGGAGTACCTGCTGGACGTATCAAAGCCGCTGGTGTTTGAATTCTCATTCAGGTATATCTGATTACAGACATGAAAAAGCACGGTCCATCGTGGACCGTGCTTTTAAAAACTGAGTACCGGATTATTCCGCAGCCTGGATGGACCCAACCATCAGAGCGATGATTTCCTGATATGCTTCATCGTTGGCCGGAGCAAAGGACAGGGTCAGCACAGTATTGTCCGTATCGTTGTAGAATGCAATGCAACCAATTTTTTCCCCGTTCACCTCGAACTCGAAGGACATTGCGGGGATACCATTCACGGCGACTTCTTCCATTTCATTGGCACCGGCTTTGAGCTGTTCAGCAACAAAATCGGAGAGAGTCATATTGCCCAGAGACTGGAGCATGGCAGAAACACGGTAGTTATTATCATCCTTCAGCAGGAAAAAGTTACCCTGCGCAATCATTTCCTCAGTGAGATCGGCAGCGACAAAAGAATCCGGTACATACATAATCAGGCCGGTATCGGCAATTGCCTGAAAAGAACCTTCGTGCAGGGTACTGATGGCTTCCACTTCTTCCCAATTGAATTCTTTTGCTTCTTCTGCAAATGCACAGCAAGAGCACATCAGGCACAGGGCGAGCATCAGGGCAAACAATTTTTTCATCTTTTCAACCTCTTCTCTCGGGGCTTATCCCCATTCTTATTTTGTGCGGCCTTCCAGTAGCACAAACCGTTGCTATTATACAGAAATCAGGGATGATTGCAAGAGAGTACAGAAGAAAAAAACAATGAGAAACAAAATTGATGATTGACCGCCAGAGAACATCCGATATAATAATCCGGGTGCAAACTGAACACTGAAAGGATTATCTGACATGAAAAAACGGGTGTGTTTCGGGGTGGCTTTCCTGCTGATCCTGATTATGGGCTGCGCACTGGCGCAGGCGGAAACGACGACGCTGCTGGTGTATATGTGCGGCACCGACCTGCAGGAGGATGCATGCGTGGACATGGCCGAGATGGCCGGGGCGGAGCTCGGGGACGATGTGAATATGCTTGTGCTGGCCGGCGGGGCAAAGCAATGGGAGTATGATTTCCTGGAGGGAAATACCCGGACGATTGTACAGATCAAGGACGGGAACGCCTATACAGAGGACTGGGGAAACAAATCCATGGGCAGCCCGGACAGCCTGAGCGAGTTTCTGACCTGGGGCCTGACCAATTATCCTGCCGACCGCACGATTGTGATCCTGTGGGACCACGGTGCGGGTTCGGAAGGCGGCGTCTGCTTTGACGAAACCGCTGATGACGACGGCCTGACGATTGTGGAAATCAACGAAGTGCTGAACAATCTGGAACAGTCCGTGCCGGGATACCATATCAACATCTTCGGCTGTGACGCCTGCATGATGGGCACCTATGAGATGGCCGCGATGCTGTCCCACTACAATATCGACTACTATGTCGCCAGCGAGGAACTGGAGCCCGGAACCGGCTGGTACTACACCGGCTGGCTGCAGACCTTGAAGGATAATCCTTCCGTTTCGGACGAGGACCTGTGCGGCAGCATTATCGAGAGCTTTATGGAAGCCGGGCTGGAGAACAACCCGGACGACTACCTGACGCTCAGCGCGGTGAAACTGTCAGAGATCAGCGCGCTGGAGAGCAGCATGGAGAAATTTGCCTCCGTGATGTCCGGGGCGATTAAGGCCGGCAACCTGTCCGCTGTCCGCCGCGGCCGCAGCCGGATGTACACATTCGGCTCCTTCGCGGACGGCAGCTGGGATATGGTGGATCTGGGCGCGGTACTGGACGCCTACGCGCAGTTCGATGCCGATACTGCTTCCGAGGCGAAGCGCTGCCTGTCCCGGGCTGTGGTCCTGAACAGCCAGACGGAGAACCTGGATGCCTGCAGCGGACTGTCCATCCTGGTGCCGCAGGACACCGCGGAGTCCTTTGACGCGTACAGGGACGGGTTTGACCTGTCCGGCGTGATTCCGAACTGGGTCAGCTTTGTGAACGGATATGTCGACGAGCTGAACGGCGGCAGCTACAGCGCCAGCGTCACAGGAACCAGTCAGTTCAGCTCCGATTATGAGTTTGAGGACTCCTTTGTGCCTTTCTCCTGGCTTTCCTCTCTTTTCTGGGATGAAGAGGCGGAATGCTACGGTGAAGAGATCGAGGCGGAAGAATATACCATTCCGGATGACGAGGGCGGCTTCACGGTGCAGCTTTCCCAGGATGACCTGGCGAACCTGGACTATGTGGAAGGCATGCTCCTGATGGATATCAGCGAGAATGACACAGCGGCGTATGTCGACTTTGGCCTGATGCAGAACAACCTGATTGACTGGAATACCGGAACGGTGGTCAGCCTGTACGACGGGACCTGGCCGGTTTTCGGAGGCCAGCCGGTGCCGCTGTATGACCAAACCAGCAACGAGCACAGCCGCCGGAGCCTGATTCCGGTGAAGCTGAACGGTGAATACACCTACCTGGTGGTTGTTTTTCCTGCCGGGAGTACGGAAGGCCGGATCATCGGCGCCAACGCCGGCTATGACGCCAACGGTCTGCCGATCCGCAATGTAACGAGGCTGCAGTCCGGTGACAGAATCGTACCGGTGTACACCATGTATTATGAGGAGGAAGGAAAGGAAGATCTCCAGGAAACGGAATACGAGGGCGATGAGATCATCTGGCAGGAAGGCATGACCGTCACCTATGAAGACCTGAGCGATGATGACGAACCGGTCCCGATGCTGTTCTGCTTTGTTTTCAATGATATTTTCGGAGAGGACACCCTGAGCGATATTATTTCTTTCGAACTGTAATGCAAAAACACCGGTCGGTCTTCGGGCCGACCGGTGTTCTCTTCCAATCCTGCCGGATCCATAGTAGAATACGGTAAGAATGAAATAACGGAGGACACATATGAACCGTGTCAGAATCGAAGCAGATCCGACGCTGTTTCCGGAGCAGATCCGGCCCTGCCTGCGGGACGCCGCCGTGTACGACAGCAGCTGTTCCCCGGAGGCGCGCGTCTGGTATATCGACAGGGACGGCGGTTTGTTTCTGAAGCGGTATGCCGCCGGAAAACTGAAGAATGAAGCCGTGATGACAGCCTATTATCATTCACTGGGGCTGTCCGCGGAAGTACTGTCCTATATTGCCGCGGATGAATATGACTGGCTTCTGACGCGGCGTGTTCCCGGCGAGGACTGCACGCATCCGATGTACCGGGCGGAGCCGGAGCGGCTGTGCGATAAGACGGCGGAGCGGTTGAGAATGCTGCATGAGATCCGGGCGGACGGCTGCCCGGTGAAGGACCGGCTGGAATCCTACAGGGCAACCGTTCTCTCCGGACGTGAACACGAAAAATACGAACCGGAGCTGTTCCGGGGACTGTGGGAATTCCCGTCCGCGGAGGAAGCATGGAGGTGTGCGGAACGCGGGCTGCCGCAGCTGAAAAAGGACGTGCTGATCCATGGGGATTACTGCCTGCCCAATGTTATCCTGGACAACTGGAAGTTTTCCGGGTTCATTGACATCGGAGCCGGCGGGATCTCGGACAGGCATATCGATCTCCTGTGGGGGATCTGGACGCTGTCGTTCAATCTCGGCACAGCCCGCTGGACGGATCGCTTTATGGACGCATACGGCCGGGAACTGATCGACCCGGAACTGCTGCGGTGCGTCGCCGCGATGGAAATGATCGGGGATTACTGATGGTTCAGCATGGAAGAAAACGGAGGATGCGCGGATGAACGAGCAGGGCAGGCAGCATAAGAAGGCATGGGAATACGACGCGTACAATTTCTGGGTCCGGCAGAACGGGACGCCGGAGGAACGCGCCCGGGAAGACATGGAAGATCCCCGGAAGATGCTCCGGAAGTACGCGGATTATTTCGATCGTTTTGAAGGTGTGAGAATCGCCAACATCTGCGGATCCTGCGGGAAGAAGGCGGTTCCGCTGGCGCTGCTGGGGGCGGATGTCACGGTGTTCGATATTTCCGAGGACAACCGGCGGTACGCCACGGAAACCGCGCGGGCCGCAGGCGTTCCCCTGAACTATGAAGTCGGCGACGTCATGGAGATCGACCTGCGGAAGTACGGCGGGTATTTTGACGTGGTCTTTATGGAAGGCGGGATCCTGGCCTATTTCCATGACATCGGCGCGTTCATGACAATCATGTATACCCTGCTGAAGCCGGAAGGGAAGATGATCTGCAGCGATTTCCATCCGTTTATCAAAATCATGGACACGCTGAAGCTGGAAACGCCGACGATGAGTTATTTTTCCACGGACGTGTTCGAGGGAGAGATGGCTCACGCGAGGTTCTACGATGAGGAAACCCGGAAGCAGTTCCCGAAATGTCTTTACAGGCGGTATACTGTCAGTGAGATCATCAATGCGATAATCGGCGCCGGGTTTGTGCTCAGAAGCTTTGACGAGCATCCCGCGTGGGAAGACAGGACGCTGCCCGGCGAATTCACCGCAGTCGCGGTGAAATAATAGTTTATAAAAACCGCCGGCCTGTTCAGGGCCGGCGATTTTTCATGCGGACTGGATGACGGTTTTTCTATTCGAACTGTGCTGCGTACAGCTGGTGGTAGAAGCCTTTCCGGTCCATGAGCTCCCGGTGGGTACCCTGCTCGACCACGTCGCCGTCCCGAAGGACCAGGATCCGGTCCGCGTTCTCGATGGTGGAGAGACGGTGTGCGATCACAAAGCAGGTTTTCTGCCTCATCAGCTCCCGCATCGCTTTCTGGATCTCCCGCTCTGTGGCGGTGTCCACGTTTGATGTCGCTTCGTCCAGGATCAGCATCGGCGCGTCGTACAGCATCGCCCGGGCTATGGTCAGCAACTGCTTCTGTCCCTTGGAGATGTTCCCGCCGTCTTCGCTGATCACCGTGTCGTAACCCATCGGCAGGCGCATGATGAAGGGGTGGATCCGCGCGGCCTTCGCCGCGGCGACGACTTCCTCCATGGTCGCGTCCGCCTTGCCGTAGGCGATGTTCTCAAAAATCGTGCCGTGGAATACCCAGGTATCCTGCAGCACCATGGCGTAGGCGCTCCGGACGCTGCGGCGGACCGCAGTGCGGATTTCATGCCCGTCGATGCGGATTACACCGCTGTTCGGGTCGTAGAAGCGCATCAGCAGGTTGATGATTGTCGTCTTGCCCGCGCCGGTGGGCCCGACGATGGCGGTGAGTTCACCAGCCGGGGCTTCAAGGTTCAGGTCGTGCAGGATTGTATGTCCGGGATCGTAGCCGAAAGCAACATGCTCGGCGCTGACGTCGCCCCGGACGTTTGTCAGGAGGAATGCGTCCGCCGTATCCGCGCCTTCCTCTTCTTCGTCCAGCAGGGTGAATACCCGCTCAGAGGCAGCCAGGGCGGAGAACAGCTCGTTGAACACTTCCGCCACCGCGTTGATGGGGCCGGCGAACTTCCGGCTGTACAACACGAAGGAGGAGATCCGCCCCAGGTCGATCTGCCCATTCAGGAACAATACGCCGCCCAGCAGGGCGATCAGGCTGAGGCCCAGGTTATTGATGGCGGTCATTGTCGGACCGATTGTCACGCCGTAGTGCTCCGCGTCGGAGAAGGCGTCGGCCGCGTCCCGGTTGATGGCGTCGAAGCGTTCGTCCACACGGTTCTCATAGGCGTAGGCCAGGATTGTTTTCTGGCCGGACAGCATCTCTTCCACAAAGCCGTTCAGCACGCCGTAGCTTTTGGACCGCTTCGCGTAGCGTGGCTGCGTCTTCCGGCGCATGGTCACGGTATAGATGATGGATACCGGTACCGTGACCAGCGTCAGCGCGGACAGCGGCAGGGAAATGCTGATCATCATCACCAGCGAACCAACGACCGTCACGACGCTGGAGAGGATCTGCACAATATCCGTCGCCATGCAGGTAGAAATCACATCGATGTCGTAGCTGACCCGGCTGATGATATCGCCGGCCTGATGCCGGTCGAAATAGCCCACCGGCAGCCGCATCAGCTTGTCGAATACATCCTGCCGCATCCGGCGGGCTACCCGCCGGCTGACCACGGTCATGATCAGGCTGATGCCGAAACCGATCAGCGCGCTGCCGAGGTAGCACAGCAGCATCAGGCCGGCGTAATGTTTTACCGCGTCAAAATTCACTTTTCCCGCGCCGGCGGCAGCTTCCCGGATCGCAGATCCGGCAAGGCTCGGTCCCCACAGATTCAGGATGTTGCTCAGAAGGCTCAGTACGGCGACCGCCGCAATCACATACTTCCACGGCCCCAGATACTGAAGCATCCGCCGGAGCGCGCCGCGGGTGTCCTTCGGCTTCTTCATGACGGTATCGCGTCTGGCCATCTACTGCACCCCCTCGCTGAGCTGGATCCGGCAGATATCCCGGTATTCCGGGCAGGAGGCCAGCAGTTCCTCATGGGTTCCCCGGCCGATCATTTCGCCCTCGTGCAGCACGATGATCTCATCCATGGACAGGATGGAGGAAACCCGCTGGGCAATGACGACGGTAGTGGCGTTCCCGTGATGCGCGCGCAGCGCTTTGCGCAGTTCCGCGTCCGTCCGGTAGTCCAGGGCGGAGGAGGCGTCGTCCAGGATCAGGATCTCCGGATCCGCCGCCAATGCGCGGGCGATGAGCAGCCGCTGCTTCTGGCCGCCGGAGAAATTGGCTCCCCGGATCGCGGCCTGGTGGCCGTAGCTGTCCCCGTAACCCTCGATGAACTTCCGGGCCATGGCGTCCTCTGCCGCCCGGACCAGTTTTTCCCCGTCTGTCTCCCGGCCGAAGGAGATGTTCTCCCGGATGGTATCGGCGAATATCACGTCGTTCTGGAACACGACGCCGAACTTCCGGTGCAGCTCATCTTTGTCATACCCGCGGACGTCCTTTCCGTCCACAAAGACATGGCCTTCCTGGGGGTCGTAGAAACGCATCAGCAGGTTGACAATCGTCGTCTTTCCGCTGCCGGTTGCGCCGATGATACCCAAGCTGCCGCCCTTGCGGACCCGGAAGGAGATGTCATGCAGGCACTGCTGCCGCTGCTCGCCCAGGAACTGCCCGTGGACTTCCTCCGGATCGTCCGCGTCATAATTGAAGGAAACGTGATCAAAGATCAGTGCCTCTTCGCCCGGGGCTTCTGCCAGTTCTGCTTCGCTGACCTGCGTCAGGTCTTCCGGCAGGTCGACGACATACCGGATCCGGTTGGCGGAAGCGTTGGCTTTGGACATCATCATGAAGATCCGGTTCAGGCCCATGACGCCCATCAGGATCATATTGAAATAGGTCAGGAAGGCCAGGATTACGCCCGGGGCCGTATGCCCGTCGTTTACCCGCTGCGCGCCGATCAGCACCACCAGCGTCAGGCCCACATTCAGGAACAGCGTCACGATCGGCCCGGGCAGGCTCATGATTACGCTCGCCCTGACTTCCTGCTTCATCATCCGGGTGTTGGCTTCGCCGTAGCGCTGCTCCTCATAGGGCTCCTTGCCAAGCGCCTTGACTACCCGGATGCCGGTGATGCTCTCCCGCATCCGGCGGACAAGCACGTCCATGCGCTGCTGCACCTCGTTGAACAGCGGGATGCCCTTCCAGGAAACAAAGCAGACAAGCACGATCATGATGGGCGCCATGATACAGAGGATCGCGGCGAGGCCCGTATCCATCGTCAGCGTGATGATGATGCCGCCCACCAGCATGATCGGTGCGCGGATGCCCATCGTCTGGATCATCCGCACAAAACTCTGAACATTGTAGGTGTCGCTGGTCATCCGGGAGATCAGGGAGGGCAAGCCGACTTTGTCCATCTGGCTCCCGGACAGGTTCAGGGCAGTATGGAAAAGATCCCGGCGGACGGCGAAGGTGCTGTTCCGGGCAACGCGGACACTCATTCTGTTGGCGCAGATATTCAGAATTCGTGTGATCAGGGTCAGCAGGAGCATTACGCAGCCCCAGGCGATGACCGGCCACGCGTCCGGCGCCGCGGGAATCACGTGATCAAGCAGATGCTCCAGCACGTAGGGCATCAGCAGATCGGTTCCCGTGCCGAGCAGCTTGATTGCCATCACGGCCAGGATAAACCACAGGTAAGGGCGGATATACCGCAGGATCAGTTTCATGTACGGGAATGTACTCCTTCAGGCAGCCGGTTCTTTCATTTTCTTTCGTGGTTTATTGTACCTTGCATTGCTTCCTGCCGCAAGAAACAGATTTTGGTAGTTGCGGAGGAAGGCAAAACAAACGCCCGATTGACGCAGGGCGGGATCGTATGATAGAATACGGATTGAAATCTGAGGACGGAGGATATGATCATGAAACATATTAAGACCCTGAATACCCGTAATCTTTGCGAGAGCGCCAAAAAGGGCGGCTGCGGCGAATGCCAGACGTCCTGCCAGTCCGCCTGCAAGACCAGCTGCGGCATTGCCAATCAGCAGTGCGAGAACAAAAAGCAGGAAAGCGCGAAGTAATCAACCGGGATATCATTTATGCCGCCGCCTGGCGGCATTTATTATGTTTGAGGTAATTTGAGCATGATTCATCGTTATCATCTGGACGGCTGGTATATCGTGATCGACACCTGTTCCGGCAGCGTGCACGCGGTGGATGAGATCGCCTACGAGATCATCGGCTGCTATGAGGAAAAGTCCCGGGAAGAGATCATCCGGGAGATGACCGCGCGTTTCGGGGAGGACCCTGCGGAGATTGCCGCCTGCTGGGATCAGATCACGGAGCTGAAGGAGCAGGGGATGCTGTTTTCCCCGGACGTGTTCGAACCCATGGCCGGGGAGCTGAAGCAGAAAACCGCCGGCGTGGTCAAGGCCCTGTGCCTGCATGTCGCGCATACCTGCAACCTGAACTGCGCCTATTGTTTTGCCAGCCAGGGCAAGTACCACGGGGAACGCGCTGTCATGTCCTTTGAGGTCGGGAAGCAGGCGCTGGATTTCCTGGTTGCCCATTCCGGCACCCGGCGCAACCTGGAGGTGGACTTTTTCGGCGGCGAGCCGCTGATGAACTTTGATGTCGTAAAACAACTGGTCGCCTATGCCCGGCGCATCGAAAAGGAGAAGGGCAAGAACTTCCGCTTTACCCTGACCACCAACGGTATGCTGATTGACGACGATGTGATCGATTTCGCCAACCGGGAGATGAGCAACGTCGTGCTGAGCCTCGACGGCCGGAAGGAGATCCACGACCGCTGCCGGGTGGACTATGCCGGCAACGGCAGCTGGGACCGGATCGTGCCGAAGTTCCAGAGGCTTGTCAAAGCCCGGGGAGGAAAAAATTACTATATGCGGGGCACCTTCACCCACGCGAACCCGGACTTCCTGGAGGATATAAAGACCATGCTGGACCTGGGCTTTACGGAACTGAGCATGGAGCCCGTGGTTTGCGCGGAGAACGATCCTGCCGCCCTGACGAAGGAGGACCTGCCCGTTGTCCTGAAACAGTATGAGGATCTGGCCCGCCTGATGCTTCAGCGGAAAAAAGAAGGCCGGCCTTTCACCTTCTATCACTATATGCTGGACCTTTCCGGCGGGCCGTGCATTTACAAGCGGATCTCCGGCTGCGGTTCCGGCACGGAATACATGGCGGTCACCCCCTGGGGAGACCTGTATCCCTGTCACCAGTTTGTGGGCGAAGAAGCCTTCCGCCTGGGTGACGTCTGGCAGGGCGTGACAAATACTGCCGTGCAGCAGGAATTCGCCGACTGCAATGTCTATGCCCGGGAAGAGTGCCGGGACTGCTGGGCGAAGCTGTACTGCTCCGGGGGCTGCGCCGCCAACGCGTACCATGCGACCGGTTCTGTCCGGGGCGTGTACGGATACGGCTGCGAGCTGTTCCGCAAGCGCATGGAGTGCGCAATCATGCTGCAGGTTGAGGCTCAGATGGCCGATGGGGAAAAGGAAACGGAATGAATACGCCGATCTGTGATTTTGTCCGGGCATACGCGGAAGGAGATCCTGTCCGCATGCATATGCCGGGTCACAAGGGAAGGCCGCTCACCGGTCCGGAACCTTTGGATCTGACAGAAATCGGGGGAGCGGACGTGCTGTACCGTTCACGGGGCATCATCCGGGAAAGCGAGGAGAACGCTGCGTCCCTGTTCGGCGCCGCCCGCACGGTCTACTCCGCGGAAGGTTCCTCCCTGTGTATCCGGGCAATGCTGTGCCTGGCCCTGCTGAACGCGAAGGAGAAAGGGCAGCCTGCCCGGCTGCTGGCAGGGCGGAATGCCCATCGCACCCTGATGACCGCCGCGGCGCTGCTGGATCTTGAGGTCGACTGGCTCCTGCCCGGGCCCGGGGAGGATCCGCTTTCCTGCGGCGCGGACGCGGAAACCCTTGAGAACAGGCTGAACGGCAATACATATATGGCGGTATACCTGACCTCGCCGGACTATCTTGGCCGGCGGGCGGATCTCCGCGCAGCGGCGGAGATTTGCCGCCGGCACGGCGCACCGCTGCTGGTGGACAATGCCCACGGCGCCTACCTGAAGTTTCTGCCGGAGGACGGGCATCCGATCACCCTCGGTGCGGACGCCTGCTGTGATTCCGCCCACAAGACGCTCTCCTGCCTGACCGGCGCGGCGTATCTTCATCTGTCAGAAAGCGCCCCGGCAGGCTGGGCGGAGCAGGCGGAACAGGCCATGTCCCTGTTTGCCTCCACCAGCCCGTCCTATCTGATCCTCCAGTCCCTGGACCGGATGAACGCGGAACTTGCGGGGGATTACCCGGAATGGATCTGCCGGGCTGCGGACCGGATCCGGGACATCCGGGAGACCCTGTCGCGGGAAGACTGGCAGTTCATCGGAGATGAACCGATGAAGCTGACTCTGGACGCCGCTGCGCGCGGATACACCGGAGAGGAGCTGCAGGACATCCTGCGCCGGGCAGGCGTCGAATGCGAGTTTGCCGACCGGCGGTACCTGGTGCTCATGCCGTCTGCGGAGACGGCGGAGGAAGCATGGCAGCGCCTGCTGAATACCCTGCGGGAGATCCCGCAGAGGGAACCTCTGAAAGATATGGCTCCTGCGCTGCCGGCGCCGGAGCGGGTGCTGTCCGTTCGTGAGTCAATGCTTTCCCCCCGGGAGACGCTGCCTGTGGAAAAGGCGGTCGGCCGCGTCCTCGCGGACGCCTGCGTCAGTTGTCCGCCGGCGGTCCCGGTTGTGATCGCCGGAGAGCGGATTACGCCCGCCGCGGCGGCCTGCATGGCATATTACGGTGTAACGGAGTGCAGCGTTGTTGTAACCGGCCTGACGGGAGCAGGAGATTAACAATATCTTCAGCCGCATTGCGGACAGGAGGAAGGTTTGTGCAGGGGGCAGCGTATAAGACGCACGGTCCTCTCTGCAGCGGCTATGGCGGAAACGAAAAGAAACAGAACAGGGAAGCCCGAAGCGGCTTCCCTGTCTCTGAATTTGTTTTTTCAGGTTACTTTGTAATGATCTGTCCGGCTTTAACCGGTCCGAAGGGGATGTAGGAAACAGGTACGTCTTCGTTCGCAGGTTCCGTGACGACAATCATCGTCTGGGTGGAATACCCGGCGGCTTCGACAGCCTTCAGGTCTACCTGGACGACCGGTTCACCGGCCTTCATCTCGTCGCCCTGCTTTTTCAGCACTTTGAAGCCTTCGCACTGGTTTGCTGCCGTGGCTCCTCCCCAGAGGAAATTGTCAGGAAACGCCTTATCGATAGAAATCGCCCCTTCCTTGTTTGGTTGTCAGTTGTGCGGCCATGTTGTTCTTTGCTCCATTATATGGAAAAGGCTTGAAAAAAAACAAGAGAGGGTTTTCGCTTGCTCCTTCTGCCGGAATCCTGTATAATGCACATACAAGCTACAACTGCATATATCGACTGCCATAAGGAGAACTGAATATGTTAAAGGATTTTGAAAAGAGCAAACCCGAGGAAAAGGAAATCCTCAACGAGGAAATCAAGGCGCTCCGCGCCCGCCTGATCGGACAGCAGCAGCTGATCCGGGAAAAGAAGCTGCCGGTCCTGGTGCTGATCGAGGGCTGGGCAGCTGCCGGGAAGGGAAGCCTGATCAAGGAAATCATCAGCGAGATCGACCCCCGGTTCTATAATGTGGTCTCTCCCTCGGTCATCCCAGAGAGCGAAATGCGATACCCCTTCCTGTACCCCTATGCCGCCGCGATCCCCGAAAACGGGAAGCTGATCTTCCTGGATTCGGGATGGATGGAATCCGTCGTGCGCAAGGAACTGCGCCTGGAGATCTCGGGGAAGGAATACAAACGCCGGGTTCGCGCGGTCAACGAGTTCGAACGCCAGCTGCGGGATGGCGGCTATCTCGTGCTGAAGCTATTCCTGCATATCGATGAGGAGGAACAGGAAGAACGCCTGGAATCGCTGTGTGAGAATGCGGACACCGAGTGGCGTGTGACGCAGGACGACCTATGGCAGCACAGGGAGTACAAGAAATTCCTGAAAGCCTACGATGAGTTCATGGACGAGACAAACGATTTCGTCAAATGGCACGTGCTGGACGGGCAGCGTAAAAAAACCGCCGTCCGGGATGCGATGAAGCTCCTGGTTGAGAAGATTGACAAGGCGCTGGAAAAGGAACGCTATGTGGGCGAGCCATTCGAGGAGAAGTTTCCGCTGCTGAAGATGCCGAAACTGGCGGATGTGGATCTGTCCCCGACGATTTCCGATGAGGAGTACAAGTCCGAGCTGAAGAAGCTGCAGAAACGACTGAGCGAGCTGCATAATGTCATCTACCGGAAAAAGATCCCTGTCATCATCTGTTATGAAGGCTGGGATGCTGCCGGCAAGGGCGGTAACATCCGCCGCGTTGCCTATCCGCTGGATCCCCGGGGCTTCGATGTGCATCCGATCGCCAGCCCGCTGCCCCATGAGCTTAACCGCCAGTATCTTTGGCGTTTCTGGACAAGGCTGCCCCGCACCGGGCATATCTGCATCTTCGACCGTACCTGGTACGGCCGGGTGATGGTGGAACGGCTGGAGGGCTTCTGCACGGAGAAGGACTGGAAGCGTGCCTACAATGAGATCAACGAGTTTGAGCGTCAGCTGACGGACTGGGGCGCCGTGCTCCTGAAGTTCTGGATTCATATCGATCAGGATACCCAGCTGGCCCGCTTCACCGAGCGGCAGAACACCCCGGAAAAGCAGTGGAAGATCACGGAGGAGGACTGGCGCAACCGGGACAAGTGGCCCCAGTATGAGGAGGCCGTGGACGAGATGCTGCAGAAGACCAGCACGGAGAACGCACCCTGGTACATCATCGAATCCAACGACAAGCACTATGCCCGGATCAAGGCGCTGAAGATTATCGTCAAAGCGCTGGAAAAGGCCTGCGAAAAGCACTTCAAAGAGTCTTTTGACTGAGAAGAAACCCGGAAAACCGGGATATGAAAACAGGAGAAGCCGCTGCCATGCCGGCTTCTCCTGTTTCCGTAGTGATGTATAACAAAAGAACGATTACTTTATGACCTGCTCCAGTCCGTACAGTAGAGCCAGGTGGGCAGGATACAGCGCGTAGCCGACCCACCGGGGAAGCTTCAAATCCTTTTTGAAACGGATCAGGATAAAGGGCAGCGCCAGCAGCGCGTAGGTTTCCATCCGCAGCAGCGAGTTCAGCGGCTGGGCCAGGACGCGCGGCAGCTTTGATACGTCGAAACTGAAACCGAAGAAGCTTTTTGTGACGTTGTAGAAGCTGCCCCAGAACAGGAAGTAGGCAACCAGGACTGCGGCAATGCCCGGGCGGCTGTCCTGCACTGCGTAAAGCAGGACAAACAGGAGGATGCCTTTCCAGCCGTAATCAGCACCCAGCAGGACGGCAGCAGCCATCGCGACGGCCGGAGCCCACAGTTGGCTCAGGAACTTTTTCTCCCGGATGCCCCACAGTGCGCACAGGCCGAGGAACAGGGTCAGGAAGATGTTGGGGTTTCTCCAGGTGTGGTTCAGGGCGATATAGTACAGCGGCTGGGAGGCTGCGCCGACGATGAGGATGCGAAGCAGGTATTTCGGCACGCTGCGGGTATAGTGAAACCCGACGATCATGCACCATACATAGATCGGGAAGGCGATCCGGCCGATGATCCGCATTTCCGGGATGCCCGGCCAGATCATCTTGCCCGCGTGGTCGATGAACATGAAGACCAGCGCGATGATCTTCAGCCAGGTCGTCGCGGTGTTACCGGCGGGCACGCGGGACCGGGTCAGATCTGCAGCTTCCATGGTATGTTCCTCCTGTGTGGAATCCTGGATACAAATACAATCTGTATGACGGTATACGGGTATTATACCACATCTTGGGACATGTTTACCGATTGTTTCAATCCCAAATTTTTATTTGGACAAATCCGCTTGTTCCCCTTGCAAACCAATGGTTTCTTTGTTATAATCCCTAATCGGCACATCCTTGCGCTGCAGAAAGCAGCGCCAAAAGTCCGTGAGGAGGTGAAAGA
>CAMKEI010000025.1 GCA_946411525.1 uncultured Clostridia bacterium | reverse complement strand
CTTCAACCGCTCGGCCATCGCTCCAGAGCTAACCAGCCCGATTATATTATCATGACAGCGGGAAAGCGTCAAGAGAAAAATCAAATGACAAAAGGAGAGGTTTGGAGTATAATCACCGGTATAATTCGGACTATAGACTGAACGGAGCGAAGGAAAAATGGAATGGGAAGTATCACTGATTGAGTGGCTGCAGGCAAACTTCGGCGGGATCGGAACCGGAATAGCGAAGGCCTTCTCATCTGTCGGCGGAGAGACAGGTGTGCTGCTGGTTATGATGGTGGTGCTGTTCTGCTACAGAAAAAAAACGGGAATGAGAATGGCTGTTGCTCTTGCAGCTGCTGGCGTCTGGTTTCCGATGATCAAAAGCCTTGTGCTTCGTGTGAGACCCTATATTACCCATCAGGATCGGGTCAAGCCTTTGATGAAGGTGGAGGCAGACGCGGACGTTATGGACATCGCAGCCCAGGGCTATTCTTTTCCCAGCGGACACAGTGCATCAGCGTCCTCCATGTATTTTACACTGGCACGTGATGTAGGGAAAAAATGGATGTGGACGCTGGCAATTGCGGTTACACTGCTGATTGGCTTTAGCCGCTTTGTGGTAGGCGTGCACTATCCGACAGATGTGCTGGCCGGGTGGGCATTGGGCCTGCTGGCTGTCGGATTCTGTGTGCTGCTTGAAAAGACCGTGAAGAAGGAATGGATACGTCATTTGATTATTCTTGCCACGGCGCTTCCTGGATTGTTCTTTGTAAGGACACGGGATTACTATACCTCGCTGGGCCTGCTAATCGGAATGATCGCGGCGATTCCGTTTGAAAGGAAGTATACGGATTTCAAGGATACACGGAATGCATTTGCGATGATCCTGCGGGTTGCGGGAGCGTTCGCGCTGTATTATGTAATCAATACCCTACTGAAACTGCCTTTCAGCAAAGATTTCCTGAATGACGGAAGCATGGCTTCCTATCTGGTGCGCTGCGTGCGGTACGCAATTATCATTTTTGTTGTGATGGGCGTCTATCCGAAGGTTTTTCCGGCGTTTGAGAAAACCGGATTCAGAAAAAACAATGGAATACAGAGTTAAACCTGAAGAGACGGGACGGAAAATACGGGATATCCTGCGGGGAAGCATGGGCGTGAGCTATACGGCATTGAAGAGCGCCAAGTGGAACGGCAGGATCTTTCTTAATGGGGAAGCCGTCCGCACAGACGCGAAGGCGTCGGCCGGGGACACGGTAGAGATCGAGTGGGCGGAAGATGCGCCGGTATACGCCCTCAAGCCCTTTGATATGCCGGTGGAGGTCCCCTGGGAGGACGAGCATCTGCTGATTGCGGTGAAACCGGCGGGCGTCGCCAGCCAGAGCAGCCGAAACCATCCGGATGACAGCCTGGAGAACGCGATGTACGCCCGATTCGGATGCCCTGAAAACTTCATCTACCGGCCGGTGAACCGGCTGGACAAGGGAACGGGCGGGCTTATGGCTGTCGCCCGGACGCCCTATGCGCAACATCTGCTGCAGAAACAGCTGCATACACCAGCCTTCCGGCGGCGGTACCTGGCCTGGACGGACGGAAAGCCGGCAAAAAACGAAGGCGTGCTGGATTTTCCGATTGCCAAGGCGCCGGGCGCGACGGTGAAGCGGATTGTGAGCGAAGAGGGGAAACCGTCCCGGACAAAATACCGGGTGCTGCGGGAACAGGGAGACGGCGCACTGGTCCTGCTGGAGCTGGAGACGGGGAGGACCCATCAGATCCGGGTGCACCTGAGCCATATCGGCTGCCCGGTGAAAGGGGACTTTTTATACGGAACGGAGCTGCCGGACGCGTTCCCGGGCTGCTTCGCCCTGCACAGCGCCCTGCTGGAGGTCCGGCATCCGATCAACGGGGAGCTGATCCGGACAACCAGCCTGCCGGAATGGGCGGGAAAGATCGACCCTTCTGTTCTTTTCATGGACTTTCGTTGACAATTCATAATTCATAATTCATAATTCACAATGATCGCCTGCGTGCGGGTGAAGATTGTTCCAGGATAATACGGGAGGAAGCACAGGTTATGACCATTATTGACCTGCTGGAAAGAAATGCCAGAGAGTGGCCGGACGACGTGGCGCTGGTGGAAATCAACCCGGACCAGCCGGAAACCAGAAGGGTTACCTGGCATGATTTTGAACTGGTTGAGCCCAGCGTAAAACAGAAGCACTACCGCCGGGAGATTACCTGGGCGGTTTTCAATGAAAAAGCGAACCGGATTGCCAATATGCTCCGGAGCCACGGGATTGGCAAGGGCAAGAAGGTTGCCATCCTGCTGATGAACTGTATCGACTGGCTGCCGATCTATTTTGGCATCCTGAAGACCGGCGCCCTGGCGGTTCCGATGAATTTCCGCTACGCCGCCAACGAGATCGAATACTGCCTGAACCTGTCCGAGAGCAACATGATGATCTTCGGGCCGGAATTCATCGGCCGCGTGGAGGAGATCGCGGACAATATCCCGCATGTGTCATTAGTGTTTGAAGGCCCCGGCTGCCCCAGCTTTGCGGACGACCTGGTGGAGCTGATCAACGAAAGCAGTTCCTGTTTCCCGACCTGCGACCTGACGGAGGATGATGACGCGGCGATCTATTTCTCCTCCGGAACCACGGGCTTCCCGAAGGCGATTCTGCATAAACACCGGAGCCTGATTCATTCCGCGCGGGTGGAGCAGGCCCATCATGGCCAGACCAAGGACGACTGTTTCCTGTGCATTCCACCGCTGTATCATACCGGCGCGAAGATGCACTGGTTCGGCAGCCTGATCTCCGGCGGCAAGGCCGTAATCCTGAAAGGCACCCGACCCAAGACGATCCTGGAGGCGGTAAGCAGCGAGAAGTGCACGATCGTGTGGCTGCTGGTGCCGTGGGCACAGGATATCCTGACCGCACTGGACAGCGGTGAACTGAAACTGAGCGATTACCAGCTGGACCAGTGGCGGCTGATGCACATCGGTGCGCAGCCGGTGCCCCAGAGCCTGATCCACCGCTGGCTGGAATACTTCCCGAACCACCAGTATGACACGAACTACGGCCTAAGTGAGAGCATCGGCCCCGGCGCGGTGCATCTGGGCATCGAGAACGTGCGCAAGGTCGGCGCGATTGGTATTCCCGGCTACGGCTGGGAGACGAAGATCATCCGTCCGGACGGCACCACGGTGGCGCCGGGCGAGGTCGGCGAGCTGTGCCTGAAAGGCCCGGGCGTCATGGTCTGCTATTACAACAATCCACAGGCGACGGCTGAAACCCTGAAGGACGGCTGGCTGCTGACGGGCGATATGGCGCGGCAGGACGAAGAAGGATTCATCTACCTGGTCGACCGGAAGAAGGACGTGGTCATTACCGGCGGCGAGAACCTGTATCCGGTGGAGATCGAGAACTTCATGGCAGCCTATCCGCCGATTAAGGACGTGGCGGTTATCGGCCTGCCGGACGCACGGCTGGGTGAGATCGCCGCGGCAATTGTGGAACTGGTTCCCGGTGCCACGGCTACGGTGGACGATATCAACGAATTTTGCATGGGGATGCCGCGGTATAAGCGGCCCCGGAAGATCATCCTGGCGCCGGTGCCCCGGAATGCCACGGGCAAGATCGAGAAGCCGAAGCTTCGCCGGATGTATGGCGGCGAGGGACTGGTAGACAGCCAGAACAGGAGCTAATGACAATGAAGAAATTACTGATTGGTAATGAAGCGGTAGCGCGGGGCCTTTATAACGGAGGCATCGGGCTGGTAAGCAGTTATCCGGGAACGCCCTCCACGGAGATCACGGAGTTCCTGGCAAAGTATGACGACATCCATAGCGAGTGGGCGCCGAACGAGAAGGTCGCCATGGAGACGGCCTTCGGCGCGAGCTTGGCTGGAATGCGCAGCGTGTGCGCGATGAAGCATGTGGGCCTGAACGTGGCGGCGGACCCGCTGTTCACGCTGAGCTATACGGGTATCACCGGCGGCATGGTGGTCTGCGTGGCGGACGACCCCGCGATGCACTCCAGCCAGAACGAGCAGGACAGCCGGCATTACGCCATCGCGGCGAAGGTACCGATGCTGGAGCCCTCGGACAGCGCGGAAGCCTACGCGTTTGCCAAAAGCGCTTTCGAACTGAGCGAGAAGTACGATACACCGGTGCTGCTGCGGATGTGCACGCGTATTGCCCACAGCCAGTGCGTGGTGGACGTCGGGGAGCGGGAAGCGGTTCCCATGAAGGACTACGTCAAGCAGCCCTCCAAGTACATTATGATGCCCGGCTACGCCAAGCTGCGCCATCCCATTGTCGAGGAGCGGACGGAGAAACTGAAGGCGCTGGCGGAAGACTGTATGTACAATAAGACCGAGATCGCGGAAGGCAGCGAGATCGGCATCATTACCAGCGGCTGCAGCTATCTGTATGTGAAGGAAGTTTTCGGCGACAGTGTGAGCGTGCTAAAGATCGGCATGCCGAATCCGCTGCCCGAAAAGCTGATCCGCGACTTTGCCGCGAAGGTGAAGAAGCTATATGTGATCGAGGAACTGGATCCGATCATTGAGAATCATGTGAAGACACTGGGCATTGAAGTGACGGGCAAGAGCCTGTTCAGCGCCATCGGCGAGTTCAGCCAGAAGACGATCCGCGAAGCGTTCCTGAAGGAAGGCGTCGCGATCAGCGATATCCCGGAAGCCCAGGGTGAGGCTCCCGCCGTTCCCGGACGGCCGCCGATGATGTGCTCCGGCTGCCCGCACAGGGGCATGTATTATACCCTGGTGAAGAATAAGATCACTGTGCTTGGCGACATCGGCTGCTATACGCTTGGCGCGGTAGCGCCGCTGAACGCGCTGGATTCGACCCTGTGCATGGGCGCCAGCGTGAGCGGCATCCATGGATTCAACGCGGCCCGCGGCAAGGAAACGGAAAAAAAGACCGTGGCCGTCATCGGCGACAGCACCTTCATGCACAGCGGTATGACAGGGCTGGTGAACATCGCCTACAACGCGACGAACTCCACAGTGATAATTCTGGACAACTCCATTACAGGAATGACGGGCCATCAGCAGAATCCCACCACCGGATACAATATCAAAGGTGATCCGGCGGCGGCGGTGAACCTGGAAGCCCTGTGCAAAGCGCTGGGCATCAACCGGGTGCGCGTGGTGGATCCCTATGACCTGAAGGCCTGCGAGGAAGCGGTGCTGGAGGAACTGGCGGTTGAGGAACCCAGCGTGATCATATCCCGCCGGCCCTGCGTGCTGCTGAAGTATGTGAAGCCGAAGAAGCCACTGAAGGTGGACATGGACAAATGCCGCGGCTGCAAAAAGTGCATGAAGATGGGCTGCCCGAGCATCAGCTTTAAAGAGGGCAAGGCCCGGATCGACAACACGCTGTGCGTGGGCTGCGGCGTATGCAGCCAGCTGTGCGCGTTCGGGGCCATTGGAGGGAATGAAGGATGAAAACAACAAGCGTTATGATCGTCGGCGTCGGCGGACAGGGAAGCCTGCTGGCTTCCAGGCTGCTGGGCACCCTGCTGACGGATGAGGGATACGACGTGAAGGTCAGCGAGGTTCACGGCATGAGCCAGCGCGGCGGCAGCGTCGTGACCTATGTGCGCTACGGCGAAAAGGTATACAGCCCCATTGTGACCGAGGGTGAGTGCGACTATATCATCAGCTTTGAAAAGCTGGAGGCTGCGCGGTACGCCGGATGCCTGCGCAAGGGCGGGAAGATCATCGTGAACACCCAGGAGATCGATCCGATGCCCGTCATTACTGGCGCGGCGGAGTATCCTGCAAACGTGCTGGCGGAACTGAAGTCAAAGGGATTTGACGTGGATGATTTCGACGCGCTGACGCCCGCAATGGAAGCCGGCAGCGCAAAGTCCGTGAATATCGTGCTGATGGGCCACTTCGCAAAGCATACGGAAATCCCGAAGGAAAAGTGGCTGAAGGCGCTGGCAAAGGTGGTCAAGCCACAGTTCCTGGACATGAATCTGAAAGCGTTCGATCTGGGATACAAAGGATAATACATTATTTATCATATAAGATCATACAAGAAGAAAAACCTCAGCGAGCCATTGCTTCGCTGAGGTTTTCTGTCATATGCGGTTCCGCTTAACAGACAAGGCTGATCGCATTGTGAACATTACGGATTTCGACGCGGGCGGAGCCACCGGCTGCTTCTCCGTCAAGGGTCCAGGTGACGTCCGGACCGCCTTCGAAAAGAAAGGAAGAAGCGCGGAGAAACTGAAGAGAATCGTCATCATAGTGACGGATGCGCAGAGCATTCAGAATGCGGTTGAGAGCAAGCAGATCCGCCGGGAAGGGGATCAGCAGCGTCTCGAAGAGACCGTCGCTCATATGAACGTCGCTGTTTTCAAGCTTCAGGACACCGCCGAGGGACGTGGAATTACAGACCGCACCGAAAATATAATCCTCCTCATATATCTGCCCGTCAGCCGTAATCCGCATATGGATCGGATGAATATCAGCCAGGGAACGAATGCCTTCCAGAACATATGCGGTATGTCCCAGAAGATTTTTCGCGTTCTGGGATGTGGACCAGGAGACACTGGTAAAGGCGCCGAAAGACGCGGTATAGCTGAAATAACGGTCCGGAGCAAACAGGCCTACATCCAGCATGCACGGACGACCGGAAACGATTTTTTCAGCCGCGATGAGCGGCGCGACAGGCAGGCCGAGGCCGTTGGCAAAATCGTTTGTGCTTCCGCAGGGAATATAGCCCAGCGGCGTCCTGTGACCGCCAAGCAGCAAGCCGGAAATCACCTCGTTTAACGTCCCGTCTCCTCCGCAGGCAACAATCAGATCCATTCCGCCGGCATTGGCGCGCGTGAAAACAGCGGCGTCATCGCGCTTTTCAGTGATATAAACGGAACACAGATACCCGGCCCGGTTAAAGACAGAAATAATCTCAGGCAGGAAGCGCCGGGCCTGACGGGTACCGGCGTTGGGGTTGACAATCAGGCAGAGAGATTTCATATATATCCTCCGGAATGACTCAGAGACACACACTTACATGCACGGATCGCTGGCAAACAGGAAGGTATGCTGCAGCGGAAAAATGCACGCGGCAGATGGTACTTCATCCCTGAGGATTATACCAAAAAAGATTGAAAAAGGACAGGGAATCATATATCATAAAAAAGAACATTCAGCATACCACAGCGCACATATTCCGGGGGAAACGCCAGGCCGGACGCAAGTATCCATGGCGTTATCAAGCAACGAAAAAGCCCAATAAAACGGAGGAGGGACCGACACATGAAGAAACTGTTCGCGATACTGACCGCACTGATTCTGGCATTGCTGCTGCTGGCACCGGCATGCGCAGAAACAAAGTACTATTCTTTCATGCTCTTTGAGATCACTGAGAATGACACTACATACCGCGCGTATAACAATATCAGCTTCTCATTCCGGCTGTATGACGACCGGACGCTGAAATCCTACGGCCTCCGGTTTGAGGACGAAGAGGATCCCGCTGAGAGCTGGCAGCTTTCCGAAGATATGAAAACGGTTACCCTGACTGTCGGCGGAGAGGAATACACGCTGGACTTTGAAGACAACATCATGACGCTGACAGCCGGGGAACGGAAGCTGATCTTCCACCAGAAACATGAGGCGGAGGAAGCTTCCGCGCAGGAGGCTGAGCATCAGACACTGAGTTACGGCGAAATCAGTGAATATGTCTCCAAAGTCTGCCCGGCAACCGAAGATCATTGGACCGACCGTGCCATCAGCTCCCGGATGGACGGCGGCATCCGTTACAGATTTAATACGGAGTACGGTCCATTCATGTATGTGCTTAATCCAGTAAACGGCGAGATTCTTGACCGGGTTGAGCCGGATATTGACGCGATCCGCGCGCAGGAGGGATTCAGGGAGAAACTGAGTTCCGACGAGATCTATGAATATGTGTTCAAAACCTGTCCGGTAGAGAGATCCTCAGCGGAAAAGATCGCGCGGCAGGCGGACTCGGACGGGAACTGGAACATAACAATCACAACAGTGTACGGAGACTTTTTCTACAAAGTGGACGCCTATACCGGCGAGATCCTGGACAGGGAAGAGCCTGACGTCGACGCCATGCGCGCGCAGGGCGTGGAAGACCCGATTACCAGCGAGCGGGCGCTGGAGATCGCAGAAGCGGAATGTCCGCTTGAATACTGGCAGATCAACAGCCGGAAAACCGCCAAGACGGAAGACGGGTTCAAAGTCACGCTGGGCTCCGAGGCAGGCGATTTTGTCTATGACATCGACAGGCTGACCGGCGCTATCGTCAGCAAAACAGAGCCCGACATCAGCGCACTGCAGCAGAGCGCGGCATCACAGGCACTGACGGATTCAGGAGACGGGTTCCGCGTGGCTGAGAAGGCCTTCCCGCTGGATACGGACAAAATCACGAGCCGGAAGATCAGCAAGACAAAGGATGTATGGACGATTACCCTGGGTACGGTGTACGGGGACTTTGTCTACGGGATCGATCCCGCAACCGGAACCATCACAGAGAAATCTGAACCGGATATTGAAGAAGTCCGTTCCCGTGAAGGCTTCCGGGAACCGCTGACACAGGACGAGGTCATGGCGATCGCGCTGGCTGCCTGCCCCGTGAACGCAGCGGATATTCCCCATCGCAGCCTGTCCCACAGCGAGGACAACAACTGGCGCATTACTCTGGAAACCAGCCAGGGGGACTATACCTACTTCATTGACGGATTTACCGGGGAGATCCTGGACAGCGTCGTGCCTGAAGGAGAAGCTCCCGTAAGGGACGAAGATCCCTTCGGTGCGGCCATTGACGCGGCATTTGCCGCGATGGAGAACTTTGATTACAAAGCGGAAGACATCCGTGTGGCGCAGAAGCAGGTAGACGGAAAAGACGTGATCGAAGTTACCTTCAACTGGCAGGGAAATCTTTATGAGTTTCTTTACAGCATGGATGAAAGGAAACTGATCACAGCGGACTGACCAGCCGCCATGTACCGGCAAACCGTGTAACACACAACAGGAGGACAACACTATGGCGCACGATGTATTTATCAGTTACTCGCATAAGGATAAATCCGTCGCGGACGCGATCTGCGCAAAACTGGAACAGAGCGGTATCCGTTGCTGGTATGCTCCGCGGGATATCCGGCCCGGAACGGACTGGGCAGCGTCAATTATCGAAGCCATAGAATCCTCCCGGATCATGGTGCTGGTATTTACCGACGCCTCAAACGCATCCCCGCAGGTACTGAGAGAGATCAACAACGCCGTCAGCGCCGGTGTGGTCCTGGTTCCGTTCAAGCTGACCTCTGCGGCTCCGAACCGCGGAATGCAGTATTACCTTTCCACGGTGCACTGGCTGGACGCAATGAACGCTCCCCGGGAAGACAGCATCTCGGAGCTGTGCACCCTGGTTCATTCCGTACTGGATGGGGAAACCGTCAAGCAGGAGTCCCCGGCGGAACCGACAGCGCCGGCACGGAAAAACCAGCAACGGCGCTGGCTGCCGGCCGCAGTTATTCTGACTGTGGCGGTGATTGGCCTGATTCTGTGGGCATGCGGTGTTTTCTCTTCTGACGGAGGGGAAACAGAACCATCCGCACCTCCGGAGCCGGCACAGTCGGAAACAATCCCATCCGCGGAGACCCCGACCGGGGAACCGGCAGAAGAACCGGCGCCGGAAGAGACACAGATGCCGATGCCGGCTGAAACACCGACGCCGATACCTGCGGATACATCCACGCCTGAACCGACAGAGACGCCGACATCCGAGCCGACCGCAACGCCGGAACCGACACCGACAGAGGAGCCTACCCCAACGCCTACGGCGATCCCGACACCGACGCCGACCGAGGAACCCACTCCGACGCCTACGCCTGAACCGACCCGTGAGCCCACCTATTCAACAACTGCTGACGATTACCTGTATACTGCCACCACACATGCCGTTACGCTGCAGAAATACCTGGGCGACGCTGATGTGGTAATGATTCCGTCGACGATTGATGATCTGCCGGTCAGCAAGATAGAAGACGAGTGTTTCGCCAATCATAAAGAGATCCTGAAAGCAGTCCTGCCGGACACAATGAGGACAATCGGATACAAGGCATTCTACGGATGTTCTGCGCTAAGGGAAGTGAATTTCCCGGAAGGCCTGTACGAGATCGGGGGATGGTCATTCGCGCACACGTCCATTCCGGAAGCGAAGCTGCCGGATTCCGTAAAAAAACTCGGCTACGGCGCTTTTTACGCGTGCAGTAAACTGACCGAAGCGGTTCTTTCCACGAATATTGTTAAACTGGATGAGAACACCTTCAGCAACTGTGTCAGACTGAAGTCCGTTACGATTCCGTCTCCGGACATTACGATCGATGTCGCCGCATTTGACGAAGGAAAATCTGTTACGATTATCGGTGTGCCGGGCAGTTACGCGGAAAAATACGCCAAAGCGATGAGCCTGGGCTTTGAACCGTACGAGGCCGAACCGCAGTAATCGGAAAACAACTGAACAGGAACACCGGGAAGTCCCGCCGGGCCGGATGCTCAGTCCCTGCCGAGACGGTAGATCCGCAGGCCATCGTATTTGCGGAGCAGTTTCAGCATACTGTTGAAGGGGAGGTAATCCTTTCCCTGCTCTTCCGGCGGGAGCGTTTCATAATGTGCAAAAATCTCCGCATCCGTTGCGTCGTCGTGCAGGGTGAGCTTATGCCTGCGCAGCTGCTCCCGGAGGGCTTTTCGAGCGTTTTCCTCGTCTCCGGAGACCGGCAGGGTCTCATATTCATTGCCGGGAAGCCAGCCGGCCTGCTGATGATCCCGGACCCAGCGGGCATGTTCCATCGGAGCGAAGACGGACGTCATTTCCGGGGTGAACTCAAGGAGTATGTCAAAATCCACCGGACGGTCCGTATAGAAGCAGTCGATCGCGTTCAGATAACGGGCAAAGTTGCGGACCTGGTTGATGTTCAGCAGTTTATACTCCAGAGAGAGCGTATTGAAATCGTCCTCCAGCTGCTTAACCGACACTTCATCCTCCCGCCCCTGGTAGCTGTAGCGGGCGTTGAGCGCAACGGCAAAATCGTAGATGTGGAGAAAATTGCTGCTGGAGAGCCAGGTGTGCTTGATTTTCCGGTTAACAGGTCGCAGGGCGACCGATACGCGGAGCGGGAAATCGTCCAGACTGACAATACTTTCGATATCCGTACGGAAGCGTTCCTCCTCCGCAGCCATGTCGCTGTAGTCTTTCAGACGCGGGGCTTTTGAACCGTCTTTTGCCAGTTTCCAGGTATCGTATTCCTTCTGCCAGGCTTCGATTTTTTCCCGTTCCTCCACATCGAAATAATATACTGCGGAGATGGACGGACCGGAAAAGTCGAATTCCGCTGACATGGGGTGCAGCTCTGTGCGTGAATTGCGTCCGTAGGCGGTGCGGTCCCAGCACTGAAGCTCGTCGCAGAGCATAAGCAGCCAGGCGAGCGGATGCAGCTCGGCGCGGAAAGGCTCTTTGTGCTTTTCCTCATCCTTATAGAAAGCAATGGCGAATTTATACATGCTGTTATGCAGCATGATGGCGGTCAGCGCATCGATCTGTACGGCGGTGAGCCGATCCGCCGGACGGACGGTAACGAGTTCCCGGTAGAGCCGCACGGCACTGAAGAAGGCGTGATCCATATAATAGCCGTTTTTCTCAGGATGGGTGGGTTTGCTGCGGATAACGTCCAGCAGTTTCTGCTCGGTAATACCGTAGGCTTTGCCCAGGTGCCGCGCAATACCGAAGGCGAGCAGTTCCTCCACAGTGGCAAATTCCCGGCCGTACAGACGGGCGAGCGCGGCGCCGTCTGCCTCGCCGATGGAAATAAAGCGATCCACGTCATGGTAGGCCATATACAGGCTGCCGCTGCCGCGCTTTTTCGCATCCACTTCAAAGTAGGCAAGAACCTGTTCGAAGGGGATCTCAAAAGGATAACCGATATCATGGAAGAGCGAGGTCAGCCCCCAGTTTTCAAGGAAGAAGGCGGCGGAAGCGGGATCCTCCGGCCCGCCGGAGAGATTATAGAAATCGCAGAATGTTTTCCGGAAGGCCGGGTTCATATCATAAATTGCAAGGCCCAGGGCAAAGACATAGACCGAATGGGAATAGTGATCCCTGTGCTTCATCAGAAGCGAGGAAGCGTTTGATTCAAACTCGGAGAGAAGCTCAACCATGTTCTGCGAGTGGCAGAACTCTCCCATGAACATTTCAAGGTAGGAATAATAAACGGTATACGCGTCTTCCGCGACACCGGAATCTATAAATTTTGCCAGCTCGTTTTTCAGGCAGAGACGGTCAATATCCATCTGCATATTATAGGGGATCTGATTGGCAGAGAGGCTCATGCCGAGATAACATCCGGTCATCTGTTCTTCTTTTTCCCTTGCAGGATCAAAGCGGAGACCGACGCAGCGCTGATCCAGAAAGCGCAGCGCGGCGGATTTCAGATCCGTGCCGTTTTCCTCCCCGCGATAAGGAACAGGCTGCCGCGGACCAAGGTCCGCGCCGTATGCGGCCAGGTTTTTCTTCCTCATGGCTTCAAGCGCGGTATAATGCATGGATGACGCCTCCTGTATGATGTCATTTTCTGAGTATATCCAATTATACCATAAGGATGAAGAATACGGCAAACCCGGTTACTTTTTCATTGACAATCGGATCTGATGGGACTACATTGATTCCATCTGTTGTGTTTGGAAGGAGAGGGCTTTTTTGAAGCACTGGTGGAAATATATCAAGCCATACAAGGCCTGGTTCATCCTGGGTCCGCTGTGTATGATCGTGGAGGTCATCGGCGAGGTGCTGATGCCCATGCTGCTTGCGCGGGTAATCAACGCCGGGAATCTGGGCACGCTGACGGTCGGATCAAGCATCGGAACTGCGGGATTGATGATCCTGATTGCGCTGCTGATGATGGCCGGCGGCGTCGGCGGCTGTTTCTTCAGCGCGAAGGCGAGTATCGCGTTCGCCGGGGATATCCGCAACGACCTGTATACCAAGATTCAGGCGTTCTCATTCGGCAATATTGACAGGTTCTCAACCGGATCGCTGGTGACCCGGGTGACCAACGACGTAACCCAGCTGCAGAACTTTGTGGCAATGGTTATGCGGATGGCCCTGCGGGCGCCCGGCATGATGATCGGCGGACTGATCATGGCGATCCGGTTGCGCCCAAGCCTGGCTACGGTGTTTCTGGTCAGCGTTCCGCTGATGCTGATCTTTGTGGGCGGCAATATCCTGACTGCTTTTCCGCGCTTTCAGAAAAGACAGGACAAACTGGACGCAATGAACTCTACTGTACAGGAAAACATTACCAACGTCCGCGTGGTAAAATCCTTTGTACGTGAGCAGGATGAGAATGAAAAATTCCATAAAGCCAACAGCGATCTGAAGGAAGCCGCCCTGCGCGCGATGCGGATCGTGATTCAGATGCAGCCGATCACGACGCTGTTTATGTACGCCACGGTGATCGCCGTGGCCTGGTTCGGACACGGACTTGTGCTGAACGGTGAAATGGCGGTAGGCGACCTGTCCGCATTTGTGAACTATGTGATCCAGATCCTGTCCTCCCTGGTGATGGTCACCTTCCTGCTGATGTTCTCCTCCCGGGCAATGGCTTCCGCCAAGCGTATCCGCGAGGTGCTGGATGAGGAACCGGACCTGAATGACGAAAACGCTGCGCAGAAGGATCTGACCGTGAGGGAAGGACGGGTGGAATTCCGCCATGTTTCCTTCCGTTACTACAAGCACAGCGAGGACAGCGTGCTGGACGACATCAGCCTGAGTATCGATCCGGGCAGCGTGGTGGGTATTATCGGCTCCACGGGCTGCGGCAAGAGCACACTGGTGAGCATGATTCCGCGGCTTTATGATCCGGACGAGGGAGAAATCCTCGTGGACGGCGTGAACGTGAAAGACTACAGCCTGTATAACCTGCGTGAAGGCGTGGGTATGGTACTGCAGAAGAACGTGCTGTTCTCCGGCACGATTGCCGAGAACCTGCGCTGGGGCGACGAGGACGCGACGGATGAGGAGATGACCGCAGCGGCGACGTCTTCCCAGGCGGATAAATTTGTATCCACCTTCAAGGAAGGATATGACAGCGAACTGGAAAAGGGCGGCAACAACCTGTCCGGAGGACAGAAGCAACGCCTGTGTATCGCCCGTGCATTGCTGAAAAAGCCGAAGATCCTGATCCTGGACGACTCCACCTCCGCTGTGGATACGGCGACGGAGGCACAGATCCGCCATGCCTTTACACATGAACTGGCAGGCAGCACGAAGATCATCATTGCCCAGCGCATTGCTTCCGTAATGGACGCTGACAAGATCATCGTGATGAACGAAGGCAGAATAACCGGCGTAGGTACTCACGACGAACTGCTGGAATCCAATACGGAATACCGCGAGATCGCCGAGAGCCAGCTTGGAAAGAAGGGGGCGTAAAAGATGGCCAGATCGCTTGAACGCCTCAGAGCCCAATACGCCGCCAAACCCGGAGACATGCAGAAAGGACCGCGGCACGGCCCGCCCGGCCGCGGCATGACCGGCAAACCCAAGAACACCCGCCAGACCATCAGACGACTGATGAAATATGTAAGTCAGTACCGGTACAGGCTGGCACTGGTACTGCTCTGTATGCTGCTGACCACGGTGACCAGCCTGTGCGGCGGTTATCTGATGGCCCCCATCATCGACAAACTGACGCTGGCGGTGAAGCCGGACGCTGTGATCACGATGAGCCCGTTTGAAAGAATCGCGGACAATGTGCTGAACAGCATCACTTCCGGTCCGGCCGTGCAGAACTGGATCAATTCCGGCACCATCGGAGCAGTATCCGCCTATGTGGCGATTGCACTGATCGTGCTGACGGTAATTTATATGATCGGTATCGTGACGACCTACCTGCAGGCCCGGCTGATGATGTCCGTATCCCTGAGTGTGATCGAAAACCTCCGGAACGACCTGTTCGAAAAGATGCAGACGCTGCCGGTGCGCTACTATGACGGGCATCCGACAGGCGAGCTGATGAGCCGGTACACCAACGATATCGACAACATCGACATGATGATCAACAACTCGCTGGTGGGCCTGATCTCCGGCGTGATCTCCCTGATCGGCACGTTCATCTTCATGATCACCACCAGCTGGGTACTGACGCTGATCACCATCGCGTCCATCCCGATCTTCCTGTTCGGCGGGATGATGATCGCGAAAAAAAGCGCGAAATACTATACCGGACAGCAGGCAGCCCTCGGCGCGGTCAACGGCTATATCGAGGAGACTGTGACCGGGCAGAAGGTTGTGAAGGTTTTCAACCACGAGAGCGAATGCGTGGAGGAGTTCGACCTGCTGAACGGCGACCTGAAGAGCAAGCAGTTCGGCGCGCAGTTCTGGGGCGGCATCATGGGCCCGGTCATGGGCAACATGGGACAGGTCAGCTACGCGGTGACGATCGGCGTAGGCGGTATCCTGATGTGCGCGGGTACACTGACACCCGGCGGACTGACGGTGTTCGCGGGATACAGCCGGCAGTTCGCGATGCCGATCAACCAGATGTCCCAGCAGGCGACCACGATCCTGGCAGCCCTCGCCGGCGCGGAACGCGTGTTCGCCGTGATGGACGCGGAACCCGAGGTTCCGGACCGCGAAGGCGCGGAAGAGACCGAAATCCGCGGCGATGTGGTGGTGGAGCACGTGACCTTCGGCTATGTGCCGGACAAGACGGTGCTGAAAGATATTACCCTTTACGCCCATCCTGGCCAGAAGATTGCCTTTGTCGGTTCCACCGGCGCGGGCAAGACCACGGTGACGAACCTGCTGAACCGCTTCTATGATATCGAGGAAGGCAGCATCACGATTGACGGGAAGGACATAAAGGATTATCCGCGCGACTGGCTGCGGAAGAACATCGCCATGGTGCTCCAGGATACCCACCTGTTCACCGGAACGGTGAGAGAGAATATCCGGTACGGCCGGCTGGACGCCACGGACGAAGAAGTGGAAGCAGCGGCGAAGCTCGCCAGCGCGCACAGCTTTATCATGCGGCTTGAACACGGCTATGACACAATGCTGGAAGGAGACGGCGCGAACCTGAGCCAGGGCCAGCGTCAGCTGCTGAACATCGCACGGGCAGCCATCAGCAAGGCGCCAATCCTGGTACTGGACGAGGCGACGAGCAGCGTCGACACCCGGACAGAGCGGCATATTGAGCATGGCATGGACCGGTTGATGAAGAACCGGACCACGTTCGTGATTGCGCACCGGCTGAGCACGGTCCGGAACGCGAACGCCATTATGGTGCTGGAGAAGGGTGAGATCATCGAGCGCGGGACGCACGACGACCTGCTGGAAATGAAGGGAAGGTATTACGAGCTGTATACCGGAAAGAAAGAACTGGATTAAGACATAATAAACTGAGACAGAGTAAAAGAATAAATTACGATTTTCCGCAACCGCGGAGAATCGTTTTTTTATATGAAGTCCCTCTTTATTCAGCGGTTTAGGATCACCTTCGGTTTTAATTTACTGACAGGATTTAACACTTTTGGCATACAATCTTCATTGAAATATTCGGATTTGGAGCGTATAATTTGCCTATCCCTACAGGGAATGTTCGTGTTTTTGGGAGGGACTCCATGGAAGCACTGCGACGGATGATCCTGGAAAAGGGCAAAGGGATCGGGAACGACATCGTTAAGGTGGACATGTTCCTGAACCACCGGATCGACACAGCGCTGCTGTTTCAGATGGGCGAAGCATGGGCGGAAGAGTTCCGGGAGACAAAGCCGGAACTGGTCCTGACGGTGGAGGCAAGCGGAATTGCCATGGCCGTTGCCGCGGCACACGCTCTGGGGGATATCCCGGTGGTGTTCGCCAAAAAGAGCGCCACGGTGGTGCAGAATGACGATATCGTGCAGGCGCCGGTATACTCTTTTACCCACAAAACTCAGAACATGATCCGGATCGAGAAGAAATACCTGACGGAAGGCACGAAAGTGCTGATTATCGACGATTTCCTGGCGGATGGCCAGGCGGTGCGCGGGCTGATGAATCTGTGCTGGCAGCAGCAGGCCGAGGTCGTCGGCGTCGGCATTGCGATCGAAAAAGGTTTCCAGCCGGGCGGGAAAGCGCTTCGTGAGTCCGGCATACATCTTAAGTCTTTGGCAGTGGTTGAGGGCATTCAGGACGGAAATATCATCCTGAGGCCGGAAGACAACTGATCCAATAGAAAAACTATTTACTCCAAACGCGAAAAGAAAGAGGAGGACTTGAACACATGAAGAAGATTCTTGCTCTGGTACTGGTTCTGGCGCTGTGCCTGACCGCTGCCGTTTCCCTGGCAGAAGGCATTGCCAAGGAAGACATCAAGCTGGGCGTTATCACCCTGCATGACGACAAATCCACCTACGACGCAAACTTTATCAATGCTGTGAAGGAAGCCTGCGCCAACCTCGGCCTGGAAGAAGGCAAGAACTACGTAATCGTATCCGGTATTGAAGAGTCTGATGCGTGCCGCGACACGGCGCTGGACCTCGTTGATGACGGATGCAACATCATTTTCGCTGACAGCTTCGGCCATGAAGATTTCCTGATCGAAGCCGCAAAGGAACATCCGGAAGTCGAATTCTGTCACGCCACCGGCACAAAAGCCCACACAGAGAACCTGGCCAATTTCCACAACGCTTTCGCCTCAATCTATGAAGGCCGCTATCTGGCGGGCGTAGCAGCCGGCCTGAAGCTGAACGAGATCAAAGAAGCGGGCAAACTGAAGGGCGAAGTCCCCATGATCGGTTATGTTGGCGCTTTCCCCTACGCTGAAGTGAAATCTGGTTACACCTCCTTCTATCTGGGTGCCAGGAGCGTTTGCCCCGACGTCATCATGAAGGTGCAGTTCACCGGTTCCTGGTATGACGAGACGGGTGAAAAGACCGCTGCCGAAGCCCTGATCGGACTTGGCGCCGACCTGATCAGCCAGCATGCTGACTCCATGGGTGCGCCCACCGCCTGTGAAACAGCCGGTATCCCGGATGTTTCCTACAACGGATCCACAGTGGATGCTTGCCCCAACACCTTTATCGTTGCCAGCCGGATCAACTGGGTGCCCTATTTCGAGTACATTATTGGTCAGCGTATTGCAGGCGAGCCCATCGACACCGACTGGACCGGCACCATTGCCACCGGTTCCGTGGAACTGACCGCTGTGAACACCAATGCTGCCGCAGAGGGTACTGAAGCGAAGCTGGAAGAGATCAAGGCCAAGCTGGAAAGCGGAGAAGTCAAGGTGTTCGATACCGCCACCTTCACCAAGGACGGCGCTCCTGTGGAAAGCTACCTGGCTGATGTAGACACCGATGCTGCCTTCACGCCCGATACTGAAGCGATCAAAGACGGCTACTTTGATGAATCCTCCCTGCGTTCCGCTCCCTACTTCGATATTGACATCGACGGAATCGAGATCGTGAACAACTGATGACACAAGAGATTATTCTGTAATGGTACAATCGGACTGCCGTCCAGTTTCCGGGCGGCAGTCCTTATCCATTTTTATACGGAGGACAGATCGTGGAGAAACAACTGGCGCTTCAAATGCGCGGGATCACCAAGAGATTCGGTTCCGTACTGGCAAATGATCACGTGGACCTGGATGTTTACCGGGGGGAGATCCTGGCGGTTCTCGGTGAGAACGGCTGCGGCAAGACAACCCTGATGAATATGATTGCCGGGATCTATTTTCCTGACGAGGGACAGATCCTGATTGACGGGAAAGAGGTTGTGATACGGTCTCCCAAGGACGCGTTCATTCACAAAATCGGCATGATTCATCAGCATTTCAAACTGGTGGACCTGTTTACGGCTGCGGAGAACGTGGTGCTGGGGACAGAATCCGGGGAGAAATACAGCCTGAAAGCAGTCAATGCCCAGGTGGCCCAGATCGCGGAAAAGTACGGATTCCGGCTGGATCCAACAAAAAAAATCTACGATATGTCCGTGTCTGAGAAGCAGACAGTGGAAATTATCAAGGTGCTTTACCGCGGCGCAGATATCCTGATTCTCGACGAGCCGACTGCTGTTCTGACACCTCAGGAAATCACGCGGCTGTTCGACGTGCTGCGCAGAATGAAAGAGGACGGAAAGAGCATCATCATTATCACCCATAAACTGAACGAGGTGATGGAGGTCAGCGACCGGGTAGCCATTCTGCGCAGGGGACAGCATGTGGCCACGGTAAACACCAGCGAGACAGATGAAACACAGCTGACCACTATGATGGTTGGCCGGCGGATCAGCCTGAATATCGAACGGACAAAGCCGGTGAATCCTAAGCCGCGACTGATTGTGGAAGGCCTGAACCTGTACAACACAGAAGGCGTTCATGTACTGAAGGACATTTCGTTTACAGCCAATGGCGGGGAAATCCTGGGCATCGCCGGTATCGCGGGCAGCGGGCAGCGGGAACTGCTGGAATCCATATCCGGCCTGCAACCGGTGGAGAGCGGGAAGATCACATTCTACAATCCGAAGAAAGACCGCCCGGTCAGCTTTTTCCACAAAAGCATAAAGCAGGTGCGTGCATTGGCGGAACAAGGCGCATTCCATGACAGGAATCTGAATGATGTTACGTTCCACGGTATGAGCAACAAGGCTGTGCGCAAGTGGGTGGAAAACGGAGACGTACTGTTCCGTGAAGATGAGATCATGAACCTGCGGGATAAAGACCCGCTGGAAATCCGGCAGCTGGGTGTACATCTGAGCTTTGTGCCGGAAGACCGGCTGGGCATGGGCCTGGTCGGTAATATGGATATAACAGACAACATGATGCTACGCAATTACCGGAAGGGGAAAGCCGGTTTCCTGAACCGGAAAAAACCCCGCGCGCAGGCGGAAGAGATCATCCGGGACCTGGAGGTGGCTACACCCGGAGTCACGACGCCAGTTCGCCGACTGTCCGGCGGCAACGTTCAGAAGGTACTTGTCGGCCGGGAGATCGCCTATACACCGAAAGTGCTGATGGCAGCCTATCCGGTCCGGGGCCTGGATATCAACTCCAGCTATACAATTTACAACCTGCTGAACCGGCAGAAGGAAAGCGGCGTAGCGGTCATATACGTGGGCGAGGACCTGGACGTGCTGCTGGAGCTGTGTGACCGGATCATGGTGATGAACGGGGGCAAGGTTACCGGCATCATGGATGCCCGGACAGCGACGAAGGAAGAGATCGGCTTGTTGATGACGAAGACGGAAGAGCGGAAGGAGGAGGACGCGTGAGCAAGGAAAAGAAGAGCGAAGTCCGGGAACCGCTGATTCATCTGAGCAAGCGCACGACCATCAGTCCGCTGAAGGCCTGGACAATCCGTCTGATTGCGATTGTGCTGGGTCTGCTTGTGTGCGGCCTGGCTGCATTCCTGCTGATTGAGAAGCTGCAGCAGAATCCGGAACGGATCGGTGAGTTTTATCAGACCTTTATCCGCGGATCTTTTTCCACCAGCCGGAAATTGTGGAAATACCTGAAAAACACATCTGTGTTGCTTGTGATTTCCCTGGGGCTGACTGTCGCGTTCCGTATGCGTTTCTGGAACATCGGCGGTGAAGGACAGACCCTCGTGAGCGTTCTGGGTGCCATCGCGGTGGACTTTTACCTGGGGGGAAGGATTCCGGAGTGGATACTGCTGATCCTGATGTTTTTCGCGGCGTTACTGTCAGGGGCGCTTTGGGGCATTATTCCGGCAGTTTTCCGGGCAAAGTGGGGAACCAATGAAACCTTGTTTACCCTGATGATGAACTATGTAGCTACCTATCTGGTCAGCTATTTCCTGGTCATCTGGGTGCCGAGCGGCTCCTCTTCCCTGGGCAAACTGAAATACGGCAAACTGCCTACGCTATACAATGAGCAGCTGCTGATTGTCCTGACGGCGTTATTCCTGACGATAGCCCTGTATATTTATCTGAATTACACAAAGCATGGTTACGAGATCAATGTGGTGGGCGAAAGCGTCCGGACTGCACAGTATGTCGGCATCAGCGAGCGGAAGGTTATTATCCGTACGATGATCCTGTCCGGCGCGATCTGTGGTCTGGCCGGCTACCTGATCGCTGCGGGATCTGACCAGACTGTGACCACAAACTCCGTGGGAGGACAGGGATTTACCGGCATCCTTGTTGCCTGGCTGGGCAAGTTCAATCCCCTGGCCATGATTCTGACAGCTGGCCTGATTCAGGTGCTGAACCAGGGCGCCGGCCAGATCAGCCAGGATTTTGGCGTGGACAACGCGCTCCCGAATGTGATCGTGGGTATCGTGCTGTTCTTTATTATCGGCAGTGAATTCTTCATCAATTATGAGATCCACTTCCGCGGACACCACAGCCGCGCGAATGCCAGAAAGGAGGCCGCCAAATGAATATCTGGCTTGGTTTTCTGATTGACTCACTGGCCTTTGGCGCAACATTCATCTACGGTTCCACCGGTGAAATCCTGACGGAAAAAGCCGGGCACCTGAACCTGGGTATTCCCGGCATCATGTGCATGGGCGGCGCAGGCGGCTGCCTGGTGCTGAACACGATCGGGAAAAGCGGGCTGCCGCCATTCCTGATTGTTTTTCTTGGTATCCTTGGTGCGCTGGTGTTTGCGGTATTCAGCGGCCTGATTTATTCTTTTCTGACCATTACACTGCGGGCGAACCAGAATGTGACCGGACTGACACTGACAACATTCGGTGTAGGCCTTTCCAAGGTTATTGTCAGTAAACTGAATCCGGTGGTCTACCTGGTCAGTACAAGGGATTATTACCACTGGCCTTTTGCGGCGGAAAAGAACAGCCTGCAGTTGTTGGGTGTACTTTTCTTCCTGGCGATTATTGTGGCGTTGCTAAGCAGCTGGATTCTGTTCCGGACACGGGTGGGCCTGCAACTTCGGGCTGTAGGTGAGAATCCGGCGACAGCAGACGCTGTCGGTATCAACGTAACCCGGTATAAGTACCTGGCCACCTGCATCGGCAGTGGAATCGCAGGTCTGGGCGGCTTCTACTATATTATTGACTATATGTGTTCCCAGGAAGCCTACCTGAGTGTGGAAGCATTGGGCTGGCTGAGCATCGCACTGGTCATCTTTGCCCTGTGGCGGCCGCATATGACAATTATCGGATCCACGGTGTTCGGTATTCTGTTCTCCCTGGGCGGGTTCATTACCAATATCAGCTGGATCAAGGTGACGATGGCTACCACTCCATTGCTGAAGATGCTGCCCTATGTGGTGACAATCATCGTACTGGTTATCTCCAGTATACGGAATAAGCGGGAAAACCAGCCGCCGGCAAGTCTGGGACTGAGCTACTTCAGAGAAGAAAGGTAATTCAGAATTCATCATTCAGAATTATGATTACCGGCTGTGTAAGCAGCGGAGAAAAGTTGGTAAGGGACAACATTCATGAAGATTCGAATGACAGCGGACAGCACCTGTGACCTGACGCCTGAGCTGATCCGGAAATACAATATCGGCATTGTACCGCTGAGTGTGGTGATTGACGGGGATGTGTTCCACGATGGGGTGGATGTGACACCCCGCGACATTTTCCGCGCTTCTGAAGCGGGTAAGTCCGTCCGGACGGCAGCTGTAAACACCTTCGAGTACAGGGAATTCTTCACAGAACAGTTAAAAAACTGTGACCAGCTGGTCCATGTATGCCTGGGTAGCGGTTTCTCTTCCTGTTATAGTGATGCGGTCGAAGCCAGCCGGGAGACTGGGCATGTGTTTGTGGTGGACAGCCACAACTTGTCCACAGGCAGTGGACTGCTGGTTCTGGAAGGGCTTAAAATGATCAGGGAAGGCATCGAAGACGGCAGGACCATTGCGGAAACCTTACAGGCGAAAACCGGGCTGGTGAATGCGAGCTTTGTACTGCGGACAGTGGACTATCTGCGAAGGGGAGGTCGCTGCACCGGCCTGGAAGCACTGGGCGCAAAGATGCTGCATATCCGGCCATCCATTGTTGTGCAGGACGGCAAGATGCGCCCGGGAGAGAAATACCGCGGCCGGTTTGAACATTATCTGAAGCACTATATTGAGGACCTTCTTGACAACGACAGCAATATTGATTTTCAAAGGGTATTTGTGGTTCATTCGCCCAGCGAGGACGGGCTTGCGCGCTTTGCCATTGATACGGTGAAGAGCTACGGACTGTTCCGGGAAGTTCTGGAAGCCATGGCCGGATGCACGATCTGCACACACTGCGGTCCGGACACATTGGGCCTGATGTTCATGAATAAGGAAAACAAGGAAAGCTGAAGAATGAAAAAGAATCCGAAAACGATCGCGGGGATCATTGGGCTGGCGGTTTTACTGGCGGGATGCGCGGTACTGGCGACGTATATGATCCCGACGATCAGGGAAGTACAGCGGGAAATGAGCCTGACGCCCACCCCCCTTCCGCCGGTTCCGGATACTGTACGCGAGAAGGATCTTTCAGACGAAGTAACGCCGGAGCCTGCCCTGCATAACGGATCGCAGGGCGAGAAAGTATGGAAACTGCAGGAAAGGCTACAGGCGCTGGGGTATTACAACGGAGAGATAGACGGCCAGTTCGGTCCGGGCACAAAGGAGGCGGTTATCGCTTTTCAGAAAAAGAACGGACTGGACGCGGACGGAATGGCCGGAGAAGAGACGCAAAAGGCACTGTACAGCGAAGAAGCAAAGAGAAATGAATAACGAAAACCCGCTCCGGAAGAAACCGGAGCGGGTTCTGCATACCGGACGTTATTCCGCATCCCGGAAAGACAGAGCGAGCACGATCCAGAACACTGGCGCAACGATACAGACGGAGAAAGAAAAGAAAGCCTGGACCATGTAGCAGAGGACCGCCGCGGAATACGGCGTGAGCATGGGCAGCCATATATCGCGCCGGCGGGAAATGGCAAAGAACAGAAGCGCCAGGAACAGGAGAAGGGCCGGGAGCCCGTGATCGGTCAGCTGCGCGACGTATTCATTGTGCGGATTGTCAAAGTAATCCGGCAGAGGAGAGCCATCCTGCTCCTTCGGAATGATCAGACTGTTATCTGAGATATACCGATTAAAGCGGGATTCGAATGTACCGGAACCGCCGCCAAGGAGGAGGTTTTCCTGTGCCAGGCGGAGACTGTATAGCCAGACCGCAACACGGTCACTGCCAAAGGAAAGCCTGCCGCGGCCATGGAGGATTTCATGCAGTTCCCAGACGCCACCGCTCCGGCCCGGCCAAAACCAGACACAGAGCAGGATGAGAACAATCAGAAGGATCAGGAGAAGAAGACGGTATTTTTTGGGCAGGAAACGCAAAAGGGTGAAAAGGAAAAGCACGGCGAGCGAAACAACGCCGAACTGGACTTCCATCGTTAGAATGAGCCAGAGGACAATCGGTAACGCCAAGGCGAGGATAACCGGGAGGACGAAGCGACGGCAGCCGCGAATCCGGAGATCCGTGACTGATCCGACGAGCCCGTAAAGGAAAAGACCGGCGAGCAGAAGGAGATAGCCGGTGCACATATCTATGTTGCCGATTGTGCCCTGGAATTCCGGATTCTGCGCATAGCTTCTGCCTGCCGGATACAGGCCGAAAGGATTGGCACCGCTCCGCTGAAGCAGAACGACTATGAAAAAAACGGCGACCCCTGCGGCAGCAGAGATCAGGACCGGCTTCAGGCTGACACGGGAGAAATAGAAACAGACAAAAAGGATATAGTAGCAGCATTGAGTCAAGAGCCCTTCGTAACGGGCTGATTCGCCGAGCAGCCATGTCTCCGGGCCGAAACTGCTGAAGAGGCAGGAAAGGAGAGTCCAGAAGAAAAGCGCAGAAGCGAGAATCAGGGGAGTAAAATAAACAGGAGTTTTTTTATCTTCCGGAACAATGCGGATCCTCCTGCAGATGACCAGATCGATACAGAAACAAATCACGGTCATACCGGTGAGGATGATCATGATTATCCATTTGTCATGAGTTATGCGGGCAAAAGTGCCGCCCTGAAGAAGCGGAAAGAGACTAAGCCATATGCAGGCGGATACTGTCATTCCGATCGGTTTTATTGTCTGACCAGACTGCATAGCGTTCTCCTTTCCGTTGTTTTTCCAACATTGATATGATAAAATCAGGAACAAAGGAAGTATACATCATCCGAACATCTCCGCACAAGATCGCGGGGGTGAAGTCGAAAGGAAGCGGATGCCATGAAAGTCGTACTGGAAAATCTCACAAAACGTTTTCCGTCCCGCCACAAAAAAGGCGCAGAAGTGATTGCTGTAAATCATTTCAACTTTGAGATCCCCGATGGACAGCTCATCGGTCTGCTGGGCCCCAGCGGCTGCGGAAAAAGCACGACGCTGAACCTGATCAGCGGGCTGGAGACACCGACGGAAGGGAAGGTCTTCTTCGGAGACGAGGATGTGACCAACCTGCCGCCTGAGGAACGGGGCGTCGGCCTGGTATTCCAGAATTACGCGCTGTATCCGCATCTTACGGTGGAGGAAAATATCATTTTCCCGCTGCAGAACCTGAAGGGCGCCCAGAAAATGTCCAAGGAAGCCATGCACCAGAAAGCGGTGGAGACCGCCAAACTGGTGCAGATTGACGGCCTGATGGAGCGCAAACCGAAGGAACTCTCCGGCGGACAGCAGCAGCGCGTGGCGATTGCCAGGGCACTGGTAAAGATCCCGAAGGTCCTGCTGCTTGACGAGCCGCTGAGCAACCTGGACGCGCGCCTTCGGCTGCAGACGCGGGAAGAGCTGCGCCGGATCCAGCGGGATACCGGGGTAACCACGATCTTTGTGACGCATGACCAGGAAGAAGCCATGAGCATCAGCGATCTGATTATCGTGATGAAGGAAGGCGTGGTGCACCAGATCGGCAAACCGCAGGACGTATACGACGAGCCGGCGAACCTGTTTGTCGCCCAGTTTCTTGGTACTCCGCAGATCAACGTGTTCCACGGCGAGGTGAAGGACGGAAAACTGTATATCGGGGAAGAGGCTGTGCTGGATGTTCCCGGCCGGAAAGATATGCCCGTCTGGGTCGGGATCCGGCCGGAAGGGTTTATTCCGGACGATGACGGCCCGTTTACCTGCAGGATGGACCGGGTGGAGGTTATGGGGCGCGACGTGAGCGTGGTTTCCACTCATCCGCTGATGACGGGCCGGAACATCCGCTCCATCATTTCATCCGAGAACAGATTCAAGCCGGGACAGGAAACCGTCCGCTTCCGGCTGAAACCGTACAAAGTGTTCCTGTTTGACAAGGAGAGCGAGGAACGCGTATGAAGAAAAACAACCTGAAAGCCTGGCTGTACCTGCTGCCGGCGATCCTGTTTCTGGGCGTGTTCATGGTGTATCCGCTGATTGACGTCTGCGTATACTCTGTGGAGGAGAATTACAATTTCGCCAGCCAGAGCTTTACCGGCATCGGAGCGGGTAATTTCCGCTACGTACTGAGCGATCCGTATTTCGTTCAGGCACTGAAGAATACATTTATCATTGTGGCGATTACCGTCCCGCTGAGTACCGGATTCGCCCTGCTGATTTCCCTGGGCCTCAGTTCCATCAAGGCGCTGAGGAATACCTTCCAGACGGTTTATTTTCTGCCTTATGTAACGAACACTCTGGCTGTCGGCCTGGTTTTCATGATCCTGTTCAAAAAAACGGCATATACGGACGGCATGGTCAACCTGCTGATCAATAAATTCGGAGGAGCCAGCGTAGACTTTATCGAAGGCCCCTACTGGGCGAAGATGTTCGTGATGTGCTTTTACACCGTCTGGGTAGTTATGCCATTCAAGATCCTGATCCTGACCAGCGCGCTTGCCAGCGTGAATCAGGATTACTACAAGGCGGCCAAAGTGGATGGCGCGACCAGCGGACGTATCTTCCGGAAGATTACTCTGCCGATGATCAGCCCGACCGTGTTCTATCTGATCATTACCGGATTTATCGGCGCTTTCAAGGCCTACAGCGACGAAGTCGCCCTGTTCGGTACAAATCTGAACGCCGCTGGTATGAATACAATCGTCGGCTACGTTTACGATATGCTCTACGGTGACAGCGGCGGATATCCAAGCTACGCGGCCGCCGCCGCTCTGATCCTGTTTGCCATCGTATTCACGATCACCTATATCAACCTGACCTTCAGCAAAAACAAGGTTCAGTATATGTAGTAAGGGATTTCGCTTCTTGGCGACCAAAGGGCTTTCCGATCGCCCTTTGGAAACCTTCGGACACCATGAGAGAGAAAGGGCATTGTACAGCCCCGGATCTTCGGTTGAGGATGTTGCATTATGATTGAGAAAAAGAGCGCAAGTTTTTCCAGGGCGCTGATCTATTTCTTCCTGGCAGTCTGGGCGCTGATCGTCCTGTTCCCGTTTTACTGGATGATCCTCACGAGCCTGAAGAGCTTCGCGTCATACAACAGTGAGTATATTCCCCGGTTCATCGCGACGGACCCGACGCTGGAGAACTATACCAGCGCATTTCAGGCAGTGCCGCTGGGACGGTATTTCCTGAACACCCTGATCTTTACCGTGGCGACAACGGGCCTGATGATGCTGGTAATCATCCCGGCAGCTTTTGCTTTCGCACGGCTCCAGTTCAAGGGAAGGAATGCCGTGTTCGCCCTGTTCCTGAGCCTGATGATGATTCCCACAGAGCTTGTGATTATCACGAACTATGTGACGATTGTCAACTGGAACATGCGGAATACCTACCTCGGCCTGATCCTGCCATCGGTCACCAGCGTGTTTTATATCTACCTTCTGAAGGAGAATTTTGAGGCAATCCCGGACGAACTGTACCAGGCGGCAAAAGTGGACGGCACCTCAGACCTGAAATACCTGGTGAAAGTGATGATCCCGATCTGTCAGCCGACGGTGGTGACGATCATCATCCTGAAGGTGATTGAGTGCTGGAACAGCTATGTGTGGCCGAGACTGATCACCTATGACGCCAATTACTTCCTGGTATCGAACGGTATCCAGGAGATCCGGGAAAACGGCTTCGGCCGCGAGAATACGCCCGCAATGATGGCCGCGGTGGTGGTTATCAGCATTCCGCTGATTGTGCTGTTCCTGGTTTTCCGGAAGAAGATCATGGCAGGCGTGTCAAGGGGAGGAACCAAGGGTTAATTCAGAATTCATCATTCAGAATGATGACCGGAGGACAGAAGCGTGAAGAAGAGAATGATCAAACGGACAGCAGCAATGGTTTTGCTGATATGTCTGCTGTTAACATTGACAGGCTGCCACGGCAAACAGAAAAGCATCGCTTTTACCGTACCGGACCACTTTGACGACGGGACGCCGATCGAGATCGTGTTCTGGGCGAAGAACGACACGAACCGGAATCAGGTGGCGGTGTATCAGCAGGCTATCGACGGCTTCCAGGCTTTGTATCCGAATGTGACGGTGAACATGCGGCTGTATACGGATTACGGCCGGATCTATAACGACGTGATCACCAATATATCGACAAATACGACGCCGAACGTCTGCATAACCTATCCGGATCATATCGCCACTTATCTGACAGGCGCCAACACGGTGACGCCGCTGGATGACCTGATGGCCGATCCGCGGTTCGGCCTGGGTGGCAGCGAGGTACGGTTTGACGCGCCGACAAAGGAGGAAATCGTACCTGAGTTCCTGAACGAGTGCCGGATCGGAGAGCGGATCTACGCCATGCCCTATATGCGGTCCACAGAAGCCCTGTACATCAACGAGGACTATGTGAAGAAACTGGGATATGAAATTCCGGAGATCGTGACATGGGATTTTATCTGGGAAGTCAGCGAAAAGGCCATGGAACAGGATGAAAACGGCGTGTTCAGTGTAAACGGACAGAAGGTCATGATTCCCTTCATTTACAAGAGTACGGACAACATGATGATCTCCATGCTGAAACAGCTGGACGGGCCGTATTCCACGGATGAAGGTGAAATCCTGATCTTTAACGATACCACAAAGGAGCTGCTGCAGGAGGTTTACCTCCACGGGAAAAGCCGGGCGTTTTCCACGTTTGCCATCAGCAGTTATCCGGGCAATTTCCTGAACGCGGGTCAGTGTATCTTTGCCATCGACTCTACGGCCGGGGCGACCTGGATGGGAAGTAACGCACCGATGCTGGACATCCATGAGGAACAGGTCGTCCAGTTCCACACAAAGGTCATACCTATCCCACAGTATGACCCTGAGCACCCGAAGATGATCAGCCAGGGCCCGAGCATCTGCGTGTTCGGCAAAGAGAACACGCAGGAGGTGCTTGCCAGCTGGCTGTTTGTGCAGTACCTCCTAACCAACGAGATCCAGCTGGGTTACGCGGAAACAGAAGGTTACCTGCCTGTGACCCTGAAGGCGCAGAACAGCCCTGAATACCAGGATTATCTGAGCCGGAAAGGCGAGGATAACAGGCAGCATTACGATATAAAGATCGAAGCAAGCGAACTGCTGATGAAGCATACGGCGGATACTTTTGTAACACCGGTGTTCAACGGCAGCGCCAGCCTGCGCTCCGCGGCGGGGCAGCTGATTGAGAATACGGTGAAAGGCGCCCGGCGAAAACAGGAAATGAACGATGCGTTCATTGATAAACTGTACGCGGAAGTCAGCAGCCTGTATCGGCTGGATCAGATCGGCAAGGCGGCATCGAACGCCGAGGGGACAAACGAAACGGAACAGGAAAAGGAAGAAAAAAAGCCGCTGCCCGACGAGTCTGTCGCGCTGCTGATTATCATCCCGTGCGTCTGGCTTCTTATCGGAGCATATAAGCTGTGGGAAAAGAAAAAAAACAGGGCAAAGAATTGAATTTTCAACAGGGTTGATGTATTATACACCTGTTCGCCGAATACGGTGAAAGAGAGAGGAGAAAAGGACAATGAAAAACAAAAAGGTGCTGATTGGGATTCTGGCGCTTCTCGTCATCGCTGCGCTGGCGCTGACCTCGTGCTCGAAGACCGAAGAAAAGGCCAAGGAAGCCACGGCTGCAGTCGAAGCCGCTGTCGATACCGCCAAGGAAGAAGTCGCTGAAGCTGCCGAACAGGCGGGAGAAGCTGTCGACACTGCCAAGGAAGAAGTGGCCGAGAAGG
>CAMKEI010000024.1 GCA_946411525.1 uncultured Clostridia bacterium | reverse complement strand
GTGTTCGTCTGGCTGTGGGCAAGCGCCTTCTACAGGCACAGGCAAAGAAAGTGGACCCGACTGCTGAAGCAGAAGGAATAATAATGGATTATTCTATCCTGACCTTCTCTCTGCGGAGCATTCATTTTCAACTGAACCAGATTATGAAAATGCAATCACTGTGTAAAGCCCGGCTTTGTAAAAGATCAGCCTTGTTTTCCCGACTTCCTTGCGGATTTCATATGCAGGAGCAGCTTCCCCGCCCGGAACAAAAATCTCAGGCTCTTTTCTGTCAACGTTCCGGATGATCAGCTCCAGTTTTTCGATCGGCTGTATACGGTCGGTTTCTTTGTCATATCTGTAATTCAGCACATGGATCCAGGTTTTGCCGTTGCTGTCATACTGCTGTACACCGATTTTCTCTTCCCGGCATTCTACCGGGGCGAAGCCTGCGTACAGCGCTTCAAAAGCGGCCATAAACAGCGGCATATCCTGCGCTTTATCTCCTGTAACAGGAACAAAAACCGTGTTTCCGGTTTCCATCAGCTCTTCAGCCAGAGAAGTTCCATCCGCCAGTCTGCCCGCGACCAGTACTTTCCCTCCGCGTTGGGCGTATCCCAGCAGAATCCGCTGCTGGTTTTCCGTGAGAACAAAACAATCCGGGACAATGACCAGCGGATACCCGTCCAGTTTTTCAGAATTAAAATCGTCCGCCCGGTAATCCCCGTCCGGCAGCATGACTACGTCATACTGCGCATTAATTTCACTCATAGCCCGTAAGCATTAACGACAGAAAACGCTCATCCCCGTCGGAATGAGCGCTTTCTGCATGTCCGGATTCTTTTTACCGGTCTTGTTTGTATACGTTCAGCTGGAACCAGTCGGATTCGGATCCCGTGACTACCTCCTCGTTTTCGTAGGCGGAATAGCCTTCGGGCACTGATACGATCCTGAAATGGTACTCGGTCGGCGCTTCCGCCACCATAAACGTGAAGCCTGTGTCACCGGTATTTATAATCTCACTCGAGGTATCCGTACGGCACTCGATCTCTGCGTTATACACCAGTTCTCTCCACTGGTCAGCCACAAAAACGGTATAGAGCCACAGCTGCTTGCCTGTATAACCGTCACCCATCAAGAGGGCGACAACCTTCTCAAACGCTTCGCCGTTCACAAAAGCGCCTACCCCGTAATAAGCCACATTGCCGTTCCGGTCGATTACAAGGGAAGTCGGATATCCGGGGATCGCAACATTGCTGACGATGTCCGCGCCTGCCTGTCCCATCGGGAAGGTAACACCCATTATCTCCTTGAACCGGCGCAGTGTTTCCATGTCGTCTCCCTCATAGGCGGACAAAGCGACGATTTCCATTCTGTCCTGATACTGCCGGTAAACCGCTTCCATTTCCGGGAATTCCTCCTGGCAGGGCCCGCACCAGGTCGCAAAAATGTTCAGGACCACGACTTCCTTCGTCTTAAGCAGCTCAGACAGGGTGACGGTCGTTCCGTCTGTCAGTTCCGCCGTGAAATCCGGCATGACCTGACCGTGTATGCTCTCGGCGCAGGCGCAGCCGGCAATGCAGGCGATCAGGCACAACGCACAGAGGATGACAACTATCTTCTTCATCGGTTTATCTCCCTTGACAAAGTTTGAATCATTATATGATCCGTATATTTAACTGTCAACCGACGCGTTTTCTTCCCTTAAGTCAGCGCGTTCCTGTCCGGGAACATCACATCCGCATTGACTGTGCGCCGGGTTTTGGCTATGATAAATCATCGCGATATATTATCAGGAAAGACAGGTCGCTGCTGTGAAATTTGATACAAGAGACAAAAAACCGAAGATATGGAACGTGGCGGTTGTATCGGCCGTGGCGGTCATCTCAGTGACGGTTCTGGCAGCTGCCGCGGGCAACAGGTATATTATGGCAATAAGCCTGATCATGGATGCATATCTTGCCTGCGTAATCGTCATGCTGATTACCGCTTTTTTCAGGCAGCTTCAATATAATCCATATTCGTACAATGTAATCTATTACCTGGGCTTTTCCCTGCTTGTTTTTTCAGCGCTGGTATTCAACGTGTTGTCAACGATCCGCGTGTTTTCCAATCCGGCTTCACTCAGTATAGAACAGATTCTGTCCGTGCTGAACAGCACCGCCAGGAACTTCCTGATCCTGATATCCGTTTTAATCATCCCGTTTTCCGCGGCGCTGGCGATATCAAATCTTTTGCTGATAAAGCATGAAGGATTCAGGCCGGTGAATATTCTCGGCATATTCATGGGCGTATTTCTGATCGGAGGCCTGGTGCTTATCCTCCGGTACAACCGGAACTTCTCAGGGAGTCCTGAAGAACTGCGCAGGCATGAGATCACGATGAGCCTGGTCACGTCCTTTTATCTGTATTTTGAATGCATGATGATTGGCGCAATTGCCGCCGGGCTGATCGCCGCGTTTTATGAGCCTGAACGGGATAAGGATATTGTGATCATCCTCGGCTACAGCCTTCGGGACGGCGAGGCGTCCGTATCAGTCCTGAAGGAAAGAGTGGACCGGGCGATCGCGTTCCGGGAGAAACAGCTGCGCGAAACAGGCAGGGATCTGATCTTTATTACTTCGGGGGGAAAGGGAACGGATGAGGCACTTTCCGAGAGCAGATGGATGCACGATTATCTCATTCAGCAGGGCATTCCGGGAAATATCATCGTCGAAGAGGATCAGTCAGCAACAACACACGAAAACATGAAGTTTTCAAAGATAAAAATCCAGGAGATCAACCCGAAGGCGAAGGTCGCTTTTTCAACTTCGAATTACCATGTGTTCAGAAGCGGTCTGTATGCCAGGAGGGAAAAAATACGGGCCCTGGGAATGGGTGCAAAAACGAAGTGGTATTTCTGGCCGAACGCTTCCGTCAGGGAATTCGGAGGGATTCTTATCGAGCACAGACTGAAACAGGCCATTATCCTGTTCGGACTGATCGCGCTGAACGTCATTCTTGCCCTGCTGGTTTACAGGGCGTAACGATATAAAGAACAAACAATCAAGGCCTTGAAGCATTCCTGTTTCAAGGCTCTCTTTGCCAGGAGAGTATGTTTTCCCATGAAAAGAATATAGTCTGACTGAATTCTGATTATCGGAGAGTGTTGCCTGATGAGAGACTTTTCAACGATTACCGCCTGCGGCGAATGCTGCACTGAATGCCCGAAAAAGCTGGATGGCAGATGCCCGGGCTGCATTGAGGCGGACGGGCGCGTGCCGGAATGGGCGGAGTCCGGCAGATGCAGGGTGCACGCCTGCGCAAAGGAGCATCACGCGCAGTTCTGCGGATTGTGCGCGGAATTTCCATGCGACAGGCTTTCGTCAATGATCCCCTGGAACCCGGATATTACCGGGCATATGAGCAGTCTGAGAGATGAATACAGGAGACAATACAAAGCGGAGGGTGAATGATGGACTTTTTTTCGGAAGCGCTGTTAAGCGGGAAGACCGGCCGAATCCCGGATTCCGGCGACTGGTTTGCCCCGCTGATCGGAGACTGGGACTGCGACTATTACGATGAACCGGAAGAGGGCCGGAAACGTCATGTCGCCGGAGAGTGGATCTTCAGAAGGATTCTTGAAGGCACCGGCATTCAGGATGTTTTTATTTTCCCGTCCAGGGAAACGATGCAGTCGAATCCTCAGCCGGACGGCGAATACGGCACGTCCCTTCGCATGTACAATAAGGAGAAAGACCGATATGACGTGGTGTATACCTGCGAAAGGTGTATGAAAAGACTGACTTTTACCAGGGAAGGAGACTGCCTGGTTGGCCGGGTTCTCGACGAGGATCATGCTTTCTGGATATTCTCCGGGATTACACAGGACCGGTTTCATTGGGAAAACATCCGGATCAGGGAGGACGGAACCGAAGAACTTGTTTGTGAAATATATGGAAAACGGATCAGGTAAGTATCTGAAAACGCCCGGGGAACCGGTGCCGCGGATCAAAAACCGGCAAAAAAACGAACTTTCCGGAAACGGGAGCCAGAAGGCGCTTTTGATCGTATTAATATGTGAACACTCCCGACAGGGAGGGAACTATCAACAGGAGGAATCCCTCATGAAGAAACGGATGATCTCTTTACTGCTGGTGCTGGCTGTTCTGCTCATTGCGCTGATTCCGGCGGCATCGGCAAGCGGAACCGTCAAATATGTCTACACCCGGAACTCAAAGCCGCTGAACGTCCGGTCATGGCCGGATGTCAACGCCGCGCAGGTCGGAACCATTCCAAACGGACAGGCAGTGACGGTGGAGAATTACACGGCGGATTACAGATGGGCTGTCATTACGTTCAACGGACAGACTGCCTATGTCATGACGCAGTACCTGGTGGACAGCTCGCCGGTAATCCCCACACCGGTTCCGGGTGGAAATGCCCAGAATATCATCAACTCAATGGAAAATGAATTCAGGACGTATCATGTGGTGTCGCCCTATATTGTCCTGGCCAAACCGGTCCGTGCCAGCGGATGGGTCAATCTCCGCTACGCGCCCAGCACGGAATTCGGCCATGCGGGCAATCTGTACGCGAACACACAGCTGACTGTGATCGCGGAAACCATCAACTGGCTGCAGGTCCGCAGGAACGATACCGGCGTAACCGGATATGTGATGCGACAGTACACGATCAGCATGGGCGTCGGCTCGGGATACTGACCGGCGGAACGCAATGAAAGAGGAGGATTAGGAAAATGAAAAAAATACTGACGGTTATCATATGCATCCTGGCAGTTGCCCTCTGTTCCTTCGCCTCAGCAGGGAATACCGAAAAAGAAGACTACACTGTTTTGTCCGTGAACGGAGCTTTCAATATCCGGGGCGTCACGCCGGAAGGGTATCTGCGGGAAGACGTCCCAAGCTATGATTTGCCGATTGTGATCAGCTTCAGCGCTGAAGATCCGGCAAAACCGCACTTTGACCTGGTTATCTCCTTTACCGAGGATTATGCGAGCGTCGAAAGGCTGAACGATCTGTCTGAAGAAGAGATGATGGAACTGGTGGACGACGATCCCACACTGAGCGAAAAGATCGAAATTATGGAAACGGATTTCGGAACGAAGGTCATGATTATGCGCTCCAACAATCCGGCGGACGATTTCGCCATTTTCCTGACGGTATATAAAGGCTATGAAGTTGCCCTCAATCTGTTCCCGGGCGACGGCGCGGAATCGCTGACCGACGGGCAGATCGCGCAGGCCATGAAGTTCCTGTCCGACCTGGATTTTGTACCAGTCGGGTAAAACAGACACGGAAACAGGATCAGAAGAACCGACCGACCACAGAGATTATCAGTAATGAAGCCGGAGACGCACATCTCCGGCTTTTCTGCTGCCAGACGGCTTGCAGGACGCAGCCTGTACGGTTCAGCGCAAAGATGATATGAAGACCTGTTCAAGCATATCATTCCTGACCCTTTTCCCCTTTGAGTCGTAATAGAGGCCGAACGCACCGTCATAATAGGAATGATAGTTGAAACTGATATTGTTCTCTTTCATCATCGAAATGCAGTCTGACACCCATTTTTCCCCGCCCCGATCCTGTTCAAAACAGTGAATGCCGGCACCGAATTCACCGCAGTAGACCGGACAGTTCACTTGCCCGGACAACGCCGCCGCGTTCAGAAGGGACTGCCGGAGCTGTTTTTCACTGCCTGTATGGATGCTGTCCGCGTGATATGAATCCAGCCGCAGCGCAATGTGAGCAGATCCGGCAGCTTTCTCAACCCTGACATAACCATGAACCTTGTACAGATGACCGTCTGTATGTTCCAGCCTGACCGCAGTCATATTGGCGTCGCCGGTCGTTCCTTTGATACACAGGCAATGCAGGTCATCGCAGCCGTACCGGTTGCCTGAAACGCCGGAGCCTTTCCCGTTCTGCGACCAGAACCAGAAACTGCCGTAATAATCTGCGGTTTCACAGGGAACGCTGCGGATCAGATTTCCATCCTCGCCAAACTCGTCAATATACAGATTGTCGGCATAAACAAGACCTTCGGCCCCGATCCCGGAAGCCTGAAAGCACAAGGCGACAGCGTTGGTGTTCCGGTTTTTGACGGAAATCAGGCCGCTTTCAACATACTGCCAGCCGGTACTGCCGGTTTTAACCCTGCCGGCTTCATCGAACGACAGCCAGCTGACGCCGGAGGTATACAGCTCGTCATCGGGATAAACGCTGACGGCGCCGCCTTCTCCCGCCCAGTCGAACCCCTGATGAGTGAAGGAGTGCGGATCATAAGTATGGAACTCATAGGCCACATTATGATCACGGATGGTTACAAAACGCGCGTCCGGAGAAAGATTCCAGTCCGTTTCTCCGGTTTTCGGGTCTTTGACAGCCATAACCATTTCCACGAAGATTACGTGACTGGAATCATACAGGCGAATACCGTCGGCTATTTCCTGTGCCAGATCCTTCCATACCCGCACTCCGTCAGCGGCATCTGTTACTCCGACCGGATACGGCTCATTGACAAGACCGTATCCGATAACGGTTTCCTCATCAGCGTAAACCTCCGCGATTTTGCTCCAGAGCGCCACCAGCCTTTGCTGGTTTTCCCGGTCTGTCCAGAGCCTGTCGCCGTTCCCCAGTGACTGATATCCTCCCTGGGGGTAGTGCATATTGAGCACCAGGCGGATGTGATGTTTTTTTGCCCATTGAATATTCCGGTCGAGCCAGTCAAAACCTTCCTGCCTGTATTGATACGGCTCGGCATCATCCTCAAAAAGGGCGTAGTTCAGGTAGAACCGTGCGCTGTTGAACCCAAGTGCGGCAATTTCCCGAAAAGCTTCTTCGTCATGATCGCTGACAGGAGCGGATGACGGATTGCTCCATACATCGTTGCCCATCGATATGCCTTTCAGAAGAATCGGTTCGCCCTGAAGGACAAATGACCGGCCATCAGTGTGAACAAAGCTGTTTTCCGGGCCCTCAGCGGCAGTAACCGCAGACGGGTATGCAACATAAGACAGCAGAGCCAGGAACATGACGCACAGAATGAGGATTCGTTTTCTCAATCGATTCATCCGGCTTTCTTCTTTTTTTGTTTTTCGATTCTAGTATATTCCGGCCCTTTTGAAAACGCAAGGGGAAAACGGAAACCGGTTTCCGTATTGACATGACGCGGCAGAAAGTTCTATAAAAAAGTATCGCAAATCATCATGAACCATCGAAAGGGCAGACGGACGATCATGAAGATTCTGATTACCGCCTTCGAATCCTTTGGCGGACGGGAAGCCAACGCTTCCGCCGCTGTGCTGGAAAAACTGCCGGAACAGATTTCAGGCTGTGAGGTTGAGAAGGCACTGCTGCCGGTCGTGTTCGGGAAAGCCGCTGAGACGGTGCTCAGGCATCCGGCCGATTGTGTTTTCCTTCTGGGAGAGGCTGCCGGAAGAGACGCCGTCACACCGGAGATCCGGAGCGTCAACCTGCGGGACGCACGTATTCCTGACAATGACGGAAACAGCCCGAGGGAGGAAATAATTCTTCCCGGCGCTCCGAAGGAATACCGTACGGTTTTTCCGGTACGGGATATTGTTCAGCAGATGCAGCAGGAAGGATACAGGATTGAGGTATCGGAAGACGCCGGGCGATATGTCTGCAACGACACCTTTTTCCTGACAGGGATGAGGACCATGGTTCCGGTTGCTTTTGTTCATGTTCCCGCGGTTCCCGGGGAGGTGGACGCGTTTGCCGGAACGGTATGCAGATACGTGGCGCTCTGTGTGGGCAGCTTTACAGGGACATGACGCTTGTTCATGCCGCTGTGGATGGTGTATTATTATTCAATCAAAGCAAAGGAGCATAGAAAGATGGCAGGTCCCGGCGGTCCTCGGGGAAGAGGCAGTTACCTTACCGAAGAAGAAAAAAAGAATTCCCCCAAGATTACCAAGGCGCTGCTTCAGCGGGTCTTCTCCTATCTGAAGCCTTACTGGCGGCAGCTGGCACTGGTGCTGGCCTGTATCGCCGTATCCTCCGTGTGCAGCCTTTTTCCGTCTATCCTGACCGGTAACATCATCGACGTGCTGACAGGACGGGACATGGGCGGCTGGTTCGGCGCGGGGCTTTCCGCCCTGATCAAGCTGATTCTGCTCTCCCTGGGACTGAACCTGGCATCGAACCTGATCGGCGTCGGCCAGAACTATCTGAACAACTGGATTGCCCAGCATATCTCCTATGATATGCGGAACCAGATGTACAGCCATCTGCAGAAGATGTCGCAGCGGTTTTTTACCTCCGCCAACCAAGGGGACATCATCACCCGGATGACCAGCGACATCTCCGGCGTGGAATCGGTAGTCACCGGTACCTTTACCAGCATCCTGTCCAATACGATCACGCTGGTGGTGGCCGTCATTGCCATGTTCCGGAAGAACTGGATCCTGGCGCTGGTAGGCATAGCGGTTGTACCGCTGTTTACGCTTCCGACACGCATGGCCGGCAAGCGCCGGTGGAAGCTCGCAGGGGAAGCCCAGGCCTGCAATGACGAGATCAACGGCATTCTGAACGAGACGCTCTCCGTCAGCGGCCAGCTGCTGGTGAAACTGTTCGGACGGGAAAAATCGGAATACGAGCGGTATGAGGAAGCCAACGGACGGATGATCAGACTGAATATCCGGGAGAAGATGGCCGGCCGCTGGTTTTTCATGCTGCTGAATACCCTGACGACCATCGGGCCGATGCTGCTGTACCTGGTCGGCGGTATCCTGATCATGAAATATGACAGCAGCCTGAGCGTGGGCGATATCACAGTGCTGGTAGCCCTGCTGGGCCGAATGTACGGTCCGGTCAACAGCCTGCTGAATATCCAGGTGGACTGGATCCGGTCCATGGCCATGTTTACCCGGATCTTTGAATACTATGATATGAAACCCGAGATCGATGACAAACCCGGCGCGAAGGAACTGACAGATGCGAAGGGCGAGATCGTCTTTGACCATGTCAGCTTTACCTATGACGGGGAACGCATGATCCTCAGGGATATCGATTTCACCCTTCACAGCGGGGACTGTGTGGCGATTGTCGGGCCCAGCGGCAGCGGCAAGAGCACCATTGTCAACCTGATTCCGCGCCTGTGGGATCCGACAGAAGGCCGTGTGACCTTTGACGGGACGGACGTGCGGGACCTGACGCTTCATTCCCTGCGGGATGAGGTTGGCGTGGTTACCCAGGAGACCTATCTGTTCAACAGCACCATCCGGGAGAACCTGCTTTACGCGAAACCGGACGCGACCGAAGAAGAGATGATTGACGCCTGTAAGAAGGCCAATATCTATGAATTCATATCCAACCAGCCGGACGGCCTGGATACCATGGTCGGAAACCGCGGCCTGAAACTGTCCGGAGGGGAAAAACAGCGGATATCCATCGCCCGGGCCCTGCTGAAGGATCCGGCTCTGCTGATCTTCGATGAAGCCACTTCCGCGCTAGATTCCATCTCGGAGGCGGCAATCCAGGCGGCGATCAATCCGCTGATCGAGGAACGCACCTCCATCCTGATCGCCCACCGGCTGTCCACGATTCTGGCGGCGGATGAAATTCTCGTCGTCCGTGACGGTCAGATTGTTGAAAGAGGCACGCATAAGGATCTGGTTCACGCCGGGGGGACGTACCAGGAACTGTATGAAACCCAGTTCAGCAAAGCGACGGAGGCATGATCCCGGTCGCGGCTTCATACTGTTTGCTTTTTCTTCTTGACATGGCACGGCGCTTCGTAGTATAGTCTGTGCAATTCATCTGAAAGGAGCGGAATGTTCATGAACTGGCATATTTTCCCTGACGTCCTGCCGGCGAACAATGAATATGTCCGCCCTGTTTTCGTTTACACTGATTCCGGAGTCGGAGAAGCGTAGCCGGTTTATACCTGTATCGGTCAATCAGCCGCTTGTCTCTGACAGACAAGCGGTTTTTTGATATGACCGGATGCAGCGGAACCTGACCTGCGTGGTGTGCTGTACACCGGACATCCTGAGCGGGCGGGAAGGGAACGGAGGAGAGGACAATGATCATCAAAGAGATCGAATTCGCGTTAAAGGACGGCAGGAAGGCGCTGCTCCGCAGTCCTGAGGACGAGGATATCCAGGGTATGCTGGATTATCTTTATCAGTCCGCGGGAGAAACGGAATTCATCATCCGGTATCCTGAGGAGTGCGACAAATATACCTATGACGGGGAAAAGGAACTTTTTGCCCGTCTCAACGCATCGGAAAGCGACGCCATGATTGTCTGCCTGGTTGACGGCAAAGTGGCCGGCAACTGCCATGTGATGTGGAGAAACTCAATCAAGACGGGGCACAGGGCGGGCGTGGCGATCGCGCTGCTGAAGGAATACTGGAACCAGGGCATCGGAACAAGGATGTTCCGGGAAATGATCCGGATCGCGGAAGGAAACGAGAACATCCTGCAGATGGAACTGGAGTTTGTGGAAGGAAACACCCGGGCCAGGGCGCTGTATGAAAAGATGGGTTTCAGGATTACCGGCGTCAAACCGAACGCCATCCGGCTGAAGGACGGAACGCTGCTGAATGAGTATTCCATGGTCAGGGAGATCAAAAGATAAGGAAAAAGGGGGCGGACAACATGAATTACACGATCGTTGAAGGCAGAGATCAGATCGGCGCGGGCGAAGCCGAAAGGCTTCTCAAGATGACGTACTGGGCAGACAAGCGCACTACGGAAACGATAGAGAGGTCCATGCGCAATTCCACCTGCTTCGGGATCCGGACCGGTGAAGACGGGATGCTGGTCGGGTTCGCCCGGGTGATCAGCGACTACGCGACGACATGGTACCTGTGCGACGTGATCATTGACCCGGCGTATCAGCACCAGGGCCTGGGAAAGACGCTGGTATCCCATATTGTTTCGCGTTTTTCCGGACTCCGCGGGATCCTGCTTACCCGGGACGCCCACGGACTCTATGAGCAATACGGCTTTGCATCATCGGACGGCAGGGCCATGACAAGAAACCCCGATAAAGGAGCAGGGAGGTGACACCATGCAGGAGAGGACAGGCGAAATCCGGTCACACTACAACGCCAATCCTCAGAAGGAATGGGACCGGCTGCAGAAGAAGCATCCCCATGAAAAATACATAACGACCCATATGATGGACCGGTATATCAAACCGGGGGACACCATCCTGGATATCGGCGGGGGACCGGGCCATTACTCGATTCATTACGCAAAGAAAGGCTGCGGCGTCACGCTGCTGGATCTGAGCGATGAGAACGTTCGTTTCGCAAAGAAAAAGGCAAGGCAGTACCGTGTCAGAATCACCGCGATGCAGGGAGACGCGCTGGATCTTTCCCGCTTTCCTGATGATTCGTTTGATATTGTTTTTCTGATGGGACCGCTGTATCATTTAATGAATGAGGAAAGCAGGATCCGGGCCGTTCAGGAGGCAAAGAGAATCCTGAAACCCGGCGGATACCTGTTCAGCAGTTTCATCCTGATGTTCGGAGGCGTGATTTACGGGCTGCGGGAGCTGCAGGAAACGATCCTGTGGCCGGAAGAGCAGAAACTGTATGAAGTCGCAGCCAGGGATGAGAGTCTCGCGTTTGAAGCGTTTACCTATTCCTGGATGACTACGGTTCAGGACGCTGAAAAGCTGCTTGCTTCAGTTCCGGGACTGCGGACGGAGACCGTCTTCGGGCAGGAAAGCATCCTTGCGCCATACAGAAACGTGCTGAGCCGGAGCCCGAAAAAGATCCGGACCGCCTGGTACGACTATGCGCTGCGCTACTGCGAGAAGGGGAACTACCTGACCCACACGGAACATCTGATGATCGTTTCCCGAAAGGATGAAAGATGATCGAAACAGAACGGCTCATGCTGAGAGAGTATACCCCGGATGATTTTGACGCGCTGTATGAGATTATGTCCGATCCGGAAACCATGCAGCATTATCCCGCACCGTTCGACGAAGCGCGGACAAGGCGCTGGATCGAATGGAACCTGGAGAATTACGCGCAGTACGGTTTCGGACTGTGGGCGGTCATCCTGAAGGAAACGGGAGAATTCATCGGGGACTGCGGGATCACTATCCAGAATATCGACGGGGAGATGCTGCCCGAAATCGGGTATCATATCCACAAAAAGCACTGGCGGCGCGGGTATGCGAAGGAAGCCGCCCGGGCCGTCCGGGACTGGGCGTTCCTGAACACGGAGTATGACAGGGTATACTCCTATATGAAATATACCAACGTGGGTTCATATTCGACGGCGATCGCCAACGGCATGAAAAAGGTGAAGGAGTATCCGGATCCGAAAAATACCATCTCATACGCTTATGCGATTACCCGGGCGGAATGGGAAAAACTGCAGCGGCCGGCGCCCTGTACAGAAAACACGGTTTCCGCGAAGGGGAGCTGACGGAGGAATACGGTTATCAGAACCGGGCAACCATGTAGCGCGGCAGGCAGTAAACAGGAAGAGGAGAGATTTCAATGGAATATACCATCAGGCACGTCACGATCGACGATTACGACGCCCTCTATGAGCTGTGGAACAGCACGGAGCAGAGCCGGAGGGCACTGAACCCTGTGGATGACAGCCGGGAGGGGATTGAAAGATATCTGAAACGCAATCCGGACACCTGTTTTGCCGCGGTCAGGGAGGGCAGGGTCATTGGCGTGATCCTGACCGGCCATGACGGCCGCAGGGGGATTATTCATCACATGTGCGTGCATCCGGATTTCCGCCGTATGGGGATCGCGGGCCGTCTGGTCTCAACTGCGGAGGAAGCGCTGAAACAGGAAGGGATCCGTAAGGTCTTTGGACTGGTTTTCATGAACAATGAACCGGCCAACCTGTTCTGGGAGAGCCAGGGGTATTCACTGCGTACAAACCTGAATTACCGGAACAAAAGCCTGGATGAACGGATCCCGGCCGGAGAATAAGAATCTGAAAAAACAGTGAGACCGGTGTATAATTAAACCATGACAATCTGTCCGGTATCAAAAGGCAGAGACAGGGGAAAACATGGCATTTGAAAAAGCAAAGGCATATCTGGACCGCTTCGGCCTGAGGGATCGGATTATTGAGACGGAGCACAGCAGCGCAACGGTTACGGAAGCCGCCAGAGCGATCGGCTGTGAGGAAGCAATGATTGCCAAAACGCTCTCGTTCCTGCAGGGAGAAACACCGGTGCTGATTCTTGCGGATGGGACAGCCCGCATTGACAACCGGAAGTATAAGGATCGGTTTGGCTGCAAGGCAAAAATGATTCCTGCCGAAATGGTGGAACCGCTGATCGGGCACGATATCGGCGGCGTATGCCCGTTTGGCGCGAACAACGGCGTCATCGTCTATCTGGATGAAAGCCTCCGGAGGCATGAAATCGTATATCCCGCGGTGGGAAATGATCACAGCGGGGTGAAACTGACCATTCCGGAACTGGAGCAATGCAGCGGATATACGGAATGGGTGGACGTCTGCAAACAGCCCGAATGATCCTGAGGAGGTTCACGTGAAAAGCGAGCATAAAATCAGAACGGCGGACGGTATCACGCTGCACTGTGATGAATACGGAACGGGGGACCGGGTCATCCTGTCCGCCCAGGCCGGGTTCTATCCGGAAGGACTTCAGCAAAACCTGGCGGAACAGGGATACCACGTATTCTGCATTACCCTTCGGGGGTTCGCACCATCGTCCTATGTAACAGCGGATTACGGTACCGGATGGTATGACCGGTTTGCGGATGACGTGATCTGCGCAGCGGACGCGCTGGGCCTGGACCGGTTCTTCTATCTGGGCGCGTCACACGGCGCGGGAGTTGGGTGGCATCTGGCGCTCCGGCACCCGGAGCGGGTGACCGCCTTTGTCGCGGTGGTTCCCGGGCCTCACAGCCTGGCTGAGGGAGCAATGTCGTACCGCCAGATGCTGATGCAGGGGGTCATTTCCGCCCCGCCTCCCTTTGACCCGCCCATTGAGCAGGATGAAGCCCGTGCAGCCAGACGAAGGAAACGGGAAGCCTGGCTGAAAAACCTGCCGGAAGCGGATCCCCGGGAGAAAAGCATCGATTACGGCAGGCCCCTGATGAATCTCGGCTCAGAGGAAAAGCTTCAGGAGGCGCTGCGAAGCATCCGGACACCGGTGCTGATTCTCGGAGGCGCGGAGGATCCCATCAGTACGCCGGCCCTGATGACGCGGACAGCGCAGTGCCTGCCGCACTGCAAGCTGGTGATTTATTCCAACTGCGGACATAATATCGATACGGATCTTGTGGAGGAACTGACCGGGGAAACGGACCGGTTTTTGAAACAGGCGGTCGTGAACGGAAAATGGTACGAAGAGGTGCGGATATGAAAAAGTGGTATGATGAGGAATATGAATTTACGGTGGAGGTTACCGGTTTCCTGCGGGGAGACCATACGGAACGGTACTGCCGGAACGGGGAGGAACCCGGCGACAGGTATACCTGCACATACGGCTGCCCCGTCAATCAGGACGGGGAAGGGATCTGTTCCAAGACAATGATGATGCTTTATCCCCTTATGGAAGCTGTCCGCAGCGGAGGAGACCTGGAGAACCTGGGCGGGGACGGCAGGTATACCAAAACGATCGTCTGCCCGGACGGATGCGTTCTGTTCCGGCTGACCGCGAAGCCCCTCGGAAACGAGAATTTCCATAAAGGCGGTTTCTGGAAAGAACCCTGAACAGAGATGACGGAGGAAAAACCCTATGAATCACAGTCATGAGGTTTATCTGTTCGGTCAGATCCTCGGCACCCATTCGTTTCTGCTGAAGGACGGTTTTCTGCGGCCGGATGAGTATTCGGAGATCGGGGAACAGTATTTTCTTCCCGGCGGCGAGACCGGTACGGCAGCGACCGTGCTTTCTTCCCTGGGGGTATCGGTCCGGATGGACGGTACATGGATCGGCACAGAGGTCGCGCCGATGCTGAAATCGTTTTACGCGGGTAAAACGGCAGATCTGTCCTCCCTGACTTATACCGATGAGCCGGGCGTCATGGATTATGTGGTAATCGCGGGACTGGTACGCTCGCCCATGGGACGGTTCCAGACACTGTTTGCTTCAGGGAAAAGATGGTGGAACATCCCGAAGGAGGAAGATATCGCGGGCTGCAGGGCCGCGGCGGTTGATCCTTTTTTCGGGAGGGAATCCCTGCTGGCTGCTGAACTCTGCTGCCGGTATCATGTTCCGTTTGTCACCATCGACAGTCCGCACGATTCTGTCCTGCACCGGCAGGCGGCGGTCAATGTGGTCTCAAAGGAATGCACGTCCCAGCATTACGCCGGCATGCCGCCGGAAGCGGTTATGGAAAAGATGCAGCAGGAAACAGACGGCCTGACCATTATCACCCGGGGCGGGGAAGAAATGCTGTATGGCCGGAAAGGCGAACCGATCCGCAGGATGAAACCGTTCCCTGTTGCCGTCAGGAGTACGCTGGGCGCCGGCGATACCTTCAAGGCCGGTTGTGTATACGGATTGCTGCACGGGATGAAGGACGACGATCTGGTGCGGTTTGCCGGCGCCTGCTCCGCTGTTGCCATCTCACGGTTTCCGCTGCCGCTGAATCCGCCGAAGCTGAGTGAGGTCCGGAATCTGATCGCGTCAGCTGAGGAGGCTGTACGCTGACTGAGCGGTATGTGACGAATCGTGTCACGGATGTGACAGAGCGGTTATTGCCTCCCTGACGCCGGTGTGCTACTTTCCATCCGTCCGGATTCGGGAAAGAAAGGATGGATATACCATGAAGAATAAGAAGACCCTGGCCGCAGCCGTACTGCTGGCCGCTTTTATCCTGTGGACCGTGCTGATCCAATGCGTGGACGTGCAGGAAATCGGACCCGAGAATACAAAAGTCGGTTTTGCGGCGCTGAACGGCTGGTTTCACACGGTGACAGGCGTGAACCGGACGCTGTATACAATTACGGACTGGCTCGGACTCGGTCCGATCCTGATCTGCTTCTGTTACGGCGTTCTCGGCGCCGTACAGTGGGTGAAGCGGCGGAAACTGCTTCGGGTGGATACGGATCTTATCCTTCTGGGGATTTATTATCTGCTGGTAATCTCTGCATACCTGTTCTTTGAGATGGTTCCGATTAATTACAGGCCGGTTCTGATTGAAGGACACCCTGAGGCCTCCTATCCGTCTTCCACGACGCTGCTGGTGCTGAGCGTGATGCCGACGCTGAAATTCCAGACGGACAGAAGAAGCGGAGACAGGCGGATCCGGCAGGCGGCGACCGCATTCGCGGTTCTGTTCTCTGCTTTCATGGTGGGCGGCAGGCTGATTTCCGGCGTTCACTGGCTGACAGACATTATCGGGTCCGTGCTGCTGAGCGGCGGGCTGTACCTGCTGTACCGGGCAGCAGTCGAACGGGCTGATCAGAAGAAGGCTGAGGGACAGGGAAATGGAGTTTCATGAAAAACTGCAGGAACTGAGAAAAAGCAGATCCATCACACAGGAGGAACTGGCGGAAGCATTGTTCGTGTCCCGAACGGCTGTATCCAAGTGGGAATCCGGAAGGGGATATCCGAATATCGATTCCCTGAAGGAAATCGCCCGTTTCTTCTCCGTAACCGTCGACGAACTGATCCGCCCGGAAGAGGTGGTTTCGGCTGCCGAGGATGAAAGGAAGGACTTTGTCAGCCGATACCTGACGCTGATCTGCGGTACGCTGGATATTCTGCCCGCAATCCTGCTGTTTATACCGGCCTTCGGCAACGGCACAGCGTCTCATGAGGCTGTTTCCCTGCCCTGCCTGACCGGCGTCAGCCCTTGGATCCGGACAGTGTTCATTGCCGTGATCGGACTGACGGTGCTGAACGGGATCTGCGCCGCGGTGATCAGCAATTTCGGCAAACCGGTATGGAACAGGCATCGGCTGGTTACCGGCGCGGCGCTGACAATCCTTGGGTCCGCCGTGTTTATGATTACCCGGCAGCCTTACGCGGGCATTGTCTTCCTTGCGGTACTGGTAATCAAGGGAATCCTGATCGTCAAGGTCAGATAACGCTCTACGGAGCGTAGGTTGTTTGCCGCAGTATCCTCTGCTATCCTTTTTCGCGAAAGGGGTGGTGAATCATGGACCACTATGTGACAGGCACCGTCATTAAGGCGCTGCGCGAGAAGCAGGGGATGACGCAGGCGGAACTGGCGAAGAAAATCCGCGTGAGCGACAAGACGGTATCGAAATGGGAAACGGGACGGGGGTTTCCGGACGTATCCCTGCTGGAGCCGCTGAGTACGGCATTGCATATTTCCGTGCCGGAACTGCTGTGCGGACAGGCGATCGTAAACAGAAACCGATCCGCAAATATGATGAGGAGCAGATTCTATGTCTGTCCGGTCTGCGGGAACGTTGTGTTTGCGAGAGGGGACGCCCTGATTTCCTGCTGCGGGATCCAGCTGCCGGCGCTGGAGGCGGAGGAGCCGGACGCGGCGCACAGCTTGAAGACAGAACGTGTGGAAGACGAGATCTGTGTTTCCGCCGGTCATCCGATGAGCAAGGAGCATTTTCTTTCCTTTATCGCCTACATGACGCCGGACGACTGTGAAATGAAGGCCCTGTATCCGGAAGGGAATGCGGAGACCCGGTTCTTTCTCCGCGGCAGCGGCAGGCTGTACGCGTACTGCAACCGCCATGGGCTGTTTATGCAGAAAGTATAAAAGCATGAAGGATTAAAGCATGGAAACACTGAAAGCGTATATCTGGGATCTGGACGGAACGCTGTTTGATTCCTATGGCACGATTGTGGCCAGTCTGGCCGAAGTAGCCGGGGCATGCGGGGCCGCGGACTCCTTTGATAAAATCATGAAGGCGGTCAAGCAGGGTTCGGTTTCCGGCTACCTGCGGGATCTTTCAGCCGCAAGCGGTAAGAATACGGAAACGCTTTATCAGATGTACCGCACTGTCAGTCACGCGCGGGACGGTGAAATCACCCTGATTCCCGGAGCGGATGAAACGCTGAGAACGCTGCAGGACCGGGGAGCAATGCATTTTGTCTATACGCACCGGGGAGGGACTTCTAGGCCGCTGCTGGACCGGCTCGGGCTGACCGGATATTTCACGGAGATCGTTACCTCAGAAAACGGATTCAGGCCGAAACCTTCCGGGGAAGGCGTGACCTGCCTGCTGGAGAAGTATTCGCTGGAGAAGATCAGGACTGCCTATGTCGGGGACAGGACGCTGGACGTGCTGTGCGCGAAGGACGCCGGAGTGCGGGCAATCCTGTATCTGCCGGAGGATTCCTGTGTTATTCCTTCCGGGAAAGAGGACCGGATCATCCGGAAACTGACCGAACTGACTGAAGGTGAATCCCTGCTGGTCTGCGGCAGGGCATACCGCATCCACCGGCTGCTTGGCCACGGCAAGGGCGGGTATTCCTATCTGGCGGAGGCGGACGGAAAACAGGCCGTGCTCAAGCAGATCCACCACGAGCCGTGTGATTATTATGCTTTCGGCAACAAGATCGAAGCGGAACGCCACGACTATGAACGGCTGCGGCATGCGGGGATCCGGATCCCTGCCCTGAGGGCCTTGGACGAAGGAAACGAAAGACTGGTCAAGGATTATATTGAGGGAGAAACCGTCTTCGATCTCGTCAGGAACGGCGGATCCGCCGGACCGTATCTGGAGCAGGTGCGGGAAATGGCCGCGAAGGCCAAAGCCGCCGGACTGAATATTGACTATTTTCCCACGAACTTCGTGATCCGCAACGGACTGATCTGGTATGTGGATTATGAATGCAATGAATACACGGAAGCGTGGAATTTCGAGAACTGGGGGATCAGGTACTGGTCCCGGACACCGGAATTTGAGGAATACCTGAAGCAGCATCTGAAAGGATCAACAGATGGAAACGATTGATGGCGTATGGATCATGAAAGGCTGCAAGCGGACTGACAGGCACTGCCTGCATTCGCCGGAGGATCTTCTGGACCTGATCCTGAAGACGGGATTTCTGCCGCTTTTTTCAAATGATATTCCCGGCTTTTCCGTGGAAGAACATACGCCGGCGGGAGACTGGTGGACGGACAGCGCGAAGGATCCCTGGGCCTGGCGGCAGGTGCTTGCCCCGAACGAACAGGTCGCATACGGCAAGTTCTTTGATAAAAAAGCAGGATTTGTGTCCAAAGAATGGTTTCCCTGTTTTGCGAACTACCGCCGGGACGGGTATGACTATGAAGGACTGTACGAAGACGGAAAGATGACAGGCCGGTGCAAACGGATCCTGGACGTCCTGGAATTGAACGAAAATGCGGAAGGAATCGGATTGCTGACATGCGACATCCGGAAGCGGGCCGCGCTGGAAAAGGGGTTTGAAGGGGCGGTCACGGACCTCCAGATGAAGACTTTTCTGTTGATGAGCGATTTCAGACAGAAACGGAACCGGCACGGGGAAGAATACGGCTGGCATGTGGCCGAACTGATGACTCCGGAGACAAAATGGGGTTATGATACGGTAAACAGCTGCGCCGAAAAGCCGACTGAATCCTGGAGAAGGATCTGTGAACAGATCCGGAGACACTATCCGGCGGCAAGTGAAAAGGCTGTTCAGAGAATGCTGGGCATCCGGAAATAACGGAGGAAACAATATGCCGTGGTATTGGATCCTGATTATCATCTCGGCAATCGTCGGCCCGTTTGAGGCGATGCACGCGCTCAACAAGGCAAGACGCAACCGCGAAGAGGCGGAGAAAAGGAGACAGGCTGAGAAGGAAACGCCTGAATACGAACGCCCTGATACAGATTAACACACAGGCGGAGGAGAACATGATGAAACGTAAGGTCCAGTACTATGAGACGGATATGATGGGCGTGGTCCATCACGCCAACTATCTCCACTGGATGGAAGAGGCGCGGATCGATTTTATGGATCAGATCGGTTTTCCCTACAGACGGATGGAGGCGGAAGGCGTATTCTCCCCGGTGAAAAGCTTACAGGTGAACTATCTGAAGCCGTGCACCTTCGGAGACGAGGTGGAGATAAACGTCGGTGTAAAGGACTTCAACGGCGTGGTGATTACCATCACCTATGATATGCGTGTAAACAGTGAGCCGGTCTTCAGCGGGACATCGGAACATGTCTTCCTGGATCGCAACGGCAGATTTGTCCGGATGAGGCGGATGATGCCGGAATTCTGTGAAGCGATTGAGAAAAAAACCGAAGGGAAAGACAATCATGGAGATTAAGATCTTTCATCTGATCGAAGGCGCAAAGCAGGCGGAAGGACTGGCCGTGATCATTGACGTGTTCCGGGCGTTCTCCATGGAGTGCTATCTGTATGCCCTCGGCGCGAGAGAGGTCCGGCCGGCCGGGAGCATAGAGGAAACATTCGCATGGAGGGAAAAGGATCCTGAATGTATTCTGGTCGGCGAACGGCACGGAATAAAGATCAACGGATGCGATCTTGGCAACTCACCTTCTTCGATTGATCCGGAGATGATCCGCGGGAAAAGGATCATCCATACAACCAGCGCCGGTACGCAGGGTATTGTCAACGCCGCCTGCGCGGATGAAATCATCACGGGCAGCTTCGTGAACGCCGGGGCGATCGCGGAGTACATCCGGCAGGTTTCTCCTGGAAAAGTATCCCTTGTCTGCATGGGGAAGGAAGGACTGGCAATCGCGGAAGAGGATGAGCTGTGCGCCGAATACATCAGAGGGCTGCTTACAGGGACCGACGTGCAGGACATTGATGAAAAGCTGAAAGCGCTCAGGACAGGCGGCGGCAGACACTTTTTCAATCCGGACAATCAGGAAGTGTTTCCCGAAAAGGATTTCTGGATGTGCATCGACCGGGATCAGTTCGATTTTATTCTCCGGATCGAGCGGGATGGAGAAGGACTCATCGCGAAAAGGATATGATCAAGCAAAAAGCCCGAACCGTAATCATCGCGGTTTCGGGCTTTTCGTTTGCGGGAATAGATCTTTTTGCTGTCAACGGTTTTCGTGACCGGACTGAAGCTCCAGGTAACGCGCCGCTGACGGTTGAGTTCTTTCTGAGCTTTCTTGTTCAGCTTCTCTCTGGGAACAAACCTGGCCATGATGATCACCTCCTGTAAAACAGCCGGGCAGGGGATTGACCGATACAGACGCGGCTCCATACCGTGAGGGTCGCTTTTTCAAGGCTGCCGCGTCTTTGAATCCTTCAGATTATAATCATTAACCCGTCAACCTGTAAAGACCTGCCCGGAAAAGGAGGATAACCGACAGAACCCGAAATCCCGCTCGTTCAATGCTGCATATGCTTACCTGTAAATAATCTTCTTTAATATTTTTACCTTTGCGCCCGGATCTTCAGCGTCCTGAGATATGCCTTTCGTTTGTCCGGAATCCGGTAACTCTCGCATGCTTTCTGAATCGCTTTGTTATGCGTCCACGGATCAAGCCTGCTATTCTCAAAAAAGGCCACTGCCGTATCCCATTGCTTGACCAGCGCTTCCGCAAACAGCCAGGCTGTCATGACGTTTACATAGTATTCATCCGAACGGAGATCCGCCGGAAGATCAAGGTACTCAGTCCTGAAATCCTCATCCAGATAATTCGCCATCAGAATCCTCATGCCGCAACGGCGGGTATAGGGAGCGGGAGAAGCAATCCATTCCTGCACCCTGTGAATCAGTCCCGCACGGTGCCTTCTGAAGCAGGCAGGATTGACAGCGTCATTGACGGCCCAATTATCAATGAATGGAATGAACTGCTCCAGCGCTGAGATACAGGCCTCATAATCCCGGGTCTGATTGATCAGCGCGACATGCAGGCAGTTCTCCTCATGCCATTTATGGGGAAGCGTGGACAGAAAAACCGGGACAACAGGATCATCCCTGATCTGCCTGGCGATTTTTTTATATTCCGGGGAACGGACACCGATAAATTTCTCCCGGGGAACAGTCGGAATCAGCTTCGCAGAGAAATCCGCATACGCGGCATCCTGATGCTGAAACAGGAGCTGTTCAAGATCATTCAGCGTCATGACAATCAACCTCCCAATCGGTAATCCGTTTTACTTCCGGGTTTTTCGGTTCATCATCTGCCCGCCGAACCGGAATTCATTTATATCAGCCTTTTGACTTTCAACCGGAAATCCGGTTTTGTTACATATTCCAAATAAGTTGGTCTGCCCATATAATCCAAATATGCTTTAAACCGTTCAATATACGCCGGGCTCTGAATCAATTCCAGGACCATGTCCTTCCGAAAAAAGGCAGAGGCACTGTTTTCCTCAGAAGGCCTTGGTGTTCCTTCTTTGGCCTGACAGATAAAATCGAGCATTATCTTTGTCGGTACTTCTTTTACTCCATTATAGCCGGGATACTTACAGGTGTTTGATGAGATGCAGAAAACTTCGCCAACTTCAATTTCAATACCAGCTTCTTCCATAATTTCTCTCTTTACAGCATCTATCAGGTTTTCACCGACTTCTACCTGTCCTCCCGGGAACTCCCATCCTCTGCGGTTATTCTTTACCAGGAGAATTTCACCGTTACCGTTAACAATGATTCCTGCTGCTGCAACAATATGTGTAGGCATAAACCATTCTGCTTCTCCCATATACAAACGCTCCTTAAACGATAAGCCCGATTTGTCGCTGAAATATCTGCCTGAAAAACAGTGTTTTACAGAAAGTCTCCGATACTGCCGAGCATTTTCCCCAGACTATGGTATTTGCCGGAATATATAACCGGGTCCAGAACAGTCAGATCAACATCGAAAGTATCTTTACATACAAGCCGTTCATCCATCTGGATGTTCCGGATGGGGCAGAAAAATGTTGTGGAATCACCTGTGTCCAGCTTTTGTGACACTTCACACTCATATACCCACCTGCTATGATCAAGCACCGGAACATCCAGCACCTGCCCACGGCTCACAGAATATTTTATTCCGTCTTTTCTGCCGTCCCTGGCATGCCGCGAACCAAAGTAGTCCATCAGGGGCAGCATGTCTGTACTGACAAGATTGGCACTGAAGATTCCTGTTCGCAGCACATTCTTTTTTGTCATTTTCGTTCCAAACATGCTGACAACCAGCAGATACCCGTCGCCTTCCTCATGAGTAACGCTGACCCATGTGATCGGAGCAAAATTAGGCGTTCCGTCCTCATTGTTCGTTCCGATAATGAAAGAAGGCTGAACACACATCGAATAAATCGGATCAACAGGTCTTCTTCTGATTGTTTCCATCTGATCTTATACCTCCTTATCCCAATATCGGATAGTCGGGAAAACAGAAAGTTACCTCTAAACAATTACGAGCGAATGAAGATATCATTCCACAGCGCTTCGTGTGATCCGGCAAACAACTGTGGCTTTTCCTGCCCTGAAAAAAACTTCAGCTCCAGTGTTTCATTCTGATCACAGTACAGTTCGCCGCCAACAACCCGGAGCTCATACGCGATAATAATACTCTGTGCCTGATCCCCATTGGGATATATCATGTCCGGATCTGTATAAACTCCTATCAGACGACCGGCCGAAACATCGAGCCCCGTTTCTTCTTTCACTTCCCTGATCGCTGTCATCTCCGGAGTTTCTCCCGGCTCAATTGCTCCGCCGGGAAACCCCCATTTGTTACTGCCTCCTCTTCGCTGGAGGAGCACCTCTCCCTGATCATTAAAGATACACCCACCGGCAAAAGCAAGGATGATCTTTTCATGACCGACCTTGCCTCTTATCCATCGAACGTAATCCCTTGCCGCCATTTTTTATCCTCCGCAAAGTGACGTTGGCTGAAACCATAGAATTCTTTATATTCTTTCCTGAAATCAAAAGCCATCTCTTTTCTCCTCGATTTGCAACAGTCGTCCGGCGGTGCTCAGGCCTGCTATACTCCTTAACTCACAGGCTTTCCACCCTGCTCTTATCTGCCACTGGCAGCACTCAGCTTCGCCGCTCAGCAGCTTTTCAGCGCGGAAACCCGGTCCCCGATGCTTTTGCGGAACTGCTCATCCGTCATGGACGGATCGCGGGTTGCCTGCCAGATCTCACAGGGGACCCGGTCGCAGGAGGCACAGTTTGTGAAGCGATGCCTGTTAGCGCAGCAGACATAGATCGGACAGGGCTTTCCGCCTGCGTGAAACACTTTTCCGCAGGCTTCGTTGCATCCGGTACATACGCTGCCGTGAAACGGGCAGGTGGAACAGTCCGTTCCACAGACGGACAGTCCCAGGATCTCCCGCTGCTTTTGCTTCGGGAAACCTTTCAGTACCAGTTCGTATGAACGATCCAGCCAGTGCTTCAGCAGATCATCCGGAATTTCCCCGTCAGTTTTGACAGAGTTCCAGTGCTGCTTGTTGCTGTAATATCCGGGAATAATATCCGGATACTGCTGCCGCATCAGCTCGCCTTCCATCGGTTCCAGTTTCAGGTTGATATAGTACGGCTGATTATGATCATCCAGGAGAACGGCTGCAAACATTTTTCCGCCGATATGGTATCTGATCCAGTTCCATTCCGCCTGCAGGTCCTTCGTAACGCCGCGCCTGGCCATCAGGTATTCATCGATCCAGGGATATTTCATGGACTGGTCCTCCTTTGCGCTGACTGCCGCATTATCAGAGCGTCAGCTTCATGTATTCGGCATGCTCAGCCAGTGCCTTTCTGACATCAATCGTGTAATCAACCACTGTACAGTGCGCGTACCGGTCATCGTAGTATTCACGGATCCTTTTTCCGCCGAAGGCTTCCATCGTCTTCCATGAAGCGGGGTTTGCCAGATCAGCATCCAGAAAGACTTCTTCGATTCCGTATTGATCACAGACTTTCAAGCCCAGATACAGGTTGATTTTGTTGTAACCTTTCCCTCTTTCTGCAGGCCTAATAGAATAGCCCATATGGCCGCCGTAATGCTTCAGTTTCTCGTTGAGCGTCAGGCGAATATTGATCATGCCGACGATCCGGCTGTCACTTTCCCGGATCAGGAAAAAGGTCCTGGCCGGTACTTTATCTTCATCCGGAACTCTGGAATAATCCAAATTCAGCTTTTCAAGCCATCCCTCGTAGTCATCCAGATATCTGTCCAGCCCGCCCGAACCGTTGATTTCCGATCCGAAGTCAATGAATTCCCTGATGTATGCGATCGCGTCATCTTTTCTCCCGATACCGGGCACTTCATAATAGAATCTTTCCATGCCGCCTCCTGTTTTCAGAGTCTCCCGGGCCAACCCAGACCGACCCTCCTGATCCCGTCCAGCTGCTCCGCACTTAAGGTTCCTGCGCTGTAAAGCCGCAGATACTCGTTTTCGATTGAACTGTCAAATATCAGCAGATCATCCGTGTTAATCGTTACGAGGACTCCGTTCCCGACCAGCACCCGGATCGGATGATCCCTGTAATCCTTCACATACCCCAGCATCACGTTGCTGCTTGGGCATACGTTCAGCTGAATGCGGTTATCCGCCAGGAAACGCATTGTTTCCTTTGATGTACAGGCGCTGATCCCGTGATGGACTTCCGAAAGGCCCAGCACTTCCACCGCCCGCCTGACGTCGTTAGCCGTTCCGGTCTCCCCGGCATGCATTTTCTTCACCAGGCGGTACTGCTCCGCCTTCCTGTACAGCGGCAGAAATGCCTCGGCCGGCTGAACATTCTCAAAGCCGCAGACGTCGATGGACCTGAACCAGCCTGACTGAAGATATCCGTCGATCCTTCCTTCTTCGAAATCGACATCACAGTTGGAAGGATAGGTCAGTTCCGGCTCGAAGACCGTATCGGGACAATACGCCCGGTGAAAACCTTCGATCAGTTCCCGGAATTCTTCGATTCCGCCCGCCAGGTCGATTTCCGCAGCGCCGAAATTCATGGACAGCCTTATGATATGGTTCCGCTTCGCTTCCGCAAACGCCCCTTCCCAACGGAGGAGAGCGCCTTCCAGTCCGTCACAGTAATGCTTCAGGGAAGACCGGAACCACTCCTGCATCCCGGAAAGCCCGTCAAACGGAACGGGAGGATCCGGCAGATCCTTTTTCAGCCGTTCCGCCAGCCACGATCGCCGGCAGCCCTTTGTGGAGTGATTGTGCAGATCGCTTTTGGGGACAGCCAGCAGTTTGCCGGAATCCTTCTCCCGCAGCGCATCGCAGAACAGATCTTCAATGTCTTTTTTCAGCAGAAAACGGTCCCCATCATCCCTGAATGCTGAATATCCCAACCGCTCATAAAAGCGCATCGCAGCTGTATTTAATTTCTCCACATGAAGGAGGACCGCCCGGCTGCCGATCTGTTCTGCGTATGCTTCCGCGGCATGGATCAGGGCTGAGCCGATTCCTTTATTTCTGTAAGCCACTGTGACCGAAAAGTCATCCAGATAGATATGATCCACCGGATCATGGTGGACTTCCACAGACAGGAAAGCAACCACCAGACCATCTTCCGCCACATAGATCCGATCCTGGTTTCCGCTCCAGAACCTGTCCAGGTATCCGTCCCCGTAGCCTGTCACATCATCTGTATGGTATATCGTCCGCAGCATTTCCAGAAACAGTTCGCGTATCCTGCCTTCATCCTCCGGAACAGCGGTCCTGATTCTGTAATTCATCCTTCACCTCATGTTTTCCTGAACAATCCGCTTTCAGTTTCCGGCTTTCGCCCTGATCGCAGTCATTTCTGCAATCAGTTCTTCCAGCGGGCGGTATTCACCGCCCCACCATTCAAATACATGCATGCCTTCGTCTTCAAGAACAGGTCCGGTCAGTTTCATCCGTATACCGAGTTTCCCGAGCAAGCCCTCCCTGTCCACAGGGATCGCATCGTGGGGCGTCAGCTGTGAAAACGCCTCGTAAGAAACGCCGAATACGACGTTTTCGACACCCAGGGATGCAATGGCGCAAAGGCAGCGTTCGCAAGGGGCGCAGCTGGTATACAATATGGATTCCCTCAGCACAGAATCCGGATACCGGTTTGCGCATTTGTGGACCAGGTTGAATTCCGCGTGGCCAAAAAGGCCTTTTTCCCAGTCTGCTGTGTTTTCAGCTTCCTCCAGTATTTTTCCATCATGAACGAGCAATGCGCCGAAGGTGTCAAAGCCTTTCTTTCCGGCCTGAATCGCCAGTTCATAACAGTGTTTCATGTATTTCCCGTTATCCATAATCAGCGCTCCGATTATTCAATATCTTTCATATATCTGATCCTTCATCAAAAGCTGTTTTATGCTTTCATCCGTGTAGTCTTTGGATCTGAGAATGACGCTCCTGTCCGGAAATATCTCTTCGCATATCCGTAGTTCAAGATTCTGGCGATGCCTGAAATGATCAATCAGGTCATTATTACCCTGCAAACCCCGGGCTTTGGACCAGGGGCAATCGTTAAAGAATCCAAGCATCATCGGATACCACAATTCGTTTCCCGACGCGTCCGATCTTTCCTTCCGGATGACGTCCAGGTTAGCCCTGATATCATCCGTTTTCAGGTAGATGATACGGTATTCTTTTCCATCCAGCGCCTCGCGGACAAGCCTGTAAAAAGTCATAATCTCTTCGTCAGACGCCTGCCTGAACAGGATCATATCCTCCACTGTATTCTGAAAAAGAGAGCATTCAAAGATCATGCCATCTGAAGTCCATTTTCTGTAACGTTCCAGAACGATTGACCGGAAACTGTCGAAGGGAATCAAATTGTTATATATCTCATACTGCTCAAGATCCTGATAGAACGCGCGGCTGTCCGTGGCGATCTTCGTATAGCAGATGATCTTCCTGCCGTCTTCGGAATATGTTTTTTTCTCAATCTCCGAACGCAGATCCGGATACCTGCTCAGGATTTCTTCATACTGATCACCGTTCACACAGGCACACCAGGAAAGTTCCACCGGAGAATATTCTCCTTCGCGGACGGCGGTATAACCCGGACTCAATCCGGATAGTTTCCGGACCATTGTACTTTTGCCGCTGCCCTGCAGGCCTTCAACAAAATAGTTCATATTCCTCCTCAACAGACGGATTGCTTTGACCGTTCCATTACATCGTAACACAAATAATCGCCGTTTTCCGTCCGGATCATATGATACTCCGTTTCCAGGTAACCGCGCTTCAGGTAGATTTGTTTCGCAGGCAAGGAAGCGTCAATCCGGATCGTATCGTACCGAGTCAGGATCTTCTGCTCAGCAAAATCAAGAAGCGCTCTTCCACAGCCCCTGCGCTGAAACTGCGGAAGCACGAAGAGGCGGTTAATCCCGTTTCCGCTGACGGTCACCGTCCCGACAACTGTTTCATCGTCACAGAGCAGATATACTTTTCCGGAAGCAATATCCGCCTGAATGTTTTCATCAGAATGATGCCGGCAAAAGAATTCTACTGCACCGAAAGGATAATACCGGGGATAGACTGCGCGGATTGTCTCCTGCGTAATTCGCCTGACTGTTTCAAAATCATCAGCGGCTGCCTGTATGATCTTCATCCGTCTATAATCTCCACTTCTTCGGGTGCGCTCCAGATCTGCAGGACGTCAGCATAACACGCATTCAGAATGTCCCTTTTGCTCCGTAACGGTTTCCGGAAATCGAACCTTGCTGTCATTATCCCTGTTCCGCCTGAAAATAGCAAGAAGAAAACAACCATCAGAACATATGACGGCTGAAATACACACCCGGCGGGATTTGAAGTCCGCAATCTGTCGGCGCAACTGAACACATGAAACGGGACCCGAAGTCCCGTTCGCTCCATCGTCGTATGATTATGCCTGGCATTTGGAAATGATTTGTACAAAATATGAATGACCCTACGTAAAAAAATATGCTCCTTCGTGTTATTCATGCAGTTCCCGTTCTTTTTCCAATGCTTCTTTCTTACCGTGAATCCGCCCGAGGCCATACATCAGGAGTGTGGCACACAACAGATTGATCCAGCCAAGGCGAGCACCTGGATTCAGCGAATTAACCACGCCGATAATCAGGTTGGCGCCGCCGATACCAGTCAGCACCTTACCAATCCGATCCAGATGGGAAATTTTGGAGTCAATATCGGAATACAGGTCAAAAACCCCGTCCTCTGTCTTTTTACGGAAATATATCCACATCATCATCCGTCCGATGTATTCCGCGCCAGTTTCTTCCATGAATCTGACGTAGTTATCATCATAGGGATGCATCTCTGTCCGCACGGTATATTCTCCGGGATTGCACCGGACAAAGGTGTACCTGCAGAATCCGACGGATTCCAGCACCCATCCGCTGGCAGCCATTTCGTTCAGCCATTCCTCTTCCTTTTCAAACTGCCAGACCCAGAACCATCTGCTCATCGTTTTTCTTTCCACTTTAAAATTCCTCCCCAAGAATCATTTCACCATTTCGCGCCAGCTCTTTCAGGCGCTTTACTTCATTGATCAGGACTTGTCTTCCTTTATCTGTCAGCAGGTATTCTTTCCGGCGACTGTCTTCATCCATGGTCTTCAGGACGATCCATCCTTTATCGCAAAGAGTGTTCAGCGCACCGTAGAGCGTTCCGGCAGCCAGCCTTACCCGTCCGCTGGACAGTTCCTCTGTCTGCTGCATAATGCCGTATCCGTGTCGCGGACTATACAGGGACAGCAGGATATAATATGTTGCCTCCGTCAATGCAGGAGTTCCAGGCATGTCGTTCACCTCCATCGATATCCGATATATCGACTTACGATATATCGTAACGTGATTATATCGGCACTCGATATAATTGTCAATACCCAAAAAGAAAATGATTGTCAGAAGCAATTCTCCCGACAATCCTGACGAAGCGCCGGTATCAGAAGCTGCATTCCCGAACACAGAATACCTGTCTGCCTTTGAATCCACAAAAAGTGGACGATGCAGACTCACAACTGGGGAAAAACATACGGAGAACTGTCCATTATGTACCAAGGACGATCACCTGACTGATACCAGAAAATCCAGAGCTGTCCAGGGAAAAATGCACGCCCGTCTTACGCCGGGCGCCCTTGACATCTCTGTAAGTTTTCTGGTAGTAATGTAGGCAAGAGACCGGATCGCAGAAGCTGCCATCCGGCCACCATTCACACGGTTTTATCGTAGAAGACCGTTATTTACAGAAAACATTTCACATATCATCTGTGCAGGCGGACTGCTGGATGATGAGGGGAAAATGAAAGGTTCTGTGCTTATCCTTGATTTTCCATCCCGCGCTGAACTCGATACCTATCTGGCTGCCGAGCCCTACGCAGTTGAACATGTCTGGGAAAAGATCGAAGTTGAAACCATGAACGTAGTGATTGGAGGTAAGTGATCATGAAAGAGCAAATCAATGTGTTTGACTATTCTGAACAGATTATGAAAGCGCTACGCCGGGGGATCTTGCTGAATACCAATGGTGATAAGTTCAACAGTATGGTGATCAGTTGGGGTCACTTTGGCATCATCTGGGGAGAACCAACCTTTGTCGTCTATGTGCGGGAACATCGTTATACAAAACCGCAGCTGGATAAAACCATGGAATTCACGCTCAGCATTCCGCTGGACAAACCCGATCCGCTGATCGGCAAAGTGTGTGGGAGCCTTTCCGGGTACAATATTGATAAGGTGAAGGAAGCAAAGCTGACGCTGGTTGAACCGGAAACAAATAACACTCCGGCGATTGCGGAATATCCGCTCACACTGGAGTGCAAAGTACTCTATACACAGAAGCAGGACCTGTCCCTGATTCCGGAAGATATTCGGAAATCCAACTATCCTGCAGATGTGGATGGAACAAATCCTCTGGCAAATCGCGATCCGCATACCGCTTATATCGGCAAGATCGTAAATGCCTACATCATCAAATAAGAAAGTTTTCCGTTATTTTACAAGCGCCGCGCCGAGATCGAAGGCTTTTCTGCATTCTTCAGGGAAGACAGTCTCGGGGGGCGGACAGAATCCTGGACCGGGATTTGCCTGCCCGGGTCTGTCATGGTGCCAAGCCAAGCTTTCGCCTGTAATCCAGAGGACTTAATCCTCCAAGCGACATTTTGATTCTTTTCTCAGCATACCAGTGAATGTACTGGTCTACCGTCTCAATAAAGTCATGGATGCTGGTTCCCATCCAGGAATGACCGTACGATTTTTTCTATCTGATTTGCCTCTGCTTTGACAAGATACATCCTGCTTCTCCTGCTCTTTTATAACCTGTATTCCATTTGGACATCAAAGGGTTCCGCTGCTGCCAGTCCCTCATTGACCTCCTCCGCAGGCGTACAGCCAAGTGCCCGGTATGCCGCCTGTGACTCTTTTGAGGAATGAGCCGAAATGTACAGTTTGTCCGCGCCCAGCCGCCGGGCCTCTTCGCAGGCCAGGGAAAAGAGCTTCCTGCCGATGCCCTGACGCCTGTATTCCTCTGATATCTGAAAACAAACCAATTGCACATATCTTGACGCAGTTCCGAATATACGGTGGGAGACGATTGCAAAACCAATGATCTGCCCGCCGTCGAACGCGCCGAAGCCGGTCTGGTCAAGGCTTATATGCTGCACCACGTCTTCTGCTATTTCCCGGCACTGTTCCGGCGACCAGTTTTCTTCAAAGACATTCGGCACAAGCCTCCAATCGTCGTTTATCTTTCGCCAGCATTCTGTAACAGTCTGGTGGCGGACAAAATCATCCAATGAATTACGTGTGAAATTGTTGCTGTCCAATCTCTTGTATTGATAATTCATTCCCATATAGATGGCAAGGTTCTTGACTTCACAGCCCTTGTCCGTGTAGTAGGCAAGCATTTCCGGAATCTTCTTTAAGTCATAGCTGGTCACACAATCCGAAATGATATGAACGACATATCCAGCCTTTGTCATGTTGAAACAGGTGGATTTCACGCAGGCAGTGGCATCGGCTCCGGTTATGTAAAACTCCCTGATATCCTTTGACCGGATGAATTCCGAAAACGCTTCGCTGGTCAAAGCGCTGGCCTTTGTCTTAACGAATATATGATCCGAGACGATCCTGAGCTCCGGCACAAGTTCTGCTCCTTTTGTGCCCGGCTTGAAGGTGCGCGTACCGGCGGACAGGTTGTTGTGCTGTATATAAACGATTT
>CAMKEI010000023.1 GCA_946411525.1 uncultured Clostridia bacterium | reverse complement strand
ATATACACAGCATGGCAAACACGGTGATCCCGTAGTCAAATCCGCTGTACTGATGCCGCGCGGCCTGAATGCCCAGCGGCAGGCAGATGATGACCTCCAGGAAGATCGTGATACAGTTCAGGATCACGGAGTGCCAGATAACTTCCCCGAATTTCTGCGTTACAGGGACGCCATACTTCCAGCTGACACCGAAATCCCCTTTCAGGACGCCGCCCAGCCAGCTGACAAATCCGCTGATGATGTCGGTATCCAGATGGTAGGATTTGTTCAGTTGTTCCAGCCATTCCTGATAGGTCGGCCCGCCGGTGGTGGCGCTGGCGGCAGCCCGCTGCCGGGCCATCGCTTCCACGAAGCTGGTGGGCATGGCGCGCATTACGCCGTAGATAATGAAAGACCCCAGGACCACGATGATGATGGCCAGGAATACCCGTCGTACAATAAACTTCCACACGTTGTCGTCCTCCCCGGACAGAGCAATCTATTCCGATCCCGGTCTGACTTTCCGTTCCCCCGCTCAATGGGGTTAGGGAGGCGATCGGAAGCCCCCCGAAAAGTTGAATTTTCCCTGACCGGTCCCCGTCCCGAAGGACAGAGACCGGCCAGGGAGTTGATTTCAGTTTCGCTGATTCCGGTCAGAACTTACTTGGTAGCGTTCATTTCCAGCAGCTGAACTTCAGCCAGCCATCCCCAATAGGTGGTGACGTCGGGCGTGATGGTGTCGATGTTCACGCGCTCGGTGCTGGCGATGACGATGTTCTGGCGCTGATAGGCGGGGATTTCAACCGCCCAGTCCATGATCTCGTTCAGAGCAGCCTTGTAGACTTCCTTGCGGTAAGCCTGATCGGCACTCTGACGGGCATCCAGGATCAGCTTGTCCAGTTCCTCGCTCTGGATGTGGTAGTGGTTGCTGTCGCTGCCGCCCTTACCCACGATGTTGGAGGAATGATAGACCTGATACATGTCAGGATCGATGGTGGAACCCCAGGCAGCGCACCAGATATTCTGGGTGCCGGCGTCCAGGGCATCCCACAGCACGTTGGAATCCGCCGGGTCGTTGATCTTCAGCTCGATGCCGATGGAGCCCAGGGCTTCACGGGCGTCGGTCAGGATCGCGAAGGACGGGTGATCGCCGGTGCCGTCGCCGGGGATGATCGCTTCATAGCTCATGGAAGCGCCTTCGGGAGCGGCGGTGAACTTGCCTTCCGCTTCATCGAAGGTGTAGCCGGCGGCCTTGAAGAAGCCGATCGCAGCCTGCTTGGCAGCTTCGTACTTTTCTTCAGCGCCCATCTCAGCAGTGTAGATGGGATTGCCGTCCACGTCCACGGAGAACGCTACGCGATAGCCTTCGTCGGTGGCCTGCGGAGCAGCCCAGCTGGTGGAGGAAATCGGGTAGTTGATGACAGCCGCGGCGTCGCCGTAGTAGCTGTCGAACGCGGTATCGCGGTACACGGCCAGGATGGTGGCCAGACCTTTGCGCAGGTTTTTGGACGCTTCGCTGCCGGGTTCGCCCGCAACGTTCATAGTGTCGGCGTTCATGCCGATGTAGCCGTAGCCCAGGTTTGCCACGCTGTAGGTGGTTACGACGTTGCCGGTCACTTCGCCGTTGTCGTTGAAGGAGCGCAGCATTTCGAAGTTGGACTTGTTACCGGTCATTTCGCCGCCGTCGGCAGTGCCGGTCTGAACAGCGGAAGCCACTTCAGCGGAGTTGGTTTCCTTGAACTGCATGGTCTTGGTCTTCGGAGCGCCGAGGAAGTAGTTCTCGTTCGCTTCGTAGTATACAACACGGTTGTCATACTTGACGAACTTGTAGGGGCCGGCGCCCATGGGCAGATCGGTCTTGCTCTGCGCGATGCTCAGGTCGCCGTAGGGATGGCCAAACTGATTGTTCGCGTAGTCATACTGGGCGGGATCGCCATAGTAGTGCATGGGGGTAATGTTCAGGCCCAGGATGGAGTACACGGCGGGAGCGCTGAAGCCCTTAACCTTAACTTCCACAGTGTAATCGTCCACACGGGTGATACCGGAGATGTTGGGAACGCCCGCGCTGGTGTCAACGCCGGCCGCGGCGGCCGCAGCACTCATCAGGCTGGAATTGATGCTGTCAGCGGAAGATCCTGTGGCGGATTCACCGGCAGCCAGGTATGCATCATAGCTTCCGCCGTACTTGGTGGAGGCGGAGGCGTACAGGTCGTCCATCGTGCATTCCGGATTCTCGATGGCAAAGCCCCACAGGTTGCCAGCCAGGAAGATCTTCAGGGCGTCGGACTCGCCGACTTCCTCAAAGGTCTTGCCGGTAATCTGCTCGGCATAAGCTTCGCCGTAGTTGGCGTACACATAATCCACGATGCCCTGCAGGTCGGCCTTCCAGGCTTCGGTGATCGCAGCGGCATAGTTGTCATACACTTCCTGGGTGAAGGCATCGCCTTCAGCCACTGTGTATCCCGCGCCGTTGGCGGCGAAAGCTGCCTTCACGGCTTCGGCAATCGCGGAAACCTCAGCCACGTTCGCTTCCGGGATCTGGGTCAGGTAAGCCTGCAGGCCCAGGATGTCGTAGCTCTTCAGCGTGGTGGAGCCGTTGTAGGCCGGATCCAGATAAACATAATAAGTGAAGATGACGTCGTCGATCGTCACGGGCTCTCCGTCGGAGAACTTCAGATCTTCACGCATTTTGTATCCGTAGGTGGTGACGTCGCTGGCTTCGTCATAGTTGACGGTCAGATCACCGGTGCCGTAGTAGGTGTAGTCCGTTCCGTTGTACGGAATGGTCTCGCCTTCGATACCGTTGTAGATGATTCCGCCGACGCGGTCGGTGGTCATCATGCCAATCTGCGTCATGCTGACCACATCCTGGTCATAGGCAGTGTCCGCAAAATAGGGGCTGAATTTCTGGGACAGGGTGTTTTCCGCCACAACCAGCGGGATGTCCGCGGCAGCAGCTTCTTCTGCGAAGACGGCGGTCACGCTTGCGAGCATGCACACAGTCAGCAGCAGAGCCAAGAGTTTCTTCATGGTTTGGGAGCCTCCTTAAAAAATTTTATTAATCGGGACCCGCCCGATATAATCGAAATAATACAGAACAAATACAGTTTATTTTCTGTATTAAGTTGTGTTATGGCATGATAACATATTGTCAGGCGAATTGCAAACGGTACCGGATGTATATATTCACCTCTCATGCATAGATATTGGGAATATTACCGGTGTTTTTTCAAATATATTGTATAGACCGGCCAAAAAACAGTAAAAAAACAATTTTCTTCAGCCTTTGACGGATAAGCGTCTGACAGGTACAATAAAGTCTGTACTGGTAGCACCATGCATAATATGAAAAGAGGCGCGCATATGAGTTTTTTCGACGAACAGTATACCCTCGGCACCTTTCAGCAGCTGCTGGCGGTGGATTCCACCACCGGCCAGTACCGGGCCATACAGGAAAAAACCGCAGAGTTAATCCGGACGCTTGGATTTGAGCCGTCGTTCACCCACAAGGGCGGTGTGCTCGCGGATCTGGGCGGGGAAGGCGATCCGCTGGTGATTACCGCCCACCTGGACGATATCGGCCTCATGGTCCGCCGGATCAACCCGGACGGCACCCTGAATGTATGCCCCGTGGGCGGTCTGTATCCCTTCTACTGCGTCACGGAGAACGTCCGGGTTTACACCGGTGCAGGTGACGTTCTGACCGGCACTGTCTGCCGCACACCGAATTCGATCCATGTGACCGAAGAAGAACTCCGTTCGGTGCAGGGGGATTTCCGCACCAACGTCTGCATCGTGCTGGACAATCCGGTAAAGACTGCGGAAGATACCCGGGCCCTCGGCGTGGAAACCGGCGACTATATCGCGCTGGAACCGCGTTTCACCCTGTCCGGCGGTTATATCAAAAGCCGTTTTATCGATGACAAGGCCTGTGCCGCTGTCCTGCTGAACATCATGAAAGCCGTCCGGGAAAACGGCCTGCCGCTGAAACGGAAAGTCATTGCTTTCTTTGCCTGCTACGAAGAGATCGGGCACGGCACGACATGGCTGCCGGACGGCGTGAAGGATATTCTCGCACTGGATATCGCGCCGACAGGTCCCGACCAGAATTCCGAAGAGCATAAGGTCTCCATCTTCGCCAAGGACAGCCGCTTCCCCTATCACAGCGGCATAACCGCCGAGCTCCGGGAAACCGCGAAAAAAGCCGGCCTGGATTATGTTATGGACGTCTTCACGCCCCACTACGGCTCCGACGGGGACGGTTCCGTCCTGGCCGGCTATGACATCCGGCATGCCGCCATCGGTCCCGGCACCGCCAACAGCCACGGCTATGAGCGCACGCATACCGACGGCCTGAAGAACACCTTCGACCTGACACTGGCATACATCACGGAATAATCTGAAGCACGAAAAAAGAGGGGCGCCAGACGGCGTCCCTCCTGTTATACTCTGTCGTCCGTCAATCAGCGGCCAAACTGAGCGTCGTTGTTGCCGGAAACAGTAGTCCACATCTCCAGCATGTTGATCGGGTCATTGAAGTCCGCGATCCAACCGTTACGGGCGATACCGAAGTTGCCTTCCTTGCGCTCGTTGAGGAACACAGCCCAGTCAATGGACTTGATAGTCATATTGATGCCAATCTGCGCGAAGTCCTGCTGCAGGCACTCGGCAATCGCGATATGACCGGAGGTGTTGTTGGTCAGATACTCGAAGGCGATGGGGGTTGAAGCGGACAGCATGTTATTCGCGTCAAATTCGAAACCAGCGCTCTTCAGCAGCTCGATCGCTTCTTCCACGTTGGGCTCTTCAGCATAGTATCCGTCAGCACCGTTCGGATAGTTCCAGCCGGAAGCATCCTTGAAGATGCCGCCGTTGCCGTTCAGCATACCGGCAGGAATGAAGGAGGTGGCAATCTTCTGTCCGGTCTGCCCGACAGTATCAATGATATACTGACGATCGATCAGCAGGCTCATGGCCTTCCGCATCGCAGCAGCCTGTTCTACGGTCTTGCCGGCAAACAGGTCGGACTTCACGTTGAAGATCACATAATAGGTGCCCAGTTCATCCACAATATGGAACTCGGGGTTGTCCAGCAGAGAAGCGATCTGATCGGTAGGTACAGAATCGGTGAAGTCCAGGTCGCCGTTCTGATATGCGGCAAAGATAGCAGTATCGTCATCGCTCAGCATGAACTCCAGGCGCTCCAGCTTAACATTCTCGGCATCCCAGTAGTTGGGGTTCTTCACATAAACCATGGACTGGTTATGCTCCCAGCTTTCCAGCACGAAAGCACCACTGGAGACAAAGCCGGCTTCCAGCGCCCAGGCACCGGGATTTTCGGCTGTGGCGGAAGCTTCAACACATGCCTTCTGCACTGGGAAGAAGGTGGGGAATGCAGCCAGGTCCAGCATGTAGGCGCAGGGCGCGTTCAGGGTTACGGTAAAGGTCTTTCCGTCTTCGGAAGCAATCGCCTGCAGGTCATCCGGATAGCCCTTGATGCCGTCGAACATGTAGCTGTAGTCGGCAGCGGTTTCGGGAGCAGCAGCGCGCTTCCAGGAATACTCGAAGTCCTTGGCGTTCAGTTCGGTACCATCGGACCACTTCAGTCCGTCGCGGATGGTGAAGGTGTAAACCAGGCCGTCGTCACTGACTTCATAGCCGGTCGCAAAGTTGGGAGCCAGCTCGCCGTTGGCATCATAGGTATACAGACCGCCGAAGCTGTTGGCAGCCAGGCAGGCGCCGTCCACGGAACTGTTCAGAGCGGGATCCAGCTTATCCGGCTCCGAAGCCAGCTGGAGGCGCAGGGTGGTGTTTTCGCCAAAGTCGGCATACATGAAGAACTTGGTGGCATACGCGTTGGAATAGTAGCCGGTCAAGCCTTCCTTCGCCATGTACACGTCGTTGTAGTAATAGATCGGAACGATAGCACCGGTAGCCATCAGTTCGTCTTCCGCTTCGTGCAGCAGCTTTTCACGGGCGGCAAAGTCTGTGGTCGCTTTGATCTCCGCAATGCGGGCATCATAGCCGGTCCAGTCGGGTTCGCTGCCTTCATCGGCAAACGCGGAAACGCAGCCGAATACCATCATGGCAGCCAACAGAAGAGCTAACAGTTTCTTCATGGGATAGATTCCTCCTTAAATAATTTATATCGACCCGAGCTCCGAAGAGCCGGCGGATATTCAGTTTACCGGTTGTGGCAGGCCACAAACCGGTCAGGAGCGATTTCTTTCAGTTCGGGGCGGCTTTCCTCGCATTCCTTTGTCGCATAGCGGCACCGGGTACGGAAAGGGCAGCCTTTGGGCATACGGAGCGGAGACGGCACGTCACCCTCCAGGATAATGCGGTGTTTATGCCTTGCCGTCTCCGGGTCAGGCATGGGAATGGCTGAAATCAGCGATTCAGTATAGGGATGCACCGGGGAGCCAATGATATCACCCGCCGGTCCGATCTCGACAATCCGCCCGAGATACATAACAGCAATTCGCCTGCTCATATGCTGAACCACCAGCAGATCATGGGCAATAAACAGATAGGCGATTCCAAGCTTCTGCTGCAGGTCTTCAAAGGTATTGATAATCTGAGCCTGAATGGATACATCAAGCGCGGAAACCGGCTCATCGCACACGATAAAGCGAGGATTGACCGCCAGTGCCCGTGCAATTCCGATCCGCTGGCGCTGGCCGCCTGAGAACTCGTGTGCATAACGGTTGGCATGCTCGCTGTTCAGTCCCACAAGCGTCAGCAGTTCGGCAATCCGGTCTGCCCTCTCCTTTTTGGAACTGTATAGTTTATGAATGTCCAGCGGTTCACCGATGATATCCGCAACGGTCATCCTGGGATTCAGGGAGGAATAGGGATCCTGGAACACAATCTGCATGTCCTTGCGGAAGTCGCCGATGTTCTTTTCTGTAACCAGCTGTCCGTCAAAGTATACCTCACCGGCTGTCGGCTTGTACAGATAGAGCAGAGTTCTGCCCACAGTCGTCTTTCCGCAGCCGGACTCTCCCACCAGTCCCAGGGTCTCTCCTTCATCTATGGTGAAGGAAACATCATCCACTGCTTTCAGCAGCATCTTGTTCAGCATGCCGGATTTGACAGGAAAATACTCCTTGAGGCCGCGCACATCCAACAGATGCTTTTGCCCGCTCATGTTTCCTCACCATCCTTTGCCTCGTCCATCATCTGTTTTACGTTGTTCCAGCAGGCGGCAATATGGAAGTCATTAACCCTGACTTCCTCCGGAGGCTGTTCCAGACAGATCTTCATCGCATGGTCACAACGTGCGGCAAAAGCGCAGCCCTTGGGCAGGTTCAGCAGGTCCACCGGAGAGCCGGAGATCGGAATCAGTTTCTCGTGCTTTTCCGAAATCCGGGGAATGGAACGGATCAGACCTTTTGTGTATTCATGACGCGGATTATAGAATATCTCATCCGCGGTTCCCCGTTCGCAGACCTTGCCGCCGTACATCACAATAATCTCGTCGCACATATCGGCAATCACGCCTAAGTCATGCGTGATCATGATAATGGCCATGCCCAGTTTCCTCTGCAGGTCCTGCATCAGCTCCAGAATCTGCGCCTGGATGGTCACATCCAGTGCTGTCGTCGGTTCATCCGCAATCAGAATGTCAGGTTCACAGGCAAGCGCCATGGCAATCATAACCCGCTGCCGCATACCGCCCGATAATTCATGAGGATACTGCTTCAGCCTTTTTTCCGGTTCATTGACCCCGACCAGCTGCAGCATCTCCAGGGCTCTTGCCTGGATTTCCTCCTTATTGCGGTCCGTATGGATTCGGATAGCTTCCCGCAGCTGGCTGCCGATAGAAAACGTGGGATTCAGGCAAGTCATGGGATCCTGAAAGATAATGGAAATCCTGCTTCCGCGGAACTTCTGCATCTGCTGCTCAGAATACTTCAGAATGTTCTCGCCCTTGAAAAGGACTTCCCCTTCTTTCACACGGCCGGTATCTGTCAGAATGCGCAGGACGGAATAGGCAGACACGCTCTTGCCGCTGCCGCTCTCCCCGACAATCCCCAGCACTTTTCCGGCATCCAGATTGTACGAGATACCGTTTACAGCTTTCACTTCGCCGGCGTCCGTAAAAAAGGAGGTGTGCAGGTTCTTCACCTGAAGCAATGGCATTTCACTCATGGGATCACTTCCTCAGTTTAGGATCGAAGGCGTCACGAAGACCGTCGCCCAGCAAATTGAATGACAAAACAATCAGGCAGATTCCCACCGCCGGAAAAATCATTTTGTAAGGATAGGCCTGCAGGGCCTGGCGCGCCGAATTGGCCAGGGAACCCAGTGAAGGCATCGGAGCCTGTACGCCCAGGCCGATAAAGCTCAGAAAACTTTCGGTAAAGATGGCCGACGGGATCTGCAGTGCAGTGGAAATAATGATAACGCTCATGCAGTTGGGCAGAATGTGCCTCCGGATAATCCGCCCGGGCTTGGCGCCCATCGCCTGGGCTGCCAGCACATATTCGTTGTTCTTGATGCTCAGGATCTGTCCCCGGACCAGGCGGGCCATACCCACCCAGTACAGCAGTCCGAAGACAGCGAACATAGACAGCATATTGGGACCGATACTAGCCAAGGCGGTATTCTGCAGGCTTTGGCCCAGCAATTGATCCAGAACAACGGAAAGCAGGATCACCATCAGCGTATCCGGCAATGAATAGATGATGTCCACAATCCGCATCATTATCAGGTCCGTCCGCCCACCGGCATAACCCGCGATGGAACCGTAAAGCAGACCGATAATCAGCACAATCAGCGAGGCAAAAAAACCAACTGACAGTGATACCCTGGCACCGTAAATCACCCGGATGAAATAGTCGCGGCAAAGCTCATCTGTCCCGAAAATATGGGGAAACACCGTTTCACCGTTGTCAATCGCCTGCTGTTCCAGTTTGGAGTAGGTAAAAGGCGGCAGGTTTTTGGCGCTCTTGTCACGTTTTCCGTCTACTGTAATCATTCCGCTGTAGGAATAAGGAACAATCAGCGGAGCAATGACTATGGTCACAAGAATGACCAGGAGCACAATCATGGAACCGACAGCCAGCGGGTTATGGAACAGCTTACGCATACCGTCCCGGAAGAACGTGGTGCTCTCCCGCATAACCTCCTGCTGTGCTTTTTCCTCATCGGTGGCCGGTTCAAACTTCGCCGGATCCAATTGCAGGCTGAAAGGCCTCTTTTTCGGGGGAATATTCGGATTATAATCACTCATGTCCTTGCAGCCTCCTCTCAGTCAAAGTCGATCCGGGGATCCACCAGTTTGTATACCAGATCGCTCAGCAAGGTCGCGGTTACCATCAGCATGGCCAGGAAAATTGTCGTGCCCATAATCATCGGATAATCCCGGTTAGTGATGCCCTGGACAAATTTTGTACCCAGCCCGCCCGTAGTAAACACGGATTCGACCACCATGGAACCTGTCAGGATGTAGGCTGTCATCGGTCCTACATAAGTAATTACAGGAATCAGCGCATTACGCAGGGCATGCTTGAAGATCACCAGCCACTGTTTTACCCCTTTTGCCCGGGCAGTACGGATATAATCCTGACCCAGCACATCCAGCATGGATGTTTTTGTCAGCCGGGTGATATAGCTCATCGGGGAAAGCATCAGTGCGATTACCGGAAGTACGTATGACTGATTCTCGGTACTGAAAATCGGGAACCAGTTCAATTGCAGACAGAATACCAGCAGCAGAAGCGTTGCCATAATAAAGCTTGGCACAGCCACAAACAGGGTGGTGAAAAAAATGATCACCCGGTCCGCAGCCTTTGCACGGTTAAGAGCGGCAATGCTGCCCAGCAGCACACCCAGGACGATTGCCAGCAGTGCAGCCATGCCGCCCAGTTTCGCGGATATGGAGAAAGAATCAAAAATGGTTGTGGAAATCTCCCGTCCGGTCTTGGTGGAAATACCAAAGTTCCCCTGCATTAATCCTTCCAGGTACAGCAGGAACTGTTTACCAACCGGCTCGTTCAGATGGAAACGTTCTTCCAGCACAGCCTGAACAGCGGCAGAAGGAGCTTTCTCCTTGGAGAACGGTCCGCCGGGGATTGCATTCATAGTAAAGAAAGTAATGGCCGCAATGATAAAAATAGTCAGGAATGCCAGCAGAATACGCTTGCAGACATACCGCCCGGTGTTGTTGGTAAAAAACAGTGCACCGGCGATCAGTACCAGCACAGCGCCAAGCAGGATTTTTTCAGTCAGAATCGGCAGAAAAAGCAGTCCGGCAGCAAAGATTACCAATGCAAGAACCGTTGTGGCAATCAGTTGCCGCTCTTTTCTTTTTCTTTCAGTCATGTCCATCTCAAGCTACTCCTTCGGTTCTTCCTCCCATGGAGGAAAAAGGCTGAAAACGGATGCAGTCAGCCGTCAGATCTATCATTCCAGGCTATAAGTATACTGAGGGATAATATCATAATGCTTGCTGATATGCAAACAACTTGCATGATTACTTCAGATTTGTCAGCCCAGATGTTGTGTTTTCTGCATTCTTTTTGAATATGAACAACAGTATCTATGATTGTATACAAATTCAGGAACAGAAAAAAAACAATTTGAACCTCCTGAATTGACTTTCCGTTTTCCGGTCTGTACAATACCATTCAGCGTAAAATGTTAAGAAGGAGAGATTTCATGAAAGCACCTTTTTCTGCCTATCTGCGCCGGATCGCCCCCGGGCTGAAGGAACTGATCGGCCTGCTGCGGCAGCGGTATGACTACGTTTCAGTACTGTCCTCGGATTCTGCCGGGTTCTCCGTTTCTATTTCTCAGCGGGCCAAATCCGTCACCCGCGAAACAATGGCTACCGAGCGCGGCACAGTCGTCCGTGTCTGCCGGAACGGACTGTATGCCGAAGCCGCTTTTACCGGCTTTGATCCGGCAAACGCTGCGGCAGCCTTCGAAACAATCGCCGGTGAACTGGATGACCAGCTTGATCTGCTGAATGCTGCCGGCGTAAAACCTTACGAAACCGGTATTCTGCCGGATGAAACCCGGACCGTGTTCGTGGAGATGGAAACCAGCCGCCTGCCCGAGGAAGAAGATATCTCTTCTCTTGTGGACAGACTTTCCGCTGTTTCCGACAAAGGCATGGAAGAAGGCAAGTCTAAAAGCCTGAACATGATCGACTGTATGGTCCGCGCTTCTTCCACCCACATCTGCAAGATGTTCCTGACAGAGCATCAGGACCTGCGCCAGTCCTACGTATTCAGCGAAGGGATGTGCGCCGGGCTGGTCGCAGGGGATGAGCGCACGGATTTCGCCTATACTTCCCTGTCAGGCAGGAGCGGCCCGGAACTGTTCGACAGTATGGCAGAAAAGATCCCTGAAGTCATCAGAATCGCAAAGGATCTTGTCTCCGCGGAGCGAGTCGAGCCCGGGGAATACGATGTCATCACTTCCCCGGAAGTCACCGGTCTGATCGCGCACGAAGCCTTCGGTCACGGCGTGGAGATGGATATGTTCGTCAAGGGCCGTGCGCTGGGCGCAGATTATATCGGCAAAAGGGTCGGCTCCGACCTCGTGACTATGCATGAAGGTGCCCTTTGCGCGGTGGACGTCACGTCCTACGCCTTTGATGACGAAGGTACGCCTGCAGGGGACGTCACAGAGATCGACCGGGGCATCCTTCGCGGCGGCATCTGCGACGCACTCAGCGCGCTGCGCCTGGGCGTGAAGCCCACCGGCAACGGAAAGCGGGAGAATTTCGCACATAAAGTTTATACGCGGATGACGAATACTGTATTTGATTCCGGCACAAGCACGCTCGAGGAGATGATCTCCTCTATTGAAAAAGGCTATCTGCTCGAAGGCATGCAGTCCGGTATGGAGGATCCCAAGCACTGGGGCATCCAGTGCATCCTGGACCGCGGTTATGAGATCCTGAACGGAAAGCTCACCGGAAAAGTGGTTTCCCCGCTGGTTATGACCGGTTATGTGCCGGACCTGCTCGGCTCCGTCTCCATGGTTTCCGCCGACCGGCAGATTTTCGGCGCCGGCGGCTGCGGCAAGGGGCATAAGGAATGGGTAAAGGTTGCTGACGGCGGTCCCTATCTGAAAGCGAAAGTGAGGTTGGGATAATGGCTGATATGAATAATACTGCGCTGCATACACTGCTCGATGTGCTGAAGGCATCAGAAGCGGACGCCTGGGAAGTCACGGATGAGGAAGAAAAAGGTTGGGAGTTTTATTTTATCCGTCACAGCCTGGATCAGCACCGGACCAGGAACCTTCGTGCTTTCACCGTAAAGGTATACCGGAAATTTGACGACTGCCTGGGTTCCGCGAAAGCGAAGATCCCTTCGGACGCCTCCGCGGAAGAGATGCGCCGAACAGTGGAAGGCCTTTGCAGCGACGCTTCCTATGTCAGGAATCCTCTCTACACGCTGAACAAGCCTGCGGTCGCCTCGGTCGGGGCTGATACGGAAGAGATTGACCTCAAAACCGTCAGCGGTGATTTCATCCGTACGCTCTCTTCCGTGCCGGAAACGGATACAGAAGACCTGAACAGTTATGAGATCTTCGTCAGCGCAATCCGGCGCCGCTTCCTGAACAGTGAAGGCATCGATGTGATTTCCGTATTCCCGTCCTCCATGGTGGAGGCAGTCGTCAACGCCCGTAGGGACGGTCATGAAATCGAACTGTACCGGATGCTCAAATCCGGTACCTGCGACCGGGAGCAGCTCACCCGGGAACTGACTGAGGCGCTGACCTATGGCCGGGACAAACTGATCGCCTCTCACACCCCCGCGCTGGGCAGAGCGGACGTTATCTTCTCCACGGATCCGGCGCGGGAGCTGTACTGCTACTTCGTGTCCCGTCTTGATACCGCGATGGTATACCGGGGTATGTCCGATTGGAAAATCGGCGATGCCGTCGCACCGGATAATCTGACGCTGCAGGCTGTCCGGCGTCTGCCCAATTCATCCTGGAACACCTCCTTCGATACAGAAGGCGCTCCCCTCCGGGACCTGACCCTGATCGATCACGGCAAAGCCGCCAGCTACTGGGGCACACGGCAGTTCAGCCAGTATATGAAACTGGAAGACTCCTTTGACGTATATAACTTTGCTGTCTCCGGCGGCACTGAATCCGCCGCGGAGCTGCGTACGGGAGACTATCTGGAAGTAGTGGAATTCTCGGATTTCCAGGTGGACGAGATCACCGGAGATATCGCCGGCGAAATCCGTCTGGCCTACCTGCACCAGGGAGACAAAGTGATCCCGGTCAGCGGCGGCTCCGTCTCCGGGAGCATGCCGGAACTGGCAAAAGCCATGCGCTTCTCCTCGGAATGCCACCAGTACAACTGCCATCTGATCCCTGCGGTCACCCGGCTGAAGGACGTCACCATCACCGGCGCATAATTCGAAAGATTTATCCGCGCCTTCACATGGTATGCTTTTCATATTGCAGTGATCACCGATCCGGAATGAAAAGCGACCGGATCTTTTGACAGCAGCGATTGCCGGCAGAAACAAAGCCGCCTGCCCGTTGTAAACAGGCAGGCGGCTTTGTTGTTATGGGATTTAGTGATCAGCCAGGTTGAATCCGTTTCTCATCTTTTCGCTGGCTGTCATCAGCACTTTATTCAGAGTGGAAATTGTCTCCTTCCTGGCCATGGCGCAGATTTTTTCGTTGGCTTCTTCTGTCAGGGAGAAGTCCTTTTTCTCCGTCATCTTCCGGTCGTATTCCCGGATCAGCTGTCTCCCCTTTGTCATAACTGCTTCTTCATAGCGATCGATATTCTGAATGGCGGACGCGTAATGCGGATCCGCCAATGCGCCGATCAGTCTGCTTCCCCAGTAATAGTTGTCCGTGGAGGTATCCAGTGTAACTTTGCTCAGGTAGTCCGGCATACGTCTGGCGTTCGCATAAACCGGCAGCGCCGCGCTGAAGGTTGTGGACCCGAAGCAGATCCATTCGATTCCCCTGATCTCTTCCGGTAGATCCGGCCGGATCTGGCAGATGCTCGTCACGCCGGTCCGGTTGATCCCGATGGAGCGGTACATGCCGCAGCATCCGGTATCCCTGCCAGAATAGGGATCATAGGGCGTTCCCTGATAATGGCCTGACAAAAGATATTTCACATCCTCCGCCGCCACTTTCCGGTCCGGCTTCAGGCACCAGGGAATATTGTCGCTCTCAGGGGTAAAATCTGCCTCCGGCCCGTCCCATCTGTAGGTTTTCGGTGTCAGATACCGACCCATGAACCAGGCGCGGGGTGTGTTGTAGATATGATCCATGTCCCGCCGGCTTCCGAAAACGTTCCTTGGATTTAACCTGCCGTCCTGGTTCAGGTCCAGGTGGTTGTCTCGGATAAACTCCTTCAGGTCTTTAGAGCACAGATGTGCTTCCTGTTTCCCGAAGGCATCCTCCAGATCGAAGCCATCCATGCCGAACTGATTCGGATTAATAACAACGGTATCCTCGGGAATCCGGCGCGCTATCCAGTGATGTCCGCCGATGGTTTCCATCCACCAGATCTCATTCACATCATTGAAAGCAATTCCGTTGGATTCATACGTGCCGTATTTTTCCAGCAGTTCTGCCAGCCGCAATACGCCTTCCCGGGCTGTACGGATATAGGGCAGTACCAGTACTACGATATCCTCTTCACCGATTCCGCCGGGTACTTCTTTATTATGCCGGTACTTTGCTTTTTTGTATTCCACCAGCGGATCTGCGGCAAGTACCCGCGGATTGGAAGTGATGGTCTCAGTGGCTGTCATGCCGACATTCGCTTCGTTTATACCTGTTGCCGCCCAGATCCCTTCTTTCGGATCAACGCTGGGGCAGGAAGTATACCGGAGCGGTTTCTCCGGGAGTTCAATCTCCACATGGGATATTTTGCTTTTGTACTTCTTCGGCTGATCTTTAGGGTTGACCACCGTCAGTTTCTTTACGTCAAAATGGCCGTCGTCTGTCCTGGCAATCATTGTGGAACAGTCATTGCTTGCCTTCCGTCCAACCAGCACTGTTGTGCAGGGCATATTGTTATCCTCCGTTTATGGTTTAATCAGAAGCACTTTCCCGTGCGCTTCCCGCCGCATTCCTGCAGTTTTCCGCACTTGTAGCACAGTTCGTTCACGCTGGTGCCCTCCGCCAGGAAGGTGCGGATGTTGTCCAGGGTCGTGTCCGCGATGTTCGCCAGGGCTTCCTGTGTCAGGAATGCCTGGTGGGAGGAAACGATCACATTCGGCATGGAGATCAGCCGCGCCAGCGTGTCGTCCTCCACGATGTGCCCGGAGAAGTCGTGGAAGAAAATGCTGGATTCCTCCTCGTACACATCCAGGCAGGCCGCGCCGACCTTCCGGTTCTTGATCCCTTCCAGGAGATCCTCGGAGTCGATCAGCCCGCCCCGGGAAGTGTTCAGGATCACCACGCCCTTCTTCATTTTCGCGATGCTGTCCCGGTTGATCATGTGCGCCGTCTCGTCCGTCAGCGGGCAGTGCAGGGAAAGGATGTCGCACTCCTTCCACAGCTCCTCCAGGTCTGTATACCGGACGCCCTTTTCCTTCAGCTTCTCATTCGGGAATTTATCAAAGGCCAGCACCTTCATCCCGAACCCGAAGCAGATGTCGATAAAGCATGCGCCGATCTTGCCCGTACCGATTACGCCGACGGTTTTCCCATGCAGGTCGAAACCGGTCAGTCCGTTCAGGCTGAAGTTGAAGTCCCGCGTCCGGATGTATGCCTTGTGGATCCGTCGGATAGACGTCAGCAGCAGCGCCGCGGCGTGCTCCGCCACCGCATAGGGGGAATAAGCCGGCACCCGGACCACATGGATCCTGCCGTAGCAGGCTTCCACGTCCACGTTGTTGTAGCCCGCGCAGCGCAGGGCAATCAGCTTCACGCCCATGCCGGCCAGCGTTTCCGCCATGGCCCTGTCCACGATGTCGTTCACAAAAATGCAGACCACGTCCGCGCCTGTTGCCAGGTTCACTGTATCCGCGCTCAGCCGGGTATCAAAGAACTTCATCTCGCATTCCGGCAGATCGGGATGCGCCTCCCGGAAGACCAGCAGCGCGCTTTCAAAGGATTGGATATCATAATCCTTCGCGTCAAAGAATACGATCCTGATCGCCTGTTTCATCTCCGCTCCTCCTGAACTGTCCGGAATAAAGTATCAGATTCCGATCATAACTAATTATGAATTATGAATTGTGAATTATGAATTACTTCAGCACCACGCTGGTCTGGGAACCGATGGTCAGGATACCGTCTTCAAAGGATGCATCCTTCTTTCCGATGACCGCTGCGATCTTTTCAAAGGACACGCCTTCAATCTTCTGCAGATCCAGTACCGCTTCCTGTTTGCCCGTATTGTGGAACACGCCGGCCGTGTGTCCGTTCCATGTGCAGAGGAAACCGCCTGCCTTGGTGTCTTCAAAGGACAGCGCCGTATATGTTCCCCGGGCGATCTCCGGATTTGCCTTCCGGATCATCAGCAGCCGCTTGTAATAGTTCAGCAGGCTCTTATCATTCTGCAGCATGCCCGCCACGGTGTCCTCTGTCTGGGATCCGTAATCGCTCCCTTCCGGATCCCTGACCGTGTCCCCGTCTCCCCAGCGCATGGCCAGCCGGCGGTTGGCGTCCGTCGCTGCGGCTCCGCGGCTACCCCGCAGGCCGATCTCCTCCCCGTAATAGATGAACGGGGACCCGGGAGACAGGATATACAGGTTGGCGGCCATCTGCATCCGCCAGCTGGCCACCGTCAGGAATCCCGCAGCCCGGTCCGTATCGTGGTTTGCGATGAAAAAGATATTCATCGCATCCGGCCGGATGCTGTGGATCTCATCCAGGTACCGCTGGGTATCCGCTGTAAAGCGATTGACGTTTCCGCCCTGCGCAATGCTGGCCAGCAGGCCTTCCGCCTGGCTTGTAGAGAAGCGGAAACAGTTCACGCTGCCTGTGTACCGGTTCGCGGCGTTCTCTGAATCCCAGACTTCCGCCACTGTATAGACTTCCGGGTTGATCTTTTTCAATTCGGTGATATACCAGTCCCAGAACTCCGCATTCTTCTCGTGGTCGTTCAGGTACAGGTATTTAGCCGCGTCAAAGCGGAACCCGTCCACGCCCATTTCCAGATAGTACTGCCCGACTTTCAGCATGCTCCTGCGTACCAGCGGATTGTCATAGTTCAGTTCGGGCATATGGTCGGAAAAGTTCGCCTCCACCGCCGCGCCGTTCTCCTGCATGAACCGCGCGGCCGCCGGCAGCGTTTCCCCTTCGGGATACCAGGTATAATAATCGTAGTACCGGTCTGTCGTCCGGTTTTCGCGGTGTGCTTTCAGGAATCGGAGATACCATTCGTTTTCCCGCCCGGTATGGTTCAGGACCAGGTCCAGGATCAGTTTCACATCCCGTTCGTGGCACAGGCTGATCAGTTCCTGCAGATCTTCCATAGTCCCGAAATCCGGATCGATCTGATAATAGTCCGTCACGTCGTATTTATGATAGGAAGGGGAAAGGAAGATCGGCGTCAGCCAGATGCCTTCCACACCCAGGCTTTTCCCGGAAGCCGGGTCCCCGTCGTTCAGATAATCCATCCGGTTGATGATACCTCTCAGGTCCCCGATGCCGTCCCCGTTGGAATCGGAAAAGGAACCGACAAAGATCTCATAAAACACCCGATGGTTATCCTTCACATCCCATCCCTCCTGAAACTTCACTCCGCCGACTGCCGTTTCCTCAGCATGTGCCGCTGCGGCCAGCAGGAGCAGTGCCGTCAGGATGCAAAGCAAACGTTTCATGATGCTTCCCCTTTGCGTTTTATTCTCCCGGTTTTCTTTCCGGCCCTATTGTATCACAGATCCGGTTGCCATTCACCCTGAATCATGCTATATTTCGTTCAGGAAGTCAAAAATACAGATATACGGGAGGCTGCCATGAGATCGCCATTGGTCTTTCTGCTCATCATTTCGCTTTTGCTGTCCGTTTTGGCGTTCCCTGCCCCGGCGGAAGAGATTTCTTCCGCTGCGCTTTATGTGAAAAAGGTGGAGAACCTTCCGGAGGATTTCATATTCGGCATGGATATTTCCAGCGTGCTGTCGGAAGAAGCCAGCGGTGTAAAGTATTATGATTATGAAGGAAACGAAACAGACCTCTTCCGCTTTCTCGCCGATAACGGGATCAATACGGTCCGGGTCCGGGTCTGGAACAATCCCTTTGATGACGAGGGGCACGGTTTCGGCGGCGGCAACTGCGATATCAATACCGCCGTGGAGATCGGAAAGCGGGCCGCCGCCTGCGGCATGAGCCTGCTGGTTGATTTCCACTATTCCGATTTCTGGGCCGATCCTTCCAAGCAGATGGTCCCCCGTGCCTGGGCGGGAATGCGGATCAAGCAGAAAAAAGCCGCCGCCTACGAATATACGCTGGACTGCCTGAACCGGCTGAAGAACGCCGGGATCCCAGTGCGGATGATTCAGCTCGGCAACGAGATCAACGGGAAACTCGCCGGTGAAAAAACCTGGATGAATATCTCCTGGATCCTCCAGGCTGGCGCGCAGGCCTGCCGGGAAGTGTTCCCGGATGCGCTCATTGCACTCCATTTTGCCAATCCGGAAAAAGCGGACAATTACCGAACCTATGCCGAAAAGATGGCGTATTATGAAAAGGAAGGCCTGGTGGATTATGACGTCTTCGCCACCTCCTATTACCCTTTCTGGCACGGCACGCTGGACAATCTCTCCGGGATCCTGACCGAGATCGCCCAAACCTACGGCAAGAAGGTCATGGTCATGGAAACCTCCTACGCCTGGACAGAGGATGACTCGGACTTTTCCGGGAATACCGTCGGGGACGCCGGCGGGATCATAAAAAACTATCCCTTCACTCCCCAGGGCCAGGCCAACTGCATTCGGGACATCACGGATACCATCGTCAACCGCACCCCGGCCGGGATCGGCGTCTGCTACTGGGAAGGCGCCTGGATCACCGTCGGTACAAACAGCTGGGAGGAAAATCACGAAAAATGGGAAACATACGGATCCGGATGGGCCAGCAGCTATGCTTCGGTCTATGACCCGGATGACGCCGGGAAATACTACGGCGGCAGCGCCGTGGACAACCAGGCTTTCTTTGACGCGGCAGGGCATCCGCTGGAATCCCTGAAAGTCTTCCGCCTGATGCGGACCGGCAACGAGACTGAACCGGTTCCGGATGCGCTGGAAGAGCCAGAGCTCATCTGTGACCTGAACATGCCACTTGTACTGCCGGAAACCGTGAATGCTGTCATGACCGACGACAGCCGGCAACCGGTCCCGGTCACCTGGAACCTGACTGAGGCGAAAGACCGGGCTATGCATGAAAACGGTCCTTCGCAGCACGTCATCACCGGTGACGCCGGCGGCATGGAAGTTAAATGCCATGTGTCGATGATCGAATATAATTACCTTCAGGATTACAGCTTTGAGGACGGCGGTGCCGGCTGGAGCTGCACGGATCTGAAAAAAGCGGATGAACTGTACGTTGAGGACAAGAAAACCGACTCCCTGACCGGTACAAAGCATATGCATTTCTGGAGCGCCGCGCAGGACAGCGTGGAGTTCACGGTGGAGCAGGCTGTACCGGACCTGCCGGAAGGGACCTTCAGGTTCTCCGTATCCGTCATGGGCGGGGACTGCGGAGAAACAGATATCTATGCGTATGTGAAGATCGACGGGCAGGAAGCCGCGCGTTCTGACCAGATCCCGATCACGGGCTGGAACAAATGGAATGAGGGCGTGATCCCGGCATTTACGCATCCGGCAGGCAGTGAAGTGACGGTCGGGATCTATATCAGGTGCCAGGGAACCGGGAATGGAGCCTGGGGTAAAATCGACGATGCGATGCTCAATTCTGTGCAATAAAACACTTCCGGACCACAAGATGTTGAAAACGATACCAATTACGTAAAATCAATGGTTTGTTAAAAATTTCCTGTTGACAAAATCAGGGCATTGGCGATACAATGAACCCGAAATTGAACGGAGCAAGACGAATAACCTCTGGTATCATCCTTTGGTTGTTGTTTGCCCGTCAAAAAAATAGAAAGGAAGTATCCCCATGAAAAAGATTCTTGCTATCGTACTGACCGTGGCTATGGTTCTGTCCCTGGCGTCTTTCGCTTCTGCGGAAGGCTTCAGCGGAGAGATCAAAGTCTGGGTGGCCGAAAATGTGGTCGACTTCACCAATGAACAGGTTGAAGCCTTCAAGGTCGCCAATCCCGAGTATGCTGACATGACCGTCAAAGTCGAGCCCGTCGGCGAAGGCGATGCCGCCAACAAGGTCATCACCGACGTTGAATCCGCTGCCGACATCTACGGCTTCGCCCAGGACCAGCTGGGCCGCCTGGTGAAGGCCGGTGCCATCGAGGAAGTCGAGCCCGAAAATGCCAAGGTTGTTGAAGCTGAGAACGATGCCGGTTCCGTCGGCGCCGTCAAGATGGGCGATGTGATGTACGCCTACCCGATGACCAGCGACAACGGCTACTTCCTCTACTACGACAAGAGCGTTGTCACCGATCCGACCGATCTGGACAAAGTCCTGGCCGACTGCGAAGCCGCCGGCAAGAGCTTCTACTTCCAGATCAACTCCGGTTGGTATCAGGTCGCCTTCTTCTTCGCCTATGGTTGCGAACTGACCTATGACACCGACAGCGATGGCAACTATGTCAAGCTGAACACGAACTACAATTCCGATAAGGGCGTTACCGCCCTGAAGGCCATGATCGAAGCGGCTAAGAGCCCTGCCTTCCAGAATGGTTCCTCCCTGTCCACCGCCACCAACGTGGCCGCGATCGTGGATGGCGTGTGGGATGCCGGCGCCGCCAAGGATCTGTTCGGTGACAACTACGCCGCCACCAAGCTGCCCGCTTACAAAGGCGTTCAGCTGAGCGGTTTCGGCGGATTCAAGATGCTGGGTATCAAGCCCCAGACGGACGAAGCGAAGCTCGCCGCCTGCGACGCGCTGGCTGCTTATCTGACCAGCGGTGATGTACAGCTTGCCCGTTATAAGGCTGTCTTCTGGGGTCCCTCCAACCTGGCTGCCCAGCAGGATCCCGCTGTTCAGGAAGACGTCGCGCTGGCCGCCCTGGGCGCACAGCTGGCCTACACCATCCCGCAGGGACAGTATCCCAACGGCTACTGGACAGCGGCGGAAGGCCTCGGCGATGACATCCTGGCTGACAAGCTGGACGATGCCGATGATGCCGCTCTGCTGGAAGTGCTGAACACCTTCGTTGCCAATTGCGAAGCTGCGATGGCTCAGTAATCCGTTTTTCCACAGGCCGGGTACAGCAATGTCCCCGGCCTGTTTTCTTGAATCAGCGTTTCCGAATCATCAACCGTTAGAGAGGGGATCCTGATGACCGATCTTGATTATTTCAAACTCAGTAAACCGCAGAAGATGCTGCGCGGCCTGGGCTCCTTCTTTACCCGTCTTCCGAAAGGGATCGCAAACGGACTGAAAAAAATGGCAGGAGGATTCGTTTCCCTGTTCAAGGGGATCGGAAACAATCTTGTCGATCTGGTGACCACCTTCCGGGACGGCGACTGGAAGACCCGCCTCAGCTATCTGATCATGGGCTTCGGTTCCTTTGCCAGGGGACAGTGGGGCCGCGGCCTCCTGTTCTTCCTATTCCAGACTGTATTCAACGTCTACATGTTCATGCCCAATGCGGAGTTTTCCGGCTGCTACTACCTGGGCAAGCTCTCCACCCTGGGTACGATCGAGACCTACAAGGAAGGGCGCAAAACCATTTACGGGGATAACTCCTTCTTCATCCTGCTCTACGGCGTGCTGACCATTTTCTTTATTCTGGCGCTCATCTATACCTGGCGGGTCAACATCAAGCAGAACAAGATCAGTGAAGAGCTGCTGAAGAACGGCCATAAACTGAAGACCACCAAGGACGACCTGGATTCCCTGAGGGACTCCCAGTTCCACAAGACCATGCTCGCCCTGCCCACCCTGGGCGTCACGATCTTCACCATCCTGCCGATCTTTTTCATGATCCTGGTGGCGTTCACCAACTTTGACGCCACCCACCAGCCGCCGGGCAAACTGTTTACCTGGGTCGGATGGGACAACTTCAACCAGCTGCTGGCCATGGATTCCGCCAGTTACGGCGACACGTTCCGGCATGTTTTGCTCTGGACGCTGATCTGGGCCTTCTTCGCCACCTTCCTGAATTATTTCCTGGGCATGTTTGTTGCCATTATGATCAACAAGAAAGGCATCAAGCTGAAAAAGATGTGGCGGACCATCCTGGTCATGACCATCGCCATTCCCCAGTTCGTCTCCCTGCTGTATGTCAGTAAGATGTTTGCGGCGGATGGACTGATCAACACCTTTTTTATGAAGTGGGGTTGGATCACCGAGCCCCTCCCCTTCTGGACCGATCCCGTCTGGGCCAGGATCACGATTATCGTGATCAACATCTGGATCGGTATCCCTTACCTGATGCTGATCGCCACCGGTATCCTGATGAACATCCCGGCGGACCTGTACGAATCCGCCCGGATCGACGGCGCCAACGCCTTCCAGATGTACCGGAAGATCACGCTGCCCTATATGCTGTTTGTCACCGGGCCCTACCTGCTGACAAGCTTTACCGGCAACATCAACAACTTCAACGTGATCTTCCTGCTGTCCGGCGGCAAACCCCTCTCCCTGGATCTGGCGGGCGGTGCCGGACATACGGACCTGCTGATCACCTGGCTGTATAAAATGACAGTCAACGATACCAACTACAAACTGGCAGCTGTAATCGGTATCCTGGTGTTTGTGGTGACCGCGGTCATTAACCTGATCGTATACAACATGATCCCATCCGTTAAGAATGAGGAGGACTTCCAGTGATGAGCGACAAGAATAAAATCCCGGAAGTTGACATTGTTGTGGATGAAGCGGCAGGTGTCATCCGTGAAGTCAAGCCGGAAAACCTTCGCAGTAAAAAAGGACACGAGCGCCGGATCAACACCACCATCTATGTGGCGCTGATCCTGATCAGCATCGTCTGGCTGGCGCCCTTTGTGTTCCTGGTCTTCCAGTCCTTCCGTTCCTACCTGACGGAATCCGGGGCCATGGTCAACTATCTGCTTCCCAAGCAGTGGTCCCTTGACAACTACGTCTGGCTGCTTACGGATCCGAGCAGTGATTTCCTCCGCTGGTACAGCAATACCATTATCATCGCGCTGTTCTGCTCCGTGCTGCAGACCTTCATGGTCCTCTCTGTCAGTTATACGCTCTCCCGCCTGCGGTTCAAAGGCCGAAAGCTGATCATGAACGTGGTCCTGGTGCTGGGCATGTTTCCCGGCTTCCTGACCATGATCATCCTGTATTTCCTGCTCCGCCAGCTGGGCCTGACCCAGACAGGCGCGGTGCCCGGCCTGATTCTGATCTATGTTGCTTCTTCCGGTATGGGCTATTATATCTCCAAGGGTTTCTTCGACACGATCCCCAAATCCCTGGATGAGAGCGCCCGGATCGACGGCGCCACCCGTGCCCAGGTCTTCCGGATGATCATCATGCCGCTGGCCAAACCCATTGTCATCTATACGGTCCTGATGGCTTTCATGGCCCCCTGGGGCGACTATGTCTTCGCCTCCTATGTGGCCTTCGGCAGCAAACCGAACTATAACGTGGCGGTCGGCCTTTACCAGTGGATCAATGTGAATGACTATCAGGGATATTTCACCCGTTTCTGCGCAGGCGGCGTACTCGTCGCAGTGCCGATCACCCTGCTGTTCCTGGCGCTGCAGAAGTACTATGTTGAGGGCGTAACGGGCGGAGCCGTTAAAGGATAAAGGAGGGAGAAATAATAATGGCAAGCGTAACACTTGAGCATATCAAAAAAGTATATGACAAAAACGTCGTGGCCGTTCACGACTTCAACCTGGAGATCAAAGACAAGGAGTTCGTAGTCTTTGTCGGGCCTTCCGGCTGCGGCAAATCCACCACGCTCCGCATGATCGCCGGACTGGAGGATATTTCCGGCGGTACCCTGAAGATCGACGACCGGGTGGTCAATGACGTGGAACCGAAGGACCGGGATATTGCCATGGTCTTCCAGAACTACGCCCTGTATCCCCACATCACGGTCTATGAGAATCTGGCTTTCAGCCTGAGGCTCCGGAAAATGGACAAGGAAGAGATCCATCGCCGGGTCATCCAAGCGGCTGATATCCTCGGTATCACCGAGTACCTGGACCGGAAGCCGAAGGCGCTGTCCGGCGGCCAGCGCCAGCGCGTAGCCATCGGCCGAGCCATTGTCCGGAACGCCAAGGTGTTCCTGATGGACGAACCGCTGTCCAACCTGGACGCCAAGCTTCGTAACCAGATGCGTGCGGAGATCATCCTGCTGCGCAAGCGGGTCGATACCACCTTCGTCTACGTCACCCACGACCAGACGGAAGCCATGACCCTTGGCGACCGGATCGTCATCATGAAGGACGGTTATATCCAGCAGGTCGGCACGCCCCAGGAAGTGTTCGATACCCCGATCAATCTTTTCGTGGCCGGCTTCATCGGCAGCCCCCAGATGAACTTCCTGAAGGCGAAACTGGTTAAGGCTTCCGCAGGATACGAGGTGGATGTCCTGGGCGTAAAGATCCCGCTGAATGAGGATCAGAATGCTGTCCTGACAGAAAAGGAAGTTGCTTCTCAGGAGATCATCCTCGGTGTCCGTCCGGAACACACCACCGTCCTGTTCGACAATGCGGAGAACGCCATCGAATGCACGATCAACGTCAACGAAATGATGGGCAGCGAACTGCATCTGCACCTGTCCAGCGCGAACAATGACAAGATCATCGTCCGGCTCCCCACCGTGGACCTGACAAAGGAACAGCGTGCCAGCCTGGTCTCCGGCAACAAGCTCTATATCACCTTCCCTGCGAAGGTCATGCACCTGTTCGATCCCGCGACGGAAAAGAGTTTGATTGACAGTTGAGATTGTTCTCTCTAAGTGAAACACAGCGGCCTGCCGGCAAACCGGCAGGCCGTTGTTCTTATTCTTATTGTTATTCCCGGCTGACCGTGTTCAGCGGGATCTGCACATACCAGCCTTCATCCAGGACAGACTCCGTCACGGTGATTTCAGCGGCCAGCGTCAGCCGGTCCGTATCCTCCGGCACAATGCTGGCGATAAATTCATCCCGGTCGGTCCATCCGTCATCATCCATGTCCCATCTCAGCGGACTGTAATCGACATCAATTTCATTATACGACCTGCCGTAAACATAAGCGTCCGTCCAGATCCAGCAGGCGCCGGTTGAGCCGTCACGCATCGGTACGGATTCAGGGCCCTTGTTGCGATACTGCACATGCAGCTGATTGCCGATCCAGCCGATTCCGGTCAGGCAGACTCCTTTGAACAGGGGAATATCCAGAGGTTCCGTTTCATCCAGGATCTTCACATCATCCGGAACTGCAGGCGAGCCTTCATAGATCCTGCGCTCAAGCGTCGGGGGTGTAACGCCCTCTTCCGTCCTGCCGTACTGTTTCAGCAGCGGAACCAGGTCTGTCCTTTTCGTTTCATTCAGCCGGATATGGTTAACGCCTACGGTAAGGAGACCGTCTTCAGGCTGCGGCGGACGACTCAGCTGCAGGTAATAAAGATAGGTACTCTTGTTCTCCGCCCTGTCATGATACAGTTCCCCCCATCCGCCCGATGTATAGGAACCGGCATTGTCGTTGAAAGTAGGTTCGAGGTCGTATCCGCCGTATTTCCCTTCCGTATCCTGCACGGAGATCATGAACCATGTCTTTTCCCCCTGAACCAGGCCGGAGATCAGCTCCACACGGATGCCCTGCTTTTCAACGGCGGCGTTGACCGGAATCAGCCGGTCATACAGGCCCTCTTCCTGATGAAGCTCAATACAGCTCCGGATGATGCCTTCCGGCGTCAGCAGCGTCAGCTCCTGCTCCGGAACGGCTTCCGCGGGTTCGCCCGATCTGATTCCTCCCGGATCGATTGCGTAGTATCCGTCCGGTTCCCGCCGGTATACGATCTCATGCCGGCTGTATACATATCCGCTGTCTGATTCACGCTGCATGATCACGCTGACTGTAAGGAACGGATCCCCGTCCTTTCCGGAAAAACCGACGGGCTTATAGCCATGCGGTGCGCCGTCTTTCAGGATCTCCTGCAGAGCCTGCACGGGATCCCCGTTTTCTTTTTTCCATTCCTCAGCGCAAAGGGCTTCCAGCCGGTCCGTTTCCCCTTCGGCCCATCCGCAGAAGAAACCCCACAGCCGGTGTCTGACAACCTGCTCCAGGTCTGTCAGTTCAATATCGGTTCTTTCCGGAGCGGCTCCGTCTTCCGTCCCGGCGGACGTTTCTTCCGCGAAAACGGCTGCGCACAGAGAGCACAGGAAAAGCATGCTGATGATCAGCGCGAAAAATCTTTTGTATTCCAGACGTTTCATTTTGTCACATCCTTTCACCGGATTATACCTGAATAGACGTGAGATGCAGTGCATTTGTTCCGCTTCGGGCTGAAACAAACGGACCGGGCGGATCAAACGATCCGGCCCCGGTCCGTCCTAAAGCTTTCGATATAAGGAATTGCAAACTAAAACAATCGTCCCTTCATGATCGCCAGGATGAGGTTCCCGCTGTTGAACAGGGGTGCCAGTGCGCTTTGTGCCACCAGGTTGTTGATATCCTGCACCGGCAGCAGGGTCTGGATCAGGGGCAGCAGCGCGAAAGCCACAAAGCACAGCAGCGCGCCGCGGAGCAGCCCGAAAGCGCCGCCCGCGATGGAGTTCAGCTGTTTAAGAACAGGGAACTTGAAGACCACTTTCAGGAAATTGATGACGAAGTGGATGACCAGCATCAGCGCGAGGAAACATACGATGAAGCAGATTACGTTCAGGATGGCGCCGACAATCGTCTGTGATACGTAGGTGCCCACATCCGCCGCGGTCCCGAAGACCTTGTTCTGCAGGTTGTTCTGCAGCAGCGTGCTCAGAGGCGCCGGCAGGGCTACCTTGTTCAGGATCTCGGCAATACCGCCCTCTGTCAGCGCGGTCACGCTGCTGCCGGCCAGCTGCTGGTCGCCCAGTTTTGTGGCTGCGTCGGTATAGGATGCAAGCGTTTTCAGAATATCCGGGTTATTCTGGATTGCCGCCGTGAGCTTCGGGCTGAGCCAGAAACTGAGACCCAGCGACAGCAGGCAGCCGCCCATGGACGCAACCGAAGAAATAAACCCCCGGTACAGTCCGACGAGGACGCTCAGTCCCAGGATCGCCAGGATCACGATGTCTACTGCGTTCATTGAATCACTTTCCTCTTAGGATCTTTCACTTCATTCAGAAAGATCTTTTGTTTTGTTCGGGACGCTCCGTTTATTTCCCTTTCAGCTTCCGCGGACAGTTTTTCCGGGCTTCGGTCATCACCGGATCGTGATCGCCGCCTTCGGCATAGGTCTCGTTGATGGCCAGAATCGTTTCCTTCCTCTGCGGCGCGGCGCAGATCGGGCAGGGATTCAGCTTTTTGTAAGCGTCCTCATCCAGCTGTCCGTAAGTCAGTTCCTCCACCCGTTTTCCCCGGATCGAAGCGCACTGATCCGTCGTGTGATAATTGCCGGTCCGTTTCTTTACGCAATACAGGGGCATATCGCTGCCGGGTACCGGGATTTGCCTTCCCTGCCAGTCTTCCCAGATCAGGATCCGGGTATTCTTCTTATAGTAGTTCCACAGCCATTTCTGGCTGACTCCCTCCGGGGACGGCTGCCGCTGAACCCGGATGCAGCCGTGGCTGGCCTTCGTCCCAAGTTTCGGTTCATTGACGCTGTAATCCTTGCCGTATTCGCTGGCTATGTAGGGTACCTCGTGAAGCAGGTCTCCGTCGTTGAACCGCAGCGCCATGGCGCAGCGCAGATTGTCCGAGGCGAATTCGCCCACCTTACTGGTCAGCAGGAATTCGCCGGACCGGGTTTCGTTGTATGGCTGCTTTGCATTGGCGACGCCCGTGGAAACCAGCAGTGTCGAGAACAGCTTCCCGTCTCGGAAAACATACAGACGCTGGGTCAGCTTGTCCACCACCAGACCCATCTCCTGGTTTGGCTTCACATCTTTCAGGAAAGCCGTAGGGACGTATCCCTGGACCAGCGCGTTCCAGTTCAGGATCGCGCTGTCATGGAAGGAGGAAGAGTAGCATTCAATCAGGGACCACTCCTCGCCGCGTTCCAGCACATGGACACCCTGGCTGATGCAGGTTGCCACGCCGACCCCGTCGCTTTCCTCCGAAGGCCCGGACCGGATAATCACCTGCATCTTCTCCGCGTTCTTCTTCCCGTTGTCCAGCACGGTAATCGGTGCGGTCAGTACTTTCCAGATCGCTTCCTCATCCGTGATGTCCATGGGCAGCGTCCAGTAATTCAGGGTCCGGTCTTCTCCCCGGCGGGGACTGGTATGGAGCGGCGTGAATCCCTTCTCTCCTTTTTCCCGGAGGTAATCCGGCAGCGGTTCCGGAGTGGGAAGGATATTGGGATCCACCTTTTCAAGGACCTCCAGCGTGATCCGGACCGGTTCGGAAAGCGTACCGTCCTCCCCGGCCAGCGTCAGGGTCAGTTCATGGAAACCGGGCGTCATCTCCGCCTGGAAACCCGCCTCTCCCGGGCCGGCCGCCACGTTCTCCCAGTACAGCGGTTCAATATCCCCTTCCTCCTGCAGCAGCAGGGTGCCTCCCTCCGTCGCGTGGAAGCTGAGCAGGACCGTATCGCCTTCCTCCACCGTACCGCTTTCTGTTCTGACAGAGATCAGGCAGGGGATCATCCGGCCGACCGTGATTTCCGTTTCCGCGGTCTCGCCGTTCATCCAGATCGTCATGATCCAGGCGCCTTCCGGCACGGGTACTCCATCGCAGGTCCCGTTCCAGTACATGGAATTGTATCCGGCCTTCACGGCCCGCTCCTCGGCAACGGTCAGAACAGCATTACCGGAACTGTTGCGCAGGCCGATGCTGCAGGTGCCGTCTTCGGGAACCGTAAAGGAAACGACAACCGGGCGCCCGGGACGGATCTCCTCCCGGGGCGCGCCAATGCTCAAGCCGGATCCCTCACCAAGAGCGATCCCCGCCATCAGCACCAGGCAGATCATTACTGCCGCAGCCAGTTTCCTCATGTTTCCTCCGGTTACTCAGTTAAATTCCTATGTTTCGTTCAGGATGATACCGAAGTATGCACTTATTCAGAATTCTGAATTGTTGAGCAGCTGTCCAAATCTATGATTTGGGTAACAGCTGCCATGCTACAGCTGTCAAAGCTCTGAAAGAGCTTTGGTAACAGCGATCGCAGAACTAATATATTCCGCCCATCGCCCTGGTCAGGGCCTCCATGGCGGCCATAATCTCCGCCTGTTCAGCGTATCCCGAACCGATCAGCATCCGCAGGTAGTCTGCCGCGTTCTGCACGGCCTGATACTTCGGACTGGCCGGATCCATAGAGGCCAGCATGGTATCCGCCATCGAAAGCACCTGCTTCGCTTCTGCATAGGATTGGGGATCCTGATAGGACGGCTCCGGTGCCTGGTAATACTCGTCGTGCAGCGTACAGACCGTGTTGCTGTATGCCGCGGCTGATCCGAGATACTGCTCGATCACGTCCGGATACTGTTTCAGAAGATTATAAAGCGGATGCCCGCTGGGAATCGTGATTACGCCATGCTGTTCCGGTTGTGGACAATAGGCGGAAGCCAGCATTTTCGTTTCGCTGCAGATCATCTGGGTGGTATGCATCTGGCAGCTGACGGTCGGCTCTGTTCCTTTTGCCCACCAGTCCGTAACCACGCCGTAACCCATCGCGTCATTGCGGCATGCTTCTGTCGCCAGCTGGCCGCTGACCACGCAGGTAGTCACTCTGATCAGGCCGTAATCAGTCGGATTCCCGTCCAGAATCTCTTTTTTCGCCAGGCCCTGGTGAATCTTGCTCATATAAGCCTGCCACAGCGGTGCTGCTGCGCCCGAACCGGTTGATTTGGAAGAAAGCGCCTTATAGTTGTCGTGGCCGACCCACAGGGCGGAAGAATAATACCCCGTAATCCCGGAGAAGAAGACGCCCTTCTGGTCCGAGTTGGTGCCGGTCTTACCGCCGACAACCTGGCCGCTGATCTTCGCGCTTGTGCCTGTACCGCTCTGGACAGCCGTCTTCAGCATATCCACAATCATCCAGGACGTGCTGTCCGAAAACACGCGGCGGCGGTCCTGATGCTGATGCCCGTCCCAGACCACATGCCCGGCGGAATCCGAAATACCAAGCACCGAGATCGGTTCCTGGTAAACACCGCCGTTGGCCAGCACGCCGAAGGCGACGGTCATCTGCAGCGGCGTGATGCCGGAGGAGCCCAGGCTCAGACCGAAGGGCGTCGCGTCGATATGCCCGTCGTCAATCCCCATCCTGTGCAGGAAATCCACGCTCCGGTCCACACCCACCATGGACATGAGCACAGATGCCGCGGATGTGTTATGCGATTTGGCCATGGCGGTCCGCAGGGTTTCCGGACCGGTGTAACCCCCGCCGCCGTAATTCTTCGGCCAGGAATCGTTGCCCCTGGCGTCCTTCCAGCCGGCAATGGGAAGGGGCATGTTGTAAACCACTGACGCCGGGCTCCTGCCCAGCTCCAGCGCAGGCGCGTATACCGCGATCGGTTTAATGGAGGAGCCCACCGGCATCCTCATGTCGGTGGCCCGGTTCAGGGTCTTCTTCGCGGTAACCTCGGTCCGCGAGCCTACAATCGCCTTGAGCTCGCCCGTCCGGTAGTCCAGCACTGCGCAGGCTGCCTGCGGCTGAATCGTTTCGGTATACGTTCCGTCAGAGTTTTTGGTCCGGTATATCTTGTCTGAAGGATCCCTCAGGGAAGGATACTTGCTCCAGTTCTGCAGCGTGCTCTCCACAGTCTCCTGGATGGCCGGATCGATGGCCAGCTTCACGCTGTATCCGCCGGTCCGGAATTTGGTTTCCATCAGGGCGCGGTTGGCCGGGTTGTCTTCCAGCCCGTTCAGTTCAAGCAGGATGCTGACGACTTCCTTCACGGCATATTCCACGTAATGGGGATACTTGTACATACCGTCGCCGGACGCGGGCGCCTCCCGCAGCACGTTCGCCGTTGCCGGATCCAGCGCTTCCTCATACTGTTCCCGGGTGATGAATTGGTTTTCATACATGCACCGGAGTACGTAGTTCGTCCGGTTGTTTGTCACTGCCGCGTAATCCCTGTCGTCACTCTTGCGGGTATACAGGTTCCGCCGCGGATTGTAGTAATACGGGTTATTGGTGGCGCCGGCCAGGATCGCGCATTCCCGCAGGGTCAGTTCCCCCAGATCCTTGCCGAAATAGCCCTGGGCCGCTACCTGGACGCCGTAGTAGTTTTCACCCAGGTAGATCGTATTCAGGTAGCTCTCCAGAATCTGGTCCTTGGTGTATTTGCTCTCCAGCTGCAGGGCGAGATAGGCTTCCTGGATTTTCCGCTTGTAGCTCTGCTCCGAAGAGAGCAGGGTATTCTTGATCAGCTGCTGGGTAATCGTCGAACCGCCCTGGGTTCCGGATGAAGTCAGGTTGGAGACGAAAGCGCCGACGATACGTTTCAGGTCAACACCGCTGTGGGAATAGAAGCGCGCGTCCTCCACCGCGATGAACGCGTTGCGGAGCCGCTTGGGCATCGCGTCCAGGGAAACCAGCACGCGGTTCTCCGTACCCTTGTACTCGGTAATCAGGTTATTGTTGCTGTCGTAGATAAAGGACGTTTGCGCCTGGCTGTCCAGCGCGACCAGGTTCAGCTCCGGAGCCGTGTCCACATAACCCTTGGCGATCCCTGCCAGCGCGCCGAGTCCGGCGACGCCGGCCAGCACCGCGAGGACAATCAGCACCCGGATCGTATTCAGCAGCACGCTGACGACAAAATTCGGCTTCCGGGTTTCAGGACGGAAGATACTCCTGGGTTCCGGTTTTTCTTCCGGTTCGTCATAGTATTCGTCTTCGTCGTCCGCTCCCCAGCCCTGTTCCTGTTCGTCGTACGCCTCGTCATATTCCTCATATTCAGGCGCGTCGGACCAGGCCCCGTCCTCTGCGGCGCCGTATTCCTCTTCAGGTTCCTCCGCGTCTGTGAAAAGCGGGGTGTAGCCTTCGTCGGCGGAATATGCTTCGTATTCCTCCGGACTATCCTCGCGCTTCTTCTTTCCGAACATGGTGTTCCTCCGGTCTGCTCGCTCGTCCCGGCTCAAAAAGCCAATACCAAGACAGTATATATTACCATATTTCCTCCTGCTTGTCCAAAAACAGGATTCTCCAAAATAACGGACTGTTTCGCTTTTTTCTTCCGGATTCCTCTTGACAAGCGACTTGAAAAGGATATAATGATCTTGAAGGTCAAAGTTAGTCAAACTGCCTTCTGAGGAGGAATGACCCATGAATATGAATCAGTTTACGCAGAAGACCGTGGCCGCGCTGGAGCGGGCGCAGTCCCTCGCCATCGAATATCAGCATATGAATGTTGAGCAGGAACACCTGATGCTCGCCCTGACCGAGGACGCCAACGAGCTGATCCCCCAGCTGCTCACTAGGTGCGGCCTGTCTGTTCCCGCGCTCGTCAGCGGCCTGAAGGAAAACCTGAACCGCATTCCCCGCGTCTCCGGTTCCGGCCGGGAACCCGGCAAGGTCTATATCGCGAACGACGTGGAGCAGGCCCTGCTGGAGGCGGAAAAAGCCGCCGGGCGGATGAAGGACGAGTACCTGTCCGTGGAACATGTCTGGATGGGCCTGTGCGCCAAAGCGTCCGCCAATGTAAAACGCTTGCTGAAGTCCCTGGGCTACACTGACGACGCCTTCCTGAAAGCGCTGAGCGAAGTGCGCGGCGCTGCCCGCGTAACCTCCGACAGTCCGGAGGGCACCTACGACGCGCTGAAGAAGTACGGCTCCGACCTGGTGGATCTCGCCCGGAAACAGAAGCTCGATCCGGTCATCGGCAGAGACAGCGAGATCCGGAACGTGATCCGGATCCTGAGCCGGAAAACCAAGAATAACCCGGTGCTCATCGGCGAACCCGGTGTCGGTAAGACCGCCATCGCTGAGGGGCTTGCCCAGCGAATCGTCCGCGGAGATGTACCGGACAGCCTGAAGGACAAGACCGTCTTCTCCCTCGATATGGGCAGTCTGATCGCCGGCGCCAAATTCCGTGGCGAATTTGAAGAACGGCTGAAAGCCGTGCTGGCGGAAATCAAAAAGAGTGACGGCCGGATCATCCTGTTCATCGACGAACTGCATACCATCGTCGGTGCCGGCAAAGCAGACGGCGCGATGGACGCCGGCAATATCCTCAAACCCATGCTGGCCAGGGGCGAGCTGCACTGTATCGGCGCCACGACCCTGAACGAATACCGCCAGTATATCGAAAAGGACGCCGCCCTGGAACGCCGGTTCCAGCCGGTCATGGTCGCCGAGCCCACCGTGGAGGATACCATTGCGATCCTGCGGGGCCTGAAGGAAAGGTACGAAGTCTTCCATGGCGTAAAGATCCAGGACAGCGCCCTGATCGCAGCCGCCACCCTGTCCAACCGCTACATCACCGACCGGTTCCTGCCGGACAAGGCCATCGACCTGGTGGACGAAGCCTGCGCGCTGATCCGCACGGAGATTGATTCCCTGCCGACCGAGCTGGACGACATCCGCCGCCATATCATGCAGCTGGAAATCGAAGAGGCCGCCCTGAAGAAGGACGACGATCCCCTCTCCCGCGCCCATCTGGAAGAGGTCCAGAAGGAGTTGGCAGAACAGCGGGATCAGTTCAATACCATGAAAGCCCGCTGGGAAGCCGAAAAGGAAGCGATCTCGAAGGTCACCGGCCTGAGGGAGGAAATCGAGCGCGTCAACGCCGAGATCGAACAGGCGGAGCGCTCCTACGA
>CAMKEI010000022.1 GCA_946411525.1 uncultured Clostridia bacterium | reverse complement strand
CGGCCATGGTCTCGGTATAGGCGGTCTGCCCTTCCACGGGCTCATACCGGCCCCAGTAAAAGGGCAGGGTGCCGTAGTTGAACAGGCCGAACCATTTCTCCATCCTGTCGAGCAGGAAGGATTTCTTCTGCTCATCGGCCGTTTTCATGATTTCCACGGCGTCGAACGCGCCGCAGCCGAAGAGAAACTGATGGGAAACCTGGTCCACGCGGACGGTGCGGCCGACGGCCGGGGTGCCGTCCGGATTGAGAATTTGAAGTTTAGCGTCTGCCTTACGGTGTTTCAGCTGATCCATTTTTGTTACCTCCTGATTATTCGGCGTCGTTGGGGGAGATCCTTCACCTCGGGGTTAAGCTGCGTCATCCCGCACCTGGGCTGTATACAGCTGGTAATACAGACCTTTCTTCGCCATCAGTTCTTCATGGCTGCCCATCTCGGCGATGCCCTTATTGCTGATATAGAGGATACGGTCGCAGTTCTTGATGGTACTCAGGCGATGGGCGACGATGATGCTGGTCCGGCCTTTGAGCATCTCCTGGATGCCCTCCTGCAGGAGCTTCTCCGTCTGGGTATCGATAGAGGAGGTCGCCTCGTCCAGGATCAGGATCGCGGGATCGGAGAGCAGGGTACGCGCAAAGGCCACGAGCTGCTTTTCACCCTGGCTGAGGTTGCCGCCCCGTTCCCGGATCTCCGTCTGATAGCCCTGGGGCATTTTCCGGATGAGCTCATCGGCACGGACCCGGCGGGCGGCCTCAATGACTTCCGCATCGGTCGCGTCCAGGCGGCCGTAACGGATGTTATCCATCAGCGTACCGGAGAAGATAAAGCTGTCCTGCAGCATGATGCCCAGCTGGCTGCGCAGGGAGTGAAGCGTCACCCGGCTGATATCGTGCGCGCCATCTTCACTGTGGAGCAGGATCCGCCCGCTATTCAGATTATAGAAGCGGCAGAGCAGATTGATAACAGTGCTCTTTCCGGCACCGGTGGGACCGACCAGGGCGATGCTTTCACCTGCCCGGACATGCAGATCCATATGCTCCAGTACATTCAGGTTTTCCTCGTAGGCGAAAGTCACATCCTCAAAATTAACTTCCCCGGTGATGGGCGGGAGTTCTTCGGCATCCGGCGCGTCGTCCACGACCACGGGCTCGTCCATGGTCTCGAAGATCCGCTCCAGATAGGCGATGTTATTGACAAAGGAGTTATAGATGTTTGCCAGATTAGTGATAGGCTGCCAGAAGCGGCTGACATACTGGCCCATGGCGAGGATTACGCCGAAGGAGACCATTTTTCCGCCACCCATCCAGTATACGCCTGCGATATAAAGGAACGTCAGGACAAGCTGGGTCATGGTCTCACTGGTGAGCCAGACGCAGTTGCTGATCCGGATGGCCCGCAGCCAGGCCTGACGGCAGGCGGTGGCGAGCCGTTCCATGATAGAGATGTTTACTTCCTGACGGTCGAACAGCTGGCTGACGTGGACACCGTCGATGGATTCCGCCAGATAGGCGTTATAGTTGCTGTTTTTGTTGCTCTGGTTCTGCCAGGCACGGCGCTGACGGGGCTTGATCAGAATGATGATGCCGATGAAGAACGGCAGACCCGCGATAATCACCGTGGCCAGTTTCGCGTCGGTGGAATACATGAAGATCACAATGAAGACCAGGTTGATGATCTCCAGGATCATGTTGATGATGCCGTTGGACAGGATATCCGAGACGGAATTGACGTAATTGATGACACGCACCAGGATCTTTCCGGCGGGACGGCTGTCATAGTAGCTGAAAGGCAGCTTCTGCAGGTGCGCGAACAGGTCGCTGCGGATATCGTAAATGATCCGCTGGCTTACATGCGCCATAATGCGTGAACGGATGGTGGTGAACACAATGCTCAGCGCAATAATGCCGACGAACATCATGGCCATTCTGCCGATCATGGACGCGTCCTGATTCGGAACGGCTTCGTCCAGCACCCACTGGGTGATCTTGGGAATGAACAGGGAAGCGACGCTGGCCAGAGCGCTCATGAGGAGCGCTGCCACCATCTTGTATTTATGCCGTGCGATATATTTTCCGGCCCGTTTCAGATGCTTCCACCGGAACGGGGATTCGAGACGTTCATCGACGTCAAACTTATTCCGCGCCACTCAGCTCACCTCCTCAAACGGAATACCGTACTGAAGACAGTAAGTCTGCCAGTAATAGCCGCGCTGTTCAAGCAATTCCCTATGCGTGCCGCGTTCAGTGATCCTGCCGTCCTGCAGAACCAGGATCAGATCCGCATCCCGCATGGAAGAGATCCGCTGGGCGATGATGAATTTTGTGCAATCGAAAGGCAAATGGCGCAGCTGGTCCTGAATATACTGCTCCGTTTCGCTGTCCACGGCGGAGGTTGTGTCGTCCATGATGAGAACGCCGGGGCGTACAGCCAGAGCGCGGGCCAGGGCAATGCGCTGGCGCTGGCCGCCGGAGAGACCTACGCCGCGCTCACCGATGATCGTGTCATATCCCTCCGGCAGTTTATCAGCGAATTCCGCGGCATCCGCCCGGCGGGCAAAATCCTTTACCTCATCCAGGGTCAGATCCTGATTTCCGAAGGCGATATTGCCTTCCACAGTATCCGAGAAGAGGAACACATCCTGTGTGGCGGTGCCGATTCCGCCGCGAAGCTCGTTCAGACGCCATTGTTTCACATTGCAGTCATCCACCCGGATTTCGCCTTCCGTGACATCATAGAAGCGGGCAAGCAGGCTGATGAGGGTGGTTTTGCCGCTACCGGTGGGTCCCATCACCGCCACGGTCTGCCCGGGTTCCACAGCGAAGGTCACATCGGTCAGGACAGGCTTATTATCATAGGAGAAGGAGACATGATCGAATTCGATTTTTCCCTGTATCCGCTCATGAGCAACAGCGTCCGGAGCGTCTGTGACGGAAGGCTTCGCATAATAAAGCTCGATCACCTTCGCAGCAGAAGTGGAGAAGCGCTGCAGGTCGTTGATCAGGTTGCCCAGTTCACGCATGGGGTTGGAAACGGCCCAGCTCAGGCCGGTGAAGATTGCCAGCTGGCCGGGAGTCAGTTCGCCCCGGATGATAAACAAGCCGCCCACGAAGACCGTAACCAGCTGGATGGCATTGACAAGCAGCTCGATGACTGGAAAGAAGGAGAGCCACAGCTTGTTGATGCGCAGGTGGCTGTCCATGAAAGCACGGTTCTTTTTCTCGAAGCGCTCTTTTTCGTATTCCTCCCGGGCAAAGGCCTTGACGACCCGGTTACCGGCGATGTTTTCCTGGGCAGCGGTGTTCATATCGGCAAGGCGTTCCCGCATGAACATGAACCGGGGCCGGATGTGTCGGGACAGGAAGCGGGAGATGACCAGCAGAACGGGGGTAATGACGATCAGCAGCAGGGTCAGCTTCCAATTCACTGTGACCAGATAGACCGTGGCGAAAACGAAAGTGCAGACTGCGTCGATGATGCGGTAATCAATATAAGCCAGGAAATGACGGCACCAGTCCAGGTCCGCGCTCATGCGGGTCATCAGGTCTCCGGTGCGGTGCGCATCGAAGAAAGGCATGTCGCTGTACTGCATCCTGGTGAACAAATGGCGGCGCAGATTGAAGACGACGTTCTGCGAATCCTTTTCCAGAAAGATCACCATCATATAGCGCAACCCCTCGCGGCCAAGCTTTACCACGAGCATGACCGCCAGGATGGACAGCAGGGGATCGGGATTTCCCGCCATAATCACGTCGTCAATCAGGCGGCGGGAGAGGGCGGGATTGACAAGCAGAAGCAGGCAGGTGAACGCACAGACGCACAACGCGATTACATGACGGCGCCGGTACGGCGGGTCCATGTTCTTCCACAGCCACTCAAATTGTTTGCGCATAACGCTTTATATCCTCACAACAGTCACGCTGAACAAAATGAAGAATACAAAGATCCTTCATTTACACAGGACGAAAAACCGGATCAGACCATCAGCCGGTAGATATTCGCGCAGTCCTCTTCATCCAGGGTAACGAAACCGGAGATGCTGCCCTGGCGGCCGTCGCCCCGGCAGAGGGAGTTCACCAGCACGGGGATATCCTCTTCTCTGGCGCCGAGCTCGGCGAAATTCCGGGGCATGCCGATGGAGACGAAGAACTGCTGCAGCCTGCGGATGCCTTCGCGGGCGGTCACTTCCGGATGGGCGAAGTCCATCTGGCAGCCCCAGACCCGGACGGCAACCTGGGCGAAGCGCATCACGTCATGCTCCATCACGTAGGTGAAAACCGCCGGCAGGGTGACCGCGAGGCCGGCCCCGTGCGCGCAGTCGTACAGGGCAGAGAGTTCATGCTCAATGTTATGACTGTTCCAGTCCTGGCTGCGGCCGACGCCGCAGGAATTATTGTGCGCCATCATGCCGGCCCACATGATGTTGGCCCGGGCTTCATAGTTGTCCGGATCCGCGATCACGCGGGGGCCCTCGTGGATCATGGTAAGGAGCAGGGCCTCAATCAGCCGGTCTGTGACTTCCACTTCCTTCGTGTTGGTCAGGTACCGCTCATACAGGTGGGCCATGATGTCCGTGATGCCGGCGGCCGTCTGGAAGGCCGGGAGGGTCTGGGTCAGGGCGGGGTTCAGGATGGAAAACTTCGGCCGGATGGCGTCCCCGCTGGCGCCGCGCTTGAACATGCCGTCCTCCCGGGTGATGACACTGTCCGGGCTGCCTTCGCTGCCCGCGGCGGAGATGGTCAGCACGGTGCCAACCGGAAGGGCCTGCTCAATGCGCTTTCCGCTGTAGAAATCCCAGAAATCGCCGTCGTAGACGGTGCCGGCCGCGATGGCCTTGGCGGAGTCAATGGAACTGCCGCCGCCCACGGCGAGGATGAAATCGATCTTTTCCTTCCGGCACAGGCTGATTCCTTCATAGACCAAGCCGCTGCGGGGATTGGGTTTGACCCCTCCCAGCAGGAAGCAGGGAAGGCCTTCCGCTTCCAGGGATGCCTGCACCCGGCCGATCAGCCCGGAACGCACCGCGCTGCCGCCACCGTAGTGGATCAGCACCCGGCTACCGCCGAAGCGCTTCACCAGCGCGCCGGCCTGGTTTTCCGCGTTTTTTCCGAAAACAAAACAGGTGGGAGAATAGAAGGTGAAATTGTCCATGATCGTCCGTCCTTTCCCGGCCCCGCAGGGGCGATTGACACTTTTTCATAAATCCAATATAATGATGATAACCCTTAAAGTTAACTCTAAGTCAATAGACAGACACCAAAAAGTCCGTACAAAATTGGCAAAAAATGAAGAGCAAAAGCCTTGATCGGGAAGAAGGGAGAAATCGTATGGAAAAAGTCAGATGGGGCGTTCTGGGAACGGCGGATATCGCCCGGGGACAGACGATCCCGGGCATGACGCTGGCGGAGCACTGCGAGCGGTATGCCGTCGCCGGGCGCAGGCTGGAAAAGGCGGAGAGCTATCGGGAGGAATTCGGCTTTCAGAAAGCCTACGGAAGCTATGACGAGCTGCTGGCCGACCCGGAGGTGCAGGCGGTCTATATCCCCCTGCCCAATCATATTCACTGCGAGTGGACTGTCAAAGCCCTGAAGGCGAAAAAGCACGTGTTGTGCGAGAAACCGCTGGCACTCTCAGAGGCGCAGGTAAAGGAGATGTTCCGGACGGCGGAGGAGAACGGCGTGATGCTGATGGAAGCCTTCGCCTATCTCCACAGCCCCTTTGTGAAGGCGGTGAAGGCGGAACTGGACGCCGGCGCAATCGGGAAGATACAGTATTTTGAGTCGGAGTTTGTTACGGGCTGCAGGCCGGATACGGATATCCGCCTGCGGAAGGAAACCGGCGGCGGCGCGTTCTACGACCTGGGCTGCTATCCCCTGAGCATGGCCCTGTGGATGCTGGGAAAAGAACCGGATGAGGTGCAGGCCGCCGCCCGGTTCTCGGAAAAACAGATTGATCTGTTCACCTCCGCGCTGCTGAGTTATAAAGACGGGCCGTTGGCAAAAATCGATTGCGGGATGCTGCCGGTTTCCGGCCGGCAGGACGGCCTGTGTATTTTCGGCACGGAGGGGAAAATCCTTTCGCCCGTGGAATTCAATCAGTGCGGGGAGATTCCGTATACCGTTGAGCGGAACGGCGTAAAAGAAACAAAGACTGTGACCGCGCCGAACAACTATGCCCTGGAGACGGAGCAGCTAAGCCGCTGCATCCTGTACGGCGAAAAGCCGCATGTGAGCAGGGAATTCAGCCTGCTGACCGCCCGGGTGACGGACCGGATCCTGAAGGCGATCGGATACTGAAAAAAAAGAAGAGCGCTGCGTGGCAGCGCTCTTCCTCTGAGAGCATACGGTTTACAGCAGGTTCCTTTCCGCCAGCCACCCGACGGAGCGGGTTAACGCTTCAACGGTTTTGGTTTCCAGCACGCAGCGGCAGCCCCGGTTTTCAGCCAGTTTCAGCCGGTCCGCAAGGTCGATCTCCCCGTCGCCCAGCGCCAGATGATTCCGGGGCGGCTGTTCCGTACCGTCGTGAATGTGGAAATGAACCAGCCGGTCTTCATGGGAGCGGAGGAAGGGTACGTCCTTTTCACCGACCGCCTTTGAATGGCCGATGTCCCAGGTCAGGCCAAAACGGGGGCTTTCCAGGAACAGGCTGATCGCTTCCTGCTCATAGGAACGGAAACCGTCCGTGTTTTCCACGGCGATCATGACCGGCGCCCCGCCGATCCATTCGTCGCACAGGTCGCGGAAGCGGCAGCAGTCCTCCAGGTAGCGGTCCTTGTCCCGCTCGTACATCTGCACCTTCCGGTCCGGCAGGGTGATGAAGATGCCGTGGTGCATGTGCATATTGACCGTCAGGGGCTGCGACATATCGCCGTATTTGTCGCGGAGGGGGAGCAGCGCTTTGGCGGCTTCAACGGTCCGGCGCACGGTCTCCAGGTATGCATCCGTGACGAGCCGGTTAAAGTCTGCGATATTCAGGTTTTCATCCAGGTGGATGGTATAGAAAATCCCGGCGGCGTCCGCCGCGTCCAGCAGCTTTCCGGTCTGCTCCAGCCGGTCCGCCTGGTATTCGGGAAAGTTCATATTCAGCTCGATAAAGCGCAGGCCGAGGCGGCCGCAGAGGTCGATATTCTCCTGCAGCGTGCGGTTTTCGATCAGCGTCGGCATTCCAAACTGGATCATCGTCATTCGCCTCCGGGAAGATTATACAGGATGCCGGGCGATAAGGGAAGCGCGGACAGGATTTGACAGCGGCCCCGTTTTCAGGTAATATCTTCCTGCTCTTTAGAGTTCAATCCAAGTTAATGGACGGAGGTACACCATGTATTCGATCCAGGAAGTGAGCCGGAAGACCGGGCTGACTGCACATACGCTTCGGTATTATGAAAAGGAGGGACTGATCTCCGGCGTCGAGCGCACGCAGGGCGGGTTCCGCCAGTACACGGACGAGGATCTGGAACGGCTGGGGCTGATCTGCTGCCTGAAAAACACAGGCATGTCCATCCAGGAGATCGCCCGGTTTGTTCAGCTGACCCATGAGGGAGACCACACGCTGAAGGAACGGGTGGAACTGCTGCGGCAGCACCGGGAACGGGTGCAGGAAAAGATGGAGGAGATGCAGAAGCACCTGGACAAGGTGACCTGGAAGCTGAACTTCTTTACCGAAAAACTCCGGGCCTATGAAGAAGGCTGGGCGGAAAAGAAGGAATAACATACCACGTTTCAGAGAACACGGAAGCAGGGACTTTTCCTCCGGGCTGAATGGCATCGGAGTTCGGGTATCATCAGTGCGCATATCCGGATCACGCTGAGGAAGGCGCAGGAACCGCTTGACGAAGCCTGCTTTCCGGAGTATACTCACACCAATCTTTCTGGAAAGGGAGCGCTTCCCATGGCAACGTACGTGATGTATTCCATGAACATGATGGCCGAAGCCGGTTATGCTTACGGTTATCGTTTCACGTACCGCCATCCGAAGAGCTGAAGAACGTCCGGACAAACCAAGCCATCAGACGATCACCGACCGCTCGACGGACCGGTGATCGTTTTTATTTTCTGAAAAGGACGGTGACTCCCATGAACAAGACCGGAACACAGCGCATCGAAACCCACAGGCTGATCCTGAGACGGTTTACCCTAGAAGACGCGGAGGATATGTTCAACAACTGGGCGTCGGATCCGGAAGTGACCCGTTTCCTGACCTGGCCGACCCATCCGAACGTCGACGTGACCCGCATGGTGCTGAACAGCTGGATCTCCCGTTATGATGACGGCGGCTTTTTCCAGTGGGCCATCGAGTGGAAGGAGACCGGCAGCGTAATCGGAAACATCGCGGTCGTGAAGCTGAACGAGCAGACGGAAGCGGCGGACATGGGTTACTGCATGAGCCGGGCATTCTGGGGCCGGGGCATCATGCCGGAAGCCCTGCGGGCCGTGATGGACTATCTGTTTGACACCGTGGGCGTCAGCCGGATCGCTGCCTGCCACGACGTGAACAACCCCAAGTCTGGAAGGGTCATGGAGAAGGCCGGGATGAAGCAGGAGGGAATCTTCCGCGGCGCCGGGAAGAACAACCTCGGGATCTGCGACGAGGTCTGGCATGCGGCGCTCAGGAGTGACCGGACGCCGAAGCCAGCCCGGAACACGGCGCCGGTGACGGTTAGATTTGCCCGGGAAGACGAACTGGACCGGGTTAACGAACTGCGCAAGCAGGTGAACGACCTGCACGTCGCCGGGGAACCCGAAATCTTCAAGCCCGGATTCTGCGATGAGCTGCGGGATTATGTCCATGTGATTTGGGAAGACCCGCAGAAGGAGATCGCCGTGGCGGAGCAGGAGGGAGAGATCTGCGGATTCGCGGTGCTGAACCATATCAACCGTCCGGAGAATCCTTTCATGTTTGAGCGGGATTACCTGGATATCGACGAGTTCGGCGTGGACGAAAACTGCCGGCGGAAGGGCGTCGCCAGTGAAATGATCCGCTTCATCCGGGATTGGGCGAAGGAACAGGGATTCAGCCGGCTGGAGCTGAACATGTGGGCGTTCAACCGGGGCGCCCTGGCCTTCTATGAAGCGGCCGGGTTTACAACCTACAGAAGATACATGGAGATGCCCCTGACAGAAGCATAGGCAATCACAGAACAGGACCGGCTGACTTCGGGTCAGCCGGTTTTTGCATATTTATTTACAGATTGTGACTGAAATGGTAAATATCAGACAAATACCCGCTTGACAAGTTAGTTTATGTTAACTATACTGATCAGCGGTTAGCAAACGCTAACGACTGAACGCTGTATCAGCTGGGAGGCGGGAGGATGATGCCATTAAGCTACGCGAACCCGGGGGAAGAATCCGTGATCCGCAGGATCGGCGGAAGCCCGGAAGTCAAAAAACATCTGGAAAATCTCGGATTCGTGGTGGGAGGAAGCGTAACGGTGATCACGGCGATGAACGGCAATGTGATTGTCAAGGTAAAGGAAGCCAGGGTGGCCATCAACGATGAAATGGCCCGCAAGATCATGATTTGAGGAGGAAAGGAAATGAACAATCTCAGGGAAGTGCCGGTCGGCGGAACGGCAAAGGTGGTCAAAATCCACGGCGAAGGTGCGGTAAAGCGCAGGATCATGGACATGGGGATCACCAAAGGTGTGGAGATCTATGTGCGCAAGGTGGCACCGCTGGGCGATCCGATCGAGATTACGGTGCGCGGATACGAACTGTCCCTGCGAAAGGCTGACGCCGAGAGCATCGAAGTCGAGTGATCTTTTTTTGCCCAAAGGTTAGTTAAATCTAATAATACAGAACAGACGGAGGTATGCAACCCATGGATATTCGCATCGCGCTGGCGGGCAACCCCAACAGCGGCAAAACGACCCTGTTCAATTCCCTGACCGGATCAAACCAGTTTGTCGGCAACTGGCCGGGTGTTACAGTGGAGAAAAAGGAAGGCAAGCTGAAAAAGCATGACGGCGTCACAATCACAGACCTGCCCGGCATCTACAGTCTTTCCCCCTATACCCTGGAGGAAGTGGTGGCCCGGAACTACCTGATCAACGAACGGCCGGACGCGATCCTGAACATCATTGACGGAACAAACCTGGAACGCAACCTGTATCTGACCACACAACTGGTGGAGCTGGGTATCCCGGTGGTGGTTGCCATCAACATGATGGACGTGGTCAAAAAGAACGGCGACAAACTGAATACAGCGGATCTTTCCCGCTATCTGGGCTGCAAAGTTGCGGAAATTTCCGCGCTGAAGGGCACGGGCGTCATGGAAGCGGCTGAAGCGGCAATCCAGGCGGCGCAGAGCGCGAAGACCGTACCACAGCATACCTTTTCCGGACCGGTGGAGCATGCCCTTGCCCATATTGAGGAGGCCGCGGTACACGGCCTGCCCGAGGAACAGCAACGCTGGTATGCCATCAAGGTATTTGAGCGAGACGACAAGGTGCTGGATCAGCTGAAAATCGCTCCGGAAACCATGAAGCATATCGAAGCGGACATTCGGGCAGCTGAAAAGGAACTGGACGACGACGCGGAAAGCATTATTACCAACGAGCGGTATGTCTACATCGCGCAGGTGATCAAATCCTGCTATAAGAAACATAACGCCGGCAGCCTGAGCACCTCCGACAAAATCGACAAGGTCGTCACAAACCGCTGGCTGGGCCTGCCGATCTTTGCGGCGATCATGTTCACGGTGTACTGGATTGCCATGGTGGCAGTCGGCGCGCCGGCGACGGACTGGGCCAACGACGGGCTGTTCGGAGACGGCTATCACCTGTTCGGCAACGGTACAGCGCAGTATGAGGAAGCGGCGGAACGGTACGGGGATACCGACGCCATCATCGAAGCTTTCGCGGAAGAATACGGCGTGGAGATCGACGAAGAGGATCCGGAAGGCTCCCTGAACGCCCTGATTGCCGCCACACCGGACGACGCAAGCGTTACCTATCTCACACAGGACGAGGAGACGCTGGAAACCGAAGAACATCCCGAGACGACCAAAGCGGACCTGGAAGCCGCGGCGGCGGAGTATCTCAGCACGGAAGAAGGATACAAGTCCGATCCCGGCGCGCCGGATCCTGCCGCATACGGCACCTGGGTCCCGGGCATTCCGGCGCTGATTGAACAGGGCCTTGATTCCGTCAACGCCGCTCCCTGGCTGAAAGGCCTGATCCTGGACGGTATTGTGGCCGGCGTCGGCGCGGTGCTGGGCTTTGTGCCCCAGATGCTGGTGCTGTTCTTCCTGCTGGCTTTCCTGGAAGCCTGCGGATACATGGCGCGTATCGCGTTTGTGCTGGACCGGATTTTCCGTAAGTTCGGCCTGTCCGGAAAGTCCTTTATCCCGATGTTGATCGGCGTGGGCTGCGGCGTGCCCGGCATTATGGCTTCCCGGACCATTGAGAACGAGCGCGACCGGCGGATGACGATCATGACGACGACCTTCATTCCCTGCAGCGCGAAAGTTCCCTTTATCGCCATGATCGCCGGCGCGATCTTCAACAAGTCCGCCTGGGTGGCGACGAGCGCCTACTTCATCGGCATGGCCGCCATCATCATCAGCGGCATCATTCTGAAGAAGACCAAGCGCTTTGCGGGAGATCCCGCTCCCTTCGTCATGGAGCTTCCCGCCTATCACTGGCCGACGCTGGGCAATGTGCTCCGCTCCATGTGGGAGCGCGGCTGGAGTTTCATCAAGAAGGCGGGAACGATCATCCTGCTGTCCACGATCCTGGTCTGGTTCCTGAGCCGTTTCGGTGTGGCGGACGGCACCTTCCGGATGCTGGAGGAGGAAGAACTGGAGCTGTCCATTCTTGCCAGGGTCGGCAGCGCGATCGCCTGGATCTTCAAGCCCGTCGGCTTCGGCACATGGCAGGCAACGGTCGCCTCCTTTACCGGACTGATTGCCAAGGAAAACATTGTCGGTACGATGGGTATCCTGTATGGCGGTACCGAGACCTACGCCAATCTGGCGGCGTCCTTCACCGGCATCGCGGCCTACGCATTCCTGGTGTTCAACCTTCTGTGCGCACCCTGCTTTGCCGCGATCGGTGCCATCAAGCGTGAAATGAACAACGCGGGCTGGACCTGGTTTGCCATTGCGTGGCAGTGCGGCTTTGCCTATGCGGTGGCGCTGATGATCTATCAGTTCGGCGGCATTTTCACGGGCAATGTGAACGTGATCGGCCTGATCGCCGCGATTGCCGTGCTCGGCGCGATGATCTATATGCTGTTCTTTAGGAAGTATCAGGAGGCTGTAAAGCTGACGAAGAAAGTGTGAGCATATGTTTCAGGGAATTGCTGATAACGCGGGAACGATCCTTGTCAGCCTGATCCTGGCCGGGCTGGTTACAGGTATCATCATCCGGCTCCGGAAAGACAGGAAGCAGGGAAGATCCTCCTGCGGCTGCAACTGCGGCAGCTGTCCCATGTCAGGTTCCTGCCATAAACAACCATGATCTGCGGGAGGCACGGCGAAATACCCGTGCCTCCTTTTCCGGAGGGTGATTCATTATGATCAGAACGACTGCCAAAGTGTCCGGGATGGTATGCGGCATGTGTGAAACGCATGTAAACGACGAGATCCGGGCGGCCTTTCCTGTCAGAAAAGTAAGTTCCTCCCGACATAAGGGAGAAACAGTGATCGAATCCGATCAGCCGATCGATCCGGATCAGCTCAGGCGGGTTGTGAACGCGACAGGGTATGTTGTGCTTTCCGTGAATGAGGAGGAGATCCATAGCAATTCATCATTGCCTGCTTCACTGGGCAGACTGTTCCGCAAAAAATGAGATGCTGCCCTGTTATATCACGGAGAATAAAAGCCTGAGGAAGAAAGGATGGGATATGTATGTCAGATTCGCCGAGAATCTCCGCCGGAAAGCGCCTTGCCCGGCAGGCCGGATATTTTATCCGGGAGCACAGCGATCAGAAGTTTTCATTGGATGAGATCGCCGGCGCGCTCTACGTGAACGGCAATTACCTGGCCAGGGTCTTCAAGCGGGAAACAGGCTGCACGCTGCTGTGGTATCACAACGCTGTCCGCTGTGAGAGAGCCAAAAAACTGCTGTCCGATTCCGATCTGTCCGTCTCGGAGATCGGCGCTGCAGTGGGGTTTGTCTCATCCGCCCATTTTTCCCATCTGTTCAAGAAAATGACGGGGATCGCGCCAAGCGCCTGGCGGGACGATCCGGAAACTGCCGAAGCAATCCCGATCGACCTTCCGTTTCCGATATAATCATGATCCTGAGCAGTCTGCCGGAACACTTTCGGCAGATTTCTTCAACAGTCCCCAGATTGACAAAAAGACAGGTGCATGGTAGTATCCTCCTGTCAGCATAAGTTGATAAGGGTTTGCACAAGCGAACCGGCTTGTTTTGTTCGGGTCCAACGATCAATTTCCGGTATCATGAAGGTGCCGATGACCTTCCCAAGAAGGTTATCGCTCCTTTTTTATGTTTCCGGAAACTGATGCAACAGATTGAAGAGGAGGATATCCCCGATGAATGCAATGAAAAAAGTCCTGAGCCTCGTCCTGGCCCTGTGCCTGTTCTGCGGTCTGGCGGTGAGCGCGTCCGCTTCCACATTTACCGACGCCCATGGAAATGTGATCGAACTGGATGACTCCCTTGAGGCGTATACAAACTATGTGCTTTCCGGCGCGGACGACGCGGCGCGCAAGGGCGAGACCAATCTGGGAGACCTGTGGGCAGACGCGCTGCGCTGGTTCGCGGTTTCCGGTACAATAAACGGGTATTTTGAGGAAGACGATATCACAGCCGGCAATACGGCAATCGACGCGGATGCCGATCACATTGTAGCCCTGTGGAACGGCGGAAACCTGCGCGCGGACGTCGCCGAAGGCAAATTCGGCGCGGAACAGCTGGCCGAAGTCTTGCCCTATCCCAACAAGGTTGCTGTCGCCTATATGACCGGCAGCCAGCTGCTGGAGGTTCTGGAAGCGGCTTCCCAGGGACTTCCCTATACAGAGGAAACGGCCGCCGCGTGCGCATCCTTCATGCAGGTCGCGGGGATCAAATACACGGTTGATACTTCAAAGAATTACGACAAGGGCGAAGCGTACGGAGACAACTGGTTCAAAGCCGCTTCCCTGAGCCGCGTCACAGTGGAGGAAGTGAACGGCCTTCCTTTCGATCCGGAAGCTGTTTACGCCGTCATTACCAGCAATGCCAATTTCAACGGCATGGATTCTTCCTATATGTTCAAAACTGCCGCTGAAGAAAACGAAAAGAGTACGATCACTACTGCCGTAGTTCGTGATATAATCTGGCTGTACATCGCCGGTGAACTGAACAATGTGATCGGAGAGCCCTATGCGGAAGCACAGGGCAGAATTACCATAAAATAACAGACGTGCCACAATCGGCACTTCTTCCGACCGGGCAGATCAGTTGCAGCTGTTTGCTCCGCCGAATTCCGGGACTGTGCGCAAAGCACAGGAAGCGAGTGACAGCAAGCCTTTTCGAGACTTGCTGTTCTCTTTTTCAGGGAGGTATCCGGGCATATGCGTACACAGCTTGAAGATGTGATACGGGAAGTTGAGAAGGTTATCGCGGGAAAGCGGGAAGTTATCGAGAAGATCGTGATCGCTCTGCTGGCGGAGGGACATATCCTGCTGGATGACGTTCCCGGCGTGGGCAAAACCACGCTGGCGACCGCGCTGAGCCGGGCTGTGGGTTTTTCGTTCCGGCGCATCCAGTTTACGCCGGACGTGCTTCCGTCCGACATCACCGGTTTTTCCATGTATGACAAGGAAAGCGGAGGCTTCACGTACCGTCCCGGCCTGCTCAGCCGGGTGAACCTGCTGCTGGGGGACGAGATCAACCGCGCATCCAGCAAAACCCAGTCCGCACTGCTTGAAGCCATGGAAGAGCGGCAGGTGACCGTGGACGGAAATACGTATCCGATGGAAAAGCCCTTTACGGTGATTGCCACGCAGAACAGCATCGGAACCGCCGGCACACAGGTTCTTCCTTACGCGCAGATGGACCGGTTCCTGGTACAGCTGTCCATTGGCTATCCGGATTACGAGGCGCAGATGACCATGCTGCGGGACCGCCAGACGGAGAATCCGCTGGAATCCGTATCCTGCGTTTTAAGCAGGGAGGAACTGACCGCCATGCAGCGGGAAACCCGCTCTGTGACCATGAAGGATGAGATCCTGGATTATATCACCAAGCTGACCATGGCTTCCCGCACGCATGAAGCCGTCGCCGTCGGGATCAGTCCGCGCGGCGCGCTTTTCATCGGCAGAACCGCGAAGGCAAAAGCCTATCTGGAAGACCGGGATTATGTAACGGGGTCGGATATACAGGCTGTTTTCAGGGACGTCTGTACCCATCGGGTACTGCTGAAGGACGGAAGCGAACACTCCGTAACGCAGGTGCTGGATGACCTGGTGAAAAAAACGGATACGCCGGATCACCGCAGCCGCTTTCAGGGGATCATGAAAAAATGAGAAGACAATGGATCGTTTACGCGTTCTGGCTGCTGCTGGCCGCGTGCCTGTATTTTTTTGAAAACAATATGGGCACACGCGCGGTCCTGATCTGCTCGCTGCTTTTTCCTGTGTTTCCCGCACTGCGGTCCTCCATTTCAGGTAAAGAGGACGCGGGGAAGGAAAAAGAGAACGGACAGCAGACGGTCAGCACTTTTATCCGGCAGGAGACAGATGAACCGGGGGATATACGTCCGTACAGGCCGGGAGATCCTGTCCGGCGCATTCACTGGAAACTGTCCGCCAAGAAAGGCGATATCCTGATCCGGGAAACCCAGACGGCGGATGAACCTGCAGAAAAAAAGAACCTTATTGCCCCAACAAGGAACGGGAAGAAAGATTTCCGGAAGATCCTGATCCGGATCCTGACAGCGGTGATTGTTCTCTGCCTGCTTATGCTGGTGCTGATTCCGGAGACGCGCCGGGGCAGTCAGGCGCTGTGCAACAGGGTTTTTACCGCCAGTGAAGCGGTCAATGCCTACGCCTATACCTATTTTCCCGTTCCGGAAAACCAGAACGTTTTCCCGGCGGCTTTCCTGCTGCTTCTGATGGCTGCCTCTCTTATCATCCTGACGGTTCTGCTGCGCAGCCGGTTCCTGATCCTGGGGATCGCGGCTGCCCTGACCGTTTTCCAGGTTTACTTCGGAATTGCTTTTCCGGCATGGATCAACATCCCGGTTTACGGCCTTCTGGCCGCTCTCCTGCTGAACCTCATTCCTTCTGACAGAAGGCTGAAAGTGTTTGCCGCACTGATCCTTACGGTTTCAGTGCTCTGCGTCATCCTGCTTCCGGGAGTGGATGCGGCAACCGAGGCGGCTTCCGAAACAGTCCGGGACAATCTCAGCGGGATTGTTCAGCAGTTTGCCGGAAAGATCTCCGAAGCACCTGAAGGAGAAACGGAAACCCGACATGCGCATACCCAGTCCCTTGAAACCGGGAATCAGGAAGCAGCCGCAGATCAGGAATACCGGCTGGTGACCGTAGAGGAAGAGCAGATTTCCATGCCCCACTGGGTGAACTATATGAAGATCATCCTCCTGCTTCTGCTGGCTGCGGCGCTGGTGATCCTTCCCTTTACACCGTTCCTGCTGCTGAACAGCCGGAGGAAGAAAGCGGACGAGGCCCGGAAAACTTTCCTGTCGGCAGACGTCAGCCAGGCCGTCCGCGCCATTTTCCAGCGCGTGATTGACTGGCTGGAAGCAACCGGAAGCGGAGCCGGGAATCTTCTTTACCGTGACTGGACAGCCTGCCTGCCGGACAGCCTGCCGGAAGGATATGCCGCGCGCTTTTCTGCCTGCGCGGCGGATTTTGAGGAGGCTGTTTACAGCGGCCACGTCCTGCCGGAAGAGAAGCGGAAACAGGCGCTGGACCTGTTAAAGGAGACAGAGGACGCCCTGTGGCAGAAGGCAGACCGGAAGCAGCGCTTCCGCCTGAAGTATTGGATGTGTTTATGCGAATGAGAATCAGGAAAGGAGCCGGAATCCTGCTGTTGCTGCTATGCTGCCTGACGCTTTCCGGATGCCGGGTTCGCACGACCGGCGATACGCAGGACAGTGAAAGCCCATGGGATGAAGCCATAGCATCCGCGGATTCATCCACGGCCGGTTCTTTACGGGAAGATACCCCGGATAAGACGGATGAAACAGACCGGGAGAACAGCGGCGATATTCCGGGAGGCCGGACAAAGGAAAATCCCGAAGCGTCCCGAAAAGAATATGATGAAAACGCTCCGGCGGAAATCGTATCCGGAACAGACCGAAAGCTTCACGGTGAGGGAGAAGGAGAAGGAGCCCCTATTCCGGACGAGGATTCGCCGGTCAGCGTAAACCGGCTGGACGAAAAGGCTGAAGAAACCGCAACGCAGACAATCGCGGCGGAACAGGCGGAGAAGAAAGGCGTTTCCGATGACGCCGCGGAGGCGGACTCCGCCCTGACCTATTATTCCGTATTGCTGCAGGACCGGACGGGTTCGCTCTTTGAGTGCCAGAGGCTGTATGTTTACTGGGAAACGAAGGAAGATCACGTAACGGTGTTCAGAACATCCCCGGAGCACAGACTGATCCTGGACGCGGGCGCCTATGACGTGTCTTCCAGGCTGCTGGAGGAAAACCTCCATGTGGATGACGGCTGGATCAGCCGGAAGAATCCCGGGGTGATCGTCAAGATCGTGGACGGAAGCGTGTTGGGTTCGGGAGCGGCTTCGACAGCGGTTGCCCGGAACGTCCTTTCCGCTCTTGTTTCCAGAGAAGGATGGGCGCAGATCGACGCAATCAGGGAGAAAAAAGTCCTGCTGCTCTCGGAAGAACTGCTGGAAGCGCCGCACCTGCAGACTGCGGCCATGCTGCTGATCGCTAAGACTGCCAATCCGGAACTGTTTGCGGACACCGATCCGGACCGGGCGATCCGGATGCTGACCGAGGAAGCAACAGGCAGTATTCCTGCCGGTATTTACTATTTCAGCGAACAAGGAGGATTCTGATGAATATTCTGGTCATCGACGGACAGGGAGGCAGGCTGGGCCGGAAACTGGCGGAAAACATCCGGAAGACCTGCCCGGAAGCATTCATCACCGCTGTCGGAACAAACAGTATCGCAACGTCAAACATGATGAACAGCAACTGTGCGGATCAGCTGGCGACCGGCGAGAACGCCGTGATCGTGGCCTGCAGGACAGCACAGGTCATTGTCGGCCCATTCGGCATTGTTACAGCGGACGCCATGCTGGGGGAGATTACGCCTGCCATGGCCAACGCGGTTGCATCCAGTTCCGCCTACCGGGTGCTGATTCCCATGAATCTCTGCAATACCTATATTGCGGGCGTGGCCCCCGGCTCCGCCGCGATTCTGGAGGACGCCATGAACCATATCAAGGATCTGGTGGACAGGGAGAGCAGCCGATGACGTCCCTGCAGGTCCGCAAGTTAACCTATGCTGCCCTTTATCTTGCGATCGCCATTGTGCTGCCTTTTGTGACCGGCCAGATTCCGGAGATCGGCGCGATGCTGTGCCCCATGCATATCCCGGCATTGCTGTGCGGATTTATGTGCGGCTGGCCCTGGGGGCTGGCAGTCGGTTTTATCGCCCCGCTGCTCAGATCCCTGCTCTTCGGCATGCCCGCAATGATCCCGACAGCGGTGGCAATGGCATTCGAACTGGCTGTTTACGGCGGAATGGCAGGTCTGCTGTATCACCTGCTTCCCCGAAAGACGTGGATTACTTATGCGGTGCTGATCCTGTCCATGATTGCGGGACGAATTGTCTGGGGCGCTGTCCGGGTTGTTCTGGCGGGATTAACCGGAAGTAGCTTTACCTGGGCGCTGTTTCTTGCCGGAGCGATCACCAATGCAATTCCAGGGATTATCCTGCATCTTGCCCTGATTCCTGTTCTGGTCATTGCCATGGACCGGGCAGGCTTATCCCTGAACAGGCGGGAGGGGGCGTCCGGATGAACGAATCTTTCCGGCAGGAGATCCTGAACAATCTGAAAGCGCAGTATCTGCGGTATCCGGAACTGCAGCCGCAGGATGTCGTCAAGTTTGTGTTCCAGGCCATGCTGGGCGCAGGGCATCTGCTTTCTGACCGGGAGAGCGTGACGTCATATATCACGAGGGAAATGAATATGCTCCATGCGGATCCGGAGGAACCGCTGCTTGAGCCGCTCAGTCCGGACTGGTGCAGGCTGAATCTGCGGCGGGCAAAGACGCAGCATCTGTCACCTTCGATGATTGCCGGACTTATGATGGCTCCCGGTGCCTTCGTATCATATTCGAGGGAGGACGTGCTCCGCTTCTGCACAGAACTTTCGGAAAGCGGCGGGACGGAGCTGAATGACCGGCAGGTTCCCGAAACAATCACGGATGAAACCTGGCTGCCGTCTCATTCTCCTTTATACCGCGAGCGGTATCATCCCGTGTACCGGGTAATATCAGCGGAATGGATTCCGTATATGGACGCGGTGTGCGGGATCGCTTCCTGGTTATCCGGCAGGGATCGGCCGCTGGTTACCATCGACGGCCCCTGCGCTTCGGGGAAAACAACCCTGGCACAGAAACTGTCAGCGGTTTTTCAGACGGCTGTCGTGCATACGGACGACTATGTGATTCCCCATGCGCAGAAAACAACGGAGAGACTGGCGATTCCCGGCGGAAACTGTGACGACGAGCGGATCGTCAGGGAGATTGTGATCCCGTGGAAGAATGAAGCGCCCGTCAGATACCGCCGCTATGACTGCATACAGGACTGCCTGCTGCCGGAAGAAACCCTTCCCGACTGCGAAGTCCTGATCCTGGAAGGCAGCTACAGCAATCTGCCCCGGATCCGGCGGGAGGCGGACGTGCGTATATTCCTGGACATATCCAGCGAGGCTCAGGAAGCGCGCCTGCGGAAGAGGGAACCCCCTGAAAGCCTGAAACGGTTCCATGATCGATGGATTCCCCTGGAGGACGCCTACTTTACCGCATACGGCCTGCCCGATCCGGGCTGTATTGTAATCAATGCCATTCCGGCGGTTCGTTCCTGAACCGCCGGCTTTTGTTTCCTGCTTCAGAAGGACAGTTGTCTGATATTGGCCTGTTTCGAAAAAGGATTGACAGGGAATACGCTTTGATGATATCCTCCTTATGGTTAGATTATACTAACCAAAACAAAAACATAACATTCCGTATACGGGAAGATTGTTATGGATGCACAACATATGTTTGATTAGTATATACTAATAATTGGAGAACTTCGTGTCAGACGAAATGCCGGCTTGCTGCTGCGCGCCGACGATGTCCGGACTGAAGACGGGCAATATGTTCAACTGTCCGCTTACGGACAGGAAAGAGATGAAAACCGCTGTTCATGTTTCCGGAAGGAAATGGAATAGACCAATCATGAAAGGACGGTTACCCAAATGAAAAAGATCGTAAACAAACTGGTTCCCCTTATGCTGGTTCTTGCCCTGCTGATTTCCTGCAGCGCTTTCGGAATGGCGGAAGCTACGGATGACGCCGCTGAAGCTGCCGCTCTGCTGGAGAATATCAAAGGCACTTACGAAGCGCTGTTCCCGGTCATCACCAAACCTGAATATGACCAGATCTGGCTGGATCCCTGCGTCGCCGCGATGGGCGAGGAAGACGGACCGATGGCTGCCGAAATGCTGAAAGCCGCCTGCAACGGCACAATCTACGGACAGGAAGCGATCGACGCTTACGGCGACGGATCCAACGGCGCGCAGTTCGACTGCCTGCTGATCAACGGCGTTTCCACGATCACCTTCAACGGAAACACGATCAGCGGCGCTGACGGGGAGGGAACGCAGGTGTTCAGCCATGAGTACACCTATGTCAGCAAGCTGACGCTGGCCGGCATGATGGAAGGCTACCTCTATGAAACGGCGGACGAGGACGCAGGCGAATTCAAATACTTCTTTATGATGCCGGACACACCCGCCACCACCTACCACCTGGAGTTCCGCTACGGCAGCAACGCGGACGACCTGGCCAAATACAACGAAGGCCCCTACGCCTACTGGCTGGCTGCCGGTTTCCCCGTTGACGCGGATGATGAAATGATCAGGAACGTAATCACCCTGTTCTGCGAGGAGAACCTGGCGGAAGCGCAGGCGGAGGACGCCGCGTGACGATCTGATATCAACCGGGTTTGGCCGCCCGGATGATATACCAAAGGACTGACCTCCTGAGGACTTACCTCCAAAGAGGCGGGATGCCGAAGCGTACCGGCATCCCGTTTTCTTTGCGAAAAAACACTTGCAATCTGCGCATATCGGCATATAATGAACAAGTAAGTTATGGCTAACTCACGGAACAGGGATGAACGGATGAGAGATGAAACTCATGAATATACAGATTGCTGAAGGCGTTCTGATCCCGTTTCTGGGCACCAGCCTGGGAGCGGCGATGGTCTTTTTCCTGAAGAAACAGATTTCCCGCAGCGCACAGAAAGCACTGACCGGGTTTGCGGCGGGCGTAATGGTCGCCGCTTCCTTCTGGAGCCTGCTGCAGCCGGCGCTGGACGGCAGTGCGGAAATGGGAAAACTGGCGTTTCTGCCGGCAGCCATCGGTTTCCTGATCGGCATCGGGTTTCTGCTGGGTCTGGATATGCTTACTCCGCATACCCATATGGACAAACAGAATGAGGGACCGAAGAGCGGCTTCAAACGTACGACGAAGCTGATCCTTGCCGTAACCCTTCACAACGTTCCGGAAGGCATGGCAGTCGGGGTGGTCTATGCGGGACTGCGGGCCGGGTCGGCGGGAATTACTGCCGCCGGCGCACTGACGCTGGCACTGGGCATTGCGATTCAGAACTTTCCGGAAGGGGCAATTGTATCCATGCCGCTGCTGGCGGAGGGAATGCCCAGGCGCAAGACATTCTGGCTGGGCGTGCTTTCCGGTGCGGTCGAACCGGCCGCCGCGGTCATCACGATCCTGACAGCCGGCCTGGTCACGCCGGTAATGCCCTATTTCCTGGCCTTCGCGGCGGGCGCCATGATGTATGTGGTCGTGGAGGAACTGATTCCTGAGATGTCGGAAGGGAAGCATTCAAATATCGGGACCATCGCTTTCTCACTCGGTTTTGTGGTGATGATGATCCTGGATGTGGCGCTTGGATAAAGGGAACACATGAAGGAATCGTATCAGTATGCAATGGCTTCGCCCTTCAGTCAGAAGAGTTGACAAGACCAGGCAAGAGTGATAAGATACAAAAGTTAGCTTTCTCTAACGGAAAGATCGCGCAGCTGATGGCCGTTGAATCAAAAGCGCGATTTTTCTTAAGCCACAAGGTTAGCTAACTCTAACCTATTATTCCGTCCCATGCGGCCTGTCCGGCGGAAAGCATAAAAAAGGAGCAGAGAATCATGGCCATTGTCGAATTCCGGGATGTATCGAGAGTCTATAAAAACGGCGAACATGAGCAGCGGGCGCTGGATCATGTGAACCTGAAGCTGGAGGAAGGAAAGTTCATCGTGGTGCTGGGGCCCAGCGGCGCCGGAAAGAGCACACTGCTGAACATGCTCGGCGGGCTGGACAGCCCCACGGAAGGCACAATCATTGTGAACGGAAGGGATATTTCCACGCTGACGCCCAACGAACTGGCGGAATACCGCGCCGCATCCGTAGGCTTTGTTTTTCAGAGCTACAATCTGATTCCGACGCTGACCGTCATCGAAAACGTGGCGCTGGTGAAGGAGATCGCGCCGAACCCGCTTTCCAGCCACGACATGCTGAGCGCAGTCGGCCTGGAGGACCATATCCACCAGTTCCCGTCCGAACTGTCCGGTGGCGAGCAGCAGCGCGTTTCCATCGCCCGGGCGCTGGCCAAGAATCCCCATATCCTGCTGTGCGACGAGCCCACCGGCGCGCTGGATTCCGAAACCGGCGTCATGGTGCTCAAACTCCTGCTCTCTATGGCGAGGGATATGGGAAAAACGATCATTATCGTGACCCACAACCAGAACATTGCGAAGATGGCTGACGTGGTGATCCGGGTGAAGAACGGGAAGATCAGGTCCTGTGAGGAACAGGACAATCCGCTGTCGGTGGAGGAAGTGGACTGGTAAGGAAAAGAATTCATAATTCATAATTCAGAATTCATAATGATCGGAACTGTCCCGGGAAGGACAGGGGACAGAAGAGGTTGAGATATGCTGATCAAGAAATTATTCAGGACACTGTGGCAGTATAAGGCCCAGTTTATCTCCATGGTGATTATGGTCGCGCTGGGCATCGGCGTTTTCCTGGGGTTTAATGTGGAGTGGTATTCGCTGGAGGTGAATACCAAAGAGATCTACGACGCGACCGGCTTCGCGGATTTCCGGATCTATTCCGACAAAGGATTCAGCCCGGAAGACCTTGAAGCGGTGAAAGGGATCGGCGGCGTGGATGACGCGACCCGGTTCCTTTCCATGAACGTTTCGGTGAAGGACGATACGGATACGCTGGCGCTGACCGTCAGCGAGAACATGGACGTGTCCGGCGTGCTGGTCATGGAAGGAGAACCCTACAGCGCGGAGGACCCGGACGGCTTCTGGCTTTCCGACTCCTATGCCGCTGCCAACGGAATCAGCGTAGGTGATCCGCTGACGCTGACCTATCAGACGATCACCCTTTCCGGCACGGTCAAAGGCCTGGTCAAGGCCAGCGAATACCTGATCTGCCTGCCGGATTCCACCCAGATGATGCCGGACTATTCCACGTACGGTTTCGTATATATTTCCCCGGCCATGCTGGACAACGCGATTCCCGCCCTGTACAGGGCGTTCATCGGTTCTCTGTATCACCAGATCAACGTAAAGTCCGCACTGGACAAGGCGGATTTTGTCGAAGCGGCGGACAAGGCGCTGGGAACCACCCGGCTGATCCTGTCCAAGGACGAGACGGTTTCCTGGGCGGAAGCGCAGGGTGAGGTGAATGAAGGGAAAACAATGGCTTCCATTCTGCCAGTGCTGTTTCTTGCGATCGCGATCCTGACGATGGTGACCACCATGCACCGGATCTGCGCCAGTGAGAAAACCCAGATCGGCACATTCAAGGCGCTTGGTTTCAAGGACAGGCGGATCCTGGTTCACTATTCCGCCTACGCGCTGATCATCGGCCTGCTGGGGACGATGCTGGGCGTCGCCATCGGCTACGGGCTGGGCTGGTTTATCATGAACCCGGACGGCGCCATGGCCACCTATATCGACATGCCCTCCTGGACCCTGCACGCGCCGCGGTTCACATGGTATGTGCTAATCGCAATCAACGCGTTCCTGACGTTCATTGGTTTCCTGTCCGTGCGGAAGATGCTCCGGGGGACGGCGGCGGACGCGCTGCGGCCCTATTCCCCGAAGCGGATGAAGCATCTGCGGTTTGAGGAAACAAAACGCTTCAAGAAGCTCGGCTTCGGCACGAAATGGAACCTGCGGGACTGCGTGAGGCATAAGGCCCGGAGCCTGATGACGCTGTTCGGCATCATCGGGTGCATGGTGCTGCTGGTCGGAGGGCTCGGCATGAAGGACACCATGGACGCCTTCCTGGACGTCTTCTATGAAAAAGCGATCAACTATACCACCCGGGTCAACCTGGACGCGGACAACATGACGAATGGGGAAGGAAAAGCGCTTGCTGCGTCGCTGGATGGGGACTGGGCGGCTTCCCGGGCGATCCAGATCGGGGACAGGGGATACACGCTGGAGATCTACTCGATTACCCATGACAAGGTCCGGTTTTCCGACGTGGACATGAACATCATTTCCCTGACGGACGACGGAGCCTATATCTGCTCGCGGATTGCCCGGGAATACAGCCTGAAGGCGGGGGACGAACTGACTTTCTCTCCCTATGACAGCAATGAGCACTATACCGTGCCCGTCGCGGGCGTGCTGGATTCCATGACGGAGGGCATCTTCATGACAGACGCTTTCGCCGACCGGACCGGCATCACCTATACGGCGGATTCCATATTTACGGACGCGGCGGAGATCCCGGAGAATCCGCATATCCTGAACAAACAGAGCAAGCAGTCGATCATGGACTCATTCGACGTGTTTATGGACCTGATGAATAAAATGATCTGGCTGCTGGTGATCGCGGCGGTGATCCTCGGCATCGTGGTGCTGTACAACCTGGGCGTGATGAGCTACACGGAACGGTACCGGGAGATGGCCACGCTAAAGGTGGTCGGCTTTAAGGATTCCAAAATCGGCCGGCTGCTGATCAGCCAGAACCTGTGGCTGACGGTGCTGGGCATCCTGATCGGCGTACCGGCCGGCGTCGGGGTGCTGCAGTACCTGCTGACCGCGCTGGCTTCCGAGTATGAGCTGAAGCTCGTACTCGGCCTTCCCACATGGCTGGTGAGCATCCTACTGACGTTCGGCGTATCGCTGATCGTGGGTCTGATGGTCGCCCGGAAGAACCGTCACATCGACATGGTGGCGGCACTGAAGACTGCGGAATAATCAAACCGCTTATTGACGAACAGGCTGAAATCTGATAGATTGTGACTGGTTAGAAAAACTTAACCGAATATCACATTGACTGACTCAGGCGGGATGCCGGAAAACGGCATCCCGTTTCCCAAACCGGGAAAGGAGCTCGCATATGAATATCTATGAATCAGGCGAAGATTACCTGGAGCAGATCCTGATGCTGCTGGAGCAGAAGGGACACGCCCGCTCCGTGGACATTGCCATGGGGCTGAACGTTTCCAAGCCCTCCGTGAGCGTGGCCATGAAGAAGCTGAAGGAGAACGGGTATATCAAAATGAGCACGGACAACCTGATCTCCCTGACGGACAAGGGTTACGCGATTGCCCGGAAGATCTATGACCGCCACCAGGCGCTGACGAAATACCTGATTCAGCTGGGCGTTCCGGAAGAGATTGCCCGGGAGGACGCCTGCAAGATCGAGCATGACCTTTCCGAAGAATCCTTCAACGCGATCTGCGGACAGATCAGATGATTTACCCTTGACGGAAGCTGTTCCGCGGAGTATACTCACCCCAATCTTTCCGGAAAGGAGTTTTTCAGATGGCACTGCGCACCATGACCGCCATGATGATGACCGGGACAATCCGCCACGGCCATTCTTTCACGTACAGCCATCCGAAAGACAGGGAATAGCAGATTCCGGAAAACGCGCACAGTATCTGACGATCGCTTATCCCCTGCAGGATGGGCGGTCGTTTTTTATTCAGACAGGAAAGAACAGGAGGAGACGGGAAGATGAAACTGGTATTTATCATCGGCAGCGGCGCTGTCGGCAAGATGACCGTGGGGCAGGAACTGATGAAGCTGACCGGCCTGAGACTGTTCCACAACCACATGACCATCGAGCCGGTTATCGCGGTTTTCGGGAATTATAACGGGAAGGTCGTCAATGAGATCCGGGAGATCATCTTCCGGGAGTTTGCCGCGTCAGATTTGCCCGGGATGATTTTCACCTATATGTGGGCCTTCGACCAGCAGGCAGACTGGGATTATATCGAGCACGTGAAGGAAATCTTCATCCCGTACGGAACGGAGTTCTATTATGTGGAGCTAGTGGCGCCGCAGGAGATCCGCCTGGTCCGGAACGCGACCGCGAACCGGATCGCGAACAAGCCATCCAAGGCGGACGTGGAAGCCTCCAACGCGCGACTGAAGGGCGAGGATGCCTACCGCCTGGTCAGCTATGAGGGAGAGATCCCCTTTGACAACTATCTGAGAATCGACAACAGCAACCTATCGGCGGAGGACGCGGCGAAAAGGATCCGGGATACGTTCAGACTGTAAAGATACGCTTCCGGAAGTGAAAAATCCGTGCTAAGATTGGGAAAACAGGGACCGGGATCCCTGAAGATTGGGAGCAAGAGCATGAATTCCGTAAACGACATAACGCTCCGGCATCTGGTGGATCTCTGCCGGAAGAGCGAAAAGACAGGAACCTGGCAGTACTCCGGTTTCCTGTCCCCGGCGGAACAGGACGACCTGCTGCGCAGCAGGGAAGCCGCCGGTTTTTCCTTCCGCCTGACCGGCGGATACGAGAACGCAGAACGGAAGATCCTGGCGGCCGGGAACGAAGCGGAAATGGGTCCGCCCGAGCCACCGGTCACTGTGATTGCCGTGACGCCGAAATCAGAGAAGTACGCGGAGGAACTGAGCCATCGGGATTTTCTCGGGGCGATTCTCGGCATGGGGATCGAGCGCAGCCTGATCGGCGACATCCTGATCCGGGACAAATGCGCCTGTTTTTTTTGCCTGAGTTCCGCGGCGGATCTGCTGGTATCCTCCCTGACGCAGGTGCGCAGGACAACCGTGACCGCAGCAGTAACAACAGCGGATATCCAGGCGCTTCAGCCAAGATACGCGCCACTCCGGGTGAACGTGGCATCGGAACGCCTGGACGCGGTGATCGCTGCTTTTTCGGGCCTGTCGCGGGGCCAGGCGGACAGGCTGTTCGCCGCCGAAAAAGTCTATGTGAACGGGCGGATGATTACGGACCGAAGCTTCCGGCTGAAGGAAGGAGACATCTTCTCTGTGCGTGGGTTCGGCAAGGCCGTATACGACGGGATCGAATACGAAACCAGGAAAAACCGGTATCAGGTCAGGCTCCGGAAGCTGATCTGACCGGTTGACAGGAGATCCTTACGAAATTATAATCACAGATACAGAGAGTCCCGACAGAAGCGGGTAAGCTCTGGGAGGTAGTGTTTGGAGACGGTCCTGTAACGGGGAACATGGTTGAACAAAAGGAGCGGTGACATGACCGCTTGTTTGCTGACGCCATGACGCGGTACGGATCGTAACCGGGCACTTTTTTGTATGCTTTTTTCCTGTGCCGCATTCTCCGATACTCTGTTCATGTCCATCATTAAACGAACAGAGGGATAACATGACACAGGATATGATAACGCTCGGGTTTGGCCGGATCATTCAACAACTTCAGGAACAGGCAGTCTCGCAGGCCGCGAAACGGCGTCTGGCGGAAACGGAACCGATCCTCAGCGAGGGACTCTGCAAAGCCCGCATGGAGGAAACGACCGCCGCGCTTCGTGTGATGGAAAACACAGGCACTCCGCCACTGGCGGAAACGGAAGGAGCGGACACGGGCCTGATCCAGGCAGCGCAGGGCGGCATGCTTCTGCCTGCCCAGCTGACCTCCGTCGCACGGTTCTGCTCGACGGTACAGCGGCTTCGCCGCTATCTTCAAGGCGCGCAGATCTGGAGCGCCGGTATTGCGTCCTGGCATACGGAACTGCCGGACCTGGACGGCCTGCAAAGCGAAATCGAACGGTCCGTCCGGGAAGACACCGTCCTGGACGACGCCTCGCCGGCGCTCCGGAACCTGCGCCGGCAGCGGGAACACATAGAACAGGGAATCCGTGAAAAACTCAATCAGATCCTTCTTCACCACAAAAAGGAGCTGGCCGACAGCTATATCACCCAACGGAACGGGATCTTCGTCATTCCGGTGCAGAAACGTTTCCAGAGCACATTCCCGGGACATGTGATCGATACCTCAGGCAAGGGCGGCACCGTCTTCATGGAACCGTCCGCCGTACAATCTGCGCGGCAGGCTCTGGAAACGCTGCTGATCGGTATCGACACGGAGGAACGCCGGGTTCTCTGGGAACTCAGTGACCGGGTCGCTTCCGAAGAGAGGGCGCTGCGCGACGCGATCCGGGTGATGACGGACCTGGATATGCTTTTCGCCCGGGCGAAGCTGAGCATGGAGATAGGCGCGCGGCCGGCGGAACTGACCGGGGAGCGCCGGATCCGCCTGGTGAACGCCCGGCATCCGCTGCTGGACCGGGAAACCTGCGTGCCGCTGAACCTGGAACTGACCCTGCCGGACTGCGGCATTGCCGTAACCGGGCCGAATACCGGCGGAAAGACCGTCTGCCTGAAGACGGTGGGCCTGCTGACCCTGATGGCGCAGAGCGGGCTTCATATCCCCTGCGGGGAAGGAACCGTGATCGGCCTCATGGACCGGGTGCTGTGCGACATCGGCGACAGCCAGAGCATCAGCCAGAACCTGTCTACCTTCTCCGGGCATATGACCAACGTGATCCGCATCCTGGGGGAATGCAGCCGGGACAGCCTGGTGCTGCTTGATGAACTGGGCAGCGGGACGGATCCGGCGGAGGGCTCCGGCCTTGCCGCGGCGATCCTTGAAGAACTGCTCCGACGCGGCTGCTTCTTCATGGTGACGACCCATGATCCGCAGATCAAGCAATGGGCTGAACAGACGGATCATGTGATCTCTGCACGGATGGCTTTTGACCAGGCTTCCCTGATGCCGCTGTACCATCTGGAGCTGGGCATGAGCGGGGAAAGCTGCGCGATTGAGATCGCGCGCCGTCTTGGCATGGACGAGGGCCTGCTTTTCCGGGCCAGGCAGGTGGCCGACCACGGACCGGACACAGAACCTGAACCGGTCCGGAAACCGATGCGTATCCCCGCGGGCCGGCTGCAGCGCCTGTCCACAAAAACGGAAGGAACGTTCGAACGGTTTGCCGTGGGCGACAGCGTGATACTGCTGCCGGACAAAAAGAATGCGATCGTCTATCAGCCCGCGGACGACGAGGGCAACGTGGTGATCCAGTTCCAGGGGCGGAAAATAACGGTAAAGCACAACCGCCTGAAGCTGCTGGTGCCGGCTGCCGAGCTTTACCCGCCGGACTATGATTTCTCAATCATATTCGACACCGTGGCTAACCGGAAGGCAGCCCATACCATGGACCGCAAATTTGACCGGGACGCCGTGATCGTGCTGAAGGAAGGAAATAAGGAGGAATGACCAGCATGGACAGATGTGAAAAATACAGGCCATCCGTTTGCAGTCCGGGACAGGGAATTCCTGTCCAAAGGACTGGAACAGATTCTGAATTTCGTTTACATGTATGTTCAAAAAAGATAAAATGATGACAATCCTGCAGAGATGGTGATGTATATGATCAGGCAAGTGAAACGGGCGGATCTGCCCGAATGTGTGAAAGTGATCCGGACCAGTTTTCAGACGGTGGCGGATGAATTCGGTTTTACCGAGGAGAACGCGCCCCGGTTCACGGCCTTTGCCACGACGAAAGAAAGACTGATGTGGCAAATGGACAATGAGCACAGGCTTATGTACCTGGACGAGGAGGATGGCCGGATCTGCGGGTACTATTCCCTGCGCCTGAACGGCGACGGAACCTGCGAACTGGGCAGCCTTTCCGTGCTGCCGGAATACCGGCACAGGCGCATCGGCAGCGCGCTGCTGAAACACTCTATGCAGATGGCCAGGGAACAGAACTGCGGCGAAATGAAGCTTAGCATTGTGGAGGAAAACACCGTCCTGCGAAAGTGGTATGAGCGAAACGGCGCGGTCCACACAGGCACAGAGAAATTCGACTTTTTTCCGTTTACCTGCGGGTATATGGAGATTGACCTGGAAAGAGCAAACGGGGCGCAGGTATCTGTTCACTATGCGACAGAAGCGGACCGGGCATTCTGGTTCTCACTGGACCGGCATTTGAGCGAGGCGGAGTTTGACCGCAAGGTACGGGATCAGATGGGGTATGTGCTGACATTGGACGATCAGCCGATTGCTGTTCTCCGCTATTCCCTGTTTTGGGACAGCATCCCTTTCTGTACGCTCCTGTATGTCAGGAAAGAGAAACAGCGCCAGGGATACGGCCAGATCCTGATGGAGTACTGGGAGAAGGATATGAGAGCAAGAGGATACGGCCTGGTCCTGACTTCTACCCAGGAAGATGAAGAAGCCCAGCATTTTTACCGGGCCGTCGGCTATCGGGACTGCGGTGAACTGAATCTGCCGTTTCCCGGTCATGAGCAGCCCAGGGAACTGATCCTGGGAAAAGCTTTATAAGGAGCGGTAGCTATGCTGTATCTCAAAAAACTCAACGCGGAAGATATGGAAAAGGAATGGCAGTTTGTCCGGGATATGCCGGAGGACGAGAACGGCCTGACCAATTCCTTTCACGGAATTTCCCGGGATGACTTTGAGCACAGGGCCTTTCCCGCCATGATGAAGTTCATGGAAGGAAAGAACCTTCCGGAAGGTTATGTACCGGAGACATTCCTTTTTCTCTGGAAGGACGATGAGATTATCGGCCAGTTCCGGATCCGCCATTACCTGTGCGAATCCCTGCGGACCGGCGCCGGGCATATCGGCTATTTCATTGCCAAACCGTTCCGCGGGAAAGGTTACGGAACGGAAGGGCTTCGCCTGACCCTGGAGGAAGCGCACCGCATCGTGCCGGAAGAAGAGATTTACCTGCGGGTCAACCTGGACAATCCGGCGTCCCTGCATGTGATGCTGAACAACGGCGGACGTATTGTCGGGCAGGACGAAAGCCATTACTTTGTCCGGATTCCGAATCAGGGCAGAGCAGGCAACACTGACTGAAACAGATCTGAACGAACGGAGGAATGACCATGAGCAGAATGAATATCCGGACAAAAGAAACGCGTTTTCCCGTGGCGCCTGATCTTTACGGCCTCTTTTTCGAGGATATCAGCCGGGCAGGGGACGGCGGACTCTATCCCGAAATGCTTCGCAACCGTTCCTTCGAGGATTCCCTGATGCCCGAAGGCTGCATTTCGGAGGACGGCGGCAAAACGTTCGTATCTCCCACGGGATGGATCGAGGAGTTCAACAACGGGGAAGGAATGACCCAGTGGGTCAGGGACAACAGGATCGTCCCCACGCCGGTTCCGGCCTGGTACGCCGACCGGGCGGAGATGACCCTGGATCCGGAGAACGTGCTGAACCCGAAGCGGAAAGTGTCCTTCCGGGTGGATTTCCAAGCTGGCGGTCATATCCGGAATACCGGCTACGGCGGGATTCCGCAGGAGAAGGGGAAAACGTATCGTTTCTATATGTTTGCCCGGGCAGACCGGGATACCGTGCTGACGCTGACCGCTGAGGAGCAGGGACAGGTATCCGCATCTGCAGAGATTACCGTCCGGTCCGGGGACTGGGCCCGGTATGACGCGACGCTTACCGCCGGGATGACTACGGGCGGCGTGGAGTTCCGCATCAGCAGCGCGAAGGAAGCGACGGTCCGGTTCGGATTCATGTCTCTCATGCCCGCGGAGACCTTTATGGGCCACGGACTCCGGAAGGACCTGGCGGAAAAGCTCCGGGATATCCATCCCGCGTTCATGCGCTTTCCCGGCGGATGCATCGTGGAAGGTTTCTCGATGGAGACCGTATGGTATTTCCGCAACATGGTCGGCCCCGTCTGGGAACGTCCGTCCCATTGGCTGCTGTGGCATTACCGGGCGACCAACGGGCTGGGATTTCATGAATACCTGCAGCTGTGCGAGGACCTGGGCGTGGCGCCGCTGTACGTCTGCAACTGCGGAATGACCTGCCAGGGCAGAAATCCCAGGTATTTCAACGAAGAAGAGCAGGCGGACATGCTGGAGGATATCCTTGGTGCGCTGGAGTACGCGCTGGGCCCGGCGGATTCCCGCTGGGGCGCCGTGCGCGCGCGAATGGGCCATGAAGCGCCGTTCCGGCTGGATTACCTGGAGATCGGAAACGAGAACTGGGGCCCTGAATACGAACGGCGGTTTGACCTGGTGAAACAGGCTGTGCTGGAACGATATCCGAAGCTGACCATCATTACGAACGACCGCGGAAGGACCCGCAGGCTGGAAGCGGACATCGCGGACGACCACTACTATAACATGCCGGAGTTTTTCGCGGAAGGCATTACCCATTATGACCATTATGACCGGCAGGACGCGGACGTGTTCGTCGGGGAATTCTCGGTCAATCAGACCTATGAAGGCCAGCTCCGGGCGGCGGTCGCCGAGGCAATGTTCATGGTGGGCTTTGAGCGCAACCAGGACAAGGTGAAGCTGGCATCCTACGCACCGCTGTTCCAGCATGTACGCTACGGATCCTGGTTCCCGAACCTGATCATCTATGACAACAGCCGGAGTTTCGCGATCCCGACCTATTACGCCTGGCGGCTTTTCGGCGGCAGCCGGGGCAGCCGGGTGGCAGCTTCCAAGGAAACAGTCGGTAAGATTCATTACGATATTCACGGTTTACCGGCACTGTCCGGGGACGACGGCCTCCGGTACCGGAACCCGGTATGGAACGGGAAGCCTGTCGTCCCGTCCCGCCATATCATGGCAGGATCGGAGACAAAAGGAAATGAGATTACCGTTTTCCGGAAACTGAATCCGGACATGCCCGAATTCCCCTTCAAAATCTATCCGCTGGTCACGCTGGGAGACGATCTGGAATGCCGGCAGGGTGTTTTTGAGACGGACGTTTTCTGTGAAGAAGGAAAGAATATCGCGCTGGGGATTCTGGTCTCCCCCAAACCGCTTTCCTATTACGACCGGACCAATCCCAACCCGTGCGATCCCTGGAGTATGCGGTTCCTGGAGGTTTCCCGGTGGATCCTGTCCGACGGAAAGTCCTATGTGGCCCGGGACAGTTTTCCGCCAAAGCCCATCTCGGAAGTCAAAGAGGTCAGCCTAATAAAGAATGAGTTCAATCATCTGAAGTATACTGTGTCCGGTCACTTTGTGACGCTGGAAGTGAACGGCGAAACGATTGATACGGTGGAACTGCCATCCTATCCGGCGATGGGCACGGTGGCAACGGTGGACGATAAGCATGTGTACGTCAAGATTGTGAACTTTGCGGACAGTGCTGAACCGGTGGAAATCACACTGGATTGCGATGTGGAGCCGGACTATACAGTGGGCATGCTGACGGGGAACGCGACGGACGAGAACAGCATTGAGCAGCCGGAGAACGTCCACGACGTGACGGTTCAGGCTACCGGCGCTTCCCGGGCGTTTACCTATGAAGCACCCGCTCTGTCGGTGAACATCCTGAAGCTGACAAAGAAGTAAAGGGGAAGCCTGCCATGGATTACAGCCGGAAAATCTCGGAGCGGCAGTGGAATCTCCCGGACAAGGGAGAACTGGAGAGCCGCCGGGAAGCGACCTATATCGACGACATCATCCAGAAGGACCACATCCAGCGGAAACTGCTGGAGAACCTGGACGGGATTTACACCGTCTTCGACGGCGGCGCGGGCTGCGGGCGTTTTTCGATCCTGCTGGCAAAGCAGGGCTGCCGGGTCACGCACTTTGACATTTCCAAACCGATGATCGACAAAGCCCGGGAACTGGCGGAAAAGGAAGGTGTGCTTGACCGGATCACCTTCGTGAAAGGCGCCCTGGAAGACCTGAGCGCATATGCAGACCGGGAGTTTGACCTGGTGATGTCCTTTGACGCGCCGATCTCCTATACGTGGCCCAACCAGAACAGGGTAATCGGCGAACTGGTGCGGATTGCAGGAAAACGGATCGCATTCAGCGTTTCCAGCCGGCTCGGGTCACTGCCTTACCTGGCCAATCCGATTCAGAAGAACCAGTTTATCCTGGATGAGGAGACCGACGATCCTTTTGTACAATGGTGCGTCGAGAATAAGGAGCAGATGATCGGCGGGTTCTCGTTCAGTCAACAGGCTGCTGAAAAGCTTCTTTCCGACGGCCTGATGGGCGGCGAGGAGGAGATCGCCCAGTATGAGCAGGGCGGCGCGCCGTGGTGCATTACCTATACCTTCATGCCGGATGAACTGGAAGGTATCCTGAAGGGATACGGCGTGAAGGACATCCGGATGTCGGGTCCCGGCGCCTACGGGAGGACAACCCCGCGGGAGATCCTGACGAAGATCATGACAGATCCGGCGCAGAAGAAAGATTTTCTGGATTTCTGCTACCGGTTTGATTCCAACCCGTACGTCTGCGGTATGGGAAAAGATAACCTGCTGGCGATCGGGGAGATCTAACGGCTTTTGAGGGGTCCTTCCAAATTGCGGACAGGCAGTTCCCCGGATTAACGACAGTATAAAGGAGAATGAAAGATATGGTTTATTACAATGACGGAGAAGTGCTCATCCGTAATATGGAAGAGCCGGACGCGCAGATCTTTTTTGATGAATACACGGCTCAGGGGTGGCATCCGAATGTTGAATACTACCGGATGCGGATGAGGGAACAGGCCGAAGGGAAATGCATTGCCCTGACAGCGGAATACCGGGGACATCCCGCCGGTGCCGTGTATCTGTATCTGACCGTACATGAAGGTCCGTTCAAGGGGAAAGGCTGGCCGATGATCGTCGATTTCAGCGTGCTGAAGAAATACCAGCGGAAAGGGATCGGCGGCA
>CAMKEI010000021.1 GCA_946411525.1 uncultured Clostridia bacterium | reverse complement strand
TCCCAGAACTTGGTCCGCTTGTACAGCGGCACCAGCGAGGCCTGCCAGTCGTGGCAGTGGATCACGTCCGGCGCCCATTTGAGGTAATTCAGGATCGCCAGTGCGGCCTTGGAGAAGAAGCAGTACTTCGGAATGTCCTCCCACAGACCTGTATAGGGATTCCCCCAGTCAAAGAACTCGCGGTTCTCGACAAAATCGTAGATGACTCCGTCCATCTCCAGTTCCATGATGCCAACAAAGAAGGTGCGCCCTTCCTGGGTCTGGTCCATCATGAAGGATCCCTTGTATTCCAGTTGATCTTTATACTTCTGGGGAATGCAGGCGTACAGCGGAAGGATGACCCGGACTTCGCATCCTTCGCTGACCAGGGCCCGGGGCAGCGCGTACATCACATCGCCCAGACCGCCTGTCTTCACAAACGGGTAGCATTCAGATCCGACGAAGGCTATTTTGCGCTTGGTTTTTTTCGCCATGTTTTGTTCCTCCTGTTCAGCGTTTTTCGTCTTTTGTCCGGACGACTCTCCGGTCCGGATCCTTTCCCTCAGTATACCAGATTCTGCCGTCGTTGGAAAGACCCGGTTCATTCGCCGGACCGACCTTTATACACAGGCCGGCGGATAAAAACGCGGACCTCTTCAAGGCTCGCCCTCCGGGGCGGTAAATCTTTTATCTTCATATTGTATTTTTATCTCTCTGTCTATTGAATGTTTTCCGTTTTGTTGTATGATGTATATTGCGTTTTTATGACGACTCGGATATCAGGAGAAGATAGCGTATGCGCAAGCTGATCGAATTCAGGAATATCGTCAAGAACTTTGACGGCCAGATCGTGCTGAAAGGTGTCAATCTGAACATCTACGAGAATGAGTTTGTTACGCTGCTGGGTCCTTCCGGCTGCGGCAAGACGACGCTGCTGCGCATCCTCGGCGGGTTCCTGGAGCAGGATGAAGGTACCGTCATCTTTGACGGGCAGTGCATTGACAGCGTGCCCGCCTACAAGCGGGAGATCAACACCGTATTCCAGCGCTACGCCCTTTTCCCCCACCTGAATGTGTACGAGAATATCGCTTTCGGCCTGCGGATCAAAAAACTGGGCAACGACATCATCTCCCAGAAGGTCAACCGTATGCTCTCCCTGGTGAATCTGGAAGGCTATGAGAAGCGGAATGTCACCAAGCTCTCCGGCGGTCAGCAGCAGCGCGTGGCAATCGCCCGCGCCCTCGTGAACGAGCCGAACGTCCTCCTGCTGGACGAGCCGCTCGGCGCGCTGGACCTGAAGCTCCGCAAGGAAATGCAGCGGGAGCTGAAACGCATCCAGCAGGAAGTCGGCATTACGTTCATCTTCGTCACCCATGACCAGGAGGAAGCCCTGACCATGAGCGACAAGATCGTGGTCATGAACGCGGGCGCCATCGAACAGATCGGCACTCCGCTGGAAATCTACAACGAGCCGGCCAACGCCTATGTCGCCCGTTTTATCGGAGAGAGCAACATCATGGACGGCGTGATGCTGGCGGACTACAAGGTCCGTTTTGATGACAAAACATTTGAATGCGTGGACTTCGGGTTCAAACCCAACGAGCCGGTCGACGTGCTGATCCGTCCGGAGGACTTTAAGGTTGTCAAGCCCCGCGAAGGCGTCATGCGCGGTGAGGTGAAGAGCGTGCTGTTCAAGGGCGTCCATTACGAGATGATGGTCGAAACCAAAACCGGCACCAGCAAGACCGTCAAAATGCATGTGGTCACCCAGCATGATATCGTCAACGACCAGGCCGGCGAGAAAATCAGCGCCAACGATTTCTATGTCGACTCCGACGACCTGGAGAACAAGGAGATGACCGACCAGGACTTCATCTCCATTGCCAACGCCCAGGCCTGGGACGAGGAGGACCGCGACATTTCCCTGACCCATGTCAGCCATAACATAGAAAACCGCCCCGGCGTCTATTCCATCACCTTCGGCACGGACAAAAAGACCGAGGTCACCGTCAAGGTGTATGTCGTTCATCCGGAATACGTCGAGGACGCCCGCCACAACATCGGTATCAGCGCCCTGGATTTCTTCATCACGCCGGACGAAATCCAGGAATCCATGGCGATCTCCACGGACCTGAAGACCTGGGCCAGCGCGGAAGCATGGAACCTGCAGGACGACTCCTCGATCGATATCACGGACGTCAAATTCGACTTTGATCCGGCGGACATCAAGGAAGGCTCCTACGATATCACCTTCGCAACGCAGGGCCGGGAATACAAGGTGGAGACCACCTCCCATCATGAGGTGGGTGACAAGGTCGGCCTGCTTTTCGGGCCGGATGATATCCATGTGATGCACAAGGAAGAGGGTGACGTATGAAATCTTTCTTCCGGATGAGCTATCCCTACATCCTCTGGATCGGGATCTTCATCGTTGCGCCGATGCTCATGATCCTGCTCTATGCGGTCACCCGCACCGGCAACAACACCCTCACTTTTCAGTTCACCCTGGATAATTTTTCCAGGTTCATCTCCGATCCGGACTTTATCCGGGTACTGCTCACCAGCCTGCGCATTGCGCTGCTGACCACGGTTTTCTGCCTGCTCATCGGTTATCCGGCAGCCCTGTTCATCGCGAACCTGTCCGACAGGACGCAAACTCTCGTCACGCTGCTGATCACGCTGCCCATGTGGATCAACATGCTGCTGAAAACTTACGCCTGGCGCGGTATCCTGCTGAATTTTGACTTCTCCAGCGAACTGAAGGTGTTCATCGGCATGGTTTACGACTTCCTGCCTTTTATGATCATCCAGATCCATACCGCGATCGCCAAGCTGGATCCCAACCTGCTCGTGGCCGCCCATGATCTGGGCGCAAACAACGTAAGATCATTCCTCAAGGTAACTCTGCCCCTGAGCGTGCCGGGCATCATTTCCGGCATTACCCTGGTCTTCCTGCCGGCGGTTTCCTCCTTCGTCATCCCGAAGATGCTGGGCGGCGGCAACTACGTGCTCATCGGCAACCTGATCGAGATCTACTTCCAGCAGACCGGTGACTGGAACTTCGGCAGCGCCATCTCCCTGATCATGGCCCTGATCATTATCACCGCGATGTGGGCGACCAAGAAACTTGACCGCAGCGCGCAGGAGGATTAAGGCATGAAGAAGAGTAGCCTTTCAAAGCTGTTTTCCTCCGGTTACCTGATCCTGGTCCTGCTGTTCATTTACCTGCCCATCGGCTATCTGGTCCTGTTCTCCTTCAACGAAGGAAAATCAATGACCAGCTTTTCCGGCTTCTCCTTCCGGTGGTATGAAAACCTGTTCAGCAATGAGCATTCCATGCTCCAGAGCATCTGGACCACGCTGCTCGTCGCCGTCATTGCCACCGTGGTTTCCACCGTGGTCGGTACCGTCGCCGCCATCGGCCTTTCCAAGGCAAAACGGGTCGTCCGGACCATCATCCTCGAGGTCAACAATCTCCCCGTCATGAACCCGGATATCGTCACGGCTATCGGCCTGATGCTTTTGTTTATATCCATCAAGGTTCAGCCCAATCTTGTCACCCTGATTCTCAGCCACATTTCCTTCTGTATCCCCTATGTTATTCTGTCGGTCATGCCGAAACTCCGCCAGCTGGATGACAACGTGGCGGAAGCCGCGCTGGACCTGGGTGCAACGCCCTGGAAAGCGCTGACGAAAGTCATTATTCCCCAGATCTATCCGGCCATCCTTTCCGGTGCGCTCATTGCCTTCAGCATGTCCCTGGACGACTTTGTCGTTTCCTATTTTAACGCCGGCGTAGGCGTCAATACAATCTCCATGTACGTTTATTCCATGAAGCGGTATAATCTCAGTGTCAACGCCATGTCAACCCTGATCGTCGTGGTTGTGACACTGGTCCTCGTCCTTGCCAATTTGATCCCCTGGATCAAAGATAGAAAAGCCCAGAAGGAGGAACTCTGACCATGAAAAAACTGATTTCCGTACTGTTGATCCTGTGCGCCTGCCTGCTGCTCCTGACTGCCTGCCAGTCAAAAGAGCCCGCTGCCCCGGCCGCGACAGAGCAGCCCGCCGCCGAAACCGAGGCTGAACAGCCTGCTGCCGAAACCGAAGCCGCACAGCCCGCCGCTGAAAAAGCGGACAACAAAGTCCTGAACGTCATGAATTACGGTGAGTACATTGATGAACAGGTGCTTCGCAATTTCGAAAAGGAATACGGCGTAAAGATCAACTACGCGTTCAACGATACGCCCGAAGCCATGTATACCAAGCTGCAGACCGGCGTTTCCTATGACGTGGTGGTCACAAGCGATTATATGATCGACCGCCTGATCAGGGAAAAGAAAGTCCAGAAGCTGGACAAGAACGTTGTTACCAACCTGGACCAGCTCTCCGATCAGGTGAAGAACCTTTATTTTGACCCCCAGAATGAATACAGCGCGCCTTACCTGTGGCAGAACGTCGTCCTCTGCTACGACACCACCAAAATCGACCCCGCCAAGGTGGAGGAAAAGGGCTGGGCAATCCTGCTGGATCCCGAGCTGGACGGTCACGTGTTTATCTATGATTCTCCCCGGGATATCTTTATGATGGCCCTGAAAAACCTGGGGTATTCCATGAACACCGAAAGCAGTGATGAGCTTCAGGCAGCCTTTGACTGGCTGGTGAAAATGAATCAGACGATCCATCCCGACTTTGTCGGTGATGAAATGATTGACGGCATGGCCCACGGTGAAAAGTGGATGGCCATGATGTACAGCGGAGACGCCGTTTACGCTTCCACGGAAAACGAAAAACTGACGATCTGCGCTCCGGCCGAGGGCACCAATATCGCTTATGACAACATGTTCATTCCCTCCAATGCGGGGAATCCCGAGATGGCCAACAAGTTCATCAACTACGTCCTGGATTACGAAAACGCTATGATGATTACCGTTGAGACCTGCTACAGCACCCCCAACGCCAAAGTGGCGGCGGACGTAACCGCTGAAGGCGGCGAATTTGAGGGTATCGAATGGTACATTCCCCGCACCGGCTATGAAAAAGACGAAATCTACACCGACAATGACCTTCTCCGCACCGAAACCCCGGAAATGCTGATGAAAGTCAAGCTTCAGAAATAATCCCTTCAGAGGTGTATATTTATGGAAAACATTGAAAGAAAACCGGTCATTTTCTCCGGCATCCAGCCCAGCGGCATGCTGACCCTGGGCAACTTTATCGGCGCTCTGAGCCGCTTTTCCCAGCTTCAGGATGACTACGACTGCATCTACTGCGTGGTGGACGAGCACGCCATCACCGTGCGCCAGAATCCGGCGGATCTTCGCCGCCGCTGCCTGGAGCTGATCGCGCTGTATATTGCCAGCGGCCTCGATCCCGAAAAGTCCATTCTTTACTGCCAGAGCCATGTCAGCGCCCATGCGGAACTGGGCTGGATCCTGAACTGCTTTACATATATGGGCGAGCTGAACCGGATGACCCAGTTCAAGGACAAGTCCGCGAAACACGCCGAGAACATCAACGCCGGCCTGTTCACCTATCCTGTGCTCATGGCCGCGGATATCCTGCTCTATCAGACGGCTTATGTGCCTATCGGCGCGGACCAGAAACAGCATCTGGAGCTCTGCCGGGATATCGCCCAGCGTTTCAACGCGATATACGGCGATGTCTTCACCATACCTGAACCTCTGATCAGCAAAACCGGCGCCCGTATTATGAGCCTGCAGGAACCGGATAAAAAGATGAGCAAAAGCGATCTGGGAGAAGGTTCTGTTTTCCTCCTGGATGATCCTGACACCATCCGCCGGAAAATCAGGCGTGCGGTAACGGACTCCGAAACGGAAATCCGCTTCGACCCGGACAGCAAGCCCGGTGTCAGTAATCTGCTGTCCATTATCTCCGCACTGAGCGGCGAAAGTATCGAAAGCATCTGCGCCGATCTGAGCGGCCAGGGCTACGGCGCGCTGAAAAACCGCGCCGCCGATTGCGCGATCGCCGCTCTGGAGCCGCTGCAGGCCGAGTTTAAGCGCCTGATCGCCGACAAGGATTATCTGATGAAGGTGCTCAGCGACAATGCGCAGAAGGCTTCCTCCCTGGCATCAAGAACCATGCGTAAAGTCCAGAAAAAAATCGGTTTTGCTCCCCGGGCCTGATTTGTTTTGTTTCCTTCAACAGTCACAGCGGATTGTTGAGCAGCTGTCCGGTCTCCGGGTCCGGGTAACAGCTGCGGTGCTGCCGCCGGCAAACCGGAAAGTGCTCCGGCAACGGCAATAACAGAATTATGAATAATCTTTTTAAACGTTTCCTGGTTCTGGTTCTCTTCCTGCTTCTGTCCGGTTCTGCCGCGCTGGCGGACAGTGCGTCCGATTCATCTGTCTGTCTGAACTGCGGCCGCGAATTTTCCGGCACTGCCTGCCCCGCCTGTTTCGAAACAAGCGGCGTATGGATATGCATGGACTGCGGAACCCGGAACCTCTCTGATGTCTGCATGAAATGCGGAAAGGAAAAAGCGGCTTCCCTGGCTCTTCAGGCCGAGGATTCACGGCTGCTGACCGCCTTTCCCGCGGTTCGCAGCCTGGCCTCCTCCGGAGACCCCGCCGCTCTTCTCCGCCTGGGCCGGTATTATGAACTGGGTGTCTGTGTGGAAAAGAGCCCCGACAAGGCCGTATCCTGTATTCGTGCTTCCGGTGAGGCCGGATACGCGCCCGCCTGGATTCATCTTGGAAATCTGTATTATGACGGAATTGTTTTTGACCGGGATTATGCGAAAGCGCTGGACTGTTATCAGAAGGCGGCCGATCTCGGAAGCGCGGATGCGTGCTGGTATATCGGTTCCTGCTACGAGGACGGCACCGGTGTGGAACAGAATGACGCCATGGCTATGGATTACTACCACATGGCCGCGGACCGCGGATACGTGGACGCCTGGATGAGTATCGCCTATCTTCATCTCCGCGGAAAAGGCGTGGAAGAGGATCCCGTGAAAGCGCTGGAATATTACGAGAAAGCGGCCTCCCTGGGAAGCGCATCTGCCTGCGATTATGTCGGATACCTGTATATGACCGGCTCTCTGGTTCCGCAGGATACGGAAAAAGGCTTTCAGTGGTACCTGAAAGCCGCGGAACTGGGAAACGCCCGCAGCATGTATGCGCTCGGATACGCATATCAGTGCGGGCAGGGCGTTGAGATCAGCATGAACGAAGCGCTCCGCTGGTATGAAAAAGCTGCGCTGGCCGGTCATTCTAACGCGCTCCTTCTGTGGAACGCCTACAGCAAATAACCTGTTTCACAGTTTATAAAGAATCACCCGGAATCTCAGGATTCCGGGTGATTGTTTCTTTTATTTACGGTGCCGGTGTAGTCTCGGGTACTTCGAAGGCTTTATGAACCGCCTGTACAAGCGATTCTATCATCTGCTGATTCACGCTTCCGGACGCGTTCATGCCATGATCCTTCTGGAACGCCTTGACGGCCTTGACCGTTTTTTTCAGCATCTTGCCTGTGCACTTTGTATCGTAATAGCCCAAGTCCTTCAGAGTTCGCTGCAGCCAGTAGACTTCGGCTCCCGTACTCTTTTCAGACAGTGTCCTCCTGCCCAGGTTCGGCGGATTATCGATGCTGTATTCCGGCTCCGCTGTCGGAACCGGCGTGGAGATCGGGGTGCAGTACTGTGTGTCCAGCGGCGGCAGTTTCAGCGCGTCGCGGAGCTCGGGATCCGGATCCATGCCCTCAACAATGGAAACGACCGTGCCCGCGCCGATATTGTCATAAATCCATTTTGCGTCCCATACGGCCAGGCGGATACAGCCGTGGCTTGCCCGCTGTCCGAGCTTTTTGTAACTGCTGATCTTCATGGCGGAATTGCTGACCGCTGTATAGATCGGAGAATGGAACGCGATGCTCCCGTTGATCCGTGTCCAGTACCGGGCGTAGCTGTTTCCCCACTTCGGGAAGATACACCAGGTGGCGTGACGTCCGTTCAGCACCCAGTCGCCCACGTCGCTCGGCGTGGCCTTCATGCCGGTGGAACAGAGCATCTGCCTGACAACCACGGTATATTCCCCGTTCTCGTCCCTTCCGTAGACAGATGTAACCTGATTCGCCACGTCGACGACAATATGGAACGGAACCGGTGTGGGTTCAGGCGTCGGCTTCGGCGTTGCGTTGGGCAGAACAATATGCGAGTCGTTGAAGATCAGGTTCCAGGTCGTCTCGTCCACCTCGCCGGTGGATTCCAGACCGTTCTGTGTCTGGAATTTTTTCACGGCGCGGGTGGTGTATTTCTGGAAATTGCCGCTTACGGGGCCTTCGTAGTATCCGAGTTCAGTCAGCCGCTCCTGCATCTGCTTGACCAGTTTGCCGGAAGAGCCGCTCTTCAGTTTCTTCGTAAACTGAACCGGTTCCTCCGCCACCCGGACACCATCCTCATTTTCATCCACCAGATAGTTTGACAGATTCGGCGCAGGCGTGTTGGTATCATCCGGTTTGTCACTCTTGCTCAGGATTTTTCCTTCCAGGATCATATCCTGCAGGTCCGCGTCGGCAATACCGTTTACCTCAAGATTGTTCTTTTTCTGAAGCTCTTCCACGGCCTTCTTAGTGGTCTCCAGATAATTGCCGTTAATCTTTCCCTTGTAATACCCCAGCTCGGTCAGCTGCCGTTGCAGGTCCTTCACATCGTCTCCGCCGGATCCGTAGCGAAGGGGCCTGTGACTGAGGGAGAAAAGAATCGACAGGGTCCGCAGGTCGGCTACGCCGGTCTGATCCAGATCAAAATCTGCCTGAAATTCCTCCACGGCTTTCCTGGTACCTTCCCGGAACCGGCCGGACAGATTGCCTGTATAATACTTTAGTTCCGTCAGCCGAGTCTGCAGCGCAAGCACGTCGTCGCCTTCATCGCCGAAGCTGAGCACTCTTCCCTGGAAGATCTGCTCTTCCTCGTCAAGTTCCACATCCTCCATCATATCCACCGGTTCGGGATTGGAATCGTCTCCTTCGTCCCCGTCGGCGGTCTGATCGTCGGAAGCCTCAGCTTCCGCCGGTACCGGGGCCGCTTCCCCGGACTCCGTCGTCTCAGCAAACGCGCAGACGGAAAGAATCAGACACAGGACCAGCAGAAAAATCATTACTCGTTTCATCCGAACCACCTCGGCAGCGATCATTGTATGCCGGAATGTTTTATTTCAGCATATCAGATGTATTGTAATATTTTTGTAATGTATTTGCAAGTTTTTTCTTATAGGGAGAAAACAGCCGCCCCTTTTGCGGGGCGGCTGCCGGATCAGATCATTTTATTCATCGGAATCACTGCTGGGCGTCCACTTCTGCGTCACGCCGTCTCCGACGCCGGCCGGAATCACGCCGTCGCGGCGGCAGACAAATCCGAGGTCCGCGTTATAGTTCGCCTTGTCGCTCACCACCTGGAAGTCGCCGGAGTGGCATGTGTATTCTTCCGTCTCTTCCAGTATGGACGCGATTAGCGGAATGTCTGTTCTCCTGACCGTCGGTTTTACTTCTTCCGGCGGAGTGACGTACAGGGTATACACGGCCGGATACAGGTCGTTGAACCTGTAGAATCCGTATTGGTCCGTGACAGTCTCCGCCACGACCTGTCCGTCACGGAGCAGCTCGATTCTCACGCCGGGGATGCCCGGTTCGTCCATGCCCTGCAGCCCGTCTCCGTCCAGGTCAAGCCAGCAGAAATCACCCATACGGCCGGGGAGAACACAGCCGATGTTCATCCGGGTCTGGTCTTCTCCCATCCTCAGCTCGATCAGATCGGAGGATCCGGTCCGGTTGAGCATTTCGGTCAACACGGAAATCGTCTCGTCGTTCAGGCGGCGGTCACCGGGTTCGATGATCACGCAGCCTTCAGGCATGACGGCTTCCAGCTGATAGTCACCGGGCATCAGCCTGTCAAAACGGTACACGCCGTTCTCCGCGGTTGTCAGGGACCGCAGAACGTTCCCCTCCCCGTCCTTCAGCGTAATCTCCGCGCCGGACAGCATCTCGACTGTGCCGCCGCGGTCAATCCAGACGTTTCCGCCGATGGTGGTGTACCGGACGATACCGAGCAGCAGGCCGTCCCTGTGTTCACTTTCCGCAAGCATGACGCCGGGAAGCACCATCTTTCCGTTCTCTTCCATGAATTGATTGTCGCCGGCTTTGGGGGCGACAGTTTTCTCGTCCAGCGGGAAGGAAAGGGTAAAGCTTCCGGGAATCATGCCTGATGTGGCGAAATACCCGTTCTCATCCGTACGGAGCGTATCAAAGACATTGCCGTTCCGGTCGTCCGTCACAGTGATCTCGTATCCCGCGGGAGTGCTTTCACCGTCGTCAAACAGGCCGTTATTATTTACGTCCAGCCAGAGCTGCCCGCTCAAGGCCGCCGGAATGACCGTTCCCAGCTCCTGGTTGCTCCATACGGCTCCCATCGCCACGGACAGTGTTGTGCTTTGCACATCCTTTCCCGCGGTCAGCGGCAGAACCAGCCCGTCCGTGCGGCTCAGCACATACTGATCCGGACAGCTGACGGTCAGCGTATAATCGTCCGGCCGCAGCGCGCCTGCCGCGAATGTTCCGTCTTCCCCGCTCACCGCGGTAATCTCCTCCAGTTCCGCGCGGGAAGGCGTCAGTGTAATGGTCAGGCCAGCAATGGATTCCTCCTCTTCCGACCGGATGCCGTCGCCGTTGTGGTCCTGATAGGCGCAGCCTTCAATCCGTCCGAGCGTCAGGGCGCCGCATACAGGGCCTTCCTTTTCGGTGCCGGATTTCATATCAAAAGTGTCGCTCCGGCCGGTTTCTTCACCGGTAATCGTGTTTCCGCCGTTGGTCACCCGTGCAAAGACCGCATTCTCGGGCAGGTCATATTCCAGATAGTATGTTCCGGGCATCACCGCGTCGAAAAGATAATCGCCGTCCGATCCGATTTCGGCGCTGAACGCTTCTCCTTCCTCACCGATCAGTCGCACTGTAACGCCCGGCAGCCCGTTTTCACCAGTATCCCTGGTACCGTTGTCGTTTCTGTCCGCAAATACGGACCCCCTGATTGTTCCGGGCCGGATCATTCCGATGTCCATCCCGGTCTTCTTTTCCTTCAGGTCCAGATGGAACGTCTCGGAATAACCTTCCCCGTTCGTACGGTTCAGGATCACATTTCCTTCGCTCAGTCTGGTAAACGCATAACCGTTCAGAGCCGTTACGCCCAGCGAGTAGTTCCCCGGCGGGACCTCTGTCAGTTCGAACTTGCCCTTTACGCTGGTCTTGTCCATGGCCGTCAGGTTGCCCTTCTCGTCATACAGCTTGACCAGGAAGCCTGAAACGATCTTTTCCTTGCCGCTCATGGTTCCGGAGAAATCGTCGTCCAGGTAGACCGTACCTGTTACGGTGGCAGGATAGATCACACCGACGTTCATCTCACGGCTTTCGGACGATCTGAGGTTAAAGTCCTTCCAGAAATTCTCCCTCCTGCCGGGCCTCGACTCAAAATGGTTACCGAGCGGATCGCTGACGGTTTTGCTGAAATCGCTGCCGTCATCCGGCAGAACTGCCCGCATTTTATAGGTGTTCGCCCGCAGCCCGGCCAGCACATAGGTTCCGTCTGCGCCGGAATATGTCACAGCGGTCTCCTCGTCCTTTGCCTGCTTGATTGCGGTAATCTTTACGCCGGGCATGGGCTGTTCGCCTTCGTCGTAGACGCCGTTGTAATTCGCATCCAGGAAGCAGATGCCCCGGATCTGGCTGGACCAGGTAAATCCGATATACTGTTTTTCCTTGCTTTCCTTGTCGTTCAGGTCGATCTTCCGGGACGCGACGGTCACGCCGTCCCTCGCGATGACTGTCTTCCGCCCGTTATGGGTCGGGACCCGGGTAAACATCATGCCGTCCGGTGCGTACACGGTCATCTTGTAGGCGGCGGGAACGACGCGGTCGATATACCAGTTGCCTTCCTCGTCAGAAACGGTTTCGTAATGCAGGCCGTTCTTCTCGCCGTCCAGCTCGATTTTTACGCCCGGCAGCCCTGGTTCCACCATGTCATACAGGCCGTCGATTGTTTTCTCAAACCAGCAGGTACCGCTGACATGCAGGCACCGGGTCAGGGAGATACCGGGGGTCGCCGTGCCGCCGGCGCCGACGCTGAACACGCCGCTCGTCGCTTCTCCTTCGTATGAACCTTCAAACAGGCTCGCGTAGGATTCGCTTTCGGAGCCCTTCTTGTTGAATGCCCAGCCCCTGGGAAGAATCGCCTTGATCCGGTACCGGCCTTCCGGCAGGTTGTCAAACCGGGCGAATCCGTCTACGCTGGTCGTCACCGCGGCAACTGCATCCCCGTCTTCCGTAAACAGGCAGACGGTCACGCCGGGAACCGCTCCTTCACCGTCCCCGGACAGGCCGTTGTTGTTATGGTCGCTGTATGCGAAAACGCGTATGCTTCCATTGCCGGAAGGCAGCGTTTTCCATTCCGGTTCCGGCGTCGGAGATATGGAAGACAGGTCGTAAGGCGGCATGGTCGGCGTGACAACAGGGCCCGCCGGCACGACCGGTTCACTGTCTTCCGCTCCGTTTTTCGGTTCGTCCTCCGGCTCTTCTTCCGGACTGTCCGGTACTTCGTGAAGATCCGGTTCTTCCGGTTTCGCTGTTGCAGCAGGTGCCGGTAGAGGCGTAGCAGTCGGAAGGGCCGCTTCCGCCTTCAGCGGTTCCACCGCGATCGAAACGATCGTCGTCCCGCCGGCTTCCGGATGGATCTCCCGCGCAACTGTGCTCAGGTCCCATTCCGGTGCGATACTCTCAGGCATCGGTTCGATCCGGATCCGTTCCGTACTGCTGAGCGTCAGGGTGTTTTTGCCTGCGGTAATAATCCCGATTTCCTCTCCGTTCTGGGTCACGCGGAACCTGCCGTCCAGCTTGACGGTCTGCTGTGAACCGTCTTCCGCGGTGATGACGCCGCAGAAATAAATGCCGATGGTAGCGACTTCCGCGCGTGCGGTCAGCATAACCCCGCACAGCAGTATGAGCGCAAGCGTCAGCGCGATAAAGCGGCCTGCTTTCATCATGTTCAAGAAAAGCCTCCCGATAGCATACCGTGACGCGCCGGCCGGTATCCGGCAAGCGCGTCACGTTGAGATTTTTATGTGGGCCGGCGGTCAGTTGCCGGTACCGGAGATTGTTTTGACCGAGTGACGGAATTTGTCAAAGACGTTGTCAACATAGGTCTTTGTATAACCCTGGGGATAGCTGACGTGCAGGATGTACAGCGTCTTGTTGGAACAGGCGATGATAATCCGGCCTGCAATCTTGACGCCGTCCGTCGTGGTGCCGGTATAGTTGGCGTAGATCGCGTCCGTGTTCATGAACTTGCGGCCCGCAGTATTGGAGCGCTCAAATTTCTGGAAGCCATCGCCCCCGATTGTATCAAGGGTTCCTTTGACTTCCTTGATCAGTTCGTTTTTGGTGTAATTCTTGCTTACCGGCACCAGGCGGATGGACAGCTGTGCTGCATAGTCCATGGAAGGATCCGGATTGGTCAGCGTATAGGTGTCCGGCTGACTGTCATCCACAAGCCACCCTGCAGGTGCTTCGAAGGTCAGGCCGAGTGATTTTGCCTCATACTTGTCATAGGTAAAAGTCAGCGGCGGCAGCGGTGTGGGCGTGGGCTTGTCGATCGGATCGATCACCACGGGCGTCGCGCCGGCATATTCGCCTTTTACAGCGGGCACTTCAGTCGGTTCGTCCGCGTCCACCGGCTGCACAACCTCTTCATCGCTTCCGCCCTCTTCCTGGGTCGGATCATAGCTGCCGTCATCCCAGTCAATCTCCTGGGGCAGCGGAGTGTCTCCGAAAATATTCTGCTCGCTCTGCGGTTCTGCTGTCGGCTGTTCCTGCTGAGGCGTCGTCGGGAACGTCTCCTTCTGCTTGCACGCCGTCATCACCAACGCCGCACACAGGACCAGAACCAGGCAAAGGATCCTCTTCTTCCACATACTTCTTTCCTCCATCCTTCATATTTATAAACGGTCAGTGGCGTATATCTGTTCCATCTTTACGGATTAATCCCGGGATGATATACCCGCCTGTCCAGGCTGAAGATCTTTTCACTGAACGCGCCGGGGGGCGTTTTGTCAGTCACGGTCTTCATCGCGTTCATCCGCGCATCCATGATGTCGATCCAGTGGAGCGCTTCCGCCTCGGCAAACATCGGCGGCTTGGGGCTGCCGTATTCGCTCTCTCCGTGGTGGCTCAGCAGCATGTGCTCCAGCAGAATCAGGCACTCGCCGGTAACGCCGGCCGCTTCCGCAACCCGGTTCAGGTTTGTAATGCCCCGGACCAGGTGGCCGAGCAGCTGTCCGTCCATGGTATAGTCTGTCACGTTTCCGGTCTGATCGCTCTTCATCTCCTCGATCTTGCCCAGATCGTGGATGATGACGCCAGCCAGCAGCAGGTCCCGGTTCAGCCAGGGATAGATCTCCAGCAGTGCCTTCGCCAGCCGGAGCATGTCCGTAGTATGGTGCAGGAGGCCGCTGCGTTCCGCGTGGTGCATCCGCTGAGCCGCCGGAAACCATTTCAGCCGGTCACCGGCGAATTCCAGCATGCCCTGCGTCAGTTTCTTCAGGTCTTCGTTCTTGAAGCTTTCCAGCGTGTCCCTGATCTCTTCGAGCATTTCTTCCGGTTTCCTCGGCGCGCAGGGAACCAGTGTGTTCATATCAACCGGGTCGTCCTCCGTGCACAGGCGCCATTTTTCCACCCGCAGCTGCAGCCGTCCGTTGTATTCCTGAATCGTCCCCCGCACCTTGACCGGCTGCCCTGCTTTGGGTATTTCCGCTTCCGGATCCCAGTTCCAGATTTTGCAGTTGATTTCGCCGGTCCTGTCGGTGAGGTTCATATCCACATAATCGTTGCCTTTGCTGTCTTTCCGCTTCTCAGCGGAGCGGATGAGCAGGAACCCTTCATAGCGCATGTCCCGCTGCAGCTGGCAAACCGTATAGTTCTCCATCAGTTACTCCTCAGACTGTGAATTGTCAGGCGTCCGTCCGATTCTCCTGACCGGGCGGCTCATGCTGCACCGGAACCGCTGATGCCCGCCGGGGATCTGTTCCGTCCGTCACGGAATCGTCAGTATGGTGCTTCACCGTTCTGGCCGTAATCCCTGGCCAGATTCGCGAAGGTCGTGTATTCACTCAGCCAGGCAAGCTTGACCGTCCCCAGCGGACCGCTCCGTTGTTTCGAGACGATCACTTCACCGATATTCTTGTCTTCCGTGTCTTTATTGTAGTACTCCTCGCGGTGCAGGAACATAACCACGTCCGCGTCTTGTTCGATGGACCCGGAATCCCGCAGGTCGCTCAGCATCGGACGCTTGTCAAGCCGGTCCTTGTTGGCGCGGCTGAGCTGCGCACAGGCCACGATCGGAATTTTAAGTTCCAGCGCGATCGCCTTCAGCCTGCGGCTGATTTCGCTGACTTCCATATTGCGGTTTTCCGCCCGGCCGTCCGAACGCATCAGGCCCAGATAGTCCACGACGACAAGATCCAGCCCGCCCTTTTCCATCATCAGCCTTCTGCATCTGGACCGCAGCTGCGTCGGCGAGAGGGCGGAGGTGTCGTCGATATACATCGGTGCCGCGGACAGGGGGCCGAGAGACTGGGCAAGGCGCATCCAATCCTCGTCATGCAGCGTGCCCTTGCGCACCCGCTGCATGTCCACTTTCGCGTCAGAGCAGAGCATGCGTAGCGCGATCTGTTCCCGCGGCATTTCCAGCGTGAACACGGCGGTCGTCTTTCCCTTGTTTACCGCGGCATACTCCGCAATGTTCATCGCGAAAGAGGTTTTGCCCATGGCCGGCCTTGCGCCGACAATGATCAGTTCGCCCGGATGCAGGCCCGTCAGCATGGAATCCAGATCGATGAAACCCGTGGGCACGCCGACAAAATCGTTCGGATGCTTCGCGTTTTCCTCGATGATCGCGAAGGCTTTTTCCAGCCCCTCGCTGAGCGGCCTGAGTTCCTCCCCGCCCTGGCGGTTCATCACGATATCGAAGATCGATTTCTCCGCGTCCGCCAGAACATCCTGCAGTTCTCTGTTCTGGCCGTAGCAGTCCTTCATAATGCCCTGTGAAGCGGCGATCAGTTTCCGCAGCGTGCTCTTTTCCCGGACGATATTGATGTAGGACTGGATGTTTGCCGCGGTGGGTACTTCATTGTTGATTTTCAGCAGGTACTGCACGCCGCCGACCCCGTCGAGGGATCCCCGTCTGGCCAGCGCATCCCGTACAGTCACCATGTCGATGTCGGTCTGCCGGCGGCTCAGGTCCGCAAGGACCGTAAAGATCTCCCTGTGTTCCTGATGGTAAAAATCTTCAGGCTGGAGCTGCTCAGCGGCGCGGAGCACGGCGTTTTTGTCCTGCAGCATGGCGCCGAGGACGCTGATTTCCGCTTCTGTGCTGTTGGGCAGTGGCAGGCTGCCCGTCTCTTCCCTGATGTCCATCCTTACCTCAATATGTCCTTTCAGCCGGACCGTTTATTCCTGAACGGTAAAACCGTCCCCGCCGCGGGTCATCCGGATCACGCGTTCTTTTTGATCGGCTGCACGTCCAGCTTCATCGGCGTGGTCACTCCGGAATGCAGCCACACGGAAATCGTCCGCATTCCCGTCTCGCGAATCGGGTCCCCGATATCGATCTTGCGCTTGTCTACCTTGACCCCGTGCTGCTTTTCAAGCGCCTCGGCCACTTCCGCCGCGGTCACGGACCCGTACAGGCGTCCTTTCTCCCCGCACTTTACCGCCAGCGTAATGACTTTGTCCTTCAGTGCAGCTGCTTTGTCCTTCGCTTCCGCCAGCATTTCCGCCTCGCGTGCGTCCTGGGCGGCGCGCTTGCGCTGAATCTCTTTCAGTGCGCCGGGAGTGGCTTCCGCGGCCAGCTTCTGTGGAAACAGGAAGTTCCGGGCATAACCGTCGCTGACCGTCAGGATATCATCCCTCTTCCCGACATTCTTGACATCTTTCAGCAATACTACCTTCATGAAAATCCCACCTCCTGCATATTATGAGTATTTTATCCCATTTTTACGGAAAAATCAAGGAAAAGCCCGTCTTCCGCTTTCGGAAGACGGGCTTCGGATCTGATTCCTCCGGTCGTTCATTCCGCCGGTTCGGCAGCCGACGGCAGCTCGATTCCAAACTCGCTGAGAATGCCGGGAAGCACCGACAGGACCTTCGGATTCGTCTTCAGCTTCTCGAACAGGCCTTTGATACCTTCTTCATCCAGGTTGCCGAAATCCAGGGACGCTGTCAGTTCCTCGACCTTCTTTGTCAGTTCGCTGATCGTTCCCTCTGCTTCTTCCCTGACTTTTGCCACTTCGGTTTCAATCGCCGCCTTCGCGTCTTCAGCCGCCTTGGCTGCGTCCGCCGTCAGGCTTTCCACCTGTTTGGCCAGCTCGTCCTTTTCACCCAGCAGGGTATCCAGCTGTGCCTTTGCCTCCTCCGCAGTCTTGGCCGCGTCAGCCGTCAGGGTCTCCACCTGTTTGACCAGCTCATCTTTTTCACCTGTCAGCGCCGTAACCTGCGCGGCAGCGTCTTCCGCCGCCTTGGCCGCATCCGCCGTCAGGGTCTCAACCTGTTTGGCCAGCTCGTCTTTTTCACCCGTCAGCGCTGCAACCTGCGCGGCAGCGTCTTCCGCCGCCTTGGCCGCGTCAGCCGTCAGGGTCTCCACCTGTTTGACCAGCTCATCTTTTTCACCCGTCAGCGCCGTAACCTGCGCGACAGCGTCTTCCGCAGCCTTGGCCGCGTCCGCTGTCAGGGTCTCCACCTGTTTGGCCAGCTCGTCTTTTTCACCTGTCAGCGCCGTAACCTGCGCGGCAGCGTCTTCGGCTGCCTTGGATGCGTCCGCCGTCAGGGTCTCAACCTTTTTGGCCAGCTCGTCCTTCTCTCCCGTCAGGCTTTCCAGCTGTTTGGCCAGCTCGTCCTTCTCTCCCGTCAGGCTTTCCAGCTGTTTGACCAGCTCAGCCTTTTCACCTGTCAGGTTGCCTTTTTCACCGTTTCCTGTGAAGTACAGGATTGCGAAAACAATTGCAAGGACAGCCAGCAGTGCGGTAACGATGGTACCTGTCTTCTTCATAATACAGTTCCTCCTATTCAGTTGATATAAACGTGATCCGGACCCTGCCGGTTGATTATTGTGTTTATTATATCACATTTTTCTTTTTTTGAACAGGAAATGCTGTCTTTTTCAGTCAGTCGGGAACTGCCGGTTCCGCCAGCCGGTAGATGCTCGCTTCTCCGTTTTCGAAGACTTTCAGGCCGATCCTTTCAAGGACCTCCTCGTCCACATCGTAGCTGCTGCGTTCATAGGAGGAGACATAGACGTATTCGGCGCCGTATTTGGCGGGTATCTCCGGATAGCCTTCCGGATTCTCGTAGAAGGCTTCGATTTCCTCCTGCCGCTCGTACGTGTCGAATCCGTGCCAGTACAGCCACAGATCCGGTCCGCAGGCAATTTGCCGTCCGGCGATGGAAATGACAGGGTTCAGATGTTCGGTCCCGGTGATAAACACCGCGTCCGGCGCCGTATTGTCCTTTGCGAACAGGCCCGCTTCCACGGCGTCGCTGCTGAAGGCAACGTAATCCGACACGCATTCGCGCCAGATCGTCAGCCCTGCGCTCAGGAAAGTGACAACCGCTGCTGCAGCCGCCAGGAAGCGCCGTCCGCTCATTCCGTCCAGCCTCTTCCAGAGACGGGAACACCAGTCCGAGATAATCATGCAGCACAGAAGCCACGCCAGGTAGAACAGTTTATTGTTGTCATATTCGTTGGGCTGAAAACGGACAAACTCCGCCGCCAGAATGATTGGCAGCGCCATGGCGAAAATCCGCCGGTTCCGGGGAGTTTTGTCAAACAGCGCGGCGATCAGAACCAGGAAAGGCAATCCGATATTCTTGATATAAAACCACAGGTAAAGATCACGCATGCCTGTCCCTGAGGGATTGTTGACCCAGTTGAACTGGAATGTGACAAAAGACCGGGTTCCTTCTCTGAAGGCCTGTGCGAAGGTAAATCCGATCAGCTGCGGCGCGGCAAATACCGCGGCGATTCCGCCGTAGACCAGGTAGCGCAGCAGGATCCTCAGACGCGGTCTCCGCTCCGCCAGCGCCTTGGGATCGCCGTGAATCAGGTCGTAGCACATCGCTCCGGCGGAAGCCAGGCCCAGTGCCAGAAAGCTGTGCGTATGAATCAGCGGCAGTGCTCCTGCCCATACGCCCAGCAGGATCAGACCTCGGTTTTTGTTCTGCGGGTCCAGCATCCGCGAACGGAATTCTGCGTTCACAAGGTAAAGGCAAGGAATAGTCATGCACCAGCCTCCCAGGAGAGTCCGCTGAGGCACCATCATGTCGCAGATCACGTTGCTCCACCGCAGATTGTTCGGATCCGGCTGATTGGTCGGCGTCTTGTAGTATCCGGTCAGGATATGACTGATCCGTTCTGAAACAGCGGAGAACCATCCGGAAACCGTCTGCCCCGCGCGGACGAAAAACGGAGCGCTGCTGTCCGCGGTCCATGTGCCGCCCGCCAGGTCAAAGTCATACAGAAAGCCCAGGCCGCCGTTCAGGAAAAACAGAGCGGCTGCCAGCAGCGCCGTTCTCTTACCGTTTGTCATGTCCCGTGCCAGGACGATCACGCCCATATAGCACAGCGCCATCATCAGAACCGCGGGAACAATCGCTGCCGCCTGCAGGCTGCTGCCCAGCAGATAAAAGGTGGAGCTCAGGCTGTCCGTCAGGAAGGGATAGCTCAGCCTTGCGCCGGGATAGAAAGGATAATCCGCGGGAAACTTTTTTCCGATCAGCCCTGTGATAAAGCTCAGATGCATCGGCAGGTCACCGTAGGTACTCTGGCCCACATGCCAGTTTCCGGCGCTGTCTGTCCGCATCACATGGCTGTACTGAAGCCAGACCGCCAGCAGCGTCAGCGGGATCCCGAAAACCAGCAGCTGCCTGAGCAGCGCCTCCTCCTTCTCATCCCAGCCGGCCGGCGTCCGCCTGTCCCGTACAAACCAGCAGAGAATTGTCAGGATAAACAGCACTGCGGCGCCGAAAACATGCGCCTCCGCACTGAAGGAAAACCAGAACGCGCCGATCGCGGGAAGCCACATCTCTTCCAGCAGGCCGAGGCTCAGGCCCAGCCAGAGACGGTTCAGCGGACGGTGCCGCGGCAGCAGAAACCGAACGGTTAATACGCCGGCATACAGATACAGCAGCGTATAGAACATCGATGCGATCATTCGTCCCTTCCCCTTTGCCCGTATTCACGCTCAACCTGCCGCGCGATCTCCATCAGACGGCGGAGCCGGTGGTTCATACCGCTTTTGCCGACCGGCGGATCCATCATCTCTCCCAGTTCCTGCAGGCTCAGATCCGGATTCTCCACCCGCAGTCTCGCCGCCTCCCGTAAAGCCGGCGGCAGCGTAAACAGGCCCCTGGCTATGGAGATACGCCGGATCGCTTCCGCCTGTTTCTGGCCGGCATCCAGCATTTTTTCACTATTGTGTTCGTCACAGTTGGCAGCCCTGGTTGCCGCCGCCCGCAGCTGTTTGTTGATCCGGATGTTTTCCATTTCCAGCACGCTGCTTCCGGCGCCCATAATGGCCAGCATATCGGAAATCTGCTGGGCGCCTTTCAGATAAATCACCCGGGTGCCCTTGCGCAGATAACTCCTGTACGGCAGATCGCATTTTTCCAGCAGTTTCTCCAGCGTTTCGGCCAGCCGCCCGTCTTCTGCCTTCCACTCAAAATGATATCCCTTCTCGGGATGGGTCAGCGTACCGGCGCCAAGAAACGCCCCCCGAAGGAATGCCCTGCGGCAGCACTGACGTGTCATCGGATGCCGCGGAACTGTCCGCTTCAGATGGATTTGTCCGTCTTCATCGGTCTCAGCCATATGCAGCGCGTTCAGCAGCGTCCTTGTATCCTCTGTTCCGAGCGTCAGCACGCAGCTTCGGCGTCCGCCCAGCTGGCGGGTCTGGACAAAGTGAAGCTTCGGTGCGACGTTCAGCCGTTTTTTCAGCAGCTGAAACAGCCTTCGCGCCGTGCCTGCGTTGTCGAGCCTGTAGCTCGCTGAAATCCAGCCGCCTCCCCGGAACGCCAGATGTCCGGACGTCTGGGTCAGGGCAGAGATCTCGCTCAGCATGCAGCAGGGCTTCCCCATGGGCAGCCTGATCAGCTCCTCCTTAACCCCCGCGGAAAAACTCCGCGTATCTGACGTACGCATTATGCCTCCTCAACCGGCGTGGTCCAGCGCGCCTGCTCCAGCAGCAGATCCCTGTGATTGATTTCTGTCGGAAGTCCCTTATCTCTCAGATACTGCCCGATCGCTTCGGCGATCGCGACGGAACGGTGCGCGCCGCCGGTGCAGCCGATGGCAATCACCAGCCGTCGTTTTCCCTCCTCCCGGTAATGGGGAATCAGGAAGTCCAGCAGGTCTGTATACCTGAGCATGAACTCCTTTGTGGTCGGATGATCCATCACAAAGCTGCGCACGTCTTCGTCAAGACCGCAGTGCCTGCACAGGGCCTCGATATAAAAAGGATTCGGCAGGAAGCGCACGTCCGTCACCAGGTCCGCCTGCCGCGGAAGGCCTCTCTTAAAGCCGAAGCTCATGACTTCCGCCCGGATCGGCGGTTCGGCGTCGGAAAGATCACCCAGCCGCTGATCCAGCATTCTTCTCACCATCCGGATTGTCATACCGGTCGTGTCGATGACGTATCCCGCGATTTCCCTCAGAGGCTGCAGCCGTGCCCGCTCCTCGCTGATGGCTTCGGTCAGCGTCAGGCCTTCCTGGCACAGGGGATGCTCGCGGCGGGTTTCCTTGTAACGATCCAGCAGCGTGTCGTCGCTGGCTTCCATAAAAATGACCTCAATCCGGTTGCCCATCGCCCGGAGTTCACCGATCATCTGAGCTACGGCGGCGGCGTCAAAAAATTCTCCGCTGCGCACGTCCACGGCAATCGTCACCGTCTGCTGTTTCACGGGCGTCGTGCTGAAAGCCTCAATCAGCTTCGGCAGCATCATGGGCGGTATATTGTCCATACAGAAGCTGCCCTTGTCTTCCAGGTAGCGGACACATACAGTTTTGCCCGCTCCGCTTTGTCCTGTCACGATCAGATATTTCATGATTCTTCCCCTATTATCCGGATCTCCGGCTCAAGTTTTACGCCGACGCGTTCCTCCACGATCTGCTGTACCTTTTTCATCAGCTCCAGAAAATCCCGGCTGCTCGAGCCAGTGTTGACCAGGAATCCTGCGTGCTTCATGCTCACCATCGCTCCGCCGACGCTGTACCCTTTCAGCCCGCATTGGTCAATCAGGGCGGCGGCATAGTAGCCTTCCGGGCGTTTGAATGTGCTGCCCGCGCTGGGAACGTCCAGTGGCTGTTTTTCCGCCCTTCTGGCGTTCAGTTCGGACATCCTGGCCCGGATTTCCGCCGGTTTCCCTTCCCGAAGCTCAAACATGGCCTCCGTCACGATCAGATTTTTCTCCGTCACGGCGGAACGCCTGTATCCGAATTTCATTTCTTCCCGGGACAGGGTAACCTGCTTTCCGTCGGGATACAGGCCGTTTACGGCGATGACCGTCTGCGCGATCTCCCCGTCGTACGCGCCTGCGTTCATGGTCACCCCGCCGCCGACAGTACCCGGGATCCCGGATGCGAATTCCAGTCCGCTCAGTCCTGCTTCCGCGGCTTCAGCCGCGACGCTTCCGAGCATGGCGCCGGCCTGCGCGCTGATTATGTTCCCCGTCCGGACAATCTTCCTCATGTTTTTGCCGATGCAGATTACCAGCCCCCGGATCCCTCCGTCCAGCACAAGCAGATTGCTCCCGTGGCCGATGACAGTCACCGGCAGATGATGGGCGTCTGCCTCGGCGAACAGTGCGGCGATCTCCTCCGCGCTCCGGGGAAACACAAGATAATCCGCCGGTCCGCCCAGTCTCAGTGTCGTATGTTCGCTCATCGGTTCGTTTACCAGAGCGCCGAAACGTTCAAACATCTGTAAAACTCCTCAATATATCCTGATGGCGTTGCTCCCTTGCCCGCCCTCTGTCTTCCGCTTCCCGTATCAGATAACGCTTCATTATACATTTTCATTGCCCTTTTCTGCAACTCATTGCTGAATCTTGACATAATTGTTTTTTTGTTGTAACTTGTATACAAAGTGCAGAGAAAGTTCCGCACTGGACGAGGAGGTTGTATCATGTCCCTTACCTTCCAGCCGATGATGGAAAGCCGGCCCATTCGTGAGATCGCCTATGAAGTTCTGAAAAAAGCCATCATCACCGGGGAAATTCCTGCCGGTGAACGGATTGTCGAAACAGACTACGCGGACCGTCTTCATATCTCCCGCACCCCCCTGAGAGAGGCCCTGCGCAAGCTGGAACGGGACGGGCTGGTTGAGTATGTTATGCGCCGCGGCGTGATAGTCCACGCTTTTACAGCGGAAGATGTCGAGCAGATCTACACCATCCGCAACTGCCTGGAAATGCTGACGCTGCCGGACATCATCGAGAAAGCCACGCCGGAAGACATTGCCTCTCTGCGGGAAAAGCTCGCCAGAATGGATGAGCTGGACAAAAAGAACGATGTGGAGGCGCTCTCTCCCCTGGCCCGCGATTTCCACACCCAGCTGACAGCCATCTCCGGCAAAAACCGGATTCTTCGGGTGATCGAGGGACAGGATGAATATATCCGCCGTTTCTCCGCCATGGCCATCAAGCAGGAAGATCGCCGGGGCGAAGCGCGTGCCGAGCATCATAAACTGGTGGATCTGGTCGAGCAGAAAAACCTGCCCGAATTTGAAAAGCTGATGAAGCACCATATCGAACGCAGCAAGGAGTGCTGCCTGGCGGCCCTTGCCGCCCGCAAGCAGAACCGCGACCTGGCAGAATAATATCCTCCCCCGCCATCGCCGGTCCGTAATATTTCCTGTTGCATTTTCATCAGCCATATGATATGATACTCAGGCTGATTCATCGAGGAGGTTTGTACTTATGGTTACCGTTGTTTCCGTTGTGCTGATTATCGCAGCGCTTTTTATGATCGTTACCGTGCTCCTGCAGTCTTCCGAGGAAGGCGGCATCAGCGCTCTTTCCGGCCAGTCCAACAGCTATTTCAGCAAGTCCAAGACCAAGACCTTTGAAGCCAAGCTCGCTCTTGGTACCAAGATTGCGGCCGGCATTTTCGTCGTGCTGTCCCTGGTCATGCTGCTCATCAGCAAATAAAACCCGTTCCGTAAACAGGCCGGCTGCTCCCGCGCGGGAGCAGCCGGTTTTTTATTCCTCTATTCCGTTGATCTTGAATCGCAGTCTCTTCGGTTCGATGCCTTTCTTTTCGCCGAGTTCGTACATTTCCTGCATAAGCTTCGCTTTGGCCACGCGCTCCGTGACTTCAGCTGAGGACACACATACCTGCATATCCGGATAATCCGGATGCAAACAGACCAGCATATACACAGCCGGTTCCTTTGTGCGGTCGACATGCCACCGGATCCGGATCAGGTCTTTCTCTTCCATCATCTGCCGATCCCTTCCGTCATCAGGATTTTCCTTGCCACAGACACGCATTCCGGTATTCCCGCTCCGCTGGCCATGTCCGGCCTGCCTCCGCCGCGGGCTACCCGCTTGATTAGCTCATTCATATCTGTCTTCACATCCGCCGACCGGGCGAATGTCAGCCTCTCTCCCGCACACAGCAGGACTGCCCGTCCCCCGGTCCTGATATACTCGGACACGGCCGCCGTCACAGCCCGGCCGTCTGTCTCCGGCAGCGTTATCACGCAAAGAACGGTTCCCTCCAGTTCTTCCCCGTTCTCTTCCATTTTCGCCAGGATCTCCCGGGTCTCCAGACGGTTGGCCCGCTTTTCCGCCTCTGACAGCCGGTATTTCAGTTCAGCCGCAGCACTGGAAAGCTTTTCCACCGGACAGCTCAGGGCTGCGCCGGCCTTGTCCGCAAACCGCATATAAGTCCGGAACAGGCGAACCGCCCGTCCACCGCAGACAAACGAAACCCGGATCTTACCCTTTGCCGGGATCGCAGAAATAATTTTGAGGAGGCCGATCCGCCCGGTGGAAGCCGGATGCGTCCCGCCGCAGGCGACCATCTCAAAATCGCCCATGGCTACAATTCTTACATGTTCCGTTACCGTCGGAGCTTTGCGGAGCGGAAGCTTTTTCAGTTCGTCCTCCTCCGGGAACCAGCAGCGAATCGGCGCGTCCATCCGGATGCGCCCGTTCACCGTTTCTTCCAGCAGCAGGATTTCTTCCTCGGTCAGATGAGTCCTTCCGTCGGGCATGGATACGTCAATGCTGGATTCCGTCTGGCCCAGATGCAGCCCGATCGTTATCCCGCCGAGTTTCTCCCAGATTGCGCCGGCCAGCATATGCTCACCGCCATGCTGTTCCATGTGGTCCGTCCGCCGCGCGCCGTCGATCCCGCCATGCACCGCAGTCCCGGCCGGAATCTCCCTGTCGACCGTGTGGATGACTTCACCCGACGCGTCAGCCTCCACGTTCGTCACGTTTGCATGAACTTTCCCATGGCACAGCGTACCCGTATCAAAAGGCTGCCCGCCGGACGTCGGATAAAAAGCGCTCCGGTCCAGTATCACTTCCCACTCTCCCGGCCGCTTTCCGTTTTTTACACTGGTGACAACGGCGTCAAACTCCCACAGATACGCGTCGTTATAGTAAAGTCTTTCCGTCATTTCCGGACTCCTGTGAACTTATCATTCCGATTGATGAAATGTAAAATCCTGAATGATCAATTCTGAATTATGAATTACGAATTGGATCTATACCATCTTTTCCGGATGGAAGCATTTGTCAAACTCTTCCTCGCTGAGGAATCCCAGTGCGACGCACGCCTCCTTCAGGCCGGTCCCTTCCCGGTGGGCCTTCTGCGCGGTCTTCGCGGCGTTTTCATACCCGATCTTCGGCGACAGCGCCGTCACCAGCATCAGGGAACGGTCCACGTTTTCCTTCATCTTTTCACGGTTCGCCCGGATCCCGCTCACGCAGCGTTCCCGGAATGAATCCATGCTTTCCCGGAGCAGCCGCGCGCTTTGCAGAAAGTTGTAAGCGCACACCGGCATGAACACGTTCAGCTCGAAGTTGCCCTGGCTCGCGGCAATCCCGACCGTTACGTCGTTGCCCATCACCTGGGCGGCGACCATGGTCACCTGCTCGCACTGAGTGGGATTTACCTTGCCCGGCATAATGGAGGATCCGGGTTCATTCTCCGGGATCGAAATCTCTCCCAGTCCCAGCCTCGGTCCGCTGGCCAGCCAGCGGATATCGTTGGCAATTTTCATCAGATCGGCCGCCAGCGCTTTCAGGGCGCCGTGAGCGAAGACCATTTCATCCCGGGATGTCAGGGCATGGAATTTGTTTTCCGCAGTAACAAAGGGGATGCCGGTTTCCTCCGCAATCTTTGCGGCGGACAGGATATCAAAGCCCGCAGGAGCGTTCAGTCCCGTCCCGACAGCCGTTCCGCCCAGCGCCAGCGACAGCAGCGGTCCCCGGGCGCTTCGCAGCATTTCTTCATCTTTTTCCAGGCTGGCCCGCCAGCCGGATATCTCCTGGGAAAACAGGATCGGCGTGGCGTCCTGCAGATGGGTCCGGCCGCATTTGAGCGCGTCTTCGTTTTCATGCTCCAGCCGGATCAGTTCGTCCTTCAGCCGCGTCGCGGCGGCGATAACCTCCTCCAGTGCTGTCGCCGCGGCAATATGCATCGCCGTGGGAAAAGTGTCGTTGGAGGACTGGCTCATATTCACGTCGTCGTTGGGATGCAGAAGCCTGCTGCCCGCGATCTCGTTCCCGCGGTTGGCGATGACTTCGTTCACGTTCATGTTGCTCTGGGTCCCGGATCCTGTCTGCCAGACCACCAGCGGGAAATGTCCGTCCAGTTTCCCGGCGAGGATTTCATCGGCGGTCCGGCAGATCGCGTCGCATTTCCCGGCAGTCATCTTTTCCGGTTTCAGTTCCCGGTTCGCCAGCGCCGCGGCTTTTTTCAGCACGGCAAAAGCCCGGATGATCTCATCCGGCATCGGTTCCTTCCCCGCGCCGATCGGGAAATTGTTCCGGCTGCGCTCGGTCTGGGCTCCCCAGTATCTGTCTGCCGGAACGCGGACTTCACCCATTGAGTCGTGTTCTGTTCTGTATGTCATGTGCGGGCTCCTGTGTTTACCGGACTGTCCGGTTTACTCGTTTTCCATGAAAACGGCATGCCCGGATGAGATCCAGCCCCATACGCCGTCCACCCAGATGTAATACCAGATTCTGTTGTTCCGTCCTTCTCCGCTGCCGTAGCACGGATAGAGATCTCCGCCGTATACCCTGGCCACCATATTGGAATCCGCTCCGATGTGTTTCCGGACAATGATCGCGTCGTCCTCCGTACCGGTCACGGCGACCATACCGGTCTGCTGATTGTTTTCGGGAGAAGCCGCCGGGAAGCCCAGCTCTTCGTTTCCGTAATAAACAACGCCGTCCACAACGATTGCCGCATCGCTGCGGTTGATAAACCCGCGGGTCAGCTGCCCGTCAAGTTTCGTCTCGACGTACCACCAGTTGCCGGTATAGGTATATTTGCCGAGAATCGTGATCTCCGTTCCTTCCGGCAGCGTGCCGAAAGGCGTTGAATTGGACCTCGGATTGTCCGTAATATCGATCCGCTCCTCCAGCGTCACCGTGATATCGCTGAATTCAAGCTTTCCGACGTCCGCTTTCACACCGCGGCTGACCTTCGGCGGAAGATATCCAACGCGGGCCTTGTTGTCCTTGATATCATAGCGGACCAGCAGCCAGCCGTCCACATATCCGGCGGCGGCAATCTCATTGTCCAGGCGGCAGCTCGCTTTGCCGTCCGCAAGGCGCAGGGACTCTTCGGAAGGGGCCGTATACACGACGCTTGATCCTTTCCCGATTCCTTCATGGCGGACAAAGAACTTGAAATCAGGTACTTTCAGCAGTTCCGCCACGGTTTCGGAACTCGCGGCCGGACAGGAAGGCACGTCCTCCGCGAATACGCACGCGCAGGAGACAGTCATTGCCAGCGCAAGGATCAGCGCCGCCAGTTTTCTGCTCATCTTCATGGATCTGTTCCTCCTTGTTTTCTCTTGAATTATCATATCATATTGTTCGCACTGCCTGCAAACAAATCCGTTATGATTCCATCGCGCCGATAAGGTTCCTGTAGAAATCCACCGCACCCGGCAGGCAGCTGTATTCAATGTTCTCATTGATCCCATGCATGCCTTTCATCTGTTCCGGCCCGTAGATCACCGGTGCGAACCGTACGACGTTCTCACAGATTCTCTGATAGAATCTCGAATCGGTTGCGCCTGTCATCACATACGGGCTTCCCGCGCAGCCGGGGAAGGTTTCCTCGATGACATGCTGTACGGTCCTGAACGCCGCGCCGTGGATATCCGTCGGTTCCGTATAATCGTTTGCGCTGAGCACTTCCGTCTTCAGGCCGTGTTTCTCCGCCAGTCTGCGGACGATGCTCAGGCTCTCTTCCATCCCCTGATGCGGAATAAACCGCATATTTGCGCAGACCGTGGCTTTCTGGGGCATCACGTTGCAGGCTTCCGATCCGCTCATCATGGTGAAAGCTATCGTTGTCCGGATCATGGCTCCCGCCTGCGCGCTGATCATCGGGAGCACCTTCAGCAGCACCGGTCTGAACAGCCAGAGATTTGTGAAAACCAGTTTCAGTGGAAAACCCGCGTACGGCGCCAGCGCCCTGAACATCGCTGCCACTTCCTTCGGCATCTTCCGCCGGAACACCGGCCGCGTCTCGATCTCATGCACGAATGCCGCCAGCCTTGCCACCGGGGAATGCTCCTCCGGCGCGCTGGCATGGCCTCCTTCGGAAACCGCGGTGAATCTGACGTCAGCCTTGCCTTTTTCGAACACGCCGACCATGGCGAAGTTGCCGTGGATTCCGCCGATCGGATCGGTGATGATTCCGCCGCCTTCGTCGCAGACCAGATAGGGCCTCACGCCGCGCCGTTCCAGCTCCGCCACGAGCTTCAGGCAGCCGTCTCCGCCCCATTCCTCGGTGCAGGAAGAGGAAAGATACACGTCCTGAGGCGGAACATATCCTTCCGCCAGCAGTTCCTCCGCTGCCTGGAAAAATGCCATCACGGAACACTTGGTATCGGAGGCGCCGCGCCCCCATACTTTGCCGTCCGCGATATCGCCGGAAAATGGCTCGTGCTCCCATATTCCCTCTGCCGGCACCACATCCTGGTGGCTCATCAGCACCAGCGGACGGTCATGCTTCTTCCCTTTCCAGAAAAACAGCAGATTGCCGTCGATCTCCGTCTTTTCCAGTTTCCCGCGTACAAGGGGAAACAGCTCCTCCAGGACCCGGTGGAAAGCCAGGAATTTCTCCCGCTGGTTTTCTCCCGGCACGGATACCGTTTCGCAACGGACCATGGCGGACAGTTTTTCCGCATACTTTGCCGCCCGTTCCGGCTCTGGCCGGGGCTGATAGGTCGACTGCCGGTTCGGGATCGCAAGCGTACGGATCACCGCGATCAGCAGCAGGATCAGAATCAGGCCGATAATCCCGGTGATAATCCACAGGATGATCATTCAGCTGCCGCTCCCTTCTTCTCCTTCCTGTATTTCAGCCAGGCCAGCAGGATCGCCAGGGCGCCGCTGGGGATAATCATGAAGCTGGTGGAAGACGTCAGCGACGGCACCAGGGTAAACAGAACAATCATCGCGCACAGGGGGACCAGCGAGAGCAGCGGGTCCTTACGGTAGTACTTATAAGCCATCGCGCCGAACAGTGCGGGCACGACATTCGCGAAGGCCGGCGCCAGCACCGGGCTCTGGAGCACCGGTTGCAGCGGAATGAGCAGCACCACACCCAGCGCAAGCACCAGAATCGTCACCAGTGAAGACGTCGCGATTGAGAGCGTAGCGATGACCTCGTTCTCCGCCGTGCCGGACTTCGCGTCCACCAGTTCTTTCGCGTTCATAGCGCAGGGAATCTTCATGTTGATCAGGTTGCCGGTAATAAAGGCAAGATAGCTTCCGCCTGCGCCGAGCATCGGTGTATAGACCAGGAATTCCACTACGCTGGACACAGTCCAGACCAGGCCGACGGAAAGGAAAGCGCGGGCTGTCTCGCCCAGGTCGGGAGCCGCGCCGAGAAGCGTTCCGATTGCGAACGGCGCGCCGACCAGCAGCACCAGTGTAATGGCGGAAACGATCCGGCCGATCCGGTGAGTGGATTTCAGATAAGCCTCATAGCTGCTCTGTTTTTGCATATCGTTCATCCCCTTTCTCACTGCCCGATCAGCGCCGCAGCCAGCATACCGATCAGCATGCTGCCTGCGATGGAAAAGTTGTCAAGCCAGGCCATTCCCTTTTTCTCGGAGAAGTAGGTGAATACAGCCATCACCAGCGCGGAGGCAAACACGACGGCAAGCGGCGTCCAGCTTCCTGAGAAGGAGAACAGCCTGCCGCTGCCGGAAATCCATCCGCCGACATAACTGCCGATATAGGCGCTGACCATGCCGATGAACATCGCGGTCATCGCTTTGTCGCCGAACCCGCCGCCCTTGCGGGTCTCTGTTTTTCCGCCCTGCTGCAGTCTGTGCAGGTATTTTTTGTTGAAAAGCGCGGACAGGATCATGCCCCACATGATGCAGATACTCATCAGCAGGGCGATCGTCGGGAACGCCTGCGCCGTCATCTGCCCGGAACCAAGGGAAACTCCAAGTTGCTCCGCCGCGGCGTCGGCCACCTGTGTTTCATAATGAAGCGCGCCGATTACGGACAGCCGCAGCCACGGCCATGGAACGCCCAGGCTGCCGCTCAGCGCAATCACGCCCAGCAGGATTCCGACGCTTGGCAGCACCGAAAATGTCGCGCTGGCCGTCACCGCGCGCTTCATGCGGGTCACATCCATCCCCAGCGCCTTTCCCGCATGCCAGGCACGCACCATAAAGATCACGCAGACCGCAGCGATAAACGCCACGATCGAACCGCAGATCAGGTAAATCCCTCCGCCGTTCAGCTGGTCCAGAACACTCATATCTTTTCCCTCCGGTTTTTGTGATCAGATGAATTATAGTACACAGGCAATGCCACATTCAAGTATCGCGGATGATACTGGTATTACATCCCGCTGTTCCTGTTTTGGGTATTTCATGGTATCATCTGATTACAGGAATCTGATTGCCAGGGACGATCCGGAGGAAAAGCAGATGAAATATGATTTTGAAACCATGCCTGACCGCCGCGGGATGGACGCCGTAGCGGTTGACGGGATCGGCTGTCCGGGCGCGCCTGCAGCGCCGAAGGATGGTTTTGACGCCATCCCCATGTGGGTAGCGGATATGAATTTCGCGACCTGCCCCGCGATTCAGGAAGCCGTCATCCGGCGGACACAGCATCCGGCTTTCGGATATTTCAATCCTTCGGAAGCATATTACCGGTCGGTCATCCGCTGGCAGGAAGAACGGAACGGGATCACCGGACTGGAGAAAGAGCACATCGGATATGAAAACGGCGTCCTCGGCGGGGTGGTTTCAACGCTGAATGTCCTGTGCTCCCGGGGAGACCCTGTGCTTCTGCAAAGTCCGACCTATGTCGGTTTTACCCATGCACTGGAGAACAACGGTTACCGGATCGTCCATAACCCGATGATCCGGGACGCATCCGGTGTCTGGCGCCTGGACTTTGAAGATATGGAACGGAAGATTGCTGAAAACCGTATCCACGCCGCCGTTTTCTGCAACCCCCACAACCCCTGCGGCCGGGTCTGGACCCCGGAGGAAATCCGCGAAGCGATGGCGATTTTTGAAAGGCATCAGGTCTGGGTCATATCGGATGAAATCTGGTCCGACCTGATTCTGAACGGGTTCCGGCACACTCCGACCCAGTCCGTAAGCGATTATGCCCGTGAACATACCGCCGCCTTCTACGCGCCTTCCAAGACGTTTAACCTGGCCGGCCTGGTGGGCAGCTATCATATCATCTACAGCGCCTGGCTCAGGGACCGTCAGGCAAAGGAAGCCTCCCTGTCCGCATATAACGCCATGAACGTCCTCTCCATGCACGCACTGATCGGGGCTTATGGCCCTCAGGGAGAGGAATGGCTTCGTCAGCTCTGCGGCGTATTGTCCGAAAATGTCGGCTATGCCTTTGAACATATCCGGAGTAATTACCCGGGTATTTCCCTCATTAAACCGGAAGGTACCTACATGCTTTTCCTGCACTGCGAAGACTGGTGCAGGGAGCACGGTCTTACCATTGACGATCTGCTGAAGGCAGGTACCGACGTGGGCGTAGCCTGGCAGGACGGCAGACTTTTCAACGATCCCTGGGGAATCCGGATGAACCTTGCGCTTCCGCTTCATAAAGTCAGGGAAGCCTTCGGCCGTCTGGACCAGTATGTCTTCCGCTGATTGCCCTGCCGTCGCTTTTTGTCCCCCGAAGAGCGGAAAATGTCTGATGCAATTCCGGTCAGCCTGATATATAATATGAAACAGATAATCACAAGGAGGATTCCCGGATGCAGGCTTTCAATCCCTATCTCCCCGGATGGGAATATATGCCTGACGGCGAGCCGCATGTTTTCGGCGACCGCGTCTATGTCTATGGTTCCCATGATGCGCTTCACGGTCATGTGTTCTGTATCAACGACTATGTGTGCTGGTCCGCGCCGGTGGACAACCTGGCGGACTGGCGCTGTGAAGGTGTGATTTACAGAAAAACGGACGATCCGGACAACCGGGACGGCAGAGCCTGCCTGTATGCGCCGGACGTAACTCAGGGCCCCGACGGCAGATACTACCTGTATTATGTGCTCGACAAGCAGAGCCGTGTCGCTGTCGCCGTATGCGATTCGCCTGCCGGCAAATATGAATTCTACGGCCATGTGCACGACAGGGACGGGGGGGTGCTGGGCAACCGTCCCGGGGACGAACCTCAGTTCGATCCCGGCGTCCTGACTGAGAACGGGAAAACATGGCTTTATACCGGTTTCTGCTTTCCTTTCGACGCGTCCCGCCACGGCCCCATGTGTACAAAGCTGGCGGAAGACATGCTGACCATTGAGCAGGAACCCGTCTTCATCATGCCCAGCAAACCTTACAGTGAAGGCTCCGGCTATGAAGGCCACGAGTTCTTCGAAGCCTCCTCCATCCGCAGATACGGCAGTCTGTATTATTTCGTCTATTCCTCCGTCGTCATGCATGAGCTGGCCTACGCCGTCAGCGAATACCCGGACAGAGGCTTCGTCTATAAGGGTGTCATCAGCAGCAACAACGACATCGGTATCGATACCTACAAGCCCGCGCAGAAGCCCATGTACTACGGCGGCAACAACCACGGCGGTCTGGTAAGGATCGGAGAAAAAACATATATCTTCTATCACCGCCATACCGACGGGACCACCTTCAGCCGCCAGGGCATGGCCCAGGAAGTGATTGTTCAACCGGACGGCACCATCCCCCAGGCGGAGATGACCTCCTGCGGCCTGAACGGCGGGCCCCTCGAGGGAAAAGGCACCTACCCGGCCTACATCGCCTGCAATCTCTTCACCGGCGAGGACACCGTCTACTCCGGCGGATACCGCGGCGGCTTCTGGGCAGACGGACGGCTTCCCCGCATCACACAGGACGGCCGCGACGGAGATGAAAACGATCCCTATATCATGAACATGATGGACGGCGCCACCTGCGGTTTCAAATACTTTGACTGCAAAGGAGTCAGCTCCGTCACCGTCACGGTCCGCGGCTACTGTTCCGGTGCCTTTGAGGTGAAGACCTCCTGGGACGGCCCGGCCCTCGTTTCCATTCCTGTTGAGTTTACCAACGTCTGGACGGACTACACCGCCGGCGTCTCCATTCCGGACGGCGTTCAGGCGCTCTACTTCACCTATACCGGCCCCGGCTCCGCCGCCCTGAAGAGCTTCACCCTGGGCTGAATCATTCCGAATTATGAATTATGAATTGTGAATTATGAATTACCTCCTGAACCTGCCCGCCCCCGTAACCGGTTTGCTGACCCGCCTTGCGCAGGCCGGCTTTTCGGCGTATGTCGTCGGCGGCTGCGTCCGGGATTCCGTGCTGGGGCTTGAACCCCACGATTGGGATATCTGTACTTCCGCCCTGCCGGAACAGCTGCAGGCGGTTTTCCATGAATTCCATACCGTGGAAACCGGATTGAAGCATGGCACCCTGACTGTGATTGTCGACCGTCTTCCCTATGAAATCACCACTTTCCGGGTTGACGGAAACTATACCGATCACCGCCATCCGGATTCTGTTATTTTCGTGGACGACCTTACCGGGGACCTGGCCCGCCGTGATTTTACCGTAAATGCCATGGCGTGGTCTCCGGACTCGGGCCTTCAGGATCCTTTCGGCGGACAGCAGGATCTCTCTGCGGGCCTCATCCGCTGTGTCGGTGATCCGGAGCGGCGCTTTGAGGAAGACGCCCTGCGCGTGCTGCGCGCCCTGCGTTTCGCTTCGGTATACGATTTTGTGATCGAACCGGCCACCGCTTCCGCGCTGCGGGAAAAGGCGCCGGACCTGAAAGCGGTCGCCGGCGAGCGGATCAGGGAGGAACTGCTCAAACTGCTGTGCGGGAAAGCCGCAGGGCGCGTTCTGCGTGAATATCCCGAAGTGTTTGCTGAAATCATCCCGGAGATCCGCCCGATGATCGGTTATAACCAGGCGAATCATCATCACAGCTATGATCTTTGGGAACATACGGTCCGCGGTGTCGAAGGTGTACCCGCCGATCCCGTGCTTCGGCTGACCATGCTCCTGCACGATACCGGAAAACCGGTCGTCCGGACCACCGACGAGAAAGGCGAAGGCCATTACAAGGGGCATCCGAAAGTTTCGGAAGAAATCGCCCGCAAAACAGCGGACGCTTTGCGTCTGGATAACGCCTTCCGGGACCGGTTGTGTACCCTTGTCCGCCATCATGACACCCCTCTGCGTACGGAAACCGGCGAAATCAATGCGGATCGCTCCTTCCTGCTGCGCCGGCTGAACAGGTTCGGTGAAGCGGATCTTCGCGCGCTCTTTCTGATTCACTGTTCCGACCGGATTGCCACGGGTTACACCACTCCGGAACGGGAGGCCGCCCGCCTTCAGAAACGGACCGCCGCGCTGGACGCGCTGCTGGCGGAACAGCCTTGCTTCACCCTGAAAGATCTGGCCGTAAACGGAAACGACCTGATCTTCCTGGGCCTGAAAGGCAAAGCTGTCGGTGAAACGCTGCGCATGCTTCTTGAAGCAGTCATGGACGGTCTTGTTCCGAATGAAAGAGAAGCGTTGCTCCGATACACTGGCAGCATACCGGCATCCGGGATTTTTAATCAGGAATAATTGGAATTGCTTCGGCCATTTCTGAAACTGCGTCTTTGGGATAAGGCGCAGTTTTGTTTACTTAACATAATGCGATTCACAATATAAAATCATGAATTATGAATTTTGAATTGTGAATTAACGAAATTGTAACATTCTTTATAAAAATTTAAGAATTTAATGCTTTTTTTCGTTGCCTTTTTATTTGCCTTGTGGTAAACTGACGAAGTTAGCCCTGGTTTGCCACCGGGCGGCTGCATCCGTTGAAAAACGGGTGTT
>CAMKEI010000020.1 GCA_946411525.1 uncultured Clostridia bacterium | reverse complement strand
GGTCATGCTGCAGCAGGCGGATGTCGTTCGCCATCCGGTAGCAGCTCTGGGCCAGCGCGCTCAGCGCGTTCAGGATCCGGGCGTCCGTTTTCCGGGGATAGGTCTGGCCGCTCACGGTGAAGCATTCGGCAAACCCGAACCCTGCCGCGATCCTCCGGTTCATTTCGTCGATCTTTGCTTCATCTCCCTCAAACAGGTCCATGAAGCTCGCCTCGGTGCCGGTCGTTCCCCGGCATCCCAGGAAGCGCAGATGATCGATGACAAAATCTATCTCCTCCAGGTCGGAGGCCAGGTCCTGCAGCCACAGGGAAGCGCGCTTGCCCACGGTCACCGGCTGCGCCGGCTGATAATGGGTATAGCCCAGCGTCGGCAGGTCTTTGTACTTCTCTGCGAATCCGCACAGGCTCTTCATCGCGCCCAGCAGTTCCCCGCGCAGGTATTTCAGGCCGTCCCGGTAGATTACCAGGTCCGCGTTGTCGGTCACATAGCAGCTCGTGGCGCCCAGGTGAATGATACCTGCCGCGGAAGGAGCCGCCTTGCCGTAAGCGTAAACGTGTGCCATCACGTCGTGGCGGACTTCCTTTTCCCGCTCCCTGACGCATTCATAGTCGATATCCGTGATATGCGCGGCCAGCTCGTCCACCTGCTCCTGCTTCACCGGCAGGCCAAGCTCCATTTCCGCCTTTGCCAGCGCCACCCACAGTTTCCGCCAGGTCTGATAGCGGGTATCCGCCGAAAACAGCTCCAGCATATACTTCGAGGCATACCGGGAGGACAATGGCGTTTCATACTGCTGTGTCATGTCTTTATCCCCTTAAAATGATACTTTCTCTTTCGGGTCCCACGGAAATCCACCTGATCGGGCACCGGATCGCCTGCTCGATCATCTGTACGTAGGCCTTTGCCTCTTCCGGCAGCTCCTCCCAGGAACGCACCCCGCTGATGTCCTTCTTCCAGCCCTTTACGGTTCTGATCACGGGTCTGCAGGCACCCAACGCGGCCGGGAATGGGAACCGGTCGGTTTCTTCTCCGTTCAGTTCATACTTCACGCATACCGGAATCTCGTCCAGGTAGCTCAGCACGTCCAGCTTGGTCAGCGCGATTTCCGTCGCCGCCTGCACTTCCACGCCGTAGCGGGTCGCCACCAGGTCCACCGGACCGACCCGACGGGGTCTGCCGGTCTTGGCGCCGTATTCATGCCCCGCTTCGCGGAGTTTTTCCGCTTCCTCGCCGAACATCTCGCAGGTGAAGGGGCCTTCGCCCACGCAGGTGGAATAGGCTTTCACCACGCCGATGATCCGGTCCAGCTCCGCTCCGGGCAGGCCGGATCCCACCGGAGCATAGGCGGCGATCGTGTTGGAGGAGGTGGTCATCGGATAGATGCCGTGATCCAGGTCGCGCAGGGAACCCAGCTGGGCCTCAAACAGGATTTTCTTTCCGTTCTCCTCCGCTTCCCGCAGAAGCGCACCTGTATCGCAGATAAAAGGCTTGATCACTTCACAGCTGGTATTCAGCCAGTTTTCAATCTCTTCCCAGGTGTAGGGTTCGGCGCCGTATACGCCTTTGATGATCAGGTTTTTCCACTCCATCAGGTCCTTCAGCCGGGCCCGGAGCACGTCCGGATAGAACAGCTCGCCCGCCATGACGGTCTTCTTCTGGTATTTGTCGGAGTAAAACGGCGCGATCCCCTGTTTGGTGGAACCGTACTTCTTGTCCGCCAGCCGCTGCTCTTCCAGCTCGTCCAGACGGCGGTGCCAGGGCATCAGCAGAGAAGCGCGGTCGCTGATCTTCAGGTTTTCCGGTGTTACGGCAACACCTTTTCCCGCGACGTCACCGATCTCGTTCATCAGGCTTTCCGGGTCCATCGCCACGCCGTTGCCCAGTACGTTGATGACGTTCTTCCTGAATATGCCGGACGGCAGCAGATGCAGGGCAAAATGCCCGAATTCGTTGATTACGGTATGGCCGGCGTTGCCGCCGCCCTGATAACGGACCACGATGTCAAACTGTTCGGTCAGCAGGTCGACCATCCGGCCCTTGCCTTCATCTCCCCAGTTGATGCCAACGATCGCTGTGCAAGCCATTTTCTTTCTCCTCCGGTCGTGATACTCGTCCCAAAACACAACAAGTTATTTTACCGCTGAATATATTGTACTGTCAATCATTCCGGTTGTTCAAAACCTGCACGGAAACCGTCTTGACTGAACTTCGCTTTTCGCCGATAATGATCACAGATATAAAGTGAAATACAGGAGGGCAGCATGTGTAAAAAAGTAATCGCCTTTATCCTTGTTCTGGCCCTGCTCCTGCCGTTCGGCTCGGCGCTGGCCGTACGGTATTACCGGGTCGATACCACCTCGCTGAAGGCCCATGAAAAACCTGCCTTTTCCTCCGTCGTCAAAGCGTCGTACCTGAAGGATTCCGCCGTCACGATCGTGAAAAACGCCGGCAACGGCTGGGCGAAAGTTCGCTTCCGTCCCGGCGGCGCGGCTCTTTTTGTCCGGACGAAATACCTGAAGCTCTGTTCAAGCTATACCGCGTATGTGACCAAAGACAGTACGGTCCTGCGCTCCGGGCCCGCTGCTTCCTTCAAATCCCTCCGCAAACTCGACAAAGGCGCGAAAGTCACGGTTCTGACGCACGGTTCGTCATACGATTTTGTCTCCACTTCCAGGGGAAAGGGATATATCCGGAACAGCAGCCTGAGCACCGGAAAGCCGTCCGCATACACCGCCTATATCAAAAACTATGAAAACAAAAAGGTATACCTTCGCAAAGGCCCCGGAACAAAATATAAAATCATTGCCATGTACAAAACCGGGACAAAGGTGACGGTTCTGAAGTCCGGCCGTACCTGGACCAAAGTTTCTGTCAACGGAAAAACCGGATACATCAAAACGATCTTTATCAAAAAAAGAAAATAACCGGTATCGTCCGCCGGGTATCGCTGCTTTTCCGGAAACACTTGCCGGCAGTCCAGGTGCATGTTATAATCGCTTTGTTGTACATACAAATTTGATTCAAGGAGGACGCCTATGAAAAACGCGCTGCAGTGCCCTTCCCTTTTCAGAGCCTATGAAAAGCATTTCCGTGTCGGCGCGGCAATCAACGGACGCATGCCCGCAGATCCGGCGTACCGGGAGCTGATCTGCCGCCACTTCAATTCCATCACGGCGGACAATCAGATGAAGCCGATGTTCGTGATGGACCGCGACGCGACGCTGGCCCGGGGAGATCTCAGCCATGCGGCGGTGAGTTTCAGATCGGTTGACAGCCTGCTTTCCTTTGCGAATGAAAACGGAATCGCCGTCCGGTATCATACCCTTGCCTGGCATAACCAGACGCCGCGCTGGTTCTTTGCAAAGGACTGGAGTGATGCAGAGAATGCCGAACCTGCCTCCCGGGATGTTATGCTCGCCCGCCTTGAGAACTATATTCTGGACGTCATGAACCATGTGAACACCTGTTTCCCCGGCCTGGTTTATACCTGGGACGTGGTGAACGAAGCGATTGAACCGGACCAGGGCGGGCCGGGACTGTACCGCACGCGGAGCCCGTGGTACCGGACCTGCGGAGAGGACTTCCTGCCCGCTGCGTTCCGGGCCGCCCGGAAGGGACAGGCGCCTGGACAGACCCTGTGCTATAACGACTATAACGCCTTCCAGCCTGTCAAACGGGACGCGATCCTTGCCCTGCTGAAAAAGCTGCAGGCGGAAAACCTGGTGGATACCATGGGCATGCAGGGCCATTACGTCATGGACTGGATGAACGTTTCCCTGTGCGAGGAAGCCGCCCGTGCCTATGCCGCCCTGGGCCTGAAACTGCAGGTTACGGAACTGGACATCCACTGCAACAGTGACGATGAGGAGCACCGGCTGAAACTGGCGCAGCTCTACGGCGACTACTTTGCCATGCTGAAGAAACTGTCCGCAGAAGGAATTGGGATCGAGGCCGTCACTTTCTGGGGTGTCACGGACGCCGACAGCTGGCTGACCGGTTTCCGCCGCGAAACCAGTTATCCCCTCCTCTTCACCCGGGATAAGCAGGCCAAGGACGCCTATGATGCCGTCATGAAAGCGGCGGAATAAAGCAATGAAGATCATGAGCAAATGAGCGGCCTGCGGGCCGCTCATTTCCATTGCGTCAGCATCTCTCTCATCCAGCCGTATACATCCATCCCGTATACTACCTGCAGCGTTTTCGGGGTCAGCACTTCGGATACTTCTCCCTGTGCCGCGCGTTTCCCTCTGTCCAGCAGCAGGGCGTGGGAACCGTATTTCCTTGCCGGGCTCAGGTCGTGCATCACTGTAATAACCGCCCGGCCCGGCGTTTTCAGCCACGCCCTGATCAGCGTGAACAGTTCCTGCTGGAAAGGCAGATCCAGATGGTTCGCCGGCTCGTCCAGAATCAGGATCTCCGGATCCTGGCAGAAGACCTGAGCCAGGAAAACCCGCTGGCGTTCTCCGCCCGAGAGCGTCAGCATGTTCCGCTTCCGCATTTCAGCCAGGCCTGTCAGTGCCAGCGCTTCATCGGTTTTTTCCGCGCCGTCCGGGTCGCTTCTGTGCAGGAAACCGGTGTTTCGGGCATAACGGCCCAAACCAACGACTTCCTCCACGGTAAACCCGTAAACGGCGCTGTGGTTCTGGCTCAGCACCCCGACCTTCCGGGCGTACTCCTGCGCGGGAATCTCCCGGATGTCCTTCCCTTCCAGTCTCACCGTCCCTTCATAGGGGACCGTCTTTCCCAGCACACCGGCCAACGTGGATTTTCCGGCGCCGTTGGGCCCGACGATTACATGCCATTCGCCCGGATTAACCTCCAGGGAGATATCCTCCAGCACCGTTCTCTCCCCGTACCGGACCATCAGGTGTTCCGCTTTCAGCATCAGCGAATCCCTCCTTTCCGGCTCCGGTAGAAAATCACGATAAAGACCACCGCGCCGATCAGGGAGGTCACCACGCCGATCGGAAGCTCCAGCGGACTCAGAATGCTCCGGGCTGCCAGGTCCGCCAGCATCAGGAAGACCGTTCCGGCAAAAGCGGACAGCGGCAGCAGTCTGCGATGGTTCGGTCCTGCAGCCAGCCGTACCATATGCGGAACGATCAGGCCGACAAAGGCGATGCTTCCGCCGATGGACACGCAGATTCCGATCAGCGCGGAAGCGCAGATCATGACAGTCAGCTTGACCCGCCGCACCGGTACGCCGATATGCACGGCGTTCTCCTCGCCCACCGCGAAAGCGTTCAGTTCCCGGCTTTGCAGGAACAGCGGCAGCCCGAAAAGAATCATCCCGCCCAACAGTACAGCAGCCTGTTCATAGCTTTTACCGCTCAGGGATCCCATGGTCCAGTAGGTAATGGACCGCAGTTTTTCCCCGGAGAAAGTAATCAGGATACTCAGCAGTGCTGAAACAAGCATCGTAAAAACGACGCCGATCAGGATAATATTATGCGTCGCAAAACTCCGGTCAATCCCCCAGGCCAGCGCCAGGATCATCAGGAGCGAGCCAAAGGCGAAGATCATCGCCATGGCCGCCGGTCCGGCGCTCTCCAGCCCCGGGACGGATATGCCCAGGACGATCGACAGGGCGGCGCCGAGCGCCGCGCCGGAGGATACGCCCAGCGTGGAGCCGTCCGCCAGCGGGTTGCGGAGCAGGCCCTGCATCGCGGCGCCACACAGGCTCAGGGCAGCGCCCATCAGCCCTGCGCAAAGAACCCGGGGCAGTCGCGTCCACCAGATGATGGAGCGATAGGTCTCCCGGCTGACTTCACCGCCGAAGACCGCGTTCCATACGTCCCGAAGAGGGATATTCACACTGCCAAGGCTGACGCATGCCACAAAAGTGGCCAGCATCAGCCCGGTCCAGAGGGCGGCTGAGCCGGGACTCAGCCTGCCCTCCTTCCGAGGACTGTTTTTCAAGTTAATGGTTTCCTTTCTGGTTATGCTGCGGGTTCTTCCGCCTCTGTACCGTAAACAAACTCATACAGCGCAGCAGCCGCGTCAGCCAGCCGGGGGCCGGGTCTGGTAATCTCGTTCTGGTCGGCGTTGAAAATCTGGTCGTTCTGCACGGCCTTCAGCTGGTCCCAGCCGGCGCGGCCTTTCACTTCCTCCACCGGAGTCGGGCCTTCTCCCCAATACATGGCGGTCGTAACAATATAGTCGGGATCTTTCTCAAAAACCTGTTCTTCGGAAACAGCTCCCCATCCTTCCACGTCTGCAAAAGCGTTGGTCAGCCCGCAGATCCCGGCAAGCTCATCCATGAAGGTGCCGCTGCCTGCAGCCCACAAACCCCATTCCAGCGGGGAAACCTCAAAATAGATGGTCTTTCCGGAGTCCTGTGCCTTCGCCCTGATCCCGTCAAAGGTGTCCTTCATCCCCTGCACGATGGCGGCCGCTTCTTCCGTTTTGCCGGTTACATCACCGATCAGGGTGATGGCGGTATAGACGCCTTCCAGGTTCTGGGCGTCGGAAACGATGACTTTCACACCGGCCTGTTCCAGCGCTTCCACCTGTTCCTTGCTCTGGGCCATGGTCGCCATGATGACGACGTCTGGCTCCAGCGCCAGGATCTCTTCCAGGTTGGTCTCCGCGCCGGACTTCACCACAGGCTTCTCCAGCACTTCCGCCGGCCAGTCGCAGTATTCGCCGCGGCCTACCAGCAGATCTCCCGCGCCGAGGGCGTAGATGATCTCTACGTCGGATGCGGTCAGCGCGACGATCTTCGCCGCCGGGCCGTCCAGCACGATCTCCCGGCCGGTCATGTCGGTGACGGTTACGCCGCCCTCCGCCAGGACCGGGGCGCAGGCAAGCGTCAGCGCCAGCGCCAGGAAAAGGGAAACAAGTTTTTTGGACATATCTGTCCCTCCTCATAAAAGATCAGATGAATCAGCGGGATGGCTTTTCAAAACGAAAAGCGCCCCTCCCCGAGGCACGCCAACAAAACCTGCGGCTTAACCGTCCGCAAGTTTTATAGCATATCCCACCCCCAGGGGAATGATTATTCACGGCGTAAACAAGTCTCCCGGCTTGGCTTCATCCTACCTGGAACTCCTTCTCACAGCTTCTGCCGCAATGGATGAGACGGTTTTTCGTCCCGTGTTCCGTCGTCTGCGTCACGGTTTCTGGGAAAGTCCGGGAATCTCACCCGGTTCCTGTGGCGCAGTGGATCACTCCGCTGCGTCGCGCGTTTCCGCGCAGATACGCCGGCTATTCATCTGTCGTTTTTATTATAGGCGTCCGCACCCTCTGCGTCAATTTACGCATTGTACATTACATTATGAATTATGAATTATGAATTAATTCCTTCCCTGAACCATCGTCAGGGCGATCCGCTTCTTCTGTTCGTCCACGCTGACCACCCAGACCTTCACGACATCCCCCACCCTGACAACTTCAGAGGGATGTTTAATAAACTTCTCCGCCATGCGGCTGATGTGCACCAGTCCGTCCTGATGGACGCCGATATCCACAAACGCGCCGAAATCAATCGCATTCCTGACCGTACCTGTCAGCTCCATCCCGGGCTTCAGGTCCTTCATCTCCAGCACGTCCGTGCGAAGCACCGGCTTTGGCAGTTCGTCGCGGGGATCCCGGCCCGGCTTGGCCAGTTCGGCCAGCATATCGTTCAGCGTCGGCAGGCCGACCCCGATCTCCTGCGCCAGCTTCTCGTGTCCGTAACTGGCAGCGCGATGGATCACGTCCGCAGCGCCGCCGCGGATCTCCTTCAGGTCATATCCGAGTTTTTCCAGCAGCAGCTTCGCTGCGTCGTAGCTTTCCGGATGGACCGCCGTCGCATCCAGCGGGTTTTTGCTGTCCATTACCCGCAGGAAGCCCGCGCACTGTTCAAATGCCTTCGGACCCAGTTTCGGTACCTTTTTCAGCGCCGCCCGGCTGGCAATCCCGTTTTCTTCCCGGTACGCCACGATATTCTTCGCCAGCGCCGGACCGATGCCTGCCACGTGGCTCAGCAGTTCCGCCGAAGCCGTGCTGACTTCCACGCCCACCTGATTCACGCATTGCTCCACCACACCGTCCAGCGCGGCAGTCAGTTCGTTCTGCTTCAGGTCATGCTGGTACTGTCCCACGCCGATCGCCTTCGGATCGATCTTCACCAGTTCCGCCAGCGGGTCCTGCATACGCCGTGCGATCGAAACCGCGCTGCGCTGGGTCACGTCGAAATCCGGGAATTCCTCCGCCGCCAGCTTGCTGGCGCTGTAAACGGAAGCGCCGGCCTCGCTGACGATCATATAGGCCGTGCCCGGCAGCTCCGGCAGCAGGGATACGATAAACTGTTCGCTCTCCCGGCTGGCCGTCCCGTTCCCGATGGCGATGGCCGTGATGCCGTATTTCCTCGCGAAGCTTTTTATCAGCCGCGCAGCTTCCGCTTTGCGCGCTTCGTTCCCCGGCAAAGTGAAGTAGCCTACGCCGGTATCCAGCACTTTGCCGTTTTCATCCACCACGGCCAGCTTACAGCCGGTCCGGAAGCCCGGATCCACGCCCAGGGTAACCTTTCCTTTGATCGGCGGCTGCATCAGCAGCTGGTGCAGGTTGTCGCTGAACACCTTGATGGCGCTGACGTTCGCCCGGTCTGTCAGGTCGCTGCGGATCTCCCGCTCCAGGGAGGGAAACACCAGCCGTTCCCAGGCGTCAGCACAGGCTTCCGCAACTTGATGCGCCGCCGGGGTGCTGTTCCGTACGAACGCCCTGCGGATCACTTCCAGCGCCTTCTCGTCCGGGACTTCCAGGGAAACCTTGAGGAACTCTTCCCGTTCGCCCCGGTTCACCGCCAGGATCCGGTGCGCCGCGATGGTCCGCACCGGTTCCCGGAAGTCGTAATACATGCTGTATACGCTGTCTTCTTCCTTCGCCGCTTTGCTCCGGATCACGCCTTCCCGGTTCAGCAGCGCGCGCAGTTCCTTCCGGACCTCCGCGCTGTCGCTCGCGGTCTCCGCGAGAATGTCCCGCGCGCCGGCCAGCGCCGTCTCCGCGTCCGGCACTTCCTTCTCCGGGTCAATATACTTCGCCGCTTCCGATGCAGGATCTCCGGCCTGCTGCAGCATCAGCCACAGGGAAAGCGGCTCCAGTCCCCGTTCCTTCGCCACAGTGGCGCGGGTCCGCCGCTTCGGCCGGTACGGACGGTAAATGTCTTCCAGTTCGCTCAGGGTCACCGCCCTGGCCAGCTGCGCCTGCAGCGCTTCGTTCATAACGCCCTGCTCTTCCAGTGAGGACGCGATCTCTTCCCGCCGCTTCTCAAGGTTCCGCAGGTATTCCAGCCGTTCCGCCAGTTCGCGCAGCACCTGGTCGTCCAGGGATCCGGTTGCTTCTTTCCGGTACCGGGCAATAAAAGGTATCGTATTCCCCGCGTCCAGCAGTTCCACCGCTGCCTGCACCTGCTGCGGCCTCAGTTTAAACTCCGTAGCCAGCCTGTTTACAAAATCCATCTGAATCAACCCCGTTCTTTTTTCCATTCCTGCATGCACGCAGCCTGCTCACTGTCATACAGACCGAAACAGAGGAATCCCGCCCGCTCACAGGAAACGTCATTTAATTATGATTTATGAATTATGAATTGTTCATCGAATACCTGCATCCGCAGTAGTCCTGCCGGTACAGCCCGTACTCCTTCGACAGCTCCAGCGAACGCAGATAACCGTTCTTCTTCTTGAAGTCCGCGAAGAGATACTTTACCCCGGCGCGTTCCCCCGCTTCGGCACCGATCCGGTTCACATTGTCGGCGTTTTTATGAGGGCTTACGGACAGCGTGGTCGTGAAATACTCGAATCCGTGCTCCTTCGCCTGCCGGGCAGTGAAGTTCAGCCGCAGGGCAAAACAGGCAAGGCATCGTTCGCCGCCTTCCGGCGCGCCAGCCATTGCCGGCGCGAAAGCGTCGAAGGCCTCGTGGTCATAGGCGCAATCCAGCATCGGGATCGTTCCCGGCAGCAGGCTGAGCAGCCGTTTCTGTTCCGACAGCCGGTGAAGATACTCCTCCTCCGGTTCGATATTCGGATTGTAATACAGAAGCGTCACACAGAAGTGTTCGCAGAGCCGCTCCAGCACCGCGCTGGAGCAGGGACCGCAGCAGCTGTGCAGAAGCAGGGACGGCCGCTGGCCTTCCAGCCGCGCGATCTCCGCTTCCATTTCCCGCTGATAGTTCCGCTTTTCCATGCGCCTGCACCTCCGGTTCAGTATGGTCACTTTACTCTCCTCTCCCGGCAAAGTCAACCAAGTCAGGATATAGACTCAGTTTATAGCTGATGATCAGCTTATTCTATTGTATTACCTATTGACTTGATAGGTTTAATGTGATATATTACCCCCAACACATTGAGGAGGTAACGGTTATGTCTAAGATTTACAAGGGATCCCTGGAGCTGATCGGCAACACCCCGCTGGTCGAGGTTGTGAATATCGAAAAGGAATTGGGACTGGAAGCCACCGTGCTGGTTAAGCTGGAATACTTCAACCCGGCCGGCAGCGTCAAGGATCGTATCGCCAGGGCCATGATCGAGGACGCTGAGGCGAAAGGCCTGCTGAAAAAAGGATCCGTCATCATCGAGCCCACAAGCGGCAACACCGGTATCGGCCTAGCGTCCATCGCCGCCGCCAAGGGTTACCGTATCATCCTGACCATGCCCGAAACCATGAGCGTGGAACGCAGGAACATCCTGAAAGCCTACGGCGCGGAACTGGTCCTTACCGAAGGCGCGAAAGGTATGAAAGGCGCCATCGCCAAAGCGGAGGAACTGGCGAAGGAAACGCCTGGCAGCTTCATCCCCGGCCAGTTTGTGAACCCCGCGAATCCTGCGATCCATAAGGCGACCACCGGCCCTGAAATCTGGAATGATACAGACGGAAAGGTCGACCTGTTCATCGCCGGCGTCGGCACCGGCGGTACCCTGACCGGAGTGGGCGAATTCCTGAAATCAAAGAATCCCGATATAAAGATCGTCGCCCTCGAGCCGGAAGACTCCCCCGTCCTGTCCGAAGGCCGCTCCGGCGCCCATAAGATCCAGGGCATCGGCGCCGGTTTTGTGCCGGATGTGCTGAACACAAAGATTTATGATGAGATCTTCAGGGCCGCGGCCGCGGATGCCTTTGCCGCCGCAAAGCTGCTGGCGAAGAAGGAAGGAATCTCCGTGGGCATCTCCTCCGGTGCGGCGCTGCACGGCGCGATTGAGCTCGCGAAGCGGCCGGAAAACAAGGGCAAAGTCATCGTTGCCCTGCTGCCCGACAGCGGCGACCGCTATTATTCCACTGCCCTGTTTACGGAATAACCGTTGACCGGACAAAACGGCCTGCATTTGCAGGCCGTTTTCCTTATGATTGATTCCCTGTCTGAATCCTGATCAGCAGGGTATTGATTCCCGCATCATTATGGTAATCCATCTCCGATGCCAGGTCAGCAATCATACCGTATCCCGGCAGCATCACCATCACTGTCGTGAACAGGGAGGTGACCTCCCGGCGTTTTCCTCTGCCGGCCCCTGGCCGCACAGGATCTGCGTTCCGTTCAGGATCACATAGCACAGATAGATGATCTCACCATCGGGCTGAAAAAGCCGGTCCCGGCAACCGCGTTCTCCCCGGGATGCCGGCTGGTGAACAATGTGTCCACCAGGGAATTGACCGTCCCGGCAACGATCGTTGCGATCCGGATCGGAAGCAGTTTCAGAAACGGTTTGCGGATGTTTGCTGTAATCATAAAGCATCTGCTCCGGGTGCTAAATCTTCAGGTCCACCCATTTCCCCTGCCTGAAGCGAAGGGATACCATGATAAACCGGGACAGCTGGTCCGCCAGGACGCCCAGCCAGACGCCGTGCAGCCCCCAGCCCAGAACGTTGACCATCAGAAGCGTGCTCAGCGTACGGATGCCGGCGATAGAGACCATCGCGGCAAAAAGAACATACCGGACGTCCCCCGCCGCACGCAGGCAGCCGGTAAAGATGATCTGGCTGATCTGCAGCAGCACGATAACAATCAGGTACCGGCAGATCACTTCACCCATCTCCAGGATATGTGGTTCCGTGAAGTACAGTCCATAGAACCAGCGTCCGCCGAAGAACAGGAGCAGCGCAAGGATGAAGGAGATCAGCAGGCCGATCCGCTGGCAGATGCTTCCGTAACGTTTTGCGGTCTGCTTCTGCCCTGCGCCAAGCGCCTCCCCGGCCAGTGCCACCGCCGCCACCTGCATGCCGTCGGCAAAGGAAAAGCCGAGTCCGAGGATGCTCATACCGATATTATGCGCGGCAAATTCATCCGTTCCCAGCCTCGCGGCGATCATCGCCGTCGCCAGGAACCCGATCCGCGCAGCGATATTCTCGAACGAGGTGTTCACCGCAAGATGCCAGATGGATCTCGCGCTCTCGCGTGAATATCGGAGCTTCAGCCGTTTCATCAGCGGGATGCGCACATAGCTGCCGCGCCGGAACAGGGATGATACTGCCATGGCGGCTGCCACTACCGTGCCAAGTACCGTGGCGATCGCCGCGCCGCGGATCCCCCACCGCGGGAAGCCGAAATGTCCCTCGATCAGCAGATAATTGAAGATGATGTTGACGACGCTGCTGGTCAGGTTGGTGGTCATGGACAGCTTGGTATTGCCGCTGCCCCGCTGTGCGGAATTGATGACCATCGTAATCACGTTAAAGAACGTGCCGCCCATGATAATCTGGAAATAGATAACGGCAGCCTCATGCGTATCCGCATTGCTGCCGGCCAGTTCCATCATCCACGGCGCAAAAACCACAAACAGCACCGTCACAGCCACGCAGGCAATGCACGCCAGGATAATCGCCGTCAGCAGGATCTGATTGGCAGTGTCCTGGCGCTGTTCCCCCTTCCGCCTTGCGATGAGGGCTGAGACCGCCACGTTGATGCCGAAAAAAATCGTCAGCCCGATAAACTTCGGCTGATTGGTCAGACCGACCGCTGCCACGGCATAGCTGCCCAGGGCGGACACCATCATTGTGTCTATCATGCCCGCGAGCGCGACAAAAAAGCTTTCTGCCATTGCTGGCCAGGCAACAGACAGCGCTTTTCTTGTCATTGCGCTCCGCGTCAGTTCAGCTGTCATTCTCTTCCCTTTTCCATTGATGATAGTCGGGGCTTAATCGGGTATCAGAACCCGTGGCTTCCGCCGCCTCCGCCGAATCCGCCTCCGCCGCCGCCGCCGAATCCGCCTCCGCCGCCGCCGCCGAATCCGCCTCCGCCGCCGAATCCGCCGTGGGACCCGCCGCCTGAAGAAGAGGTGTGACGCACTTTCCGGACCAGCGTCTTTGCGGCAATCACCGCGCCGGCTCCCATTGTGGCCGTCGCGATCTCAGGCAGGGACACCTTCACTTCCTGCTCCATCCGGGCGGAGATAAATAGATAAGCCAGCAGGATTGCCGCCAGAAGGGCCAGGAGCCCGTTGCTGATCAGGCGCATGGCACCTGAGAGTTTTTCGCCTTTCAGCGCCTTGTACATCTGGTTGAAAGCGCTCTCGGCGCAGCCCGCGTAATCGCCCCGGGATGCATAGGAATAGACGTTGTCGGTAATGGTATAGCTCTTCGCCTGCGTCAGCGTCTTCAGCATGTCGTCACTGGACCAGACCGCCAGCTGGCGCGTGGCCATATCGATAATAAACAGCGTGCAGCTGTTCCCGAACGTTTCTGCCGCCCAGTTCTGCGCCTTTGTAATCACATATTCCCTTGATTCTCCGCCGTAAGTATAAAAACCGGCGTTGCAGGTGTCCGTAATCGGCATCATCGAGGCGAAGACGCCCTCATATTCTGCGGCATCCAGCAGCCCGGCGCCGTCTTCGATCACGGCGCGGAAACCCGTTTCCTCATTCTGCCGGGTTTTTGCCTCCGCCGCGGCAAGTCCGGGGATCATCAGCGTCAGGATCAGAAGGAAAGCCAGGAGTTTTTTCACAGCAGTTCACCTCCCTGATGGGATTCAAACTGAGGCAGGCTGTTGGAGCAGGATTTGTTGTATAGTCTCAGCAGGGTCAGACTCTCCCAAACCACGCCGGCCATGATCGTCAGCGTGATAATGTATACAGGCCCGTCCGCGCTGTGGAACGGATCCAGAAGCATGATCGCGGTCCCCGCGACCATCGCGATGAACGTAACCAGGCAGCCGGCGGGAAGTTTTGACCGTTTGCCCCAGGGAATAAGCAGCGCCGCCATGACCGCAGTCAGGATCAGCGCTCCGTACCGGAAATACATAATATTGTCCACGCTGGAAAGAGCATTCAGCGCGATGACCGAGGCAATGCCGGTACCCAGCGCTCCGAGATAACGGAAGATCCCGCCGTTTTTCTGCCGGTTTACTCTCGCCTTCAGCTTTTTCATTTTTGATATCCGGTCACTGACGTCCACGGTTTCTCCCCGGATCACCGCCTCTGCCAGTTCTTTCTCCCCCATCTTTGTGCGCCTGCCGTTTACGGCGTACTGGGCAAAAATGGCCAGCAGCATAGCCGCGATCATCACCATCTCCGGGCGAAGCGTCAGGAAGCTGTTGAATATAAGGAAGAGCACAGCCGCGATAGCCAGCGCCACCAGTGCAAACCGGGAAATATCCATCGGGATATCCGCCCACATTTCCCCTGTTACAGCGTTCTGTACGGCATAGAGCACCCGTTTCCCGCTCTTCATGGACATGAACCAGACCGGGATCATGGTATCGCCGGTATATTCAGCCCTGGCCTTGGGCATCAGCGCTTTCTCCGCCGCGGATGTGGAATAGCTGCAGGAATCGTTCTCCAGGGCCGGCAGCGTATCTTCCAGGCCTTTCCGGATCGTTTCCGACCGGGCGTAAGGAATATAGTAATCCGGATCGGTATCCGCCACATCCGCATAGAAGCCGCTCAGGTAGGCGGGAGAAAACGGCCGGACCAGATACCGGGCGTCTTTGGAAATCGAAATGGCTTCGGAAATATTGTCCGGCATCTCCCGGGAAGCGTCATGCATGATCCCGGTATAGTGATGGTCCAGATGAACCCGGGTCTTGTAGTAATATGTTGTGTCGCCCTTGGTTTCCGTTCCCTCGACGGTTGCACTGCCTTCCACGGAACCGCTGTACGTATGATAAGGCACATAAATCCCGCGGAAGCTGTCCGCGGTAATGTTCTTTTTCAGCCGGTGGTCTGCGCAGAAGCTGCCCTTCAGCATATCCCTGAACTTGTCAAAGCACTGCTCCCGGGTAATCTGGAACGGAATCACGGTCTCCGGTGGCACAAACTCTGCGCCTTCCTGTTTCTCCAGCATGACAGAGGCGCCGCAGTAGCTGCAGAAGGACGCAGCGGCCGTATTGACCGCGCGGATTTCCGCGCCGCAGGTCGGGCACGTCAGCACGTCCACGGCAAAGCTGCTTCCGGCCTGCCGCGCTTCTTTTTCGTCCGCTTCCCCAATGCTCATGGTCCGGTCGCACCGGCCGCACTTCAATTGCTGGCCTGCAATATCAAACAGCATCTGGGATCCGCATCCGGGACAACTGTACATGGTTGATCCTCCTTGTTATTTCAGTCTGTTTTTCATCCAGGCCGAAATCAGATGAAAATCGCGAAAAGTGGAGGCGAACAGGCCTCCCTTGAATGCGCCGACCAGTACGGACATCAGCACCGGCCCGCCGATCAGGCCGATGATTCCACCGTAGCGCAGGCCGACAAACATGCCGATCAGGCTCTGCAGCGGGGTAATGCCGATCCTGTCGGCCATCAGTTTCGGTTCAAGGACCCGCCGGAGCAGCTGCAGTCCGAGTGTCAGCACCAGCAGCAGGATTCCGAAACGTGTATTGCCCAGCAGGAACTGTACGACAGCCATCACGATATAAGGCACGCCGCTGCCGATCATCGGCACCAGTTCCATCACACCGCAGAACAGCGCCGTGATCCCCGCGTAGGAGAAACCGAAGAGGGTCAGATAGATCCAGGAAACAATCCAGACGATCAGGGCGAAGGTGCCCTGCACCCGCAGATAGCCGAACAGGCTTTTCAGTGTGGAATTGGTCAGCTGTGTCGTCGTACTGTCCTGCCTGCGGCGTTTTCCGCCCGGCAGATAGCTCCGGATGTCATCATAATTCTTTGAGATGAAGTAAAGTCCGATTGTCAGAAAACTGATATAGATGATGCAGTACGGCATGGAAGCCGCCAGGCTGATCGAGAAGGATACCAGGCGTTCTCCGACGCCCGTCCCCCACTGGCTCAGGCGCTTGATCGCGTCGGTGACCGCGTCCCGGATCCACTGTTCGATCCCGGGAGAGGTGGACGCCCCGATTGAGGTCAGCACATTGTTCAGTGCCTGGCGGACAGAACTGACGGTTTCAGTGATCAGATCCCCGGAATGATTCACAATCCGGGTCACCTGACCGATGCCGAATGTGAACAGCCAGGTCAGCAGGCCCAGAAAAACAAACAGCAGCAGAAGGACCGGAATCAGAGATGCAGGGCTTCTCTTCAGCTTCAGCTTCTTCTGCAGGAACCGGATCACCGGCTGCAGCGCGGCGGCAATCGGAATCGCGATGATGAAGGGGGATAGCTTGTCCCAGACTTCAGGCAGTACCCAACGCAGCACAGCGAACGTCAGTGCGAGCCCCAGCAGCCTCAGCACAAGCCGCTCTGCCGCTTTCCTTTCCTCGCTCATTCGCTCACCGCCTTTTTTCATACGTTTCCTATTATTTTACCCTTTTCCATCTGCTTTTGCAACCTGTCCGGAACGCGGAACACCTGTCCGGCTTTCTGGCCCGGACAGGTGCCGAGGGATTTCCGGATATGCTGTCTGTCTTGAAAGATTTCCGGTCCGCCGCATGACGGCCGCGGTTATGTTCCCGGCTTTTCAGCCAGGTTTTTGACAGCCTCGCAGGAGGTTTCCAGAGGTTCCACGTAGCCTTCCAGCATTCTTGCCTTGACGCTCAGTCCGCGTGACCGCGGATTAACAAAAATCCGGCACCGGAACCGCCCGTTCTTCGCTTCCTGGAGAAGGTTCTGCGCCGGCGCATTGCCGTCAAAGACAAGCAGGGCAGAATTCATCCGTTTGAAGATCTCGTAGGCAAAGCTTTTGTACAGTCCCATCCCTGAGCTTTCGATGGAAATCCTCACCGAAACGCCCGACCTGAGCAGGCGGTTTTTTTCCGCCCGGCTGATCCGATTCGGCACGATCGCGACAATCCTGAATCTTCCCTGGTTTTGCTGCACCAGCCAGCCTTCCTGTCCGGCGAGGCTGTGGCCGATGACAAAGAATACCCTTTCAGGATCCAGCGTATCCAGCAGCCGGTCGATCAGCTGTTTTTCCTCATCGCGTACGCTTGTCCGGTGGTTGCTGTGATTGAAGCTGCCGCCGGCGATCACCACCGGGAACCGCCCGTCCGGCAGCGGTCCGATCAGTTCCTTCAGTTCTTCCGCCGCGTCGATCCTGCCAGATTCCTTCCACAGATCCTGGGTGATGCGCGGCGTCTCTTCCAGCCGGCGAAGATACCATTTCTCCGCATCCCCCGCGCCGCATTGTTCCCTGAAGACAGTCATCCGCCGTTCAAAGACCTGCCGGCTCTCCTGCAGGATCTTCTCATCCGCCCTGCGCATTTTCCTCAGTTCATCATAGTTCAGGCCCAGGAGTTTTTCCAGCGAGAGTTCCTCGTCAATGGAGTCCGTCCCGTACAGCGCTCCGCCGTCCGTGCCCTGCACGCAGGCGATACCGGCGCGCAGATACTGCCGCAGCGGATGGTTGTCCAGCCGGGACAGGTTATTCAGCCGCACGTTTGAAGTGATCTGGAATTCGAGCGTAACCCGGTATTTCTTCATATCCGCCAGCAGTTTCTGCCCTTTCGGCTTGCGCAGGTCACAGGTATACAGGCCGTGGCCGATCCGCAGAAGAGGCATCTTCTGCCCGGGGGCCAGTGCGTCTGCCACGCAGGCGATGCTGTTCGCCACGTTGTCTCGCAGGGCATCGTTCTCGCCCGCGTGGATCCGGATCACAAAACCGTCCTGTTCGCCGGCGATCCTCACCAGTTCCCGGATCAGCGCACGCAGCTCCAGGATATTGTTGATCTCCTCGCCGATGATGTCGCTGCCGGCCACATACGGATCCCCGGCGATTGCCCGGAGGATCTGCAAGTTGTCCGCAAGATAATCGTTGGGTGTAATCCTGTCACGGATAATCGTCAGCGGAACCCGCCGGATACCGGCCAGGAACCGGAGCGTTACCCCGGTTTCCCGGACCACCGCCGGCATGATCTCATGGATCTCCCGCAGTTTCCCTGCAAAGCTCTCGCGGTTCAGCAGCCCCGTATCTGAAATTTCCGCGTATTCGATACCCCGGCGGCGGTATTCCCGGGCGATCCACAGCAGCAGGTCCTGATACAGCGTATTGCTTCCGAAGCGTTCCGTCTCCCGGTCCCGCCGCATCTGCTCCGCGTAGGCGGATACCTCCCGGTCCGGAATCAGCGCCAGGTTGATCCCGCTGTACGGATCTTCAGCCGGCAGTCCTTTTGTGAATACGTATCGGTACAGATAGACCTTTTCCAGATCCGCGAACACCGCCTGACCGTCCTTGGGAATTGTCAGGGAATTCCGGATCCGGTCGATGTTGTACTGCGCGTCCGCCGGATTGCCGAGAATCAGCTCGGCAAAATTGATAAACGTATGGTCATCGATCCGGCGTTCCCTGCGTTTGCCTGTCAGGCCCGTCTCCCCCAGCGCCGCCTCTGCCGCGGCCCGGCGTTCTTCCAGCCTGGCTGTCTGGGACAGGTCGCAGCGCAGTCCCAGCTTCTTGATATAGTAATAGGGATATCTCAACTGGCGTACGATGCCCAGGGCAATCAGGGCGTCCGGCGGCAGATTGCCATTCATATGCGTATGCAGATCTGTCCGGAATTTACAGTCGCCGAGAATATAGGTTTTTACAATCGTCTTGGCCACGCCGAGTTTATAGTCCCGCGTCTGACTCATAAGCGTCTTGGAGATAGCGGGGATCGACGCTTTCATTTCCACTCTGCCGTCCGGGAATATGTTGGCGATTTTCGTGTTTCCGAGCCGCAGGATATACATTTTCCGGTTGTCTCCGTCATAGTAGCACGGAATCTCGTCCCGGATGACCTTCAGTCCCTGGTCGTCCTCCCCGGTCTTCAGATTGCACAGCTTTGCCAGGTTTGTAATCAGGTTTCCGGAATGATGATTCGGCGTCCGGATGGTATAAAACAGGCGGTCCCCTTCCATCTGAAGATCGACCGCGATGTCCTTCTCTTTATCCAGGTAGAACTGCTGAAAAAAGATCATATCCTGCTCCTTCGCCGGTCATAGGCGTTTTCCGGAGAAATCCCCGTCCTGTCTGTATACGTTTTCCGTCCGTGCGGCGCGTCAGTTCCTGCCATGATGATACCACAGTCTGCCGGAGAAAAAAAGGGGCGCCTCTGAAACAGCGATCCCGGTTCATGCCGAACCGGGATCGTGTTTTTATTCTTCTCTGTGATCAAATACGCGGCGGGTTTTCTTTTCGGAACGGGGCAGCGTGTTCAGGGCGATCACGGCAACCTTGGGCGTGACGTTCAGCCTGGATTTGAAGAGCTGTTTGATCTTCTCTCCAGTCGTCATAAAGTCGACCCGTCCTTCCGCTTCCACGGTGACCATGATAATATCGCGGTTGTTGGCGTCGTCATGGGCGATATCGATCTTGTATTCGCTGGAAACGCCGTCGACCATGCCGAGTACTTCCTCCACCTGGCTGGGGAACATGTTGACGCCGTGAACCTTGAACATGTCGTCGCTTCTGCCCTTGATGATATCCAGTCTCGGGTATTTCCGTCCGCAGCGGCACTCTCCCGGAAGGATCCTGGACAGGTCGTGCGTGCGGAAGCGGATCAGCGGCGCGCCTTCCTTCACCAGCGTCGTGATGACGATTTCGCCTTCCTCGCCGTCCGGAAGCACCTCACCGGTCTGGGGATCAATGATTTCCGTATAGAGATAGTCGTCAAAGATATGCATGCCGTTCTCACCCAGGCAGTTGATGCCGATGCCCGGGCCGTAGATCTCTGTCAGGCCGTAAATATCATAAAGCTCGATACCCAGTGCTTCATGGATATACTTGCGTTTTGCCTCGCTCCAGCGCTCGGAACCGATGACGCCCTTCTTCAGCTTGATCTTGTCTTTCAGGCCGCGCTTGTTGATTTCCTCCGCCAGCAGCAGCGCATAGGAAGAAGTCGCGCACAGCACAGTGGATTCCAGATCAATCATCATCTGAAGCTGCTTGTCTGTATTGCCGGGGCCCATGGGAATCGCCATGGCGCCCAGCTTCTCGCATCCCGCCTGGAAGCCGATGCCTGCCGTCCACAGGCCGTAGCCGGGCGTAATCTGGATACGGTCCTTTGCCGTGATTCCGGCAATCTCATAGCAGCGGGCAAACATAGTGGCCCAGTCATCGACGTCCTTCGCAGTATAGGGAATGATAACCGGTTTGCCGGTTGTACCTGAGGAAGAATGAATCCGCACGACCTGCTCGTCTGGAACCGCCTGGATCCCCAGCGGATACGCGTTGCGCAGATCCGCTTTGTCCGTAAAGGGAATCTTCTCAAAATCCTCCGTACTGCTCACGCCGGTAATGCCGGCCTTCCTGTATACTTCGCTGTAGTAGTTGCCGCTGGCCAGGATGCGCTTGATCTGTCTGTCCACGAGCGCCAGCTGGGTATCGTTGATTCTCATGCCTTTATTCTCCTTTCAGGTTTCCGGACGTCTGTCCGGCAATCTCCATCCCGGCGTTGAAAGCCCGGATATTCACGTCCAGGAACCTGGACGGGACATACTGTCCGATCATCTTCAGCAGGGTTTCGCTTTTCAGGCCCAGATGTCCGGATCCGGCCGCCACTCCAAGCATAATGATATTGAAGAATTTGGTGGAACCGAAGGGTTTGCAGACTTCTTCCGCGTTGATGAAAATGCAGTCGCATTTCCCCTGCAGATAATTCACCATTTCGCTTCCGTCATAGCCGGTGTCTCTCAGCGATTCCGTCACCGGCTTCACGGCGGTCGTGTTTACCACCGCGGTTCCGCCCCTGCGCAGGTAGCGCAGATTCCGGACCGCTTCCCCCGGTTCAAAGGCGAGCAGCATATCCGCCGCACCGAAGGGAATCATCGGGGAATACGCTTCATCTCCTGACCGGACATGGCTGGTTACGGAACCGCCGCGCTGCGCCATGCCGATTGTCTCGGCCGAATGGACGGAGCTGCCTTCTTCCATAGCCGCCGCGGCAATGATCCGGGAAGCCAGAACCGTTCCCTGTCCGCCGACGCCGCAGATCAGGATATCCTTGTTCATCCCTTTTCACCTCCGATCGCATGCACAGGGCAAATATGGCTGCACAGGCCGCAGCCCGTGCAGAGATTCCGGTCGATCGTCACCGCGCCGTCAACGGTGGTCAGGGCAGGACAGCCGATCTCCCGGATGCACTTCCTGCAATTGACGCATTTTGCTGCTTCTACCGCGCATTTCCCCTGAGGTTTTGTTATCGCGACGCAGGGCGAACGGAAAACGATCGCGCGGACGCCTTTCTCCTCGGCGCATTGCTCCACGGCGTATACGGCTTCATCCAGATTCAGCGGATCCACGGTCAGGATCTTCCTGACGCCGATGCCTTCCAGTACCTTCTCGATACTGACTTTCTCCACCGCGTTGCCCATCATATTCCGGCCCGTGCCCGGATGCGGCTGATGGCCGGTCATGGCGGTCGTGGAATTGTCAAGCACGCACAGGATGATATCCGCCTCGTTATAAACGGCGTTCACCACGCCGGTGATTCCGGATGCGAAGAACGTGGAGTCGCCGACAAACGCGAAGCAGGTCACGCCTTCGTTCATATGGTTCAGTCCCTGCGCCATCGTGATCCCGGCGCCCATGCACAGGCAGGTGTCCACCATGTCCAGCGGCATGGCGTTGCCCAGCGTATAGCAGCCGATATCGCCGCAGAAGACAGCCTGCCTGCCTTTCATCGCCTGTTTCACGGCATAGAAGGAGGCCCTGTGCGGGCATCCCGCGCAGAGCACGGGCGGACGGACCGGCAGTTCAGGCGCGTCGGACACGTCCGTCTGGGCCAGGCCGGTACGGATCCCGAGGAATCTGTCCAGGATGGCACTGCAGAGTTCCACGCTGTTCTCGCCGTTATGCGGTACGCTTCCGTCCAGCTTGCCGGACACCTTCAGCGCCAGATGGTGCTTCCCCGCTGTTTTGAGGATCTGCTCCTCGATATACGGGCTGAGTTCCTCAACACAGAGCACTTCCTGTACGCCGTCCAGCGCCTTCAGCATAAAATCCTCGGGGAACGGGAAAGCGGTGGCAACCCGGATCAGCCGGATACCGTCATGCCCTTTCAGGCATTCCCGGACATAGTTATAGCTTACGCCGGAAGTCACAACAGCCTTCCCGGATCCTGTACCTTCCACGGTATTGAACCGGAAGGATGAAAAGTCCTTCCCGATTTCCACGTTGCGCTGCTCGATTTTTCCGTGGTTCATATAGGACAGCCGCGGGAAGATCACCCACCGTCCCGGATCCCGCACGAATCCGTCGCAGGGTCCGGGGGCAAAGCTGTCCGGCGTCTCGATCGCAGCGTAGGCATGACATACCCTCGTTGTCGGTCTGAACAGCACGGGCGTATTGTACTTTTCGGAATACGCGAAAGCTTCCCGGATCATCTCATACGCTTCCTCGGGGGAAGCGGGATCAAACACCGGGATCCGGCAGAAATCCGCGTATCTTCTGGTATCCTGCTCCGTCTGGGAAGAAATGGGGCCCGGATCGTCCGCGCTGACAATCACCAGTCCGCCCTTCACACCGATATAGGCTACGGACATCAGGGGATCCGACGCGACGTTCAAGCCCATCTGCTTCATTGTTACCATGGCCCTTGCGCCGCTGTACGCGGCAGCCGCGGCTACTTCCAGCGCCGCCTTTTCGTTTACCGACCATTCCAGGTGTACACCCTCATGCGGTGCCCTGGAAACCGTCTCGATGATCTCGGAAGACGGAGTGCCCGGATATCCCGCCACCAGGCGGACGCCGGCCGAAAGCGCTCCGAGGGCGATGGCACCGTTTCCCATCACATATTGCTTCATTTGCTCACCTCAGGATTTACTGACCCCTATCTTATCACCCGGATCATTCCATCACAACAGGAATAAACAGAAAAAAACAGAAAAAACCCCGGAGTTCTTTCCCGAACTCCGGGGTACCGTCAGTCATCCTCCGCCCTGAATACTGTATGGATGATTTCCGCGTTATTCTCCCAGATATGCCATGGCACTCTCCGCCGCGATCCGGCCGAAGATGACGATATCCGCCACCGCGTTTCCGCCCAGCCGGTTGCCGCCGTGAACGCCTCCGCACACCTCACCTGCTGCAAACAGGCCGGGGATTGCTTTCCCTTCGGTGCTGATCACTTCCGCCGCCGTGTTGATCTTTACGCCGCCCATAGTGTGATGGATACCGGGAGCAATCTTGATCGCGTAATACGGCGGTGTGGTCAGGTCTTCGTTCATGCCGGTCGTCCGGCCGAATTCGGTGTCGCGCTGGTTTTTCACTATTTCGTTCCAGTCAGCCAGCGTCTTGGCCAGCGTCGCCGGATCGATGCTCAGCTGTTCCGCCAGGCCCTCGATCGTATCCGCCTGTACGGTGATGCCGCTCTTGACGTATTTCTCGATCGCCTTCAGGCCGTCCCGCAGTTTCTGGTCAAAGATGATATAGGCGTAGATGCCTTCCTGCGCCAGTTCCGCCGCGGACACCGCATCGCGGGTCAGCAGCTCGTTGGTAAACCGCATGCCGCCCTGGTTGACCAGAATCGCACCGTCTCCGCGGACGGACTCGGTGATCAGGATGGATGTGGTCTGCTCTACGGTGGGATGCAGCTGGATCTGCTCGATATCCACAAGGTCCGCGCCAAGCTTCTGGGCCATAACGATACCGTCGCCGGTCGCGCCCGGCGCGTTGGTTGTTACGGTGCCCTTCAGGTCGGGCCGGTAAGTGGTATACATCTCCTCGTTCGCACCGAAACCGCCACTGGCCAGGATGACCGCCTTGGCATTGATGGTATAGACCGCGTCGGGACTCTCGGCCTTAACGCCGGTGATTTTTCCTTCCGCGTCGGCGATCAGCTCCGTCGCCGCGGTTTCCAGCATCACTTCCACACCCAGCTCGTTCAGCTTCGCGGAGAACCGGTCCACCAGGTACGCGCCGACTCCGGAACCGTCCTCAGGCGCGTGGATCCGGTTGACGGACGCGCCGCCGGAGAAGGAAATCTTCGGCAGTTCCGCGCCGATGGTGTCCAGCCAGTCGATCGCTCCCGCGGAGCTGTTCGCCATCATGGCCACCAGCGATGCGTCGTTCAGGGCGTGGCCGCCCTTCATCGTATCCGCGGCGAAGAGCGCATTCGAATCCTCAATGCCCTGTTCCTTCTGATAATGTGTCTCGGAAGCATTCATACCGCCGGTAGCCTTGGTGGTGTTGCCGCCGACATAGGGCATTTTTTCCAGGATCACGAAATCTTTTCCGGCCTGCTGAAGCATAATCGCGGCCGTCATACCGGCGCCGCCCGCGCCGATAATCACGATCTCGGTGTCAATGGTCTTTTCCGCTTTGGGACCCGCGTCCCCGGTGTCTTTCCGGTTCGCGTCCAGCACTGCGATGTCCGCGCCGGCGTTTTCCAGCGCCTGTGTCGCCGCGGCGATGATGGCCTTGCTGGTCACGGTGGCGCCGGATACAGTGTCCACGTTCGGCGTCTGTGCCTTCATAATGGACATCGCCATTTTTTCGGCCGCGACGCCCCCCAGCTCAGGCGTCTCGCCGGTCGCGTCGATCAGCACGGTTTGGATCTCACTTTCCGAAACCCTGATCATCACTTTGACCGGAACAAAAATTCCCTGTGCTTCACCGCTGTAAGTGCCCGGTGTAAACAGGGCTCCTTCCGGCTGCGCCTCGGCAAAGGCGACGGTACAGCCCAGAACCATAGCCAGGGTCAGGAACAGGCAAAGAAGCTTTTTCATCGGTTTCCCTCCGTTCTGTATTGTTCAGTTGTAAGGTATTTTTTTCCAGTTCCATGATACAATATCCGGAGGATCAGTGTCAACTTAAGAATCAGCCGAAAAGTTCCCTTTGACTTTGGAAAAGATTCCTGTTATAATCTCTCTGTGATTTGTTACGCTAAAGCGATAACACGAAAAAGCATCAAGGAGGAACTGACCTATGAAAAAACTGCTCGCTCTGGTCCTGGCTGTTATGATGATTTCCCTGTGCGCCGTCGTGGCGGCAGCTGAGGAATCCGACTGGGAATACATTCAGGGCAAAGGCAAAATTGTTGTCGGCATGACGCTGTTTGCTCCCATGAACTACTATAATGACGCCAATGAATTCATCGGTTTCGACACGGAGCTGACCAAAGCCGTCTTCGCCAAGCTGGGCGTGGACGTTGAATTCATCGAGATCAACTGGGACTCCAAGGAGATCGAGCTGAATTCCAAGAACATCGACTGCATCTGGAACGGCATGTGCATCACCCCCGAGCGGAAAGAAAACATGTCCATGACCAACGCTTACCTGTATAACACCCAGGCGATCGTTGCCAAGACCGACCGGATCGCCGACCTGCTGGCTGCCGGAATGGACGGCCTGTATGTGGTCGCCGAGCAGGGGTCTACCGGTGAAGGCAAACTGCAGGGCACGATCGAGGACGACGAGACCGTGGTGGTTTCCGCCAAGGAATACTTTGCCAAGGCCAACTACACCGCTGTTGACTCCATGGCCAAGGCCCTGATGGAAGTCAAGGCCGGCACCGCCGATATCGCCCTTGTTGACAGCGTCTGCGCGCTGGCCATGGTCGGCGAAGGCACCGACTATGAAGACATGACAGTTAACCTGGACAACAACTTCGGCCTGCAGGAATACGGCATCGCTTTCCGCAAGGGCAGCGACGTGACCGAAATGGTCAACCAGGCCATCATTGAGCTGACCAAAGATGGCACCATCGCTGAGATCGCCGGCCGCTACGGTCTTACCGACGCGCTGGTTCCCGTCGAATAATCCCTGTCATTTCTGATCAGCAGCCAGACCCCGGTCCGCCGGGGCCTGGCTTTCGCTGTTATTTACCGGTTCATCCTGCATTCCTGAAAGGAAGAACACACCATGGATGTCGTTAAAGTCCTCTTCGAAGGTTTCGGCGAAAACCTCCGGATTTTCGCGCTGACCCTGGTCATGGCCATTCCCCTGGGCCTGGTGATCACTTTCGGTTCCATGACCCGTTTCAAACCGCTTCGCTGGCTCACCCGCACATTCGTCTGGATCATCCGCGGCACACCGCTGATGCTGCAGCTGTTCGTCGTGCTTTACGCGCCGGGCCTTGTCTTCGGCGTGCCGATGCGCAACCGGTTCACCGCGACCCTTGTCGCCTTCGTGATCAACTACGCTGCCTATCTCTCCGAGATCTACCGCGGCGGCATCGAAAGCATCCCCCGCGGCCAGTATGAAGCCGGCGCGGTGCTGGGCATGACCCGCTCGCAGATCTTTTTCCGGGTGGTGCTCCTGCAGGTCGTCAAGCGGATCACCCCGGCCATGGGCAACGAGGTCATCACCCTTGTGAAGGATACTTCCCTTTCCCGGGTCATCGGTGTGGCTGAAATTATCATGGTGGCCGAACGGTTTACCAAGCAGGGCCTGATCGTCCCGCTGTTCTCAACCGGCCTGTACTTCCTGCTGTTCAACGGCCTGCTTACCCTGCTGCTGGGCTGGATCGAAAAGCGGATGGACTATTTTAAGGTATAAGGGGGGCGCGCGCATGCCAATTCTGGAAGTATCCAATCTCGGCAAGAGCTTCGGCGCCACTGAGGTGCTGAAGGATATCAGCTTTTCCCTGGAAAAGGGCGGATCCCTGGCCATCATCGGTTCCTCCGGCAGCGGAAAAACGACCCTGTTGCGCTGCCTCAATTTTCTCGAGACGCCTGACTCCGGCCGTATCAGTGTCAACGGCGAAGTCATTTTTGACGGTGACAGAAAAGATGCTGTCAGCAGTGCGGAGCTGAGGCGAAAGCGGCTGCATTTCGGTCTGGTTTTCCAGTCCTTCAATCTTTTCCCCCAGTACACGGCTTTCCAGAACGTGACCCTGGCCGGTGAACTGCTGGCGAAGGAGCGGCCGGACTTTAAGGCCAATAAAAAGCAGATTCTCGATGAGATCCGTCAGAACGGACAGAAGCTGCTGGATTCTGTCGGTCTGGCTGCCAAGGCGGATAATTATCCGCACCAGCTTTCCGGCGGACAGCAGCAGCGGGTTGCCATCGCCCGGGCACTGGCGCTGAATCCTGACATCCTCTGCTTTGACGAACCGACGTCAGCGCTGGATCCGGAGCTGACCGGCGAGGTGCTCAGCGTGATCCGTTCCCTCGCTTCCCGGAACACTACGATGATTATCGTAACGCATGAGATGCAGTTTGCCCGTCAGGTGGCGGATAACGTGCTGTTTATGGATCACGGCGTCGTGGTCGAATACGGCGCGGCTGCGGACGTGATCGACAATCCGCAGCACGAGCGAACCCGGCAGTTCCTGGAGAATTACAGCAATACCTGACCTGATGATGATCCCTGCCGCAGGCCCCGGGTCTGCGGTTCTTTTCTGATTATGTCCTGCCAGGCGCAGTCAAAGGAGGATACAGGCGTGGCGCTGATCCGGAAAATGTCCCCTGAATACGCGGATTACCTGTTTGACGAATCCCGTACCATGGGACACGCGGAGTATATCGCTTTTCCCTCGAACGAAGCCGAACTCGAGGAGGTTGTCCGCTGGTGCGCGGAAAACCATGTCCCGCTCACCGCCCAGGGAGCGCTCACCGGACTGGCCGGCGGTGCGAGTCCGGACGGCGGGCTGATCCTGAACCTCCAGCGGATGAACCGAATCCTCGGAATTCGCAGAGCCGAAGACGGAACATACTGCCTGCGGGTTCAGCCGGGCCTGCGGCTGGCTCAGCTTCGCCGTGCCCTGCAGCTCAAAATGTTTGACGTCAGCGGCTGGGATAATCTCTCTCTGGAGACGCTCCGCGATATCCGGCCCGGTCAGCTGTTCTTCCCGCCCGATCCTACCGAACCCACCGCAAGTCTCGGAGGTATGGCTTCCTGCAACGCCTGCGGAGCGCGCAGCGTCCTCTACGGCTGCACCCGCGCACATATCCGCGGCCTTCGGATCGTCCTGGCGGACGGCCGTGTCACAGAACTGATCCGCGGCAGGGACAGGGCTTCCGGCCGGGACGTCTGTCTTCCCCTGGAAGACGGCAGCCGGTTCCGGACGGAACTGCCCCCCTTTGAAACGCCGCCGATCAAAGACGCGGGGTTTTTTCTCCGCCGGGATATGGACCTGGTCGATTTGTTCGTCGGCAGCCAGGGCACCCTCGGAATCATCAGTGAACTGCTGCTGGAACTGATGCCCGCGCCCCGGCACCTGTGGGGTATAACAGCCTTTTTCCCGGATGATGAGTGCGCGTTGGCCTATGTCCGGGCATTGAAGGGACGCCCGGATCCCGGCATACCCCTCTTTGGGCAGAAAGCCGCTTCCATTGAGTTTTTTGACCGGAACGCGTTGAAGATGGTCATGCGTCAGAAAACCGTAACCCCTGCCTTCCGCCGGCTGCCGGATGTTCCGGATGACGGCCGGTGCGCGGTATATGCTGAGTTTAACGGCAATGATCCGGGGGAAATGATTCCGATTCTGAAATCTCTTTCCGGCCTGCTGATTTCCGTGGGCGGCGATCCGGACAGCACCTGGGTCGCCCGGGATGAACTGGAACTTGAGCAGCTGCTCTTTTTCCGCCACAGCGTGCCGGAAACCATCGACCTGATCGTGGAGGAGAACCGGAAGCATGAGCCGTGCATCACGATCCTGTCCACTGATATGGCGGTCGATGACGACCACTTCGACGAGCTCTATCATATCTACCGGCATGATCTTTCCGTTTCCGGCCTGCCCTGGGTCATCTTCGGGCACATCGGGGAGAACCACGTCCATCCGAATATTCTGGCCCGCAGCCGGCAGGAATACGAGCAGGGACATTCGATTTTCGAAAAATGGGCCCGGGACGTTCACCGGATGGGCGGCAGCATCTCCGCCGAGCACGGTGCCGGTAAAATCAAACGGAAACTGGCTCTCATCATGTACGGTGCCGACAGGATGCGTATGCTGAACCGGCTGAAACAGTCCTTCGATCCGGACGGCCTGCTGGGCCCGGGTAATATTCTGACGCGGGAGGGGGCGATCCGTGATGAAGATTGACGTCTGCGTCAAGCAGGTTCCAGCGTCCAATGAGACGCGACTGGATCCCGTCACTCACACAATCATCAGGGACAGTGTCTGCTCCGTGCTCAATCCCTTCGATGCCTATGCGGTGGAAGAGGCGCTGCGCCTCCGGGAGCGGCGCGGTGGAACGGTCAAAGCCTTCTCGATGGGTATTCCGGCCGCCGCCGGGATGCTGCGCCGTGTCCTTGCGCTGGGTGTCGACAGCGCCTTGCTGCTCACTGACCGCGCTTTTGCCGGATCCGATACGCTGGCCACCGCCCGGGTGCTGGCTGCCGCGATCTCCGCGGACGGCCTGCCGGATCTGATTCTGTGCGGACGTATGGCCACAGACGGGGATACCGCCCAGGTCGGGCCGATGCTGGCGGAGTGTCTCGGCATTCCCCATGTAAGCGACGTTGCCGCTGTGGAAGATCTCACGGATGAGTCCGCGGTTGTCCGCAGGCTGACGGACAATGGCTATGTCCGGCTCCGGATCAGGTTTCCCGCGCTGCTGACCGTTCTCAGGGAAATCAATAACCCTCGCCTGCCTTCCCTCACGGGCATCCTGCAGGCCGAGGAAAAGGCGGTCCCTTCGGCGGACCACGCAGATCTCCGGCTGGATCCTGTCCGTACCGGGCTGGCCGGCTCTGCCACCCGTGTCATCTCTTCTTTCCGTCCTGTTCTTGAAAAGAAAAGTGAAATCCTTTCCGGAACGCCTGCGCAGCAGGCGCAGGCGCTTACCGCCCGGCTGAAGTCAGCCGGACTGATCACGGAATAAACCGTCAGGAGGATTGATTCATGTCGGAGAATCTCAGTTCAGGCGGCCTGTGGGTCTTTTGTGAGCCAACCCCGGCGGGGGTTCATCCTGTTGCCTTTGAACTGCTGGGGAAGGCCTCCCGGCTCGCATCGGATCTGCGTTGTTCCGTTACAGCCGTGCTTCCGGGGAAAAACGGGAGCCTTGCGCCGGGCCTTGGCGCCGCCGGGGCCGACACGGTGCTTCTGATCGAAAACGCGGATACCGAACAGCCGGACGAACTGCAGTATACAGCAATTCTCACCGGTCTTGTCCGGAAGTATAGCCCGTCCATCCTCCTGTTCGGCGCGACCGCCTTCGGACGCTCTCTGGCGCCAAGGCTGGCTGCCCGGCTGGACACCGGCCTGACGGCGGACTGCACCGCCCTCGCCGCAGATCCGGAAACAGGCCTGCTGCGTCAGACCCGTCCTGCTTTCGGCGGGAATCTGATGGCGACCATCGTATGTCCGGAACACCGGCCGCAGATGGCGACCGTACGCCCGAAAGTCTTTCCCGCGCCGGTTCCGGATCCGGACAAGCCCTGGCGCCTGATCACGGAGGCCCGGACGGCAGGGCCCCGTGCCTTCGAATGGCTGGAACAGCTTGCTTCCGGGGCGGATTCGGATATCGGGGAAGCAGACGTGCTGGTTGCCGTCGGTCAGGGTATCGGCAGCGCGGAAAACATCTCCCTCGCGGAAAAGCTGGCCCGGAAGCTGCACGGTTCGCTCGCGTCAAGCCGTCCCCTGGTGGATAACGGAATCATGCCCTACCCCCGCCAGGTGGGCCAGACCGGCAAGACCGTTTCTCCGCGGCTGTATCTGGCGCTGGGAATCTCCGGTGCCATTCAGCATATGGCAGGCGTCGCCGCGCAGAAACTCGTCGCGGTAAATACGGATCCTGACGCGCCGATCTGCGGATATGCTGACATTGTGATCCGATGCGACTGCGGCGCGTTCCTGCGGGCTATGCTTGATCTTCTTGCATAATTGCCTCTTTTCCCGTATACTCTCCCGTGGACTGAATGGCTTACGGAGGCATGTATGTCAGAGATCCTGGTCATCGGGGGCGGCGCGGCCGGCATGATGGCCGCGGTTTTCGCTGCCCGGGCAGGGGGAAATGTTACCCTGCTGGAAAAGAACGAAAAGCTCGGAAAGAAAGTGTATATTACCGGCAAAGGCCGCTGTAACCTGACCAACGACTGCGACCTGGAAGGTTTTCTGGCTCAGGTGCCCCGTAATCCGAGGTTCCTGTACAGCGCGCTGAACTTTTTTTCTCCCCGGGATATGATGGTGCTGCTGGAAGAATGCGGCTGTCCGGTCATCGTACAGCGCGGGAAACGCGTATTCCCCGCTTCTGAGAAGGCCAGCGACGTGACCAAAGCCCTGGCCTCCCTTCTCCGGAAGCTGAATGTCCGGATCCGCCTGAACAGTGCTGTCCGCCGTCTGAAAACGGACAGCGGCCGGATTGCCGGCGCGGAGCTCGCTGACGGATCTTATCTGCCCGCGGATGCGGTGATTCTCGCCTGCGGCGGGCTGAGCTATCCTTCCACCGGTTCCACCGGCGACGGATACCGCTTTGCCGAAGCACTGGGGCATACTGTGATCCCGCCATCTCCCGTCCTGGTCGGTCTGGAAACGGAGGAGACCTGGCCGCGGTCCCTGCAGGGGCTGAGCCTGCGGAACGTAACGCTGACTCTGTCAGCCGGCAAAAAAACGCTGTATTCCGAGATCGGTGAAATGCTTTTCACCCACTTCGGAATCTCCGGGCCTCTAGCCCTGGAAGCCAGCTGTCACTTGCCCGTTCCTGCTGAAGGTGCCGTGCTGACTGTCGACCTGAAACCCGGACTCTCCCGGGAGCAGCTGGATGCCCGTCTCCGCCGGGATTTCGCCGAAGCGGGGAAAAAGCAGCTGAAAAGCGTTCTGCCGGGCCTGCTGCCTGCAAGCCTCGCGGAGCTCTTTCCCGCTCTGTGCGGCGTCAGCGTTTCCCTGCCCTGCAGTCAGATTACATCCGCACAGCGGGAAACACTCCTGGGCCGCCTCAAGGCCCTGCCGCTGACAGTCAGGGCTCCGAGACCTGTCGACGAGGCAGTCGTTACGCGCGGCGGTGTCAGCGTAAAGGAAATCGAGCCCAGCGCTATGCGCAGCAGGCTGATCCCGAACCTCTACTTTGCCGGTGAAATGATCGACGTTGACGCTCATACGGGCGGCTTCAACCTGCAGATTGCCTGGTCAACCGGTGCCCTGGCCGGAACTGCGGCCGCAAACCATTATGAATTGTGAATTATGAATTGAGGCAGTTATGACCTATATCATCCTGGATTTGGAATGGAATCAGCCTATCTCCTATCAGAGCCGCGCCTACCGCGAGGTCGGTGACAAACTGATCTTCGAAATGATCCAGATCGGCGCCGTGAAGCTTGACGGAAACCTGAATCCGTCGGATTCGATCTCAATCCCGATCGCGCCGACACATTACCTGCGCATCCATCCCCGTATCCGCCGCATGACCGGCCTGGATTCTGAGACGCTCGCCGGCGCCCCGGCTTTCCGGGAAGCGCTGGAACAGTTCACGTCATGGTGCGGGGACGATTATACGCTGCTGACCTGGGGCATTGATGACGTCAGCGTCCTGTATCAGAATATTCATTTCTTCCATTGCGAGGATATTCCCCTGCCGCCGCTTTGCGACATCCAGCAGCTGTTCAGTCAGGAGCACAAACTTAAAGACCGTGCCGGCCTGAAGGCTGCCATGGAACTGACAGGCATCGAGCCGGATGAAAACATGTCTTTCCATAACGCGCTGAACGACGCCTGGTATACGGCCCTGGTCTTCCGCACGCTGCCGGATCCGTCCGCCGTACTGAACTATGCCCGTGAGCCGAAGGAGCTGATCCATGGCAGGCGTTCCTCCCGTGAGAAAACGCCCGGCGAAATTTTTGATTCCGTCCGGGACGCGCTGAAAAGCGAATCCGCAATTCATCCGACCTGTCCGCGCTGCGGAAGGGTTCTGACAATGGACGGCGAATATATTAAACAGAGCGCCGATAAGTATATTGCTGTTGCCAGATGTAAAAACCACGGCCGCGTCCTGATCCGCCTCCGGTTCCGGATTGATGACGACGGCAAAAAGATTATGACCCGCACCGCCGCCCCGGCCACACACGCGAATGTAGCCTATGTGCATACCAAGCAGCTTCAGGTGCGGCAGCGTCAGGAACAGTATCTGGCGGAGCATGGTACGCTTCCCGATCCGGATGAAGAGCTGCTGAACGCTGATGTGTCCAGTATGCCGTTTGATTAAGGAGGGCACCTCATGATCATCCGTTCCATGAACAACGAAAAAGAATTCCCGGAAGGCAAAACCGTCATGGATTGCCTCAAAGCGCTTGACGCGTTTCCCCGAGGCACCCTTGCCGCGCAGTCGGGCGGTGTCGTCTGTGAACTGAACGACGTCCTCCGGCAGGACTGCACACTGATACCCCTGACGCTGGAAAACGAGGAAGGCCGCCGGATCTATGAGCGCTCCCTGCGCTTTGTGATGCTGCTTGCCCTCCGTCATCTCTATCCTTATCAGCGGGTCCGGATCGAATACTCCGTCGGCTACGGCGTGTTTGTCCGCCTGCCCGGCATCGAACTGCACCGTCAGGATATCGTTCGTATTGAAAACGAAATGCGGCGTCTCACCGAACTGGATCTGGTCTTCGAAAAGAAGCGCTGGACCAAGGAAGACGCCATCCGGTATTTTGAGGAAGAGCAGATGCCGGACAAGGTCAATCTGCTGAAGCATCGTACGGTTCCCTATTTCAATATGTACTGCATCGACGGAATGTGGGAATACTTCTACGGTGCCATGACCGTTTCCACCGGTTATGTCAAAGTCTTTACCATATTCGAACTGAGGGGCGGCTTTGTGCTGCAGCTGCCGGCCGGCGCCGACTTCGACCATGCCGCTCCGTATGTTTATCGTCCGAAGCATCTCGAAATCTTTAACCAGAGTGCCGAGTGGTGTGAGATCCTGGGCGTCACAAACGTCTCCGATCTGTCCCGGATGATCGAGGATAACAAACTGCGCAACTTCATCCGCGTGAACGAAGCGCTCCACGAAGCCGCCATTCACCGGATCGCAAGGAAAATTCACGACCAGAACAAGCACATCGTGCTGGTGGCCGGTCCTTCCTCCAGCGGCAAAACAACCTTCGCCGGAAGGCTTGGCGTGCATCTGCAGATGTATGGCCACGCCTGTCGCCGGATCTCCATGGATGACTTTTTCATCAACCGGGATGACATGCCCCTGCAGGTCGACGGCACCCGGGACTACGATTCCATTGACGCGCTGGATCTGAAGCTCCTCTCCGACAGCCTGACCGGACTGCTCAACGGTGAGGAAGTTTTCATGCCCAATTTCGATTTCGCCTCCGGTTCCAAGGATTACCTGACGCCGCCCACCACCCTCGCCCCCGGCGAAATTATCATCCTGGAAGGTATCCACGGCCTGAATCCGCAGGTATGCGAGATGCTTCCGGCGGATGAGATCTACAGGATTTTTGCCAGTGCGCTGACCTGCCTGAACCTGGACGACCACAACCGGATCCGCACCACGGACGTCCGTCTGCTGCGCCGCATCGTCCGGGACAACCAGTTCCGCGGCTATCCTCCGGAAACCACGCTGGAAATGTGGCCCCGGGTGCGCAGTGCGGAAGAAAAGTACATCTTTACTTATCAGGAGAATGCGGACAGCATGTTCAATACCGCTCTCCAGTATGAGCTGCCGATCCTGAAGTTCTACGCCTATAAACTGCTGATGGAAGTACCGTCTTCCTCCCCCAACTACCTGCTCTCCCGCCGCCTGATCAAGGCGCTGAACTATCTGCCGGACGTGGATGAGTCCATACAGAATGAAATCCCGCCGCTCTCCCTCCTGCGTGAGTTCATCGGTGGCTGCACAATGGAAGAAGTCTGATTGATCCAGAATTCACAATTCATAATTCATCCTTGAAATTGGAGGTCTCCCATGAAAACATTCCTGATGCTGATTCTTGCATTCATTTTCTGTGTTCTGCCGGTGGCTGCGTTCGCTGAAGAGGCGGGAACCGTATCCGAGGATTACGATCCGATGTGGCAGCTGACCGAACCTTACGGTTTCAAGTTTGGCGGTGCCTTCAGCTATGACGACATGAGGAACCAGGTCTTCATGGATTTCCTGGCCCGGCATTTCAATTCCGTCACATGCTGCAACGAGACCAAGGCCTATTCCCTGCTGGACGAAGGGGCTTCGAAATCCGCCAAGGACGGCATGCCCTGTATGAGCTACTCCCGGGCGGACGCTATGCTTACCTGGGCGCAGCAGAACGGTATCCGGGTTCGCGGGCATGTGTTGGTCTGGGATGCCTATATGACCAAGTGGTTCTTCCATGAAGACTATAATTTGGCCAAGCCCATCGCGGACAAGGAAACGATACGGGCCCGCCTTGCCTGCTATATCGAGCGGGTCATCAACCATTTCGAAAAGAAATTCCCCGGCGTGATCTACTGCTGGGATGTCGTCAACGAGGCCATCGGCGATAACGGCGGCGAATACAGCGTGACGGATCTGCGCCATCTGCGCACCAAACGGAACGGAGAAAAAAACTGCTTCCTGGAATACGTCGGGGACGACTACGTCGAATTTGCGTTCCTCTGCGCGCGGAATGCCATAGACAAACTCGGCGTGGATATCAAACTGTTTTACAACGACTATAACCTGTTTTTCCCGGCCAAACGAAAGGCTGCCTGCGCATTGGTGAAGAGCATCCAATCCTATGCGACGGACGAGGAAGGCAATCCCCGCTCCCTGATTGACGGCGTTGGTATGCAGGGCTATATGGGCGGCTACGGCGAGCAGAACGGCTGCCTGGATCCATCCATCATCACGAATGTGAAAGAATCCATCGAAACCTACGCGTCCCTGGGCATGGAAGTACAGCTGACGGAAATGGCCGTCCGCAACTTTGACAAGACTAAGGTCGCGGAACATGACGCCTTCTATTCAAAACTGTTCAGCGATGTATTCATGAAGGCCAACACGGAAGAGAATGCGCCGCTGACCGCCGTTTGCATCTGGGGCCTGGTGGATGCGCCTGCAGGTATGAAAGGCAATTACGTGCATGACCTGAACAGTCCTTACGGTTGTCTGCTGACCCGGGACTACAAGATCAAAACCTGCTTTGACGCTGTATATCACACGCTTAAAGGCGAATAAATCACTTTAATTCCGAACTGAAAAGGGATCAGGCTTCCACAAGCCTGATCCTTTTGATCTCTTCTTCCTCCGGCGTCATATACGCCGTCTTCTGATGCGTATAGATCACCTTCCCGGGCGCAGCCCCGGAAGGTTTTTTAACATACTTGCGCAGCGTATAATCCACAGGCACCAGCGAACTGCGGCTGCCTTTGCTGTACCATGCCGCCAGCAGTGCCGCCTGTTTCATCGTAGCCTGGGGGATTTCACCCTCCCGGCGGATAATCACATGGCTGCCGGGCATGTCTTTGGCATGCAGCCATAATTCCTCCGGCCCTGCGCCGAGCGTAATCCGGTCGTTCTGCGCGGCGTTCTTTCCGACAAGGATTTCAATTCCGTCATCGGACAGATAGCGGTAAGGCTTGCTCTGGGGCAACTGGCGCTGCTGCTTCCGGCTGGTCGTTTTTTTCATGTAACCTGTGCGGACCAGTTCCTGGCGGATCTCCTCCAGTTCGCTCTCTCCGACGCATTTATCCACGTCGAGCAGCATACTCTCCAGATAGTCGATCTCAGCAAGGGTCCTGTCCCGCTGCTGTGCGGCAATCTCCCGAGCGGAACGCGCTTTCTGATACCTCTTGAAATACTTCTGGGCATTCTGCCCGGGGGTCAGCCTGATATCCAGCGGTACGGTGATGCTTCCGCCTTCCGGATCGTTCCAGTCCGTAAGCGTCGCTTCCGTCATGCCTTTTTTCAGCTGGTAGAGGTTTGCGTTGATTGCCTCTCCCATCCGGCGGTATTCTTCCATCCGTCCCGCGGCGGATAGTTCTTCCTGCTGGATGGCCAGTTTTCGCTGGCACCTGTCGAGCTGCCCCTTCAGTGTCCGGATCATGGCCGCGCTCCGCTGATTCAGCCGTTCCCGGGTGTCCCGGGTGCCGAAATAGATCTCCAACGCCTCGCTGAGGGTTTTGTACGGTTTCTGCTCCTCCGTACGTACGGACAGATATGGGAAAGGAAATACGTCCTCCGCTTCCCCGTTTTCACCGAAAAGCACCCGGGCGTCAGCCATTGACGGCAGCCGCCGGAGCAGATCCGCCAGACGCATACAGGCGTTCTTCAGATCGTCAGGCCATTCCGCGCCTTGTGTCACCCGGAAAGCCAACTCTTCCGCCGAAGCCCGGCTGAGCCCTGAAACCGTTTCTCCGAGCACTTTGCCGAACGCCCTGTTTGCCTTCCCGACCGGAAATGAAGCGGAATCGGCAGGGGTTCCCGCGATTCTCCCGTAAAGCGCTTCTCCGGTCAGCGTTTCCGGATCCAGCTTGTCCTGCCGGGGCGGAGGCAGATAGATCATGCCGGGTTGAATCTGACGCACCCGGCTCATCTCCGGGTTAACGTGCCGTGTCGCTTCCAGGATCCGATCCTGTTCGTCCAGCAGCAGCAGATTGGAATGGCGTCCCATGATCTCCAGCACCAGGCGGCGGAGCACATGGTCTCCCAGTTCATTGACCGCGTCCATATCCACATGTACGATCCGGTCTCCGCCGATCTGACGGATTTCGGTAATCCGTGCGCCGGTCAGCTGCTTGCGCATCAGCATGCACAGGGCCGGCGGTTCCAGCGGATTGGAATACGACTTCATGGTCAGGTGGCACCGGGCGTTGTTCGGCGAGGCACACAGGAGCAGCCGGTGATTCATACCGCCCGAGCGAATCACCAGGACTGCTGTGTCCCGCTCCGGCTGGGTGATCCTGTCGATCCGCCCGCCCCGGAGTATCTCATTCAGTTCTCTGGCGGCAAATCCCGCCGTCAGCCCGTCCATCGGCATATCAGTTCATTCCTCTTTGTACGTTACTTGATTTTTCCATGCAGAATCGGAGACAGCGGCTTGTAGATCAGGAAAGTGACAATCGTCAGCGCAGCGCCTTTGATCAGGTTGAAAGGCACCGTAAAGGGCAGGATATAGCTCTCACCGTTCGGGACTCCGTAAGCCGGGAACAGAATATACAGATTCGCCAGCACGGCGGCGACCGTCATGACGGCGATCCCGATAATCATTCCGATCAGAGCGTTTAAGCGGGTCTTCTTCCTGAAATAAACAAGAGACGCCGGCGCGAAAAACGCGAATAGGGCAATAAAATCCGCCAGCTGTCCGACCCATCCGCCGCTGGGATGAACCAGCAGGCTGACAAGATCCTTGATCAGCAGCGTCAGCACGCCTGCCGGGAACCCCATGGAAAAGCCCGCCAGCATTACCGCAAGTCCGCTGGGATCAAGCTTGTAGAACGGCGCTCCGGCAAAAACGGGAAATTCCAGCATGGATAGGGCGACCCCGGCCGCCGCCAGAATGGCGATACGGGTCAGGCCTGCGGTGGAAAGAATTCTGGATTTTGTCTGTGCTGTCATGGTAATACCCTCCTTATAATGCGCGCGCCTCCTTAAAGCAACTTCTCATTTTGCTTCAAGGAGGCGGAGAGCATTATGCGCTGACGCGCGGTATTATCTCTGTTCCGTTCTTCTCTCATCCAGACTGTACTGTCGGCCCCGGAATCACACCGG
>CAMKEI010000019.1 GCA_946411525.1 uncultured Clostridia bacterium | reverse complement strand
GGCACCCTGAAGAAGGCCGGCCTGCTGACCCGCGATCCTCGTATGAAGGAACGCAAGAAGTACGGTCTGAAGGCTGCCCGCCGTGCTCCCCAGTTCAGCAAGCGCTGATCAGAACAATGTGTTTTATCCCTGTACCGCAAGGTACAGGGGTTTTTCATTTCAAAACGCTTGAAAGAAAACAGGACGAAAGCTATAATAAAACCAGACAAAAAGAATATGGAGGTTCTGAGATATGAATCAATGGAATAATCTGAACGAACTGACATCCTGGCAGAACGTCGTCAAAACAGAGCCTGCCGACCTGACATCGGTCATGGCGGGGGAAAAAGGAACAGAGCGGGTCCGCAGATACCAGGTTCCCATGGCTGCCGGTCTGGTTTACTCCTATGCAGCAAAACAGGTGGATGACAAAATCCTGAAAGCCCTGTGCGACCTGGCTCGGGAAGCGCAGCTGGCCTCCAAGTTCGAGGAACTTTACAACGGCGCTGTGATCAACACCGGCGAAAAAAGGCTTGTACTGCATCACCTGACCCGGGGACAGCTGGGTGAAAACGTCATTGCGGACGGAAAGGACAAACGGGCTTTCTATACCGAACAGCAGCAGAAAATCGCCGCGTTCGCCAAAAAGATTCATGACGGAGAGATCCTGAACGAAAAAGGCGAGAAATTCACCACGGTCGTGCAGATCGGCATCGGCGGAAGCGATCTGGGACCCCGGGCGATGTACCTGGCCCTTGAAAACTGGGCCCGGAAGAACGGATGCTTCCGGATGGAAGCGAAGTTCATCAGCAACGTTGATCCGGACGATGCCGCGGCGGTCCTGGGCTCCGTTGATCCTGCCCGAACCATTTTCATCCTCGTGTCCAAATCCGGCACGACACTTGAAACGCTGACCAACGAAGCCTTTGTCAAGGACGCGCTGAAGAATGCCGGGCTCGACGTGTCCAGGCACATGATCGCTGTTACCAGTGAGACTTCTCCGCTGGCGTCGAACAGTGATTATCTGGCCGCGTTCTTCATGGACGACTATATCGGCGGACGCTATTCCTCCACTTCTTCTGTTGGCGGCGCCGTGCTTTCCCTGGCGTTCGGACCGGAAATCTTTGCCCGTTTCCTGAACGGCGCTGCGGAAGAGGACAAACTTTCCGCAGGAGACGACCCGATGCAAAACGCAGCAATGCTGGACGCGCTGATCGGCGTATATGAAAGGAACGTCCTCGGATATCCCGCCACCGCAGTGCTGCCGTATTCGCAGGCGCTGAGCCGCTTCCCGGCGCATCTGCAGCAGCTGGACATGGAATCCAACGGCAAGAGTGTGAACAGAAGGGGAGAACCTGTCGATTATCCGACCGGACCGATTATCTTCGGAGAACCGGGGACGAACGGACAGCATTCCTTCTATCAGCTGCTCCATCAGGGAACAGACATCATCCCGCTCCAGTTTATCGGATTTGTGAACAATCAGGCTGAAACGGATGTCATGATTCAGGGAAGCACCAGCCAGCAGAAGCTTTGCGCCAATGTAGCTGCGCAAATCATGGCTTTCGCCTGCGGCAAGGACGACGAGAACAGGAACAAGCGTTTTGCCGGCAACCGGCCTTCCAGCATCATTATCGGCGACCGGCTGACGCCCGAAGCACTGGGAGCGCTGCTGGCCCACTTTGAGAACAAGGTCATGTTCCAGGGCTTCCTGTGGAACCTGAACAGTTTCGACCAGGAAGGCGTACAGCTGGGCAAGGTGCTGGCCAAGCGCGTGCTCGCCCATGAAACGGACGGAGCGCTGAAGGCATTCAGCGACATGCTGAAGATCTGATCTGAACAATCACCGTATTCCCGACAGAAAGACCGGCCTCCGACAATGGAGGCCGGTCTTATTGCGATGAGGCGTAACCAGAAAGAAGCACATCAATCAGCCTGGACGCACCGGAAAGAAGCCGCCCTTCCGAGCCGGTTCATCACAGCCAGCCCGATGCCTTCCGGCGGAATCACTTCGCTGAAAACCATTTCAAAGCCTTCGTCATCCAGACTCCGGAGAATATCGAACAGCCGGTGAGCGGTTTCGGATGGAGCGGTCACAGAACCGATATCGTGCGGGCGGCAGTCCGAGAGGGAAGTTACATGTTCAGAAAAACAGAGGACGCAGGACTTCTTGCCCAGCGCTTCCTGCTCCAGACACAGCTTTCTCATCATCGGAACAACCCTGTCCTCTTTTCCGCTGACAAGCGTGACAACGGCCTTCGGCGCATAATGCCTGTAACGCATACCGGGTGAAAGCGCAGTTTCGTCTTCGCGAAGGGGACGCAGGACGCTGCCTGCCACTGCTACGTCGCATTTCAGTACGCTGCTGATCATTTCCCGGGTGATACCGCCCGGACGAAGAATGACCGGTTCTCCATGACAAAGATCAAGCACCGTGGATTCAAGCCCGACATCGCACATCCCGCCATCGATAATCAGGGGAATCTTTCCGTCCATATCTTCCAGCACATGGGCCGCTGTAGTGGGACTCGGCCTTCCGGAACTGTTCGCTGAAGGAGCCGCAACCGGAAGATTACAGGCCTGCAGCATGGCACGGGCAACCGGATGGGAAGGCATACGGATTGCCACGGTCGGAAGCCCGGCAGTTACTTCCGCGGGAACCGCAGGTTTTCTCACACAGAGAATTGTCAGAGGTCCCGGCCAGAATGCTTCCATCAGTGGAAATGCGCGTTCAGGCACATCGCACAGCGGATCCAGCTGATTCCTGTCATGGATATGTACAATCAGCGGGTTGTCCGCAGGACGGCCTTTGGCGGCAAAGATGGAAAGCACGGCTTGCCGGTCCAGGGCGTTCGCACCGAGACCGTAGACGGTCTCAGTGGGGAAGGCGACAAGCCCTCCGTTCTTCAGTATTTCCGAAGCATCCTTATAAGTACTTTCACAGGGTGACAACAGCCGGGTATTCAAGAACGATCACTTCCGGTTCCGAATTTGAGTTTTTCCGTTTTCTCAGCGAGGCGCAGCGCATCAATGAAAGGAGTCAGTTCACCGTTCATAACGGTGCTGACCCGGTTCACGGTGAGATTCAGGCGATGATCCACCACATAGTCATGATTAAAATAATACGTACGGATCCGGTCGCTGCGCTCACCCCACCTGATCTGGTTCCGCCTGTCTTCGGCAAGCGCCGATTCCTTTTCCTCGCGGGCTTTATCCAGCAGCCTGGAGCGGAGTACACGGAGCGCTTTCGTTTTGTTCTCCAGCTGGCTCCGCTCATCCTGGCAGGAGACGACAAGGCCGGTCGGCAGATGAGTAATCCTGACAGCGCTGTCCGTGGTGTTGACGCCCTGTCCTCCATGCCCGGAAGCGTGAAAAACATCTATCCGCAAATCAGAAGGATCGATTGTCAGCTCCATCTCTTCAGCTTCAGGAAAGACAGCTACCGTCACGGTGGACGTATGGATCCGCCCGCCGCTTTCCGTTACAGGAACCCGTTTTACGCAGTGCACGCCGCTTTCGTACTTCATCCGGGAAAAAGCTTCCTGACCTGAAATCATCAAAAGCGCCTCGTTAACGCCGCCGAGGTCAGTATCGCTCAGGGAAACGATGGACGCATTTAGACGGTTCCGGTCAGCGTATTTCAGATACATCCGAAGCAGGTCGCCCGCAAAAAGCGCCGCCTCCTCACCGCCGACGCCGGCCCTGATCTCCATAATCACATTCCGGTCATCCAGGGGATCCGCCGGAATCATCAGGACCATGAGTTCATCAATCATGGTCTGCCGCCTGTCTTCCAGGGAGGCCAGCTCTGATACCGCTTCAGCGCCCAGATCCGGGTCTGCGGTCAGTTCCCTGGCTTCAGCGATATGTTTTTCCACCTGAAGAAATGATTCATATTTCAGAACGACCGGTTCAATGGCGGAACGTTCCTTCAGACAGGCCTGATAGCGCGGGAAATCCTGAATAACCTCCGGCTGTGCAATGGCTTCGGAAAGTTCACGGTACCGGTCTGTGAGTGATTCCAGTTTATCGAACATACAGCCTCCGTCAGTTCAGGGTTGCAAGGACCATTCTGTCAATGCCTGCGAAATCCTTTCTGATTTCGATACCGGTATAGCCTTGCTCCGAAAGAAGCGATGCAATGAAATCAGACTCTTCAATACCCATTTCCATCAACAGCTTTCCGCCGGGAGCAAGTACAGCGCCCGCGCCGCATATAATACGGCGGTACAGGTCACATCCGTCCGGGCCGCCGTCCAGCGCAAGCAAAGGCTCTTTCAGCACTTCAGGCTGCAGCGACCGGCATTCCGAAGAAGGGATGTAGGGCGGGTTGCTGACGATCAGATCATAGTCAGAGCCGGAAAGACCGGCAAAAAGGTCTGACTGCCTGATGGAAACATCCAGGGAAAACCGAACCGCGTTCACCGCTGTCACATTGAGCGCATCCGAGGAAATATCAGACAGCGTCACAGCAGCATCCGGACGTTCCGCTTTGATGGTCAGACCGATACACCCGCTGCCGCAGCACAGATCAAGAACCCGTGGAGCCTTAACGTTTTCCAGGATATCCAGCGCCCAGCCGCAGAGCAGTTCCGTTTCAGGCCGCGGAATCAACACACGGGAATCCACCTTGAAGGTCCGCCGGCAAAAGGGAGCTTCCCCGAGAAGATACTGAAGCGGTATTCTGGAAAGACGCTTTTCAGCAAGCTTCTGATAGTCGTCAAGCACGGAGGCGGACAGATCCGTATCCATATCGAGACGGAGTTCCAGAGAAGGTTTTCCCGTCAGCCCGGAAAGAAGCAGCGCGGCGTCATTTTCAGGATCAGGGATTCCCGCATCACGGAAAACAGCCGCTGCCGATCGGATCAAATCACGGGGATTCATGGTTCAGACGTATCCTCCGGTCCGGCGGAGCCGTGATCCGGCTCTTCGGTTTCGGTACCGCTGTCCGCGGGAGGAACATAACCGGGTTCGGATTCGCGATAGTCATTGAATACTGCCCAGCCCTCAGGTGTTCTGCGCGCGTGTTCCGGAATCCCGTTCAGCACCACATTCACCGATACAATCGCACATTCGAGCATTTTCTCATCAGGTTCACGGGTGGTCAGGCGCTGCATCTGCATACCGGGCCAGCGAAGAATGCAGGCGGTTTTGCTCCCGGAGTGGGCAAGGCCCATGAGCACCTCGTAGCTGATCCCGGCAACGATGGGAAGCATCGCCAGGTGAAATAAAAACCGGAGGAAGAAATTACCGATCGGGACAAGGACATTCAGCACCAGGAAAAGGAAGATACTGATCAGGAAAACAATCAGCAGGAAAGCGGTGCCGCAGCGGGGATGAAGGCGGGAAAAGGTCCGGGCATTCTCCGGCGTCAGCGGAAGGGATGATTCATGGCAGTAAACGGATTTGTGCTCCGCGCCGTGATACTGGAAGGTTCTACGGACATCCGGAACAAAACCGCAGAAGATCATATATCCGACCAGCAGGAGAATCTTGATCAGCCCGCCGATCAGCGTATAACCCACCGTGGACATGCCGGCACTGCGGAGCAGGCTTTCCACCCCGGCAGGCAGCGCAATAAACAGCGCGACGGACAGGATCACAGCCAGGATGATGGCAAAGGCCATGACAATCCTGTCAACGCCTTTTCCGAGTTTCGCAGCCAGCCATTTTTCGAACTTCGTCGGCTCCTCATCCAGCATGCCGAGCATTTTGGTGGAATCCTCAAGGGTATTCATGCCGTAGTAAAGCATGGTGCCCATATTGATAATTCCCCGGACAAACGGTTTTCCCATCCATGGATGCTTTTGCTTCAGCGGGACAAAGGGCGTCAGTTTGGTAACCATCGTCCCGTCAGGGCGCCTGACGGTAACGGCGGTGGCAGTGGGGGAGCGCATCATCACGCCTTCCATGACAGCCTGGCCGCCTACATCAAAATGCTGTTCCTGTTCTGTTCTGTTCATGTTCGGAAATTCTGTCCTTTCTTATACAATAGACCTTGTTTTGTTCGACACGAAATCGGCTATTCCCTTTGGATTCACGCAATTTTCACCCTTGTGTCAGAAAGCATTCAGGCAAGAAAACCGAGATATTCATTGAAAACGTTAAAAAGCATGTCTCCGGAAGCGACAGGCAGAAGCATATCCGTCTGTCCGATGGGTGCGAAATCAAAGAGTTCGGAAGCACCGGTCAGGACCAGCGCGGGACAGATCTCATAGGCCGAACCGAAAATCACTTCCAGATAAGGGCAGTATTTCGCCGCCTGAAACACCTCTTCCGCATCTACGGCATTCTTCATCTTGAATTCCAGGCTGAATACATGATCCTGCGTGATCACCAGTACATCCGTATAGATTCTGATCATTCTGGCGCGGTTGATTCTCAGTTCAAAGACGATTTCCCAGTCCTGAAAGGAAGCGTCGGTCATCCCGGAAAGATCCCGGAAGAGCATCTGCATCACGGAGCGGCAATCCAGAAAAGAATGGAACAGCCCGCGCATGTCATTCAGGTTCCGGCCGATCCTTCTGCATCCTTCCTGCAGGGAGCGAAGCCAGCTATCCTCCGACGCGTCCATGAATTCACGGACCGTTCCATACCAGCCGGAAAACTCGTAGAGTCCCTCATGAACAGGTGCCTGACGGATCAGCGCGTGCCAGCGGTATGCGCTGTCCTGATAGCAGAGCTCATGCATCAGCGGGGAGGAGAACAGCAGACGGTTCACAGCGGAACGTACTAGGCCGAGCCTGGACGCGATGTCTTTCGCCATGATTCCGTTTCCGGAAGAAATCAGGGAATAGACTGCCCGTTCTTCCGGTGAAAAGACGGGAAGACTTCCTGAAGACAAAAGACCACCTCCTGAAATATAACTGAATTATAACATATTCTATGAAAAAATGCTTGCAATGAATTCATGAATATGTTAATATACTTTTTGCGGTTCATCCGCCATTGCATACGCGAAAGAGGTGAAACAGCAATGAAGGAAAATATTCATCCCCAGTATGGTAAGTGCGTGGTTCGCTGCGTATGCGGTGAAACTTTTGAAACCGGCTCTACCAAGAAAGAGATGAAGGTGGATATCTGTTCCAAGTGCCATCCTTTCTATACCGGCAAACAGAAGCTGGTTGACACGGGCGGCCGTGTTGATCGCTTCAAGAAGCGCTTCAATATTGAATAAGTTTTCCTGCGGGCGCGCCGAAACGGCGCGCTCTTTTCAATCAAACAAAAAAACGATCCGGCACAGTATGCCGGATCGTTCGCTGTTTCTGTTTATTCCATTTCGTCGGAAACAGCGCGGTCGTAAAGCGCCTGAACTTCGGGTGCGGGTTCCTTATCGAGCAGCGTGACAATAACGGCTGCGATCAGGCCTGCGACAAAACCAGGAAGGATTTCATAGACACCCAGGCCGATGAAGGCAAGCCAGACAATATCCATCACGGCGCCAACCAGAATTCCGGCCACAGCGCCTTTGAAAGTGAAGCGCTTCCAGAACAGGCTGAGCAGGATCGCAGGTCCGAACGCGGCTCCGAAGATGCCCCAGGCATTCTCAACCAGGCCCATGATTGTACCGCTGTTGGGATTGGAAGCAATCAGGACCGCGATAATGGCGATGATCAGGACAACATAACGGCCGGCCCAGAACATTTCCCTGTCGGTGGACTGGTTCTTCCTGATAACTGGCTTATATACATCGGAAGCGAAGGCGGAAGACGCGCAGAGCAGCTGGGAATCCGCGGTGGACATGGAGGCCGCGAGGATGGCGGAAAGCAGGATTCCGGAAATAACGGCAGGGAATATGGTGCGTACCATCTGGATAAAGACGGTGGAGGAATCGCTGACTTCACCGAGGAACAGATGACCGATGCATCCGGCGGCAACAGAGAAGAGAATAATCAGAACATTCCAGGAAATACCGATCCGGGCGCTCTTTTTGAGGTCTTTGTCGCTGCGAACAGACATGAAACGGATAATAATATGGGGCATGCCGAAATAACCGAGGCCCCAGGCAAGACCGGAGACGACCGTTTGCCAGTCCGGGAAGAAATTCCAGTAATCAGGATTGGCTTCCCCGAGAGCCTGAACAGTCATCTGGCCCTGACCGCCGTTAATCAGACCGAGCGCAAAGATCGGGGCGATCAGCAGGGCGCCGAGCATCAGCAGCCCCTGGAAGAAGTCGGTCCAGCAGACTGCGCTGAATCCGCCCATGAATGTGTAGGCTACGATAATCGCCGCGGCGATATACATCGCAAGCGTCGCGTCAATCCCGATGACCGTATGGAAAAGCGTTCCGCATGCTTTTACACTGGAAGCCGCATAGATCGTATAGGCAACCAGGAAAATGACGGCGCACAGGATTTGCAGCACCTTGCTGGAAGATTTAAACCGGTTTGTAAGATACTGCGGAAGCGTGATGGAGTCGTCCGCAGCGATGGAAAAGCGACGCAGACGGGGGGCTTCAAAAATCCAGCTCAGCGCGTAACCGATCGCCAGACCGATGGCAATCCAGGACTGGCCGATACCGAACGCGTAGATCGACGCGGGCAGGCCCATCAGCACCCAGGCGCTCATGTCGGAAGCGCCTGCAGAAAGAGCGGAAACCCAGGGACCCATTTTCCGCCCGCCGAGGAAATATTCCTTTTCACCGGTACCGCGGCTCTTAATAAAGAAATAGACGCCGATACTGAGCATAAAGATCAGGTAGAGGATAAAGACAATCAGCTCTGCATTCATATAAAACCACCGCTTTCCTGCGGCCCATGCGACCGCATACTGTATACAGTTTAACATTATAGCGATAAATCACACAGCAACAAGAGGAAGACAGTTTTTTTCATGTTCTTGCTTGAGAATGGGTAGTATTGGGAGTAAAATAGAAGCAAATACAGAATAAGAAAGGGGGAGGATCTGTGAAAAAGTGCATTGCCGTACTGATTATTCTGATCCTTTGTCTTTCCGTCCTGACGGCCGAAGCTGAAAGAAAGGCGGTCGTAAAGGATAACTTTTATATCGGCGCGATGCGTGTTGTCAAATGCAAGGAATTCGTGTCTCTTCGTTCTGCCCCTGACAAGACATCCAAAGTGCTTGCAAAGGTGCCGAAGAACGCGATTGTGCTGTACTGCAGCAACAACGTCAGGCAATACGCAAAAGGACCGCACAAAAAACAGGCCGAACTATTCATCCGGTGCGAATATGAAGGACAGGAAGGATATATCCTCAAGAAGCACCTGAGGCCTGCTCCGGAAGCTGAACCGGCAGAAACAAGGCAGTCCAGCGATATCATGACGAGGGACGAGGTCATCGGCAACGGACAGTCTGTCCTGGACTGGAACGAATTCAATGTTTCCGTTCAGGCCGCCTATGAAGAGATCACTGAAGAACGCGACAGATGGGAATATATCAGAATCGGCTGTTTTATCAACGACGAGCCGATCTGGGGATATACGGAAGCCGTGAAACAGGAAGGCAAACCAGTGACGCTGAAAGCGTTTATGGGCGGAATGGAAGACGATCCGATGGTCTGCGTATACGACGAGGAATACGGCCTGACCATGATTGACCTTCTTGAAGGGACCGAAAGCTGGATCATCCCCAAATGGACCTGTCCGTTCGGGGACGCATCGGTCATCGCCGTCGGAGAGGAAACCGGGATTCTGTATATTGCCGGCTCACACGGACCGGATCCGGTTGCGGTATCCCCGGAAGGGACAATTCTGTGGCAGTCTGAAATCGATGATTCCGGGAAGAAGGATCCCAAGGAGATCATTCTGGACACAGAGGCTGTTCAGGTCAAATACGGAAGCGGAAAGACGGCCCGGCTGGATTATGAAACCGGAGAAGTGATCAGCATCTCCGAATAAACACAGGACAAAAAGCCGCATGCCTGACAAGGCATGCGGCTTTTCTTCTTCCGGTCAGCCCCAGATCTGGGACAGGGCTGGAACAATCTGTTTTTTGCGGGACAGGACCTGAGGAAGAAATACATGGTTTCCGCGCAGATCCGGCGCAAACGCATTGCGGATCACTTCAGAATCACCGGTGAAGAGCAGTTCCGTCCCTTCCTTCAAAACATTTGTGATCATCATGACCGCAAGATCGTAATGTTTTTCCTTCCGGATCTTCTCAAGGGATTCAATGAAATCATCCTTCTTCTGAAGGAACGGTTCAGATTCTACCGTGGTGATCTGAGAAATCACGAGAGAATGGGAAGCGAGATGGAATTCCTTCATATCATATTTCAGGAGGTCTTCCGCGGACATATCGGACGACGCACCGCGGGAGAACATGGCTTTTCCGATCTCCGTACAATCAATTCCCGCCTGTCGGGCAAGCCTTTCCGCCAGGATTCTGTCATGCTGCGTACAGGTAGGACTTTTGAACATGACCGTATCTGAAATGATGGCGGCAGCCATCAGGCCGGCGAGCGCAGGGGAAGGCATCAGTCCGTGTTCCTGGTACATGGCCGCAATGATGGAGGTTGTGGAACCGACAGGCTCGTTTCGCATGAAAACCGGATTGCCTGTCTGAATATCGGCCAGCCGGTGATGGTCAATGATCCCGATAATATCCGCCTGATCCAGGCCGGCGACTGCCTGCCCGATTTCATTATGGTCAACGAGAACCACTTTTTTCCGCCTTGGACGGATCAGATGATAACGGGAAAGGGTGCCGACCACCCGCTCTTCCTCATCCAGAACAGGATAGGAGCGGTAACGGCTCTGGGTTACGGATTCACGGACATCGTCCAGAAAATCTGAAAGATGAAAGAACTGGATATTATCCTTCCGGGCGATCCTTCCGATCGGAATGGACTGAAATATTAACCTGGCAGCCCGGTAGGCGTCAAAAGGGCAGACAATGATGCAGGTGGCGGAAGAGCGGTTCCTGTACTGCTCCCCGAGAGATGTACCGCAGAAAATCAGGCAGGACGCTCCTGCTTCCAGCGCCTGATCCGCAACATCCTTCTGATTCCCGCAGAGCACCACCGAGCCTGAGCTGATCCGGGAAGAATCTCCGGGAAGCGCAATCACGATTTCACCGGATATTTCATCAAAGCAGTCCGCCTCATCGTTGATGATGTGCCCTTCAAGGGCGCTGAGCAGATTGAAAACAGGAACGGCGGAAATGACCGGTTCAGAAACAGACTGCATATCGTATTCTGACATTCCGCCCGCCGTAACAAGGCCAAAAAGACGGCCGTCCTCATCGATGATCGGCAGCGCAGAAACCCTGTTCTGTCCTGTGTGCATGACCTGCCACGCATAGGAGATGGGAACACCGGCTCCGAGCATCGGCGGCGTATCAAAATCGATATCGCTGACCTGTGTGCGAACCGTACGGAGATGAACAGGCGGCTGAAAACCGAAACGGCTCATCAGGAAGGCTGTTTCGGTGTTCAGATGACCATAGCGCGCGGCAATATAATGATTTCCGCCCAGCGCGTTCTGAAGCGCGGCATAGGCCATGGCGGAAACGACAGAATCCGTATCCGGGTTTTTATGGCCGATCACATATACAGCGTCCATATCATCCTCCTGTCAGCGGTTCATCAGGGCAAACCAGTCTTTCATCTTCAGGAGAAGCGCCTCGTTTGTATCCGTTTTATCCATCATGGAAACTAGCTGCGGAATCGCGACGGAAGAGGAAGTGCTGCCAAGCATGGTCCTGATGAGAGAAAGTCCTTCTTTCTGACGGTCATCCAGGAGAATATCAGCATTTTTTGTATAGCTCTGCTGAAGATTGAGCGCGGGCGTCACGCCGGCCCTGGCCACATTCTGATCAAAGGTCAGTTCCGTGTTGGCGGTTCCTTTGAATTCCTCGACAACGGAGTCATCCACCTTTGATCCGGTGGCAATATCCATGGCTGCCAGCACGGTCAGGCTTCCGCCTTCCTTGCACGCCCGGGCTGCACCGAACAGACGCTTTGCCCGGAACAGACTGGACGGATTGACCATACCGGGCAGGCTGCGTCCCTGCTGGGCCGCCGCGGTGGTGTATATTTTCGCGAGCCGGGTGAGACTGTCAACGATCAGTACAACATCCTTCTGCTGCTCAACCAGGCGCATAGCGCGCTCCAGAACGATTTCAGACAGCCGCAGATGCGCTTCGGGCGGCTGATCAAAAGTGGACGCAAGCACAGAGCAGGGAACAGAATCCCGCAGGAGCGTCACATCCTCCGGATTGACGTCAATCAGGAGCATGAGCACATGCACGTCCGGATAGTTTTCACAGACAACCGAGGCGAAATGCTTCATGATTTCTGTTTTTCCTGTATTCGGAGGGCAAAGCATCAGACCTCTCTGACCGAAGCCGAGCGGCGCAATCAGATCAATCAGCCGCATATCCGGAAAAGAGCGTCCGTCTTTGCTTTCGAGCGAAATCCTCCTGGAAGGATAGATAGGCGTCAGCTCGTCAAACAGCGGCCGGGAGAACGCTTCTTCTTCAGGAACACCGTTGATGCTTGAAATATAGAGCAGCGCGGCATATTTGTCCCCTTCGCGCTGCGGACGGATCTTGCCGCTGACCTTGTCGCCGGTACGCAAACCGAACCGACGGATCTGCGCCATGGATACATAGATATCTTTTGTGGAAGGCTGAAAATGTACGTTCCTCAGGAAACCGTATCCGTCCGGATGCAGTTCAAGAATTCCTTCGCCTTCTTCATAGTCACCGGAAGACAGCAGTTCCTCAAGGGAGGGTGCCTGAATGCCTGTATCCTGCATCTGAATCGGAGAAAACGGTTCCGGCGTGCGCTGCTGAGGAGTGGAAAGCGGTCCGAATGCACGGGGACCGAATCCGGTTTCCGCGCCGTGGCTTATCCGTTTTTCCGGCAGCGGAGAAGATACGGCCGGTGAAACATGCTCCGGACTGTCAGAAACAGCGGGCGTCTGCGGCACGCCGGAAGAAGGACCGAAGCGCGGCGCAAATCCGCCGGGACGGAACGGCTGTGTATGGGGCTGCTCGTGCGCATAGTGCTGTCCGGAAGGCGTCGTATTCTGCCAGGCCGGACGGGGAGCCGTTCCGGGAGCCTGATAGGCGGGTTTCGCACTGTACCTGGGCGAGTCGCTGTTATGCCAGGCAGCCTGAAATTTGGGTTCGGACAACGTTTCAGAAACGGACTCGCCGTCCTCACCGGAATCGGCGTCCGACAGGACAGGAAGCAGTTTTTCAATAATTCCCGCTTTATCAATCCCGGATCCGAGGACAACCCCGTTTTCCTTTGCAAGCTTGCGGAGCTGCAGGACAGTCATTTCATTCAGTTCATTCTGGGTCATATTACCGATTCCTCCTCAGTATTCAGGGCAAAAACAACATCACGGACAACGGCATGCTCCACTTCATGGCGGAGATGAGCAAAAAGATCGTTTTCAGGAAGCTTATATCCTGAACGGATCAACGCATTCCTGACTTCATCAGCCGGAAGCGTCAGGGTATTGAAGCTGACGGCGAGGGCACCGCCTGGGGACAGCGCCTGTTTCCATGCAGGCAGCGCGCGGGTGAGAAACCGCAGAAGCGGTTCGGGTTTTGATCCGGCCTGAGGCGCGTGCTGGATGCCGTACGGCAGGTCAGCAGCAATGATATGCGCCTTTTCCTTTCGGAAAAGGGCAGGGGAGACAGTTGTATCCGCACAGGCGAACGACAGGCTCCTGGTATTTCCGGCATGATACTGTTCCCTGTCCGCGGCAAAACGAAAAGAGGTTACAGGAACGGACTGGTTCGAAACAGTCTCTGAACGCGTCCTGACCTCATGCTTCAGTTTGTGAAACTGAAGATAACGGGAGAAGTAGTCAGACGCTTCCCTGATATCTTTCCGGTCCATGTCAAGGCCAACCGCATTCATTCCTGCCGTGACCGCACAGAAGCAACCGGTGCCTTTTCCGCAGAGCGGATCAAAAAAGGTAAGAGGCAGTCCGCTTTTCCTGAAGGGAGTCAGGGCGGCAGCTGTATTGATCATCATCCGGGTAAAAGTGACGCCCGTCTTGCCTTTATACTTCAGGACTTCCGGAAGATCATCAGGCAGATATGCCCCTGGGGCAATATCCAGCGGCCTCAGGTATCCGTCTTTCTTTTCGGCAAACATCACAAGAGAACTGTGGCCGGAAAGGTATGATAATTCACTCTCTGAAAGCCCGCGGCAGTCAAAAGTCAGAAATACGGATCCACCCATGCGTTCAGTCTGAATCCCGCAGTCAATACCAAGCGAGAACAGCATGAAAAACAATTCACAGCGGGCCAGGACGGTGAGATATTCGCGGTAACGTATATTCGCATGCTTGATCAGCTCAAACGAATAGACCATGACATCCTCTTTTCTCCAGAGATTACTTATATAATACCAAATTCAGGAATGAAAGACAAGGCTTACACCGAGATCAGCAGAAAAAAGAAAAAACCCTTCTCCGAAGAGAAGGGAGTTTTACGAAACATTACCACTTGCGCTTACGGGCGGCTTCAGCCTTTTTCTTGCGTTTAACGCTGGGCTTCTCGTAATGCTCGCGTTTGCGCACTTCCTGGAGAACGCCGCTGCGGGCGCACTGCCGCTTAAACCGTTTGAGCGCACTTTCCAGGGACTCATTTTCGCGGATACGAACCTCGGACACTGTTATCCCTCCCCTCGCTCAATACATGGCCTGCAGACATCGCTCTGAAATCTGAAAACCATAAGTGATTATACAGCGAAAGAGGACGTGAGTCAACTTTTTTTCATAAACAGTCCCAGAATAAAGAAAAGCATCCGGGTGAAAATGCCGTCAGGCCATTCTTTCACCCATCTGTGTGCCGCCGAGAATATGGAAATGAAGATGGGGAACGGACTGGCAGGCATCGGGGCCGCAGTTGGAAACGACCCGGTAACCGTTTGATAAATTCTCTGAAGCCGCAATGACAGGGATGGCACGCAGGCATTCGGACAGTTCACGGTCATCCGCTTTGTCCGCATCGTTCAGGGAAGACAGATGCTTTTTCGGAATCACCAGGATATGCACCGGCGCCTGAGGGTTAATGTCGCGGAACGCATAGACATACTCGTTTTCATACACTTTCGAGGACGGGATTTCTCCCTTCATGATTTTGCAGAAGAGACAGTTTTCCATCAGTTCAGTCATCCTTTCCGTTTGTATTGATCAGTATTTCACCCCGCATACCGCGGGAAAAGGTACCCAAAAGCCTGACTGGGACAGGGCGTCCGGGAATGCACCTGTCGTTTTCCCGAAGACGGACGCGTATATACTCAGGCGTGTAACCCTCCCAGCAGCCGTCAATCAGCTCTTCGGGAATGACGGCAGATTCGCGGCCGATCCATTCATTAAGATACAATGACGATACCTTGTGTCCCAGCGCAATGAGCTCGCGGGCACGACGCTCTTTTTCAGCGGGAGGCAGCTGCCCCGGCATGAGCGCGGCAGGCGTATCCGGACGGGCAGAATAGGGAAACACATGAATTCTCGCAAATCCCACTTTTGAAATCATCTGCTTCGTTTCCTCAAACTCTGTTTCCGTCTCGCCCGGGAAACCTGTCAGAATATCTGTGGTAAACGCCGCGCGGGGAAACTCACGCCTCAGGTTATCAACACCCTGCAGATACTGGGACGTATTGTAGCGCCGCCGCATCCGCGCAAGCACTGTGTCGCTGCCGGACTGCAGCGCAAGGTGGAACTGCGGACATATTTTGTCCGCCTTTTTCAGCTCGGATGCAAAAGCAGGCGTCGCAACAGTCGGTTCAAGAGAACCGAGGCGGATTCTGAGTATGCCGGAAGTTTCCTGTATCATCCGGATGACATCCAGCAGGGAAAGGGAAGAATCCAGATCCCTGCCGTAGGAACAAAGATGAATACCAGTCAGCACGATTTCACAGAATCCAGCATCCCGAAGCCTCAGCACTTCTGCGCGGATATCTTCGGGAGGCCTGGAACGGACCGGCCCGCGGACAGCAGGGATGATGCAGTAGGAGCAGCGGTTTCCGCATCCTTCCTGAATTTTCAGAACAGCGCGGGTATGCTCGTTCAGCGCGCTGACAGAAAGGCATTCGAAGGCCTGGTTCTCCGATAAGGGAGATACTGCAGATAACGGGATTCCCGTTTCACGCACCTGATTCAGCAGGGTAACCACATCGGCGCGCCTCTGGGTGCCGATAATCAGATCCGCCCCTGTGGCAAGCAGCTCTTCCCCCCGCTGCTGAGCCATACAGCCGCAGACAATCAGCGCGGAGTCCGGATGTTCCCGGCGGATTTTGCGGATCAGCTGCAGAGATTTTTTATCCCCGGTGCCTGTGACAGTACAGGTGTTCACCAGGTATACATCCGCAGACTGATCCATCGGGACGATCCGGTAACCTTCCCGAAGGAAAAGCTCAAGCATCGCCTGCGTATCATACTGATTCACTTTGCACCCAAGCGTATGGGCCGCGACAGTTTGCATCATTACTCCATTTCCCCGTACAGCGCCATAAAGGATGAAATGGCGGCCAGGCCGGCGGTTTCAGTACGGAGGATCCGTTTTCCGAGCGTCACAGGCACGAAACCAAGTGTACGCAGAAAGTCAATTTCATCCTTTTCGATTCCGCCTTCAGGTCCGATCAGGATTCCCAGGGAGGAAAGCGAGGGGTTCGATTCCCTGAAAGCGAGCGGACCGAACCCGTCCGCTTCCTCCCAGGGAACAACATTCATCTCAGGCGGAGATTCGACATTTTTCAGATCAGTCAGCGTGACCGGAGCCATGATCCGGGGAATCACGCAGCGACCGGACTGTTTACCGGCTTCCCGGGCGATTTTCCGCCACCGGTCCAGTTTGCGGTCCGTATCCTTCGGGTCAGGACGCGAAACGCAGCGATTCAACATGACCGGTACGATCCGGGACGCACCAAGCTCCGTTGCCTTTTGCACGATGAGATCCATCTTGTCAGACTTTGGAATCCCCTGGAAGAGCGTTACGGAAAGGCGGGGTTCCGTGGACGGAAGAGGGGCCAGAATCCGCAGGGAAACGTCCTGACGGTCCGCGCTGACCAGTACGGCATCCCATCGAAGCGCATCCTTCACGATCTCAACATGCTGCCCCGGCTTCAGGCGAAGAACAGTCAGGGCATGGCGGGCATCTTCCGGAGAAAGAAAAACCAGATCACTATCGCATCGGCCCGGATCTGCGTAAAACCTGTGCATCAGCAATTCCTCCCGGACAGGAATGCAGTCCATTCACCCCTGGTTTCCTTCCGGAGGATTTCAAATCCGGCTGCTTCCAGAGACCGGGCCACTTCATCGGCTCTGAGCGATACAATGCCGCTGCATATGAACAGTCCGCCCGGACGAATATGATTTATCAGCGGCGCAGCAAACGAAATGATGACATCAGAGATGATATTGGCGACGCAGATATCGCAGATATCAGAAACGTGGTCCAGCAGATTTCCCTGACGTACAGTGACCGTCTGCTCCACATGATTGTGAGAGACGTTTTCCCGGGCGACCTGTACAGCGTCCGGATCAATATCGACGGCCAGCACGCGACCGGCACCGAGCAGCGCGGCACCGATTGCAAGAATACCGCTTCCTGTGCCGACATCTATGATCTCTTCGCCGCCGTGAATGACTTCTTCAAGAAGAGACAGGCACATACCGGTTGTTTCATGCGTACCGCTGCCGAAAGCCATGCCCGGATCGATCTCGACGACAAGATCATCCGGCACGGGATTATAGGATTCCCAGGTGGGTTTGATCACCAGGCGTTTCCCGGCGCGGAACGGCTTAAAGTATTTCTTCCAGACGTCCTTCCAGGCACCGTCATTGACGGTTCTGGTATCCAGGATCAGGGATCCGAAGTCAGGACCGGCATCAGAGGACGAAAGAACAGCCAGCCTGTTCCTGACTGAATCGAGCAGGGACGGCAGGGAAGCGTTTTCCTCAAACCAGGCATGCACAAGAACGTCTTCAGGCATGTTGTCCAGCAGCGCAGGATCAATGATTTCCCAGATGCCATGGGGTTTGGCGGGGTCAGGTATATCCGAACGATCTTCAATCATGGTACCGGACGCACCGCAGTCCATCAGCAGATCTGAAACCTGATCCGTACCGGCGGTCGTAGTATGGATAATCAGTTCAACCCAATCCATGTAAATCCTCCTTACAACGGACAGTCATGGCGAGATGCTTTCAATACCGCGCAGCAGCTCATACTCCCGAACATCCCTGCAGGTTGTGTACATGTTGCGCGTAATGACATATCCTGTTCTGAAGCACAGACAGATAAACGGACAGTCTTCCTCAAACAGGGACTGGATCTCCATAAGCTTCTGCCGGTATCCTTCCTGGGTGACTTCTTTCCGAAGTTCCCTGCAGAGTGTTGTCATCCGGTCGCTTTTATACCGGACATAATTACCGGTGTTGCCCTTCATCAGCAGAAATCCCACATCCGGACAGACATCCATAGCATAGGAGACCAGCGCCAGATCGAACGAGCCGGCACGCAGCTTTTCCTTGACATTTGCGAAAGTCATGGGCTCAATCCGGCATTCAATCCCGACCTCAAGGAGCTGTTCGGCTATCATGTTCGCCGTTTCCAACCTGACATCGTTGTCAGGCTCTTCATAAACATAGAAACGAAGGCTGAGCGTTCTGGTTTTACCTTCCGCAGTCTGACGGTCAAGGACCCCGTTTTCATCTGAATCCTCCCAGCCGTCCTGCTGCAGCAGCCTTCGCGCCTCATCAAGATTGACGGTAAAGCGGGAATCAAGGCTGTCGTTATACATCCAGGTGCCGGGATAGAAAGGAAAATTCGTGGCAACCGCCATACCGGCATAATTGCCCGAAATGATTTTCTGCTTGTCAATCACGCAGCGGATCGCCCGCCGAACCTCCGGCGTCAGTTCACTGGATGAATTGTTCGTAAGCAGGCATTCCAGCTGGTTGGTACGGTATACCATGGAAACGGATTTCGTCCCTGTTTTGTACTGCGCACCGGCCGTGGAACGGGTAAAGATCCCGTCCACCCGGTCATATTCATAGCTGTCGATGACCGCTTTCGCCGTATCATGGAAGGGAATCATAATCTGTTTCACATACGGCTGCAGTTTCCACCAGTTTTCATTGGCGTCGAGCACCATATAGTCCTGGGCCGAGAAGGAGGAAACAACATAGGGCCCGCTGCCGATCGGATTGTCCGCGGATACCTGAGACGCCGGGACAATCGGGAAAGTCATCTCATAGAGGATACCAAAGCAGGCCCTGCTTTCATCCTTGCCTGATTTAGCCGTTACAACAACCGTGTAATCATCCTTAGCTGAAATTGATTTCACAAAGTAATTCAGATTGCTGTAAAAACCGTGGTCTGTGATGTTTTCATCCCGGGCTTTGTCCAGAATGTAATTCGCAGAGGCAACCACATCCTGCGCTGTCAGCGGCGTTCCGTCCGAAAAACGGACGTCATTGCGAAGATGGAAGGTCCAGAGCTTCCCGTTGGAGCTGTATTCCCAGCTCTCAGCTACACTTCCCTGGGGAAGGTAGTCATCATCGATGACAATCAGGCTGTCGTAGATCACGTGATAAATTGAAAGCATATCCCTTTCAAGCGGTTCGAAAGGACGTATCGTGATCGTTTTCGTACTCTGAATCCCGATGGTGATGCTGGATTCAACCGGTTCTGCAAGTGAAAGATCAGTCGGCAGAAACAGCGTCAGCAGGAGCAGCATCGAAACTGCCCGGATTAAAATACTTCGCTTTATAGATTCCATAATCCCTTATTACTCTCCCTGCATAACGTTTGGTGGGGCCTTCAGGCAGGCTGTTATAGTTCAGCGCGGTCCCGTTACTGCTGTACAGCGGATTGGCCAGCCAGGAGGAAATCTCGCCCTGTCCGGCGTGATAGGCGCAGACAACGCATAAAGGGTCGCCGTTGAACAGGGTACTGAGATAATTCAGATACCAGCAACCGAAACGGATATTTGTGTCAGGAACGTCCAGCTGGTCAATCCGGTAATCGGAAAGACGGAGTTTGTGAGCGATCCATTCTGCCGTATCCGGCATCAGCTGCATCAGCCCCTTCGCGCCGACAGAGGATAAAGCGTCCGGCCTGAAAGAGCTTTCATTCATGATCACCGCAGCAATCAGCGACGGAGCAAGGTTGTATTCCGACGATATGCTGACGATCAAATCCCTGTACATCAGCGGATACTGCACGTCAATCGCTTTCTGCTCAGCTTCATGGGTTTCGCGCTGCCTGGTGAGATACGCGTTCATGAGCATCTGAGCGGTAAAGGAAACAGCGAGGACAGCGGCCAGGCAGATCATGGAAACTTTGATCCATGACGGCATCTGCCAGGCTGATTTTCTTCCGGAAGGTTTCCTTCTGGAAGACTCGGGACGTTCAATGACAATGTCGGCAGGCGGCATCACCATTGTGACAGGTGCCTGATTCAGAACCGGTTCAGGTTCACGGACAGGAGGTGATGACCTTCGCCGGCGCGGAACGATTCCGGAACGCGACAGTTCAATATTCAGCTGATCCCCGACCTGCTGAAGCGTATCTTCCAGCGGGCCGGAATTGTCTATGACTACCGGGGAACGGTTCGCCTTTTCATCAGAGGACAGGACCGCCCTTATCCGGTTCAGCGCTTCCTCCTTCGTATAACCGTCCCGATCTGTCAGCCGCTGAAGCTGCAAATCCTCCGGAAGCCATACGCACCAGACAGTATCACAATACTGATCATATCCCTTTTCAAAAAGAAGAGGCATATCAAGAAAACAAAGCGCTGCGCCGGAAGACCGTACAGATTCTATGCGTTCAAGCGTCAGTTCCCTGAGATAAGGAGCCATCAGCCTGTCGAGGCGATTGCGGGAAGCGGAATCGGAGAAAACAAGGTGACCCATTTCCTGCCGGTTCAGGGATCCGTCCGCCTGGATATACCGGTCTCCGAATACTGAACGGATTTCCCTCATGGCGGAACCGCCCGGCCCGGTCAGTTCCCTTGAAAGAACATCACCGTCGATCACCGGAAAACCGCGCCGGATCAGCTCCTGGCTGACGGTTGTTTTCCCGCAGGCAATGCTGCCGGTAATTCCGATCACACGCATGGACTTCGGTTCCTTTCATCACAGTAAAAACCGGCACGGTATTGAGATTACAGCCGTGCCGGGAGAGATACCGATTACACCCTGGTTGAAAGAAGCTTCTTTTTCAGCTCGGCTTCCATGCTGTAGAGGGTCTTTTCCGCTTCAATCCGTTTGGCATGGCCCTGAGACTGGATTTCCATCACTTCGTTGATGGTATCGATCAGATCCTGATTGGTCTGGATGAGGGTTTCAATGTCAATGATGCCGCGTTCAGCTTCTTTCGCTGTCTGGATCGTTCCGACTTTCAGGGCCTGGGCATTCTGCTTGAGCAGTTCGTTGGTCATATCAGTCACCGCCGTCTGAGCCTTGAGCGCCTCCTGAGAATGATGCATACCGAGGGCGAGGACCATCTGACTCTTCCAGAGCGGAAGCGTATTGGAAAGCGTGGACTGAATCCTTTCAACGAGCAGGCTGTCATTGTTCTGAAGCAGCCGGATCTGAGGTGCCATCTGAATGGCTACCTGGCGGGTCAGCTTCAGATCGTACAGTTTCTTTTCGAAACGGTCGCACTGAGCAGCCAGGTCGTTCGCTTTCTGCGCATCCATCGCGTCACCGCTGGCAGCAGCCTTGTCCAGCAGTTCTTTCAGTTCAGTCTCCCGGATCTGCCTGAGTTTCTTGTCGCCTGCGATAATATACAGCGTCAGCTGATGGAAATAATCGCTGTTCTGGTCATACAGACGGTCAAACATGGCAACATCTTTCAGGAGCTGTGCCTGATATCCTTCCAGGGAAGAGGCGATGTTCTCGACATTAACGGATACTTTATTGTAGCGGGCCTGCATGCGGACAATCTTGTCCTCAGCCTTACCGAACAGCTTCGCAAGCCCTTTCGGTTCCTCCGTATCCTTTTTAAAGCCTTTCAGCTCAGAGACCAGATTCACGAGCATGTTGCCGACTTCACCGGTTTCCTGCGTCTTGACCGCGTCAAGGGCAGTCTGTGAGAAGTCAGCGATCTTTTTCTGCGCGTCAGCACCGAAAAGAAGGACATGATCGGGATTGGTGACATCCACCTTATTGATAAATTCGTCAATCGCCTTTTTTTCAGCCTCAGTCAGCTGGCTTTCATCCAGACCGGGGGCCTGTTCCTCAACAGGAGCGGCAGTCTGCTGAATGCTTTCGGCGGGAGCGGCTTCGGGTTCCGGAACGGGAGCGCTGGGAGCCAGGGAAAGCTGAGGCATGGGATTGGACTCGGACATGGTAAGATTCCTCCTTTATGTTGTTCGGGCGTAAAAGATCATTCCTGACTGACGGCTGTTCCGGAAACGGAATCCGTATCAGCAGAATCAGATTCTATCGGGAAATTCATAACAGGGGCAGAAGAGTATCTCATCTGCGCTTCGGCGGCTGTACGGGCATTTTCAATGATTTCATTGTCAGTAAAGCCGTCCCGTTTAAGCATCTGTTCCAGCACGTCAATATCCGTGGAGATGTCGAGCATATTCTCACGATGGAGGTTATCGATCTGCTTCTGGCAGGCGGTGAGGATCAGGTTCATGCCGTGAACGGTCGTTTCCCTGGCTTCCTTCATCTCACCGTAGGAAACGCCGCGCTGCTGCATGGTGCGGTAATTGGCGAGCATCTTGAGCGTGGTCGGAAGATAATAATTCATGAATTTGCGGACCTGAGGCGCTTTGGAAGGCGCCTCAGACACAGTACGAAAGATCTGTTCGCATTTCACGCTGAGATTGTCCATCTGTTCAGTCAGTTCCTGATCCGGAATGGCTGCGTTTTCTTTTCTGATGGTGGCGAGCATTTCCAGTCCGGTGGTGATGACCTGATCTGCTGTTTTATCCCCGGTCAGCGGGATGCTGTTTTCCTCTGCGCGCTTCTTTGCCTCCGCTTCAGCCGCGAGCTGCCTGGCGCGCTCCTCAGCCTGCCTGCGGGCGTTTTCCTCTTCAACAGCCTGCCTTTCGCGGTCACGGCGGTTATGGGTAGTCGTATCCAGACCGCTTCCCATAATGCTGGTAATTTTGCCAATTCCCAGCCCGAGGAGAACTCCGGCGATGATCCCGCCGAAGGAAAAACCGCTGAGAGAGGACAGAATGAGCAGTGTAATGATGAAACCGGCTCCGCCGGATTTTCTGTTGCTGTTGGGATTCTTCTTGCTCACGGAAGTCACTGTCTCCTTGCCTGAATATCAAAAAATATTATACCACATGAAATATGTAAAAGAAAGAAAAAACGGATTAAAAAACGCTAAGAATTCATCCTCCGGAATCGCATCATTCCGGGAATGCATCCTTTTGCCATAGGTCGTAATGGTCCTGCTGAAGGGCATGCAGGAAACGATCATTCGCATCCGGATAAATCTGCCTGAGGCGGCGCATCAGTTCCTTCATCTCAGCGCGGCGGGTTTCCCCGTCGACAGGGCAGGGGGATTTCACCACCGGCAGGTCCAGAACGCGTGACATATGTTTTACATGACTCTCAGGAAGGTAGATCAGCGGCCTGATGACGGTCACACCGGTGCGGCTCATACAGGTTTTCGGATGAAAGGTATGGAACCGGCCTTCATAAAAAAGAGACATCAGGAGCGTTTCGATCGCATCCTCACGATGGTGACCAAGCGCCAGCTTGTTGCAACCTTCTTCGACGCAGGTGTTGGCAAGAACGGCGCGGCGCATTTTGGCGCAAAGCGCGCAGGGATTCTTTTCCTTTCGCCAGTCAAATATGATCTTACCGATTTCTGTTTCCCGGACAATATACCTGATATCCAGACTGCTGCACAATTCCCTGATTCGGTTCAGGTCAAAAGGCTCCAGGCCCAGGGTGACAGTAACGGCAAGGAGTGAGAAGTCCTTATGAGAAAACTTTCTGTAAAGGCTCAGCGCATGGAGCAGGAGCAGTGAATCCTTACCGCCCGAAACGCCGACAGCGATCCGGTCTCCCGGTTCAACCAGGCCGAAATCCTGGTCCGCCTTCCGCAGACAGCCGAGTGTCTTTTTCATCATCAAACTCCTATTCCTGCACCATACGAACGCTGTCATGCTGCGTATGGCAGACGAAGATCGTTCTGTAGGAAGTTTTCAGAGTCCGGAATGCCTTCTGTGCGCCGGAGGATGAGCGGAAAACCCCGAAAACAGCGCTTCCGCTTCCGGTCATGCCTGAAAAGACAGCGCCCTGAGCGGTCAGCGCATCACAGGCTGAAACGATTTCAGGCCGAAGCGTTTCAGATACAGGCTGAAGCACATTGCCGAGATGTCCGCAAAGCATGGAAAGATCGCCGCTTTCAAGCGCCCGGAGCACCTTTTCATTGTCCGGGCGGCGCGACTGATCCTCCTGGCGCCACAGACCGAATACTTTACCGGTACTTAAGCCGGGGCAGGGCTGGATGACGACAAGCCAGTAGTTGTGGAGACAGTCATGGCTTTCGAGGTTTTCGCCGATTCCGCGCGTTCTTGTCAGACCGCCGCGAATAAAGAAAGGCACGTCTGCTCCGAGTGAAAGGCCCAGTTCCTCCAGTTCTGTCATGGAGAGCCCGGTATGCCACATTTCATTCAGACCGATGAGAACAGCTGCGGCATCCGTGCTTCCGCCGCCCATGCCGGCACCGATCGGTATCCGCTTGGATACATGGATCTGCACACCGTCAGAACAGCCGGATGCTGATTTCAGGGCCATTGCGGCTTTCCATGCGAGATTGGTTTCATCAGCCCGGGAGGGAGGCCATCCCCCTGTAGTGATTCCGATGACGGGAGAAGGGGACAGAACGATCTCATCAGAGAGGGAAACGGGCTGCATGACCATATCCATCAGATGATATCCGTCTTCACGAACCCCGGTTATATCCAGCGACCAGTTGATCTTTGCGTAAGCTTCCAGAATCATGGTTTCCTCCGTGCGTCTGATAAAAACATGATACTGCCAGACAGATGAAAACGCAAGAAACACGACGGCCCTAACTGTAAATGTATTCGACTTGCAAAGCGGACATTTAGGATGTACACTGAAAGCATAAAATGAAAGGAGACTGAAAGGGTGAACGGCCGCACACCGGTATTTATCAACCTCCTGGCGATCGCCAGATATGATCAGATGCCTGAGTATCCCATTCAGTTCATGACCGTCGGGAACCTGGATTTCTCCAATCCGGATGAAGCCCGGCTTCAGTATGTCGAATCGCAGCAGGATGAAGAAACCGGCGAAATCACGAACGCAGACATCTCACTGCTGCTGCAGGACGGAAAAATCACCATGGAAAGAAAAGGAGAATTCTCCAGCACGATGGTGTTTTCCAAAGGCCAGCGGTATGAAGGCGTTTATCACACACCGTACGGCGAGATGGATATGGCGGTGTACACCAAGGAGGCAGCCTGCCGGTTCGGCCGCACGGAAGGGAATATCCATCTGAAATATCAGCTTAACATACAGGGCAGTTACGCTTCCACGAATGAACTGCACCTGGAATACAGAGCCGGCCATGAAAAACAGACTAAAAAGAAGGGAATCTGAACAATGAAGATCACCGTTGCAGGCGCCGGCACATGGGGAACCGCCCTCGGTAAAATCCTGGCACAAAAAGGGATGAATGTCTGCATATGGAGCCGCTTTCCGGAAGAAGCGGAGCAGCTGTCCCGTACCCGCAGACATCAGAATCTTCCAGGAGTCGTTATTCCGGACTCCATCAGGTTCACGGCGGACATCGCCGATGCAGCGTCAGACGCGGCATTTCTCATTATTGCGGTGCCTTCCGTCTTCGTCAGACAGACAGCGAGCGATTTTTCGTCCTTCCTGAAAGACGGAACCATCATCGTCAGTGCTGCCAAGGGCATTGAAAGCAATACGCTGATGACCCTGACGGAAGTGATCGGGGACGAACTGAAGAACGTAGGAAGGACAAACCCTGTGGTTGCGCTGAGCGGTCCCACCCACGCAGAGGAGGTCGCAAAAGACCTGCCTACGCTGATCGTCTGCGCCTGTGAAGACCTGAATGCAGCGGAAAAAACCCAGCATCTTTTTGAAGGAACCTGTATCCGCCCGTACATCAATCCGGATGTCCGGGGAGTACAGATCTGCGGGGCGCTGAAGAACGTTGAGGCGCTTGCCGTGGGTATCGCGCGCGGTCTCGGATACGGCGACAATACCTGCGCGGCGATGATTACCAGAGGCATGGAGGAAATACGCCGGCTCGGCCTGGCCATGGGCTGCCGTGAAAAGACCTTTTTCGGACTGGCAGGCATCGGCGATCTGATTGTCACAGCGACCAGCAACCATTCCCGGAACAACCGCGCGGGATTCCTGATCGGGCAGGGAAAAAGCACTGAGGAAGCAGTCCGGGAAGTCGGCATGGTTGTGGAAGGCATGAACGCGCTCCCTGCCGCTGTGACACTGTGCGAACGGTTCGGGATGGACATGCCGCTGATCAATGCGGTACAGTCTGTCGTAAACGGACATGCACGTCCTTCGGACGTCGTGAACGACCTGATGAACAGAAAACTGAAAATGGAATAAATCGCAAGCGGGTGAATCGATATGCGGGAACTGATCAATGACGGATGGTCCTTTTCAAAACTACCTGTCGGCAGCTCGTTTGCCGATGCGGAAAACGCTGCCTTTGAGCCGGTGGATCTGCCTCATGACTGGCTCATCTGGCAGAAAAATGACCTGTATGAATCCGCAGACGCATGGTATCAGCGGATCATCAAAATGCCGGAAGATCACGACCCCACGGTTATGATCCGTTTTGACGGTGTCTACATGGACTGCGACGTTATTCTGAACGGACAGGTTATCTATTCGCATCCGTACGGATACACCGCTTTTGACGTAGCGCTGACAGGATTGCTTCAGCCTGGTGAAAACCGGCTTTTTGTTCATATCCGTCATCAGAGCCCCAACTCGAGGTGGTACTCCGGCAGCGGGATATTCCGGGATGTTTATCTGGTCACACTGCCTGAACAGTATATCATTCCTGACAGTCTCTATCTGTATGAAACGACAGCCGACGGAACATGGACGCTGAAGGTTTCCGCTGAAACAGCGGGAGACAGTGAACAGTCATTTTCCTGTGTGCTTTACGACGCAGAAGGCGTGCCTGCCGCATCCTCGCAGGGACGCTGTACCGACGGCTCCGCAGAGGCTGTCCTGACAATCGGGAACGGCAGAAGCTGGTCACCGGACGACCCGTACCTGTACGATCTGGAAATCCGGTACGGCATCCATACGGAGCATTATAAAATTGGACTTCGGTCTGTTTTGCTCGATCCGGACAACGGTCTGATCCTGAACGGAAAACCAACAAAACTAAAAGGCGTCTGCCTTCATCATGACCTCGGGGCCCTTGGCGCGGCATTCCATGAAAAAGCTGCGAGAAGACAGCTGAAACTGATGAAGGACATGGGCGCGAACGCTGTGAGAACCAGCCACAATCCTCCGGCTTCCGCGTTTCTTGATCTCTGTGACGAAATGGGTTTTCTGGTTGTTGACGAAGCATTTGATATGTGGGAAAAGCCGAAAACAACCTATGATTACAGCCGCTTCTTTCCGGAATGGTATCAACAGGATATTGCCGCATGGGTCCGGAGGGACCGCCGGCATCCGTGCGTGATCATGTGGTCTGTCGGCAATGAAATATATGACGTGCACGCAGGCCCCCGGGGAGCTGAGATTATCCGGGAGCTGGTGAAACAGGTCCGCCTGCATGATCCGATGCGCCATGCATATACTACCTTCGGATGCAACTATATGCCGTGGGAAGGCGGACAGCGATGCGCTGAATATCTGGACGCGGTCGGGTACAATTACGGAGAAAAACTGTATGACGCGCATCACGCTGCGCATCCTTCCTGGATTATCTACGGCAGTGAAACAGCCAGCGTGCTTTCAAGCAGAGGTATCTATCATTTTCCGATCGAACAGAGCATTATGAGTGAAGCCGACCTCCAGTGCTCCGCGCTGGGGAACAGCAATACCAGCTGGGGCGCCGAGAGCCTTCAGCGGATCCTGACGGACGACAATATCATGCGCTATTCCATGGGTCAGTTCATCTGGAGCGGAATCGACTATATCGGTGAACCGACGCCTTATCACACACGGTCATGCTATTTCGGCCAGGCGGATACTGCCTGTTATCCCAAAGACGCCTATTATCTGTTTCAGAGCTTCTGGAAAACAGAGAAGATGATTCATATCGGCGTGACCTGGGACTGGAATCCGGGCCAGCTGATCGATATTCCGGTCATGACAAACTGCAGCGAAACAGAACTGTTCCTGAACGGTGTTTCCCTGGGGAAGAAAAACGCCGACATTACGGATCCGGCGTATCATATTCCGACCTGGAAGGTTCCTTTTGTTCCGGGAGAAATCAGAGCGGCCGGGTATGACCGGAACGGACAGATCATCTGCTCAGATATAAAATACACACCCGGCAACACCTCCGGTCTGACCCTCACCTGCGAGGACGCGTATCTGCTGTCCGACGGATGGGATCTTGCCTTTGCAACCGTCAAAGCAGTCGACCGGGAAGGCCATGAAGTGGAGAATGCCCGGGACCGGGTTGAGATCACGGTAACAGGCGGGGGAAGACTTGTCGGAACAGACAACGGGGATTCCACCGATCCTGACGGATACAAGGATAATTGCAGAAGGCTCTTCTCCGGCAAACTTCTGATTATCATTGCTTCCAACGGCAAAAAGGAAAACGTCCGGATCAGCGTACGCAGCACCGACGGAAAAAGCGCAGGCATCACGATTCCTGTATTGGATGTACCGATGAAGAAGGGGATTTCCTGCATCCAGCAGGCATACAGCCTGCCGCTTCCCGGGACTGTCCACGCAAGGAAAATCTGTATCGAAGCGCTGGACAATACGGAACTGAAAGCAGATAACCCGGTATGCAGGTTCAGATACTCTATTATGCCGGGAAACGCAAACCGGACGGATATCCAATGGGAAGTTACCAACGCGGCCGGAATCCGTTCCCCGTTTGTTCATCTGAGTCAGGAAGAAGATACCGTAACGGTCCGGGCGGAAAGCGACGGCGCATTTTACCTGCGTGCGCTCTGCACAGACGACGGCGCATGCACCATGATCAGTCAGACGGAATTCAGCGCCGCAGGCCTCGGATCCCCGGCGCTGGATCCATATGAATATATCTCTGCAGGCTTATACGATCTCCACGAGGGAGATATCGGCACCGGAAACGAAAAGGGAATCGCTTTCTCAAGAGACGGAGAAAGCATGGCCGGATTCAGCTACATCGATTTCGGGAAGGCCGGGTCAGACAGGATTACCGTGGACATTTTTGCCCTGAACGACGATCCCTACGAACTCATCCTGTCCGCAGCTCCACAGGGCGGGGAAGAAAAAGAGATCGCAAGGCTTCACTACCGGAAACCGAGCATATGGAATGTATATCAGCCTGAAACATGGACGCTTCCCGTGCGTCTGACAGGCATCCAGACACTCTGTTTCAGAATGAATGACAAAGTACATATGAGAGGGTTTGTTTTTGAGAAACAGACGAATGCCTGGCTGAATCATCCGGCCTCCGGCGCGGACAGCATTTACGGAGACGAATACAGTATCAAAGAGAACAGCGTCACGGGAATCGGGAACAACGTGACGCTGACCTGGACCGACATGGATTTCGAAGGAGCACGAAACGTCATTCTGGACATCGACGGCCGAACGCCGCTTGAAATCAACACAATCAATATCCGGATTAAAAACGAGCGGGATGAGGAAACCGTTTCTGCGGCCGAGTACGACGGACAAAAAGGAGGGGTCCAGCAATTCCGGATGAGTGTTCCGGAAGGAAAATGCACGGTTTCGTTTGTTTTCCTGCCAGGCAGCGCCTTTGATTTCAATGCTTTCAGATTCCGTAAAGCAGAAAACTGGACAGATAAGACGGAATAAGGTAAAATATCTAGGATATACTGTATTCGCTGAACCGCGGTGAAAGGAGAGGGCACATGAGTTCCGGACTCAAAAGATTCCTGAGCTTCCTGTTCATTACCCTTTCCATCACAGCGGTTTTTTTTATTGCGTTCAGCAACGAGGACCTGACGAACGCGTGGGACGCCATCAAGCAGATGAACCTGCTCTGGCTGGCATGCATTTTCCTTTGCTGGCTGGTTTATACCGTCTGCGACGGGATGAACTACTGGTTCTATCTCAAAGGACAGGGCTTCAGGTTCAGCATCGGGAGAGCCATTAATGTTGCCCTGATCGGTTTTTACTACTGCAATATTACCCCCAGTTCAGCGGGGGGACAGCCGATGCAGGTAAACTCGCTGAGAAAAGCCGGGATCCCTGTCGGATACGGCACAATGGCCGTGACAGTCCGCTTTATTACAAACCAGACGATGACCTCAGTGATTGCTCTTGTACTGTATTTTCTGAACAGAGACTTTGTGCATCGCCAGCTGTCCGGCGCCATCTGGCTGGTCCGGATCGGATGGCTGATCAATTTCGCCGCGGTTCCGCTGGTCCTGCTCGCAGCATTCAAGCGGAACTGGGTTCAGAAATTCGCGGAGATGATGATCCGGTTTTTTGAGAGAATTCATCTCATCCGCAACAGGGAAGCTGCTGTTTCCAAAGTGACTGAAGTACTGGATACCTATCATACCGCACTGCTCGATCTGATGCATTCTCCGGGACAGATTCTTCTGCAGTTCGCCTGCTCCACGATCGGCCTGCTGGCTCTGTTCGGAACAACTGTGTTCGTATATTACGCGTTCGGCATGAAAGGCACCCCCTGGTATCACGTGCTGACAATCAGCTGCCTGCTTTTTGTCAGCGCCAGTTATACGCCGCTGCCAGGAGCCAGCGGTGCCCAGGAAGGCGGATTCCTGCTGTATTTCCGGGATATTTTCAAGCACGGTACCATCGGCCTCGCATTGCTGATCTGGCGATTCTTCACCTACTATATCTATCTGATTGTCGGTGTGTTTACCATCCTTCTTGAAAAGATTATCCTCCGCCGAGAGGCCAAAAAACGCAAGGCTGCAAGATAACCGTTTTCTTTCCGTCGGTTCCGAATATGCCTGTACATGAAAAAAACTTGTACAGGCTTTCTTTCAATTATAAAATCAATTATGTTCAGAACTCCGAAGAATTCTGATCAATATATACCATAAACGGAGGATATGAAAATGAAAAAGAAGATCATTCCTTTAGTCATTCTGCTGGCAATAATCGCAGTGGTCCTGGTTGTTGTTCTCAAACCCGGTGAAAAGAAAGAATCCGTTCCCGGACTGGAAGACGGCGTCCTGACTGTTGCAATGGAATGCGCGTACGCACCGTATAACTGGGCACAGCCCGATGATTCCAACGGTGCCGTGCCGATCAAGGATTCCGCGCTGTATGCCAACGGGTACGATGTCATGACCGCAAAAGCGATCTGTGAAGCGAATGGCTGGAAGCTCGAAGTGCTTCAACTGGACTGGGATTCACTGATTCCCGCGGTTCAGTCCGGAATCTGCGACGCGGTTATCGCGGGCCAGAGCATGACCTCCGAGCGGATGGAATCCGTTGATTTCGCCGGACCGTATCTCTACGCTTCCATTGTCTGCCTGACCAAAAAGGACAGCGCGTTCGCCGGCGCCAAGGGTATTTCTGACCTGGCCGGCGGCACATGTACCAGCCAGAGCGGTACGATCTGGTATGATTCATGCCTGCCCCAGATCAAGGACGCGCAGATCGGCATGCCTGCCGAATCGGCTCCCGCTATGCTGATGGCCGTCGCTTCCGGCACCGTGGACTTCGTCTGCACCGATATGCCTACTGCTCAGGGCGCCCTGATTGCCTATCCTGATCTGACCATCCTGGATTTCAGCGGCAGCGGGGATGATTTCAACGTTTCCGAAGAAGAAATCAATATCGGTATTTCCGTGAAGAAAGGCAATACGACGCTGAAAGAAGCCATCGACAGCTGCCTGAAGGGCAAAACAGCTGATGATTTCAACGCACTGATGGCCGAAGCGATCAAAATTCAGCCGCTGAGTGAATAATCTTCCGTTCAGAGGGTAAACATATGATATCTCAGCTTTTTACGGATATCGGCTCCCTGTGGGCAAAATACGGGACCGTTTATCTGACAGGAATCGCCAATACGCTGATCCTTGCGGTTACCGCTACGCTGATCGGCTGTATCATCGGTTTTTTCTGCGGCATCCTTCAGACGATTCCCTTCGGTGCGAATGAACATATTATCAAGCGTGTTCTGCTGAAGCTGATCCGCATCGTTATCCGCGCGTACGTGGAGCTGTTCAGGGGTACGCCGATGATCCTTCAGGCTGTCTTTATCTATTACGGAATGCCGTATTTCTTCGGCGTTTCATTCAAGGACATCTGGACAGTCAGCATTATTGTCGTATCCGTCAATACCGGCGCATATATGGCCGAATCCGTGCGCGGCGGCATTATGAGCATCGATCCGGGGCAGTTTGAAGGAGCGAAAGCGATCGGAATGAACCACTGGCAAACGATGCTGTATATTGTCCTTCCGCAGACGCTGAGAAATATCATGCCCCAGATCGGCAACAACTATATTATCAACGTCAAGGATACATCCGTTATGTTCATCATCGGGTTTTCCGATTTCTTTGCCGTGCATAAGATGGTTTCAGGTGCGGTGTTCAAATATTTCCCTTCCGCCTTTATGGAAATGGGAGGATATCTGTGCCTGACCCTGCTGGCGTCATTTCTGCTTCGCAGGCTGGAAAAAAGACTTGCCGGGAAATCCAATTACGAACTGGTCAACGCAGACCAGCTTGTTATGACAGCCGGGACATATCATTATCCGAAAGAAGCCGGATCTCCTTTTGAAGAGATCAACAAAGATTATAAAGGAGAGAAGCAATGAGCGAGCATATTCTTGAAATCCGGCATCTCTCCAAGGCTTTCGGATCGCATGCCGTTCTGAAGGATATTGACTTTACAGTGGACCAGGGCGATGTGACCACGATTATCGGCGCCAGCGGAAGCGGAAAATCCACATTACTCCGCTGCATCAATCTGCTTGAAACACTGACGACAGGCGAGATCCTTTTCCATGGACAGGATGTATCGAAAGGCAGAATCAATTCTTCCGCATACCGTGCAAAAGTGGGGATGGTATTCCAGAGTTTTAACCTGTTCAGCAATCTGTCCGTTCTGGCCAACTGCATGATCGGTCAGCAGAAGGTGCTGAGAATCCCCGCGGATGAAGCCAGAAAAAGAGCACTGTATTATCTGAATAAAGTCGGAATGGCTCCGTACATCAACGCCCGTCCGGATCAGATTTCAGGCGGACAGAAACAGCGGGTCGCAATTGCCCGCGCGCTTGCGATGGAACCGGAAGTGCTTCTGTTTGACGAACCGACATCCGCCCTTGATCCTGAAATGGTGGGAGAGGTGCTTGACGTCATGAAATCACTGGCAACAAAGGACAATATGACCATGCTCGTAGTCACTCATGAAATGTCCTTTGCGAAAGAGGTCAGCACCCATGTGGTCTATATGGCTGACGGGGTTATTGAGGAAGAAGGCGACCCGGCAAAGATCTTTACCAACCCGGAGAACCAGCGTACCCGGGATTTCCTGAAACGGATCCTCAATCAATGAATCCGGCATCAAACAAATCAGAGGACAGGACTTCCATGAACCCTGTCCTTTTTCTTTTGCCTTGCGGCAGAAGACGCTGCATGATACAATCAGTACATATCAGGACAGATTTTCCATAACGGGCAGAAGGGACGATCAGCTTATGCGCCGCAAAAAGATAGCCGTACTCATGGCGAGTATCGACCGTGAATATCAGCAGGATTTTGCATCCGGTCTGGCTTCCGCCGGTTCAAAGCTGGGCATAGATATATGCATTTTCAACAGCCAGGGGCATATGAATATCGCTGTTTCCACCAATGAGGGAGGGGAAGGCAGGATCTATGATCTGCCGGATCTGAAAGACTTTGACGGCATTATTTCCATGCCCGCAACAATGGGCAGCGATACTACGCTGAAAAAAATGTATGAAGTACTCGCGCCGCTGAAGGGGAAACCGCACATTTCGATCGATATCCCGCAGGACGGGGCAGTCACAATCAGCTTTAACGACCGGATCAGCATGGAAGAGCTGACCGAACATATTGTGTCGGAACACGGCGCACGCAGGTTTGCCTTTGTCAGCGGCCCTTTCAGTTCCGCCGTTGCAGGAGAGAGGCTTGAAGCCTGCCGTAACGTTCTGAAAAGACACGGCCTTGAACTGGAAAGCAGAATGATCTTTGACGGCCAGTGGACCCGTACCGGCGGGAGAAATGCCGCGGAAAAGCTGCTAGATCTGGGCGGGGAACTGCCTGACGCGATTATGTGCGCCAATGACGATATGGCGCTGAGCGTGATTGAATGCCTGAATGACCACGGTATCCGGGTTCCCGGGGATATCGCCGTTACAGGATTTGACGCCTTAAGGGAAGCAATTATGCGCGGCCTGACCACCATCTGCAGGCCGATCGACCGGTCGGCCCGGAAAGCGATAGAAATCATCAACAACTGGATCGAAGGCGAAGAACCGGATGAAAAAAAAGTTGTTCTTTCCACAATTCCGATTTTCGGCGACAGCTGCGGATGCTCACAAAGCCTTGAATATACAAATGATAAACTGCGTGCGCTTGGATCGGAAAGATGGAATATGGAAGCAACGCTTACAAGAATCAGTATGTTTTCCAGTGCGATGGCCGGCGTAGGCAATGAAGCGGAAACCAGAGAAAAGATTCATGATTTTGTGACAAGCTGGGATTTCCGTGAGTTCTTCCTGTGCGTGGATCCGTCCATTTGCCGTAATATGGACCGTACAGACGAAAACGCTTATCCCGAGGAAATGCTGCTTCTTTACGGGATCAGAGGCGGAAAACGCTATGACCTGCAGACTTTCCGGACTGCAGACCTGACGCCTGTCATGCAGGAGATGCGCAAGAATACCGTATGTCTGGTGTTTTCACCGCTGTATTACAGGGACCGCAGCCTGGGCTATGTTGCGATGGATCTCACCAGCGGAACCGGATCGGCGCTTTATCCCGTGCTGATGCTGCTGAACGGCGCACTGATGAGCCTGTATCTTCAGACAAATCTGAAACGATCCTCTGCGATAATTGAACGTATGGCTGTCGAAGATATCATGACAGGCATGCTGAACCGCAGAGGATATATGGAGCGTGCCCCAGGAATCCTTGATCTGGCCAGACGGGAAGGGAAGGTTTTCGCACTGCTCAGCGCCGATATCGACAACATGAAAGACATCAATGACCAATTCGGCCATCTCATGGGAGACGAAGCAATCTGCAGGATGGGAAAAGCGCTCAGATGCCTTGAGAAATACAATATGACTCCGGTACATATCAGCGGTGACGAATTCATTGCGTATGGCATTCCCGGCAATGCGGATGATGCGGGGCACCTGGTTCAGTATGTCAACGAAGCACTGAACCGAAGCCATGAAACTGATCCGTGGATATGCCGGGTCAGCGCCAGCATGGGTGTCTATGCGTCAATTCCGGGCACAGAAGACAACATAGACTATTTCATGAAGATGGCTGACAGATCCATGTATGCAGAAAAGAACAGAAGCAGGAACAACAGAAAACAATAACCTGTTCTGAAAACCGTATATAAAAAGGCATGAAAACAATGTGTTTCCATGCCTTTTCCAGTTTAAGATTACTTACTGATCGTTCTCTTCTGATGCGCGCATTTCGGTAAATCTTTTGAATAAGATATCTTCCAGTTCCTCATCAGGCGCATTGTAAACATCCGATCCGTCTTCATCCTGTTCGATTTTCAGGAAAAAGACGGCATCATCCTCTTCAGGCTCCGCAAGCGCCAGATAAACATCGCCTTCGTATTCGAGGGCATCGACAAAGATGAAGGAAACAGCTTCGCCGTTTTCACCGATCATCTCGATGATATCTCCTTCTTCAAGGGCCTGTTCGTCCTTTTCTGCATCGAATTCTTCAGGATTATTGATGATTTTATCGCTCATGGCGATACCTCCTTCCTGTTCCCGGATTCCAGCCATTGCTGCAGAATGACCGCAGCTGCTATTTTGTCAACGAGCATTTTACGTCCGTCTCTGGATACGCCCCCGGCAATTAAAGTTTCTTCGGCCGTTACTGTGGAGAGGCGTTCATCCTGGAAAATGACTTTGAGACCAGATTTTTCAAGCTGATCGCAGAATTCACGTACTTTCCGCGCCTGAAAGCCTTCAGATCCGTCCATGTTCAGCGGCAGACCGGAAAGAATACGGTTTGTTTCATAGCGGTCACAGATCGCTTTGATCTTCTGAACGTCCGGTGTCCACCCGATCCTGACGATCACGTCGACAGGCATTGCGATGGTTCCGGTCAGGTCAGAAACAGCCACGCCGATTCTTGCATCTCCGATATCCAGGCAAACAATTCGCTCATTCATCTGACAGTTCCATTTTATACGCCTCCGGAACAGGCGCGAAACTGTTCCGGAGGCACGGGTATTTAATCGTTATTGCTTGTGCGGCGGGGAGGACGGCGGTTTCCGTCACGGCGCGGCGCATCTGCGCCGGCGGCATATTCGATGTCGTTCCGGATCAGATTGATTCTGCCCTGTGCATCGATTTCAGAAACCTTTACCTCAAGTTCGTCGCCGATATTGACAACATCTTCAACCTTTTCAACCCGCTTTGTGTCAAGTTTGGAAATGTGAATCATTCCGTCCTTGCCCGGAGCAAGTTCAACAAAGGCGCCGAAATTCATGATCCTGACGACTTTGCCGGTATAAACATCGCCGACCTCAATATCCTTGGCAATTCCCTCGATAATGCGGCGGGCTTTTTCCGCGGCATCCTGATCAGGCGTAGAAATAAATACGCTGCCGTCGTCCTCAATATCAATCTTTACGCCGGTTTCGGCAATAATCTTATTGATCATCTTACCGCCGGGTCCGATAACTTCACGGATCTTGTCAGGATTAATCATGAACCGGATGATTTTCGGCGCGTAGGGACTCAGTTCAGCTCTCGGCTGTCCCAGTGTATCGAGCATGATTTTCAGGATATAGAGACGGCCTTCCAGCGCCTGCCGCAGTGCCTGCTGCAGAATAGCCCGATTGATGCCGGCAATCTTGATATCCATCTGCAGCGCGGTAATTCCGTTCATGGAACCGGCCACTTTAAAGTCCATATCTCCAAGGAAATCTTCCAGGCCCTGAATATCGGTCAGGACGGCAAGCCTGCCGCTCTCCTTATCCGTAATCAGGCCCATGGCAACACCGGCTACCGGCGCGTGGATCGGGACACCGGCATCCATCAGACTCAGCGTGGAGCCGCAGACGGAAGCCATGGAAGAAGAGCCGTTGGAGGAGAGAATTTCACTGACAAGCCTCAGCGCATAGGGGAATTCTTCTTCGGAAGGGATGACAGGAAGCAAAGCGCGTTCAGCCAAAGCACCATGTCCGATTTCACGGCGTCCCGGGCTCTTGAGACGACCGGCCTCACCGGTGGCATACGGCGGCATGTTGTAATGATGGATATAGCGCTTGAAATCCTCATTGCTCAGGCCGTCGAGCGTCTGTCCCTCACTGACGGTACCAAGCGTGGTTACGGTCAGCGCCTGAGTCTGTCCACGGGTAAAGATCGCGCTTCCGTGCGTCCGGGGCAGGACACCGACATCACACCAGATCGGCCGGATTTCAGTCACCTTGCGGCCGTCAGGACGAATACCCTCATTCAGGATCTTCGCGCGCATGACTTCCTTGTTGAGATAGTACAGAGCGTCCTCGATCTCGCTTTCACGCCCCGGGAACTTCTCAGACAGGGCGGCAAGGGTTTCTTCCTTCGTCTGGGCCTCACGCTGCTGGCGTTCGCTGCGTTCGAAAGTATCGAACGTCCAGACACACTTGTCATAGGCGAAATCCCGCACTGCAGCCTTAATATCGTCGCCGGTGGTGATCAGCGGAACGACTTTCTTTTCCTTGCCGATTTCCGCGACAATCTGCTTCTGGAAAGCGACCAGTTTCTTGATTTCCTCATGTCCGAAAAGGATCGCGTCGAGCATGGTTTCTTCGGAAAGCTCACGGGCTCCCGCTTCAACCATCATGATGGCTTCTTCCGTTCCGGCTACATACAGGCTCAGATCGCTGACGGCACGCTGCGCTTCATCGGGGCAGATTACAAACTTCCCGTCCACACGCCCGACAAGTACTGCGCCGGTCGGCCCGTTCCAGGGAATATCACTGACAGCCAGTGCGACAGAAGAACCGATCATCGCCGGAATTTCCGGAGGAACATCCTGCTCCACACTCAGCACAGTCACAACCACCTGGACATCGTTCCGCATGCCCTTTTCAAACAGAGGACGAAGGGGGCGGTCAATCAGACGGCAGGTCAGCGTCGCTTTCTCCGAGGGACGCCCTTCACGTTTGATAAATCCGCCGGGAATTTTGCCGACAGAGTACTGCTTTTCCTCCACGTCAACGGCGAGCGGGAAAAAGTCAACCCCTTCGCGGGGAGCCGGGGCCATCGTCGCGTTGACCATAACGACCGTATCGCCAAGGTGCACCCAGACGGAGCCGTTGGCCTGCTCACAATATTTGCCGAATTCCAGCGTCAGCGGACGTCCGGCAAAATCCATCGTGTAAGATTTTGATTCCATACGTTTCACTCCTTTTATTATTCTCCGGAGCGCCGTATGCTATCATATGAAAACCCCGTGGGGATTTTCAAGGGATAACATACGATACTCCGCGTTCCGGGAAATTCTTTAAAAAACCGCCGGAGAACATATTCATCCGGCGGCTTTCAAAGCGACTTGGTACCGGGGAACCTGGATTATTTACGCAGGTTCAGCCTGGAAATCAGGGAACGGTAGCGCTCAATATCCGTCTTCTTCAGGTACTCGAGCATGTTGCGGCGGCGTCCGACCATCA
>CAMKEI010000018.1 GCA_946411525.1 uncultured Clostridia bacterium | reverse complement strand
AGGGAGGAGTTCCCGTAGATGATGATGTCCTTGGGATTGTTCTCCATCATATCGCCCAGCAGTTCGCGGGCTTCCTCAATCCCGGTCAGCTGACCGTAATTGCGGCAGTCAGTTCCGTCCTCACAGGTCAGATCGGAGGAAGAATCCAGCACGTCCATCATGCCCATGGAAAGATCCAGCTGATCGAGGCAGGGAATACCCCGGCTCATGTTCAGTTGCATGTCCATGGCCTGAACCTTTCTGTATTCCTTTTTCAGCTCGTCCAGTTCCTGAGTCAGTTCTTCCGCGGTCATCTCAAGATAAGACTTCATGATGAACATCCTTCCTTCGAAAAAATCACATTTTAAGTTATCACAACCATCCTGTGTTTTCAAGCATCGGGATGTTTTTTGAATGGCTTGTTTCAAATGTCACCGGTTATTAACATTTCCGTTTTGAATTGTCGGCCTGTGTTGATTGACATACAAAGAATCCGGAAATATGATGTTTTCGAAAGGTGGGAAATGTATGATCGGGAAGAACCTTCAGAAACTACGGAAACAGAGAGGCCTGACCCAGGAGGCGCTGGCTGAGGCGGTGGGCGTCGCCCGCCAGACGATCGCCAAATGGGAAACGGAAGAGAGCACTCCGGATCTGGAAATGTCCGGGAAACTGGCTTCCGTACTGGGAGTAATGCTGGATGACCTGGTCAACGCACCGGAAAACGAGCTGGACAACAGACCGGGGATGAAGGGGAAACACATGTTCGGCGTGGTCACGGTAGGCGACAAGGGACAGATTGTGATTCCGGTCCGCGCGCGGCGCGTGTTCAACATCAACCCCGGGGATCAGCTGATGGTGCTCGGGGATGAGAACAGCGGGATCGCGCTGGTGGACGCCAGCTTCTTTATGACTGTCGCGGAGGGAATAAAAAATGGGTTCTGAAATGAGAAGCCCCCTGAAGGTGCAGGGACTGAGCAAATACTATCCGGCATTCCGGCTGGAAGATGTCTCCTTTGAACTGAAACCGGCAAGCATTACCGGCTTTATCGGCCGGAACGGCGCCGGGAAAACCACGACCATCAATTCCATGCTGTCTTTTGTTCATCCGGACAGCGGAGAGATTTCTTTTTTCGGACTGCCGTGGGCGGAACATGACCGGGAGATCAAGGAAAGGCTCGGGTTCGTGTCCGCCGGCATGACCTATTACACCCGGAAGAAGCTGAAAGCGATCACTGCGGTGACCAAAACCTTTTATCCGGTATGGGATGACGACGCCTACCGGAAGTATATGAGCGCCTTCGGCCTGGATGGAGAAAAGACGCCGGCGGAATTGTCGAACGGCATGAAAATCAAATACGCCCTGGCGCTGGCACTGAGCCACGGCGCGGAACTGCTGATCCTGGATGAGCCGACGAGCGGACTGGACCCTGTCAGCCGGGAAGAACTGGTTGAGGTCTTCCTGCGGCTGAAAGACGAAGGAAAGACGGTGTTCTTTTCCACGCACATCACCTCCGACCTGGAGAAGTGCGCGGACCGGATTTTGTTCCTGCAGCGGGGGCGCCTGAAGGCGGACGACGACCTGGAGCGGTTCGGTGACGCCTGGCGAATCGCTGAGTGCGGGGGAGAGATCCCGGCTGAACTGAAGCGGGCCGCTCACGGAAAATGCAGGACAAAGGACGGATATACCCTGCTGATCCGGAAGGAAGACGCTGAAGGCGTCACGACCCGGGAAGCCAGCCTGGAAGAGATCATGATCCATCTGGAGAAGGAGGCGGATGAGGAATGAAAATGCTGATGAAAGAGTGGAAACTGTGCATGCATCCCACGGGATACATCATGCTCCTCTGCGCCGCGCTGATTCTGGTGCCCGGTTATCCCTACGGCGTGAGCTGTTTCTATATGGGACTTGCGATCTATTTTATCTGCCTGACGGCACGGGAGAACCACGACGCCACCTATACGCTGACGCTGCCTGTTTCCCGCCGCGGCGCGGTACAGGCGCGGATTCTCTTCTGCGCCTTGCTGGAAGTGACCGACCTGATCCTGATGGGTGTGTTTATCCTGATCAAGAGCCTGATCGGGAATATGCCGAATCCGGCCGGACTGGACGCCGGCGTGGCACTGATCGGGGAAGGGATGATCATCTTTGCGATCTTCAATATGCTTTTCTTCCCGCTGTATTACCGGGATATCAATAAACCCGGGAAGGCCTTCATGGCCGCCGCGGCGGCAGTGTTCGTATGGATCGTGATAGAGGTGGTCGGCACCTATACGATCCCGTTCCTGCAGGATATCCTGGATCAGCCGGATCCGCAGCATATGAGCGATAAGCTGCTGTTCACCCTCGGCGGGCTGGCGCTGTTCACAGGCGGGACTGCCCTCAGTATCCAGCACAGCGCAAAAAAGTTTGAGGAAGCGGATCTGAGCCTGTAAAGCACTTGCACAGGGACGGCCTGTCCGGTATGATGTACTGTGACAGAAGGTAAAAGGAAAACCGGACAAAAGGGCAAGGAGGCTGACGCCATGAGGACAATCAGGACAGCGGTGGCGCTGGTGCTGTGCCTGCTGCTGACCGGAACAGCGTGCGCAACAGAAACATATGTATATGCTGACGAAGACGGACAGATTGCCGATCCGACGGTGTATCAGGGAGACCGGAGCAGTGTTTATCTGCAGATCCTTCAGGCGCGGTCCGAGGCGATCCATGCCTATCAGGACAGGAAAATCGAGTTTACGGAGAATCAGACCGATTATGTCATTCCATGCTGTCCGGTCGGCCTGTCCGATCTGACCGGGGACGGTGTTCCGGAACTGCTGATCCTGGAATACGCGGAAGACGAGATGCGGGGAGATCTCCTGGTCTACAGCGCAGACAACGGCACAGGGAGCTGTATTCTGTATGTGCCGGGTATCACCTGGCCGGATTATGATGACCTGATGGGATTTGAGATATACAAAACGTCCGGCGGGCTGCTGGTCCGGTACTTTGAAATGGAACTGGAATGGAAGCGGCAGTTTGACTTCAGCAGCGGCTACGGACTGTATGAGCCGCGAAACTCACTGATGCTGGAGGTTGAGCTTTCCGGAGAAAGCGAAGACCGGTATTACCTGAACGGCGCTCAAGTCAGCGAGGATACTTACCGCGTCGTGGAAAAGGAACTGGACAAAAGCAGGGAGCAGTGCATATCCCATTATATCGCGGATGACAGGCAAAGCTACGGATTCCATTATACCTGGGAGCAGGCGGCTGCTGCGCTGAACGGAGAAACGGATTTGCCCGGGCAGCAGTCGGAACAGACCGGCAGCAGGGAGACCTACGGCCTGACGACAGACAGGCTCGCTACCCGCAAAGGGCCCGGCACGCAGTATGCCGGCGGCGGCACATACAATGTAAAAAACCAGTACATTAAAGTACTGGCTAAAGCATGGGACGGCAGCATCTGGTGGATCAAATGCGAGATCCCGTATCATGGACAGATCCGGGTGCTGTGGACAGGATACAAGCGGTTTGATCATTCTTCGTTCAACCTGGACGATCTGCCGGAAGAAGTCTGGGAATAATCAGGCGTTGGTCAGGTCGCTCCAGGCGGACTGCAGGCTTTCGATAATGTTCAGACGCTGAGGACAGGCAGCTTCACAGGCGGCGCAGGACACACAGTTGTCCGCGCCGTTGCTTTTATCGCGGATCATGCGGAACTGCCAGTCGGATTTCGGATCGGCGTTATAGAGAGACCAGTTGTTCCAGGCGGAGAAGATGCCGGGGATGTTCACGCCGTTGGGGCAGGGCATGCAGTAGCGGCAGCCGGTGCAGCCGATTTTTGTCCGGCTGATATAGGCTTCGCGCACGCTGTCCATGAGCTTCAGCTCTTCCTCACTCATAATGCCCGCTTCCACGGTGTCGAAGATGCGCAGGTTTTCATCGATCTGTTCCGGTTCATTACAACCGGAGAGCACCACTCCGACCTCCGGATGGTTACAAAGCCAGCGGAAAGCCCACTCTACGGCGGAGCGCTTCACAGGAAAGGCGTCGTAGAGCGCCTGGACATTATCCGGCGCGCTGGCCAGCCGTCCGCCGAGCAGGCCTTCCATAATGACAACCGGGATGCCCTTGCTGCCTGCGAGCTCAAGGCCCTTCGTCCCGGCCTGATTGCTGATATCCATGAAATTGTACTGGATCTGGCACATATCCCAGTCCCAGTCGTTCAGGATATACTCAAAATCCTCATAGGAGCTGTGAAAGGAGAAGCACTTGTAGCGGATCTTTCCGGCCCGCTTCATATCGTCAAAGAATTCACATGCACCGATGGCCTTCATATGTTCCCATTTCTGTCTGTTCATGGCGTGCATGAGATAGAAATCGATATGATCTGTCTGCAGCTTCCGCAGTTCCTCGTCCAGGATCCTTTCCAGGTCCTCGCGGCTGTTGACCAGGTCCGGCGGGACCTTGGTGGCGATGGTTACCTTCTCCCGGTAGCCGTCCAGCAGCGCCTTGCCGAGGATGATTTCGGAGGTCCTGTCCAGATAGACATAGGCGGTGTCGATGTAGGTAACGCCGCCGTCGATTGCCCGGCGGATCAGGGAAACCGCTTTCTGTTCATCGACGGTGCTGTCCCCGGAAGCTTTGCCGTTGAATCGCATACAGCCCAGGCCGAAGGCGGAAGCCTGAATGCCGAGTTTGCCCATCGTGCGGTATTTCATGATAATCCTCCTTCAGATCATGAGTCGGATCGTTTTTTCTGCTCTGCTAAAAATGTACTCCTTAAAGTTTACTCTAAGTCAACTGTCTGAGCATAAAAACTTTACGAAATAATACCAAAGCGACGGAAGTTACGGTGCAGTGTGCAACCCGGACGCAGTTTTCATCCGCTTCCTGTGGACGATATCCGGCAATCGTGATATGATCTGAATATCAAAGAACCGGGAGTATTATATCTGATAAGGATGATATTATGGATTTTTTCAGTCAGTACGGATGGTATCTGTTTCTCGCACTGGGCGGCTTCTGCATCGCCAAAGGGATCATAATACTCATTACCAAAAAACTCTCCGACAGGGAAGAAGCCGCTTTGAAGACGTTCCCGGAAAAGGGAAGACAAAGGTACCGGATCCTTTCTGCTGTCATGAATATCATGAGCGGCGTACTCTGCATCACAGTGACGCTGAGCTTATCCATGAACCTGATTGCACCGGAACTGATCAGGATTTTCGCGCTGACTGCAGTCGTCGTGATGGTGGTGGCTTTCATTCTGGTCCGGGATTCCTGCAGGAAGGCAAAATAGAACTGAACAACAAAACCGCAGAAGACTTCCCGAAGATCGGGAAGTCTTCTTGCGTGCAAAAAGCCGAAGCTGTTCCTTACCGGAATACGGTCGAGTGAAAATGTTCGTGATCATACGGACAAAAAGGAAAATATTTCAAACTTCGTCTTGCATTCTATCTGGGAAATTATGTATAATATAATAAACAAAACAGGTTAACTGTTGTGTAAAAATGAATAATGGGAGGTAGCATCATGAGGAAAACCTGTATCGCAATTGTTCTGGTACTCGCATTGATCGTATCCGCGATGGGGATAGCCAGCGCGGAGGGATTCTACGAGGGCAAGACCGTTGAGGTCATCGTTCCCTGGAAGGAAGGCGGCGGCGCCGACGTAGCCTGCCGGCTGATCCTCGAGTACGTCAAGGCTGAACTGAACTGCAACATCACGGTGATCAACGTCACGGGCGGCGGCGGATCCATCGGTCTGAACCAGTTGCTGTCCGGGGACGCTGACGGCATGACGCTGGCTTATATCGCAAACACCGACACCAACGGCAACATCATGCTGGATGGTGTGACCTACGGGCTGGAAGATTTTGCTCCCGTCGCCCGCTTCGCGGCTGACCCACACGTCATTGTCGCTTCCAATGCCTCCGGTATCAAGAATCTGGAAGATCTGATCGCGGCCGGCCAGGACGGAAAAACCCTCTGGGGCATCGGCGGCGCCTGGACCCACTGGGATTTCCTGAAGATTGAGTTTGAAAAAGCTACGGGCACCAGCTATAAGCGCCTGGTGTATGACGGCGGCGCCACCGCCATGACCGACATCATGAACGGTGACTGCACGGTCGCGACGCCCTTTGTGTCCGAAGCGCTGCCTGCCCTCGACGCGAACGAAGCTGTAGGGATTGCCATCACCAGCGCTGAGCGCAACCCGCAGCTCCCCGACGTTCCCACTGTTGCCGAGCTTGGCTACGAAGGATTTGAATCCACCATGTGGCGTGGTTTCGCCGCCAAAGCCGGCGCACCCGAAGAAGCCCTGAAAGAGTTCGCGGAAGCGGTCGGCCGTGCCTGCGGGAACGCCGAATTCATTGAAAAAGCCGCAAAAGCCGGCGTGACAGTGGATTACATGGGCTACGACGATTTCCAGGTTTATTTTGCCGAAAACCATGAGGCTGTGAAGGCCGCCTACGAAGCCAACAAGGATCAGTAATTCCTGTCCGACTCCAGCAAAGGCTTTTACAGACTGTCTCATCATGATTGATCAGTCATAACAAACAGCACCAGCGGATCATGATACAGCCGGCCTGAGATCATGATCCGCTTTTCTTGAGGTTCAGAACGCCCGGACAGTCTTTGAACTGATAATATATAGGAGCTGCTTAGAATTATGAAGATGAAGAAGAGTATGCCGGATGTGATTATCAGCATTGTCGTGCTGATCTTCCTCGGTACATTGTTCGTACAGGTCCCGGCTATACCGGAGATTTCCCGGGGCTTCCCCCTGGGACTGCTGATCATTGCCACCGTCATGACGCTGTATCTGCTGATCCGGAACCTGCTTCGCCTGAAAAATGAGGAAGCGGTTGAAAGCAAGGTACTGGAACAGGCCAAGACCATCGTGCCTTACTGTCTGATGATCATCGCCTATATCTGGCTGATGGACAAGCTGGGCTATATTATTTCCACAGTCGTTTTCATGATTGTCTCCCTGCTTTTCCTGAGGCTGAAAAACAAGATCCTGATGATCATCCTTGCCGTTGCTCTCACCTGCCTGCTGTATTTCGTATTTACCAATTTCCTGGGCGTCGTGCTGCCCAGAGGCAAGTGGATCAACATCGCATTCTGAATAGGGGGTCAAAGACATGGCTGATATTTTACTCGGTTTTACCAACGTGCTGCAGCCGATGAATATCCTGATATGTCTCGGCGGCCTGTTTGTCGGTGTGCTATTCGGCGCGCTTCCGGGCTTTTCCGCGACCATGGCTGTGGCTATATTCGTTCCCTTTACCTATGTGATGGAGCCCGGCGCGGCGCTGCTGCTGCTTTCCGCGCTGTACTGCGGCGGCGTTTTCGGCGGCTCCATTCCGGCGGTGCTGGTGGGTATTCCCGGTACGCCGGCAAGCGCGCCGACCGCTCTGGAAGGCAAGGCCCTGGTCCGTAAGGGTGAAGCCGGCCGCGCGCTGCATCATGTGACGCTGTCCTCCGTTTTCGGCGGAGCGCTGAGCGCCGTCGCGCTTCTGATCTGCGCTCCGCTGCTGGCCCAGATCGCCAAGATGGTGGGCCAGCCGGAGCAGATGATGGTCGCTGTTTTCGGCCTGTCCGTCGTGATTATGCTGTCGGAAGACAACCTGTTCAAGGGTGTGATGGTCGCCATCATTTCCCTGGTCCTGGCCACCTTCGGGCAGGATCCAGTTCAGGGATTCCCGCGGTTTACCTACGGATTCAAGGAACTGATCGGGGGTTTCTCCGTAGTCCCGGTGCTTATCGGGCTGTTCTCCCTGCCGGAAGTGTTCAAGATGCTGGAAGATCCGCACGGCAAGATGACGGAGACCGGTACTGTCGGCTCCATGAAATTGCCGCTGAAGGAGATCTTCGGCAACCTGATCAACGGCATCCGTTCGGCGGTGATCGGCATCTGCATCGGTATCATTCCGGCCGCCGGCCCGGATATTGCGGCGTTCATGGCTTATAATGAAGCCAAGAAGGCATCCAAGCATCCCGAAAAATTCGGCAGCGGCGCGGTGGAAGGCATTGTGGCTTCAGAAGCTGGAAATAACGGCGCCACCGGCGGATCGCTGATCCCGCTGCTGACGCTGGGCATTCCCGGATCGGCTCCCGCGGCGATCTTCCTGGGCGCCATGATTATCCACGGCATCCGGCCGGGCCCGACCCTGTTCTCTCAGCACGCGAGCGTCGTGTACACGATGATTATCGGATTTATCCTGATTAATCTGCTGATGTATATCGTCGGCATGATTTACTGCAAGTTCGGCAGCCTGATCCTGTACATCCCGAAATCCATTCTCGCCACCACCATTGTGGTTCTGGCGGTGGTGGGCACCTATGCCACCAGCAAGAGCATCTTCGATGTATGGGTGATGTTCGGCGCCGGCCTGCTGGGTTACCTGATGCAACGAAACAATTTCCCCACTTCACCTGTAGCGCTGGCGCTGCTGCTGGGCACCAATATGGAGCAATCGCTTGCCCGCACACTGACCATGTATGAAGGCCGTATGCTGGATCTGTTCTCCCGGCCGCTGTTTACCGCGCTGACCCTGTTCACCGTCTTTTCCTTTGTGTATCCGCTGATCAAGATGAAGCTGCGTAAGAACAAAAAGGCAAAGGAAGCGGCAGAACTGAAGGAACAGTAAGGTATTACTTCAATGAGACAGGAGCGCTGGAATCATGAATAAAATGAACGTGATCCTTGCCGGCAGAGTCCTTGTCGGTGAAAACCTGAAAAAACAGGAACGCGCATGCGTCCTGGTGCAGGAAGACAGGATCCTTGACATCCTCTCCCCGGCCGAATATGAGGCAATCAGGGATCAGGTCGATACCATTGACCTTGGCGACGCGACGCTGCTTCCCGGCCTGTTCGAATGCCATAATCACCTGGCGCTTGACGCCGGGCTGGAAGGGCATCTGGGCATGATGGAGCTGTCTGAATGCGAGCACACCGTACTGGCAATCAACGGCCTGAAAAAAGATCTCCTCTCCGGCGTCACTACGGCGCGCTGCATGGGCGACCGCAATTACATCGATGTAAAGATGAAGCAGATGATCGCAGAAGGACGCGTGGACGGTCCCGACCTGCTGGTCTGCGGCATCGGCATGCGCGCCGCTCACGGCCACGGGTTCGTGGGACTCCCTCACTGCGGCGTGGAAGAGTTCCGGAAAACCAGCCGGGAGAACATGTACCGGAAGGTGGATCATCTGAAGATTTTCATGACCCCGGGTACACCTGCGGCTTCCCCGGACGAATTCATTCCCTGTTTCATCACGCCGGAAGAAGCGTCGGTCGTCGTCAGCGAGGCAAAGTCCACAAACATCCGGACCACTGCCCACTGCGTTGGCGGACGCGGCCTGGATATCTGCATTCAGGTGGGCATCGATGTCATTGATCACCTGTACAGCGTATCTCCGGAGCAGATCAGGGTCCTTGAGAATGAATTTGGCGGATGGGTGGACATGACATCCGGCATTGTTCTGGATGAAGGACGGGAAGCCTATACGCCGCCCGCCCAGAACGAGAAAATGCGCAAAGCCCGGGCGTATTCAACGGAATGCATCAACCGCGTCTACCAGAGCGGAAAGATCCGTTTTACCCTCGGTACGGACGCCTATCACGGTATGCTGTACAAGGAAGTGGAATACGCAGTTGCCGGCGGCGCGTCGAAGCTGGACGCCCTGAAGGCAGTCACCGTCAACGCAGCCGCCATGACCGGCCTGCATGATATCAAGGGCCGGATCGCTTCCGGCTATCTGGCGGACTTCCTTGCCGTGGACGGCGACCCCCTGGAAGATCCGCATGCTCTGTCCCGGGTCCGTTTTGTCATGAAACACGGAAAAACCATCCGGCTGGAAAGCTGACGTCCATAAACAGCAACCACCCTGAACCGCGGTTCAGGGTGGTTTTTGTATGGGTTCTCACAGATTCACCATCAGTCTTCCAGCAAAGCCCAGGCACGGTTCAGCGTCCGTTTTGCGTTGGCGATCACAATATCGATGTCCTCGTCAGTCCATGGCTTGATTTCAAAGGTCAGCGTACAGGGCTTCTCCGCGTCGAAGAAACCATTTTTCCTCAGCTCGCGCAGAAAATCTGTCAACTGGGGCACGTCGTTTTCACTGCCCGGAAAGCCGAAGCGCGGATGCTCGTCGCCGTAGGCCGGCGCCTGAGGATCAAAAATGACGGTATTCCCCATGTGCAGGTGTGTGATGTACGGTTTCAGCACCGGAATCACCTGCGCGGGTGTTTCATAGGTCATCGGAATATGTGACAGATCAACCATCAGGCCGAAGTTATTCACCTCGGCACGTACCTCCGCGGCGAACCTCGCTGCCAGCGGCGCGGGACCGAGCAGCGCTTTTTTGGCGATGTCGTGATCAAACACCTCCAGCTCGACGGTAATTCCCTTCGCCTGCGCACAGCGGCATACATTCAGGACCGTTTTTTTCAGCTGTCCAAAGCAGGTTTCCCGGGTTTCCGGCGTCCATTTCCCAGCCAGCATTCCCATTGCGGAAATGCCTAAAGACGCGGCTTCGTCCACACCATCGATCAGCGCGGCCTCCGCCTTCATCCGTCCGGCTTCATCCGGATCATTGGGATTCAGTCCCGCGGCCATCAGCCGCCCATGGGCATTCTGACAAAGAAGCAGGTGGCCCATGCCTGCGACCGTCCGCACCGCTTCGCGTGATTCATTATCAGGCAGCGGATTGACCTCGATCACGTCAAAAAAATCATCCGCCGCGATACGCCGGGTAATTTCCGCCCAGCCCAGCTCCTTCAGCGCCGGCGCGTAAGCCATGCCGGCAACCAGTCCGATCCGGAAATATTTGCTGACAGGGTCTTTCACGGTATCGCCTCCAGTATAGTTTTAATTTCAGCAATGCAGCGGGCCGGCGAGGAGAGCGTGGCAATGCCCATCTGTTCAGCCACAGCCTTCTCCATATGCGCCATCGACGCCTGCGCCAGCACGATGACATCGCGGTCGGCAAACTGTGCGGCCATTTCCAGCACCATGCGGTCGTGTCTGGGGCGGTCTCCCGCTTTCAGCGCGCGGATCGCATCCTCATCACAGATGATCCGAACATCCACATCCTTGCCGGCGGCCTTCGCGGCAGCCAGCAGTGCGCTGCGGGAAGGCTCAACGGTGCTGTTGGCCGTCGCCAACAGACCGATACGGCTTCCCCTGGCGACAGCTTCGCGCACCATGGCGTCATCGATGGCCACCACCGGCACGTTGAATTCCGGGCGAAGGAGCCGTACAGAAGGTGACAGTGTGGAACAGCTGACCACGATGATATCCGCTCCGGTCAGCGCCTGAGCCCGCATGTCAAGCCGAAGGCGGTCATGGTTGATCGGTGAGAACTTCCCCGTATCCGCCGGATCAGTGGCCAGAAAATCGTCGTACAGCGTGTGGATCTTCACGTCTTCGCCCAGCGCCGAACGCAGCTGTCCGGTGAAATCGGCGATGACGCTGTAGACGGTATGGATACACGCGACGCGCTTCATGCCTTCGGCCTCCTTCCGTAGACCTTTTCAAAGATTGGCGCCAGATACGCGATGGCGCGCTTCGCGCATTCCTCCATGGACGGGTACTGAAAGACTTCGGTGCAGAACAGGTCGTCGTAGCCTGTATCATGGAAGGTCTGAATGATCTTTTCGAAATCCATTCCGCAGTGTCCCGGATAGCGGCGGTTATTGTCAGCAAGGTGCACATGCACATTGATATCGGCATAGTCACGGATGGCCTGGTAGATATCCTTCTCCTCAATATTCAGATGGAATACATCGATCATGGCTTTGAAGTTGGGCCGATCCGTCAGCTCAACGAACCGCCGCGCCTCCGCCATGGTGTTGATAAAGTTTGTCTGCATGATGGTCACGTTTTCCACGGCGATCATTACACCCTTCGGTGCAGCGTAATCACTGATATCCCGGAAGGCCTCCACAGCCCATTCCTCTGTCTGCTCATGGGGTATGCCGGGGCGGTACTGGCCGCGCACGCGGCCGATATTGATCTTGGCATTCTGGCTGGCAGCGAAATCAATGATGCCTTTCACGCGCGCGATGCATTCCGCACGGCGTCCGGCGTCGGGATCAGCAAAGCTCAGGCCGAGCTGCCCAAAGATTTCTCCGGTGCAGACCAGGCCCACAACGATCCCCAGGTCTTCCGCTGTCTTTTTCACCAGCGCCCAGTCCAGCTTCATCGGGTCAATGGTCATCAGCTCCACACCGTCGTAGCCGAAAGCAGCAATGTCCCCGAACGTCCTGTCCAGCGGCCCCTGGTATGCAGTAACAGATTCAGCGATAGCAACGTCCGGCGTCGCCACCTGATAGCAAATTTTCATCGTTATTCTCTCCTTAACCGGCGGTATCTGCGCCGCTCTTTTCTGCATCGGCGACCGCAGCATACGCCCGGTCCCGCAGAGACCGGCCGGTGACCGGCGGAGAAAAGATGCAGAGTACACGCAATTTCTCTGTCCCTGTATTCTCAATTCTGTGAAACACCCCCGGCGGGGCAACGATCATGGAACCAGGTATAAAGGGATGGTCTTCTCCGTCAGTTGTGGCTATGCCGGTTCCAGACAGGCAGTACATGGCTTCTGTGGCATCGGCATGCGCATGGTTATCCACTGCGCAGCCCGGTTCCCATTCAGTGATATGGATGGAGAAGCCCACACCGTGAATATCGGGATCGTCTCCCATAAACAAGGGCGTCATGACTCTCCTGTAGGGGTCGGGAACCGAAATGCCCGCCGCGGGATCATTAATGTAATAATACATTCGGCAATCCCCTCACATTTCACTTTTTGATGATATCCGGCGGCACCTGGACGATGCCGCCGGATATCCATAGGGCCCTGCGCAGATCTGCGCAGGGCCTGTGTCGGAAACTGTGAATTACTCATCCAGGCTGGCCAGGTAATCCTCCTGGTACTTGGTCATGTATTCCTTTACGGTCTGATAGTCCATGAAGTTGTTGATGAGCTTATACTTGTCCAGGTACTCGGTCTTCCACTGCTCGGACTCGCTGACCTGCTTGAAGATGCCACTCCAGAAAATTGCAGCTTCCTCGCTCATGCCCGCGGGACCGACGATGCCGCGCCATACAGGCACTTCAACATCTTTATAGTCACCGACTTCGGACAGGGTGGGCGCGTCAGCCAGGTTGCCGCCGTAGCGTTCGGTGGACAGGGCCAGGACGGGCTGGATGCTGCCGGCTTCGACATACTCGGAAGCAGCGGCGGGCTTGGAAATCAGCAGATCGATGTGGCCGCCCAGCAGCATGGTGATGGCTTCGCCGGTGCCGTCATAGGTAATGTAGGGCAGCTGGGTTTCTTCCACACCCAGTTCCGCCGCCAGCGCCTGATAGGTGGCGACGTCGTCACCCTTGGAACCGCCGATGGTGACGGACTTGCCTTCCTTGATGGCTTCCAGAACTTCCGCGAAGGAATTGTAAGGCGTGTGCTCACCCTTGAACAGCAGCTGCTTGTCCATGGCCATCATGGCAATGGGGGTGAAGTTTTCGATCCGGTTGTCCGTGTTGACCACCATGGGCATCAGGTCACCGGAGTTGAAGGTCAGGATGGTGGTGTCAGCGTTTTTTCCCTGCGTATAGGCAACCTTGTTGCGGCCGACTTCACCGCCGCCGTCGGTCAGGTTGGTGGGCAGGAAAGTGTTGGTCACCCAGCCGTTGGCCTGGATGATCTCGATGATCTTGCGGGTGTAGATGTCGCTGCCGCCGCCGGGGCTGGAGGTGATGTACCATTCAATGTTTCCGCTGGGTTCAAAGTCTGCGAGAGCGCAGACCGCCGCGGTGGTCATCATCGTGATGACGAGGAGGATGGCAAGGATTTTCTTCATGGGATTCTTCCTTTCTTTATAATATTCACGGGCATCCGCCCGGATGAAACAGGGGATCATTATTCTTTGGTCTGAGCCGCCTTGGGACCGCGGATCTTTTTGACTGCCGCCTTGATGGCAGGCGAGCAGACCAGGAGCAGTGTGATTACCAGGAACGCCGTGGACAGCGGAGAACCCACGAAGATGTCCAGGCTTCCGCCGGAAGAGATGAACGCGCGCCGCATGTTCTGTTCAAAGATCGGCGACAGCACGAAGGTCAGCAGCATCGGAGCCACCGGCAGGTCCGCTTTCTTGAAGAAGAAGCCGGCGATACCGGAGAGGACCATGACAATTACGCCGTACATCGACTGACTGGTGGCATAAGCGCCGACAAAGCAGATCGTCGTAATGATCGGAATCATGTACTTGACCGGCACAGCCAGGATTTTGACCAGATTCGGGATAATCGACATCGCGATGAGCAGCGCCACGATGTTGGCGATGAACAGGGAAGCGATCAGGCCCCAGGCAAATTCCGGGTTATTGGTGAACAGCAGCGGGCCGGGATTCAGGCCCCACATCATCAGACCGCCCAGCAGGACCGCACCGGTTCCTGATCCGGGAATTCCCAGTGCCAGCAGCGGCGCGAAGGAGCCGGCCGCGGCGGCGTTATTGGCCGCTTCACAGGCCGCGATGCCTTCTACAGCGCCGGAACCCAGGGGTTCCTTGTTTTTGAAACCCTTCTGCATGGCATAGCCGAGGAAGGAGGCCGCTGTGGCGCCGGAGCCCGGCAGCACGCCGATAAAGGTACCTGCGATGCCCGAACGGATCGCCGGGGGAAGCAGGCGCTTTATCTGGCTTCTGTTCAGCAGGCTGCCCCTAATGGTCAGCTTGTCCTTGGGCATTTCCACACCGTTGTAACGCTCCATCATCAAACTGATCACCTGAGAGAAACCGACAGCGCCGATAACGAACGGCACAAACGGAATACCGCCCATCAGGTGCAGCGAGCCGAAATTGTAGCGCGGCGCGCCGGTGAGCGTATCCATACCGATGGACGCCAGCACGAAACCGATCAGCGTCGAGATGGTGCCTCTCAGCGGATCGTCGCCCAGCAGCCAGCCGATGGACGTCATGGCCATGATCATCAGTGTGGTCATCTCCGCAGGGCCGAACTTCAGGCCGAAGTTGGCCAGCATGGGCCCCATGAAAGTGAGGATGATCATGCCGAGGATGCCGCCGATGCAGCTGGAAACGTTGGCCGTCAGCAGCGCCTGGCCGGGCTGGCCTTTCTTGGCCATGGGATAACCGTCCAGCGTGGTCATAACGGCGGGGGAATCGCCGGGCACGTTCAGCAGGATGGCCGAGAACGCGCCTCCGTACATATTGCTGTAGTACAGGGCTCCAAGCATGATGATGGCAGCCGTGGGTTCAAACTTGTAGGTCAGCGGCAGCAGCAATGCGCAGCCGGCCAGCGAACCGATGCCGGGCATCGCACCGACGATCAGTCCCAGGATGGCGCCGAGCCCGCACACCGCCAGGCGTTCGAGCGTGAACACGGTGGCAAAGCCCATCAGCAGATTTTGCAGGTTGTCCATAATTCACACTCCTTTCTATTGATTGAATATGGCGTTGTAGATCAGTCCTGTCGGGAATCTGACGCCAAGCCACAGCACAAACACACCGATCACCAGCGCCGCGATAATGGCGAAGATGATGAGCACGGTCTTCCACGGTGTGTGCTCCACCAGCCTCAGCCACAGGATCACGAACAGGCCCAGGGCGGGCAGCATACCGATCAGGTAGGTGCATCCGACAACGGCCGCGCCGGCAAGGATGATAAGGAACTCATCCTTGCTGTACTTGGCTTTGCCTTCCTTCTTCAGGCTCGTGATCACGGTAATCAGGCAGATCGCAATCAGCAGCACACAGATGATACTGGGAACGAAAGCCGGTGTAGGAGAAAGCTTCTTTGCGTTCCAGAAACCAAATTTATTGAGTCCGGTAATCAGGAAAACAGTACAGATAGCTGCGATAATCAGCGGCACGATTTGCCTGGTGCCGAGTTTCTTCATACAGAAACCTCCCTTATCTGCGGTTATGAACCGCCATCTGGCTGCACATCTTTACAGCGTTTTCAAAGGATGCCGGGGAAACGATATTCTTGCCCGCGATGTCATAGGCGGTACCATGGCCGCAGGTAACAACCGGAACAGGCTGGCCGCCGGCAATGGTGATGCCGCCGTCGAATCCCTTCAGCTTCAGTGCGATCTGGCCCTGGTCGTGGTACATGGTCACCACGCCATCGAAATCGCCCCGGAAAGCCTTGACAAACAGGATATCGGAGGAGTAGGGACCGGAGGGATTCATGCCCGCTTCGATGCCCTTCTGGATTGCGGGAGTGATCACGTCAATCTCCTCCCTGCCGCAGAGGCCGCCTTCGCCGCAGTGGGGATTCAGCGCCGCCACGCCGATACGCGGGTTCTCAAATCCTGCCATTTTCAGCGTCGTATGGCACAGGGTAATGGCGCGGAAGATGCGTTCGACGGTCAGATTGTTGGAAACCTCCTTGATCGGGATGTGGCTGGTGGTACGGGTGGTCCACATGCCGGCAGCGACGTTGATTTCACCGAAGGGCTGATCCTGTACGCCGAACAGGTGAGCCATCACATGGTGCTCGCTTTCATACTTGCAGCCGGCAAGCTTCATGCCGTTCTTGTTGAAAGGCGCGAAGCAGAAGCCTTCGATCTCGCCGTTCTTGCACATGTTTACGGCCAGCTCCAGCGTGTTGTTCACGCTCTTCGCGCAGACCATGTTGAACTCACCCATCTTCACTTCGGCGGGATCCTGGTCGTGCTGGTCAAGCACGGGCAGTCCCTTCTCCCAGTCCGCCTCGGCCGCGGAAGCGATCACATAATGATTTGCTTCACCGCCCACGACCTTCAGCGCGTTTTCAAAGATGCGCACATCGCCGATGATGATCGGCCGGCAGTATTCGTCATAGAATTTGCTCGCTGCCAGCTTTGCCACCAGTTCCGGGCCGACGCCCGCGGAATCGCCCATCAGTATGCCGATAATCGGTTTGTTACTCATTGTGATTCTTTCCTTTCCTTCAATCATTTGTGTCGGTCGGGGGAAGGCTTACTTGTTGACCACATTCACGGGATTGCCCTCGATAAACGCCTTGACGTTCGCCACGGTGCAATCCAGGATGCGCTGGCGGCTCTCTTTGGGAGCCCAGGAGATATGGGGCGTGATGATGCAGTTCTTCGCCTTCAGCAGCGGGTTGTCCGCCTTGATGGGCTCAGTGTACACCACGTCGAGGCCGGCGCCGGCCAGCTTGCCGCTGTTCAGCGCGTCCGCCACATCCTGTTCCACAATCAGCTGGCCACGGGCGTTGTTGATCAGGATCGCGCCGTCCTTCATCTTGGCGATGCTGTCCTTGTTGATCATGCCGGTGTTTTCAGGAGTCAGGTTGCAGTGCAGCGTAATGACATCGGATTCGGCCAGCAGACGATCCAGATCCACATACTCTCCGATTTCACGGCCGAAGTCGTTGGGATAGAGGTCATAGGCAAGCACCTTCATGCCCATGGCCTTGGCGATGCGGCCCTCAGCCTGGCCGATCCGGCCGAAGCCCACGATACCGATGGTCTTGCCGTCCAGCTCAATCAGCGGATAATCCCAGTAACACCAGTCAACGTTGTTGGCCCAGTTGCCGGCATAAACACTGGCGCTGTGATGGCCGATGTGATGGCAGATTTCCAGGAGCAGCGCGATGGAATACTGGCTTACGGACATGGTGCCGTAGGTGGGCACGTTAACCACCGGGATGCCCTTTTCCTTCGCATAATTGTAATCCACCACGTTGTAGCCTGTAGCCAGCACAGCGATCAGCTTCATGTTGGGGCACTTGTCAATCGTCTCGCGGCTGATGGGAGTCTTGTTGATGATGACGACCTCAGCGTCTCCGATGCGCTCCGCGATAATCGGATCCTCCGCATAGGAGGTCCGGTCATAAACGGTCAGTTCGCCGAGTTCTGCCAGGGGCGCCCAGCTCAGGTCACCGGGGTTCTCAGTATACGCATCCAGAATAACGATCTTCATAAAACCAGCTTCCTTTCCTTAACTAATGATGTCGGTCGTTCTCAGTCTTCAAGCAGCGCCCACGCGCGGTTCAGCACCCGTTTCGTGTTTGCCAACACAATGTCCTCGTCCTCACCGGGCCGGAGCGTCACTTCCATTGACAGGACATAGGGCTTTTCGGCGTCGAAGAAGCCCTCCTGCTTCAGCACCCGCAGATAGTCCAGCAGCTCAGGCGTGTCATTGGCGCTGTTGGGATAGCCGAAGCGGGGATGCAGGTCGCCGTAACCGTCACATCCGGGTTTGACCACGGCGTTGCCGAAGTGGAAATGGGTGATGTAGGGGCGCAGCGTGCGGATCACAAACTGGCTGGTTTCGTAGGTGGTGGGGAAGTGGCTCAGGTCCACCAACAGGCCGAAATTGCTGTGGGTCGTACGCATGTCCGCGGCGAACCGGGCGGCATAGGGGGCGGGGCCGATCAGCGCAGCCTTGTCCATGTCGAAGTCGAATACTTCCAGTTCGACGTTCATGCCTTTTTTGGCGGCATAATCGCAGACACTGCGCGTGGTCTTCAGCAGCTGGGCATAGGCCTGATCCTTGGTTTCCTGTTCCCATTTGCCGGCCAGGAAAGCGATCCCCCTCGCACCGAGGAACTCCGCCTCATCCACGGCCTCGATCAGCGTGGCTTCAGCCTTCAGGCGCTCAGCTTCGTCGATGGCGTTGGGGTTCAGCTTCGGCCCCAGCAGCCGGGGCTGCGCGCCGTAGCATACCTTCAGGTGACTCTGGTCAAGCAAGGCCTTCGCCTCGGCGTTCTTCTCGCCATATCCTTTCAGTTCGATGGCGTCAAAGTAATCGTCACGGCAGATGGCTTTCAGGGACTCCATGGGATCGCGCTTGGGATAGCTCATCCACTGGATCGTTCCTACCTGAAAATACTTGTGGATGGAATCTTTCATGACAAGTTCCTCTCCTTTCACTATTTGAAAGCACATTTGAAGGCGCTTTTCATACAAATCATTTAAAACAGGTCATACAAGTTAAAAGAGACGAATACGTTTGATTCATTGGATGGAAGGCACCATTTTCTCTGTTCCGCGTACCGGAAGTTGAATGACAAGTTGCAAGCTGCAGATTGTTAGTTCCTGAACCCGGTCCGATCTTTTTGTCAATTGCTGAACCCATCATATCATATCCTACAAGTGGTGTCAATAGAATTTATCATACGATTTTCAGACAAATCTGTTGACCGGCGGGCGTGATTATATTTCGTTACGCATTTGTTAATAAGCTTTAAAGGACTTGGACAATACCGCCCGGATTGCTACTTTTTCATGGGTTATTCCTCACAACACGCCCTGGCTTATTTGACATGTCTCCTTTTTTTACTAGTTGTTGTATGACAACTTTATTACGACATATAACATTTCCCGCTGCAGGACAAAACCCTTGACAAGCAGCTGCTTTTCGCTTATATTTTTACCAGAAGTGTTTTGTTTGTTGGTTTTTTTACTGACATATCGCATAATTTGTCTGAACATTTGTGGAGGTTAACATGAGGCAGATTGCCCCGCAGTCTCTCAAACGCTTGTCAGACAGCGTGTATCAGTATCTGGCGGACGGCATCCGTACCGGCCGGTGGAAAACAGGCGACAAGCTGCCGTCAGAGGCTGAACTGTGCCGGGAACTGGACGCCAGCCGGTCGACCGTCCGCAGCGCCATCGAGCGGCTGAACGGGCTGGGGCTGGCGCAGAGCTTCCAGGGCAAAGGAACTTTTGTCACCAACAACATGCCCCGGGAACACGCTGAGGCCGTGCTTCACATCAACGGCGCCAGCCGGCTGGACGTGTTTGAATTCCGCAAGATCATCGAAAGCGAATCCGCTGCCCTGGCCGCTATCCGCGCCACCGCCGAAGACGCGGCTGAGATCGAGGAGAGCATTACGGGTATGGCACAGGCTGTAACCGACAAGGAAACCGCCGAGTATGACATGCGGTTCCATCAGCTGATTGCACGCTGCAGCGGCAATATGATCATCCAGGGTATATTCGACGTGATGAAACCCACCTATTCCGAGATGTTCATGCAGAACGTCAGCCACATGAAGAAGACAGGCGTGTATTTCCACCGGCAGATATTCCTGGCGATCCAGAGCCGCGACATGGAAGCTGCCCGTCGTCATATGCTGGAGCATATTGACGAAGCGATGCGCGCTGTCTGCAGCAGCGACACAAAATGATTTCCCTGTTCCGTGCCGGTTGCGCGGAAATGACATCATATTTATAAGGAGGCGGCAACCCATGAAATTACCCGTGGAAGAGAAGGCAAGGCTTGAAAAGCTCTGCCATCAGTTCCGAATCGACCTGATCGAGACGCTGCACCAGCGGCAGACCGGCCATCCCGGCGGATCGCTGTCCGTGCTGGAAATCCTGACCACCCTGTACTTCACACAGATGGACGTGGATCCGGCGAACCCGAAGAAACCGGACCGCGACCGCCTTGTGCTCGGCAAGGGACACGCCGCGCCGGCGCTGTACCGCGTGCTGGCTGAAAAAGGCTTCTTCCCCGTGGAGGAGATGGCGACGCTGCGCTGCCTGGATTCCCGGCTGCAGGGCCATCCCAACCCGCTGGACACTCCCGGCGTGGAAATCACTTCCGGCCCGCTGGGCATCGGCCTGTCCGCAGCGCTGGGCATGGCTCTCGCCATGAAGCTGGACGGCCTGGACAAGCGTGTTTACTGCGTGCTGGGCGACGGTGAAATCAACGAGGGAACCATATGGGAAGGCCTGATGGCCGCCGTGAAGTTCAAGGCGGACAACCTGTGCGCCATTCTGGACTGGAACGGCGTACAGCTGGACGGCGTGACCGAGGATATCATGCCTATGCACAATATCCCCGAACGGTTCGCGTCCTTTGGCTGGCATGTGATCCAGTGCGACGGGCACGATATCGAGGCACTCTATGAGGCGCTGGAAACCGCCAAGACCGTCAAGGGCGTGCCGACCATTATCCTGGCGCACACCGTCAAGGGCAAGGGCGTTTCATTCATGGAAGGCAAAAACGCCTGGCACGGCAAGGCGATCGACGACGCCAGCTATGAGCAGGCGATGAAGGAACTGGGAGGTGTTCTGTAATGGCTAAGGCAATTCGTGATGTATACGGCGAATCACTGGCTAAATACGGCCAGCTGAACAAGGATGTCGTCGTACTGGACGCGGACGTCAGCGGTTCCACAAAATCCGCTGTTTTCGGCAAGGCGTGCCCCGACCGGTTCTTCAATATGGGCATTGCCGAAGCGGGCATGACTGCCTGCGCCTGCGGCATGGCCGCCGCGGGGAAAATCCCCTTCGTGAACACTTTCGCGGTGTTCGTCACTACACTTGGCCTGCTGCCCGCGCGGGCGTTCGGTTCCTACGCCGATATCCCGGTGAAGATGTGCGGCGCCTACGGCGGCCTGTCCGACGCTTACGACGGTCCAACCCATCACGCGCTGGAGGATATCGCCATCATGCGCACGCTGCCGCGGTTTAAGGTCTTCGTACCCTGCGACGCAGTCCAGACCGACTGGGTTGTGAAGAACGCCATCGAGGATCCTTCCCCCATGTACCTGCGCTTCTCCCGCGACGCGTTCCCGGATGTCTACCAGCCCGGAGAAACCTTCGAGGAAGGCAAAGGACGCATTGTGCGTGAAGGCAAAGACGCGACGGTCATCGGATGCGGCATCATGGTCGGCAACGCGCTGAAGGCCGCTGAGGAACTGGAGAAGGAAGGCATCAGCCTGCGCGTTGTGGATATGTTCTGCATCAAGCCTCTTGACAAGGAACTGGTCGCCCGCTGCGCAAAGGAGACCGGCGCTATCATCTCCGCCGAGGAACACAGCATTATCGGCGGCCTGGGCGGCGCGGTTGCCGAGGCATTGGCGGAAAGCGGCATCGGCGCGCCGATGGGCTTTGTCGGTATGCAGGACAGGCACGGTGAGTGCGGCCCCTACAGCAAGCTGCTCGAGAAATACGGGCTGGACGCTGCTGCCATCGCCGGAAAGGTGAAGGAAACCATCGCCAGGAAATAAAACGGTAAACTCAAAAAACTGCCTCAAAACATCAACTGTTTCATACGTAATACTCCACAGTGCGTAGCGTCACTCCGCTCTCACTGTTACTGATCAGTCCGGCGTATGAACAAGTGTTTTGAGGCTGTTTTTATCAAGAGGTGTTATTCATGGATTATACGCTGCTGAATGACGGAAAAACCAGAATATCCGGGCTCAGCCTCGGAACCTGGTCCTACGCGGACGTCAGCCTCTGGGGTTCCTGCGACAGGGATTCTGCGGTGGCAACCCTCCGGGAAGCTATCGAACGGGGAATCAACCTGATTGATACGGCCGAGCGTTACGGCGACGGACGCGCCGAGCAGGTCGTCGGAGAGGCCATTGCCGGGCGGCGCGACAAGGTTATCCTGGCGGACAAGATCTATTCCAGCCATCTGCGCCATGACGACGTGATTGCGGCATGCGAGGCCTCCCTCCGGAGGATGAAAACGGATTATCTGGACATCTGCCAGATCCACTGGCCCAATCCAGATATCGATCCTGACGAGACCTTCGACGCTTTCGAGGAACTGAAGGTCCGGGGAAAGATCCGTATGGTCAGCGTCTGCAATTACGGGCTTTCCTGTGCTGAAACACTGCGCGGGAGGAATGTTGTCCTGAACCAGATGCCCTATTCCCTCATCTGGCGTCTCGCGGAAGAACAGCTGAGTCCGGTCCTTGAGGAGGAACATATCCCGGTCTGGGCATACAGTCCGCTTGCGCAGGGGCTTCTGACCGGCAAGTTCAGGACCCCGGAGGATGTGCCCATGAACCGCCGGGCAAACCGCATGTATGACAGCAAATGGGGCGTCGGACGCCATACTGATCATGGTTTTGAGCAGGATATTTTCGCGTTCCTGGATGAACTGCGAAGACTCAGCGGGGAGAACGGCCTTTCAATGTCCGCGCTTGCTTTCGGGTTCCTGAAGAGCCGGAAGTGCGTGGGCAGCATCCTGACCGGCTGCCGCAGCATCGCGCAGCTGGAAGCGAATCTCGACGCCTATGAGGCAAGCGTCCCCGGAGACCTGCTGGAAAAACTGGATGCGCTGTCCGGCACGCTCAAGGCGAAAATGGGGAAAAACGCCGATCTCTGGGAAAACGGTGTCAACAAAGCCGGTTCGGAAGGCCGCATATTCTGAACTGCGGCGCGCCCCATGGATCCCGCCGGTGAGAGGAAATGGAAAATATTACCTTGACACTGGTAAAATTTGTTTGTTATACTGATGCTACATGACCAAGGAAGCCGCGGATTTCCTGACTTCCCTGAAGCCCCATGTCATCGGCTTCGATTTCCCGCAGGATTACGATATCCGCAAACTCCGGTTCGGTGTGGATGAGCGGCACTGCTATCTGACCACTCACCGCCACTGCCTGAAGTACGATATCATGATGATTGAGTACATGAGCAATTTCTGCTCACTCCCGAAGACGAAATACGTCGAATTTGTCGGCCTCCCCACCATGCTGAAGGACGCCAACGGCGCCCAGATCCGCTGTGTAGCCATCGTGGAGGAGTAACCGGCTCATCTATGTTTCCGGCTTTTCAGCCGGAGAAAACTTCAGGAGCTTTATTGCTCCTGAGGTTTTTTCTGCCTTGGACAGCGTGACAATGATACGACGCATGAGGCAAAAGATACCGGGGAAGCCGGAAACAAATCCGCCGGCAACTGCCTGATATCTTCTGACAATGGCCTGAAGATCCATTTTTCAGAAGAAGGTCACCTGACGGGCAGACACAACAAAAGAATCAGCGGAGGAGAAAGAAAACAAGATGACAAAAGAAAAAATGACTACCGTCCGGGAATGGCTGCTGATTACAGCCGGTATTCTGATCATGACGGTGGGAATCTATTTCTTCAAGTTCCCGAATCATTTCTCTACCGGCGGTGTAACGGGCATCGCGATCGTGCTGGGCCATTATATCCCTTCCATCACCCCCGGCACCCTGGTGACGATCATCAACATCGCGCTCCTGATCCTGGGCTTTGCGGTGCTGGGGAAATCCTTCGGAATCCGGACAGTTTACGCATCCCTGCTGATGTCCGGCACACTTCAGCTGCTGGAAGTTGTCTGTCCGATGGACGCCCCCATGACCTCCCAGCCGCTTGTCGAACTGATGTTCGCAGTCGGGCTTCCTGCGGTCGGCTCCGCGATGCTGTTCAATGTTGACGCTTCTTCCGGCGGCACAGATATTCTGGCAATGATCCTTCGGAAGTATACCGCGCTGAACATCGGAATTGCGCTGCTGTGCAGCGATATTATCATCACGCTGTCTGCATGTCTGGCCTTTGGCATGGAGACCGGGCTGTTCTCCATCCTGGGACTGATCATCAAGTCGCTGTTTATGGATCTGGTCCTGGATAACCTGATGACCAGGAAGTGCTTTCAGATCATTACCTCTGATCCGGATCCCATTGAACAGTTCATTACCGGCTCGCTCCACCGCGGTGCAACCAGGCTGCAGGGTGAAGGCGTCTATACGCATGAAGGGAAGAGCGTGCTGATGACGGTGGTTTCCAGGCATGAAGCGGTGCAGCTGCGGAATTATATCCGCCGCCAGGATCCCGCGGCATTCCTGATCATCACTTCCAGCACGGAAATCATCGGCAAGGGATTCCGGGGGATCAACTGAATGCGGCAGAAACATCAAAGCCCTCCGGTTCGGGAAAGAACCGGAGGGCTTTGCCTATGAGCTGAAGTTTACGCGCTGATCTTTTCGACAGTATTCAGGTAATCAAAGAACTGCATATCGTCCGCGGGAGAAGAAGTGAACACCTCGGGTTCTGCTTCTCCGCCTTCCCGGAGCATTTCCGCGATGCCCAGATAACGCTGGGCAGGATCGGTCAGATCATATTGATTACCCTGCGGTGTGACAACCAGAACGGAGGCACTGCAGCGGTCAAGCGTTTCTTCAAAAAGTTTCAGTTCGTCATTGTTTCTGATCTTCATCTGTATCAACTCCTTTGCGATCAGAATGCACGGAGGAGCAGTCACTGTCTTCCTCCGGTATCCATGATACAGCGTCCGGGAGCGGATACAATCGAGATTCAGGCGATTTGGCGGACAAATTGTACAGGTTTGATCATACATGTCATATCCGGCCAAAAAGAGACAACGGGGCCATTTGTGTCCGTACAGGTTGCTGAAAATGACAATACCGAAATAATGTAACCGGCGGAAGACCGGTATCAATTGCCGAGAATCCGCAGGAAATTGTACAGGCCGAGATACCAGATGCTGAAGTTGTGATCGCCGCGGCATTCCTGCCAGAGCCAGTTTTCTTCGGTGAAACGGTCGGAATAATCAGGCAGCTTTTTTGCCGCTCCGGACGCCGAAGCGTAGGCCGTGCCATCCTGCTTGCCGCAGATGCTGTAGAAGAAACGGATGGGGTATTCGTCAAACTTTTGGATTTCCGAGGCGATTTTGGAAGCCGGATAGCTGGTCGGCGCGGCAGAGAAAGCTCCGAAGGCGGAGAAAAGATCCAGGCATTCACACAGGCCGATATTGATCGTCTGCATACCGCCCATGGACAGGCCGGCCATATAGCGGTGATCCCGGGAGGTGGTCAGGTTGTCCGGCGTCAGGGATCCGTATGTGGCATAATGAGCATCCATCCAGGGCAGCAGATCGTTCCGGATTTCCTGACCGAAGGTATAAAAGGACGCCATATTGTTGAAACTGGTATCGCTGAAATTGGCGGTGGAGCGGCCGTTGGGCATCACGATGATCAGCGGCTTGATCTCTCCTTCAGCGATCAGGTGGTCCACAGCGTTCCTTCCGTCACTGTCCGGATTCAGGAACCCCCATTCCTTTTCATTTCCTCCGATCCCGTGGCACAGGACCAGCAGGTCATACTGCCTGTCTTCCGAATAACCGGCAGGCAGGTAAACCAGTGCGTTTTTGATAACTTCTGCTCCGTCTCCTGTATAGTCCCGGGAGGGATACTGGATCTGTTCAACTGTTCCGGCGCCTTCCTTCACAGACCGTCTGTATTCAACCGGAAGCTCTTCCGGAAGATCGGGGAGCGAAGCGGTGGATTCCGCGACTGAAGCGGTAATGGAGCATACCAGAGAGATCAGCAGCAGGATGCTCAGGAACAGTTTCATCATAACAGCCTCCTTCAGGTTTTATCGGATGACTCCACTATATGCTTTCTGACCGTGAAAAACAAGAGACGGACGCAAAAAGTACGTACAATCAGGAGAAGAGGGGCCCGGGCAGGAAAACGCGGAAGAGAAAGCGAAAAAGAGAACTGATCATCTGAAACAAAGGGGAAGCCTGACTATGGGAAAGAAAGGCGTCAGGCGGGGATCTGTTATGAGAATGATGATTGCGTCGGATATCCACGGCTCGGCAAAATACTGCCGAAAGCTGCTGGAAAGCTATGAAAAAGAAAAAGCCGGGAGACTTCTGCTGCTCGGCGATCTGCTGTATCACGGCCCGCGGAACGACCTGCCGGAGGAATACGAGCCGAAGCAGGTGATAGAGATGCTCAACGCGTACCGGGATGCGCTCTTCTGCGTCCGGGGCAACTGTGAAGCCGAAGTGGACCAGATGGTTTTCCGTTTTCCGGTACTGGCGGAATACGCGCTGATGCCCCTGGGGGACCGCATGGTCTTTATCACCCACGGGCATGTGTTCAACAAAGAACATCTCCCGCCGATGAAGGCGGGAGACATCCTGCTGCACGGACATACGCATATACCGGCCTGTGAGGCATGCGGTCCGTATATGTACATGAATCCGGGCTCCGTTTCCATCCCCAAGAACGGTACGCCGCACAGCTATATGATGATGGAGGGGGAAACCTTCACCTGGAAAACGCTGGACGGAGCGGTATTCAGTCAGTATCCGGCAGGTAAGTGAAACGGCTGAAGGACGCCGTGCCGCCGGCTTCTTCTGTTGAATAGAGGAACAGGCCGAACCGGCAGCCCGCAAAGTGATCCAGCGTATAGACCATTTTATGGACAGGTCCCAGAGGCTTCCATTCCTGACCGCAAAGGTATTCAAAACAGACGTGGCCTTCATGCCCGGCAAAGCGGACTGCTGCCCGCAGCCGGACTGTTTTTTTATTCCACGGGATCCGGGCGTATTCGTGTTCTTCCTTTTCGCGGGGCTTCCGGGCTTTCATGACCAGCGCGTATTTTTCCGCGTCCCGGGTGAGGCCGATCAGGCCGTAGCAACCGATAAGCAGGCACAGACCGGCCACATCTCCCGGACAGGTGTTTTCCGCGTTGACAGTGACTTCCGCTGAACAGCCGGGAAGCACCGTGCGCTGTGTGAGCGTGTTCCGGGCAAACTCCACGGTCCGGCTGATCTTATCCGTCCGGATTACATAGGCACCGTTTCCGGTTTCCCAGCAGCGTTCCCGGGGCTCATGGTTAAACTGCCACACATCCTTCAGCACGGGTTCCGTAAAATCGTCGCATGCGTACAGGGGACGCGCAGTCCAGCCGGGACAGGTGCATGCATCGGACAGTTCGCGTACTGCTTCGCCGAAGACGGGATAACCGAAGCGGTTCCAGGCAACCGGCACGAGTACGGGAATGCGACCGACAGCACCGCAGTCCTGAAACAGTACGGCGAACCATCCGCCGTCCGGCGTGTCCACGACGCCGCCCTGGGCGACGCCGCTGCGCCTGCCGTCCAGATCGGAGGAGAAAACGTCTCCGCCGGCCCAGACGCCTTCCAGATCGTCTGTCACAAAGCAGGCCTCGGTCCGGAACCATTCCCGCTGCCGGGAATGAATCAGGAACAGGACATATTTTCCATTGATCTTATACAGATGTGAGCCTTCATATCCCAGGAAGTCGCCCGGCGCGTCCCGGACAATGATCCGGTCAAGCCCGCCTTCTTTCGGACCGGACAGGTCTTCCTGCAATTCCGTCAGCCGGATATCCCTGTTGCCGTAGACGATATAGACTCGGCCGTCATCATCGAACAGCAGGGAAGGATCGTGATAGATCCCTTCGATATGCTGTTTTGTCCAGGGGCCTTCGATGCTTTCCGACGTAAAAAGAAAGGTCTTCGGCCATTCATGGGCAATGAAGGCCGCATAAAACCGGCCGGCGTGATACCGGAGGGACGCGGCCCACATCCCGTGACCGTAGACCGTCTGCTCGCCTTCCAGGATTTCGCCCGGCGTATGTTCCAGGGAGTTATAGATGTATGAGCAGATTTCCCAGTGAATCAGGTCATGAGACCTGAGAATGCCCGCACCCGGGAAGAAGTGCATGGTCGTGCTGATCATGTAATAGGTGTCCCCGACGCGAATGACATCCGGATCCGGATAGTCCATCCCGGTCAGCGGATTTAACCCTTCCGCCATATTCATCGCCCCTGTTCTGCATATTCCGGACTGACAGGATAATAATGATTCCTGTTCAGGATATTGTCAATAAAGAAAACCGCCCTTGACGGAGCAATCCTGTTCACCTACAATCAATATATGGCCTTGGGGAGGGCACCCATAGAAAAAAACAGCAGGCATACACCGCAAGGGGGATGATACCCATCGAAAAAAACATTGCAGTGGTGGACGAAAACGGGACAGCTTATGAACCAACCTGGCTGAAAAGAGCCAACGGTCTTGTGAAAAAAGGCAGGGCACGCTGGCTGGACGAACAAACGATCTGTCTTGCGTGCCCGCCGGAACAAACGGAGGACAACGAAATGGACAATGAACAGACGGCAACCGGCTCCGAACAGAACATTTCCCGGACGGAAGGACTGACGCTTGAGGGGCTTCTGATCCGTATGGACGCCATCCGGAAGGATATGCTCAACATGAACGAACTGCTCGCAACGATGGAACAGATTGCGAATCAGGCGGGTGAAGACGACGGAGGGCATATCGCAGCGGCGACCAGCGACGCTTTTGTAGCAAGAGAAACGACCTGCCAGCAGCAGCTCAGATTCCTGGAAAGGATCTACAGCGATTATTTTTCCGCTCCTTCCGAAGAAGCAAAAACGGCAAGAACACGTATGATTCTGGACAACATGAACGACGTCATTCCTTCCCTGGATTACTCGGATGAAAACGGCGGCGGCAGCGTTGAGGCGCTGAAAGAGATCACCGCCCTCTACAAAGACCTGCTGAAGCAGGTCTAAGTCCGGAAAGTCCCTCAGGCATCCGCCTGAGGGACTTTTGCATCAGGTCCGGAAACGTTTTGCTTCTCTTTGACGGAGGGCTGTCTGTCTGGTAAAATACGAGCTGAAAGCCGGGGAAAACTGACAGACAAAAAACCATTTTCCGGATGGGCGGGGATGATGAATATGGAGCGTACTGAACAGGTAATTCTTACCAATCTTTGCATGATCCGGAACGGAACGAAAGTGCTGGTGGAGGAGAAGGTCGGCAAAGGCGCGGACGGGATCATTTTTCCCGGCGGTCATGTGGAGGAACATGAACCGGTCACAGACGCCGTCATCCGCGAGATGAAGGAAGAAACGGGGCTCGCCATCGAACATCCCCGGCTCTGCGGCATTAAGGAATGGATCAACGGGGACGGATCGCGGTATATCGTCTTCCTCTTTACGGCGGACACATTTTCCGGTGAACTGAGGTCCTCCCGTGAAGGCCGTGTTTTCTGGCTGGAAAAGGAAGAAGTACTGAAAACCAACTGGATCTGGCATATGGACGGCCTGATGCGGATCATGGCGGACGGTGAGTATACAGAGCTGTTCCTGGACGCGGCGGATGACTGGAAGCCCATACTGAAATAACCACGGCGTTTACGCGGAAAGAAGTACAATATGAGAATCGGACTGGTTTCCTACAGATGTAAGAACCGGAATATGCCGTTCAATCTCGGACAGATCGAACGCGCCTTACGGGAAACACAGGGGAAAGCTGATCTGCTCTGCTTTGGAGAAGCGTTTCTGCAGGGCTTTGATTCCCTTTGCTGGGATTATGAAACCGACCGTCATACAGCGACGGAGCAGTCCTCGGAGGCGATCAGCCGTCTGCGCCGGCTGACGGTTCAATACGGAACAGCCCTGCTGACCGGATACATCGAAAAAGATGGGGAGCACCTGTATTCGTCCTGCATCGTTCTGGCGGACGGGGAAATTGTGCATAATTACCGGAGGATCTCCAGGGGATGGAAGGAGTATCCGAAAACGGACGGCCACTATCGTGAAGGAACCGGGACGGGAGAATTCCGGCTTTTCGGAAAGGATATTATGCTCTCTCTCTGCGGGGATCTGTGGGACTTTCCGGAACGGTTCAGAACAGAACATCTGCTGATCTGGCCGGTATACGTCAATTACACTGTCGAGGAATGGAAAAACGGCATCCTGGACGAGTATGCGGCCCAGGCATCCCTGGCGGCAAGGGATACGCTGATGATCAATCCGATTGATGCGGATCCGGTAAACCATGGCGGCTCATTCCGGTTTCAGAACAAAAAAGTAACAGCCGGGATTCCGTTTGACAGGGAACAGATCCTGATCGTTGATACGGACTGAACGCCGTACGAAAGGCACATTGCTCAGCAGCGGACTTCATTCCCGACGACAGGAAGGCGCCGGCGGCTTATCCGGAACAGGAGGAAACAATCCTATTCCGCCCTCCCGGCAGGATAACATACAGGCAAAGAGGTTACAGTATGGACAGCTATCGCATTGTTGACAGGGAAACCTATTACCGTAAAGGCGTTTTCCGCCATTTCTCGGAGGACTGCAGGTGCTCGACATCGATGACGGCCCGGACGGACGTGACGGATCTGGTGAAGTATTCTAAGGATACCGAAACCCGATTCTACCTGAATTTTCTCTACATCCTGACCAAGGTGCTCAATTCCCGGGAGGATTACAGGATGGGATATCTCTGGCAGACCAATGAGCTGATCTGCTATGACCGTATTCATCCGACCCAGTACGTTTTCCATGAGGATACTGAGACCTGCACACCGGTATATACCAGTTGGCATGAGGATTACGACGCTTTTTATGCCGCTGCGCTGAAAGACGTGGAACGGGCCAAGAAGACGCGCGAATACCTGCTGGACGCCGCCAGCCATCCGAACTGGTTTGACGCTTCCTTCATTCCCTGGCTGTCCTATGATTCTATGAACATTGAGCTTCCTGACGGCCATCTGTATTTTGCTCCGATTGTGAACTGGGGGAAATACCGGGAAGAAAACGGCAGCCTGATGATGCCTGTGAGCGTCAGGCTGAACCACGCTATCGCGGACGGCTATCTGCTGGCCAGGGTATTCGTGCTGCTGGATCAGGAAATCAAAACATTCTGCAGGGAGAGATAAAGATGGCATCAAGCAGGGAATACCTGGATTTTATCCTGGAGCAGCTTTCGGAACTGGATGGGATTACTTTCAAGCCCATGATGGGAGAATACATCCTTTACTGTCACGGGAAGATTATCGGCGGCATTTATGACGACCGGTTTCTGGTCAAACCCACGAGGTCAGCGGCAGCAATGATGCCGGACGCGGACCGTGAACTGCCCTATGAAGGCGCGAAAGAGATGCTGCTTGTGGACAATGTAGACAACAGGGAATTCCTGAAAGAACTGCTGAAAGCAATGTATGACGAACTGCCGGCGCCAAAGCAGAAGAGAATGTGACAGAGAGGAACTGACATATGGGGACAGCTGCCGGGAGGAGGGAACGTCCATGGATAAAGGCTGGTCAGAGAAGAATAAAGAGATACAGAAACTGATTTCAAAAGAAGCCACATTCGGGGAAGCGATCAAGAAACTGATCGAACTGCGGAAGGAACTGTTTGACCAGATCACTCAGATTGTGAAGACTTTTCCGGAAGAAGCATTCAGCCGGATGCCTTTTGCCGGCGCGGAAGGCTATCACAGTAAAACACTGGCGTATTCCATCTGGCATATCTTCAGAATCGAAGACATCGTCGCGCATGAGATGATTGCCGGAGATCAGCAGATTCTGTTTGCCCGGGGTTTTTGTGACACTATTCATTCTCCGATTATCACAACCGGAAACGAACTGTCCGGGGATGAGATCGCGGCGTTTTCCAAAGCGCTGGACATTCAGCATCTATACCTGTATGCGCAGGAGGTGCAGGAGTCTACCGACAGGATCCTGGAGAAGCTGCAGTATTCAGACATGAAACGCAGATTCGGGGATGAAACGAATACCAGACTGCAGGAAACCGGATGCATCAGTGAAGATGAGTCGGCATACTGGCTGATCTCCTACTGGTGCGGAAAGGACGTCATGGGCCTGATCAGGATGCCGTTCAGCAGGCACTGGATCATGCATATTGAAGCGATGCGCCGCATCAAGAACAAACTTTGCCGGACGGCACGGAAAGGCGTCGATCCCATTGCGTACTGCGGATTTTCCTGCAACCACTGTTTTCTCGGAGAATGGTGCGGATCCTGCAGGACGGCATATAATGCATGCTCTTTCGCAACGGTTTCACCGGACGGAAAGTGTCCCAACGCATCCTGCTGTCAGGAGAAAGGCCTGGACGGCTGCTATGAGTGCGATGTTCTCGAATCCTGTGAAAAGGGTTTTTACAGTCCGACAAACGACGGCGCGAACGCGGCGAAAGCGCAGGCTCTCTATATCAGAAAACATGGAAAGAAGGCTTTCCTTCAGGCGCATGACCGGCTCCATGAGAGATATGACTTTTCCAGAACGCAGGAACTCCTGGGCCATGATTATGCAGAAGGATTATGTATTCTGGAAGAGAACTGAACCATGACAGTGTCCGGGCGGGAGAGCGGGAAGCGATGAAAGGCAGACAGCCGGGTCTGCCGAATGAAAAGGAGGCCTTGCCTTGGAGATATGGGATCTGTATGACGAACGGGGGAACAAAACCGGAGAAACCTGGGAGCGCTCCCGCGCGAGAGAGATACCGGAAGGCAGATACCATATTGTCTGCGATATCCTGATCCGGCATGAGGACGGAGCGTTTCTCCTGACATTCCGGGATCCCCGCAAGGACATCTATCCGGGCTGCTGGGAAGCCAGCGCGGGCGGATCCGCCCTGGCCGGCGAGACGCCGGAAGAGGCTGCCCGAAGAGAAATGCAGGAAGAAACAGGACTGAGCGCGGACAGGCTGGAGCTGATCGGAATCACATGGAAACCGAGAAGCAGGTCGGTTATCTATGCGTATCTGGCTGTCGTGAACTGCGCCAGGGACGCGGTCCGGCTGCAGGAAGGGGAGACGGCCGATTACCGGTGGATGGATACCCGGTCGTTTCTCAGCCTGATCCGCGAGGAACCCGTGCTGAAAATCCAGTATCCAAGGTACAAGCCGTATCTGGACCGGCTGATAAACGAGGAAACACCATAAACAGCAAGCGCCTGAGCGCTGTTTTTCCTGCCGGACCTGTGGTATGATATGAAAAAAGACCTGTCCATAAATACGGGGGATAAACAATATGATAATCACAAAGATTGTTATTACAGGCGGCCCGTGCGCAGGAAAAACGACCGCCATGAGCTGGATTCAGAACGCCTTTACCAAGGACGGCTATATGGTGCTTTTTGTCAGCGAAACCGCAACGGAGCTGATCAGCGGCGGAGCACCCTGGAAATTTACCAAAAATAACCGGGAGTACCAGCTGCAGATCACAAAACTGATGCTTGCAAAAGAGCAGGTTTTTGAAGCGGTGGCGAAAACATTTGACGCGGAGAAGGTTCTGATCGTCTGCGACCGGGGAACGCTGGACAACAGGGCATATATGAACGACGAAGAATTCCGGTATGTGCTGGACCAGCTCGGAACCAACGAAATCGAACTGCGGGACCATTATGACGCGGTGTTCCATCTGGTTACGGCGGCCAAAGGTGCCGAGGAATTGTATACGCTGGCGAACAATGCAGCGCGCTACGAGACGGTGGAGGAAGCCATCCGTGTGGATGACGGACTGATTGCTTCCTGGACAGGGCATCCGCATCTGCGGATCATCGACAATCGGTATGATTTTAACGGCAAAATGATGGCCCTCATCACGGAAATCGCCGCGTTCCTGGGTGAGCCGCGGCCGCTGGAGACGAAACGAAAGTATCTGATCCGTTATCCTGACACAGGGGAGCTGGAAAAGCGTCCGAACTGCCAGCGGGTGGAGATTCTGCAGGCATACCTGAAGAGCGAGATTCCGGGAGAGATGATCCGGATCCGCCAGCGCGGAAGGGACGGACATTATCTGTACTATAAAACCAGGAAACGGATGGTTGACGGCAAACGGATCGAAATGGAGGAGCGGCTGACAAAAAACGAGTATCTCGAGCTGCTGATGCAGGCGGATCCGGATTACCGGCCGATCCGGAAACAGAGATACTGCCTGAGTGAAAACGGATTGTATTACAATATTGACATTTATCCTCAATGGCAGGATCAGGCGCTGATGGAGATTGAGCTGTACGGCGGGGAGGAAAACGTAACCTTCCCCAAAGACATCAGCGTGATCCGGGAAGTAACGGGAGAAGAGGAGTTCACCAATCCCGCTATCGCCAGGATCCGGCGCGCGTAGCAGTCAGACGCCGGTTATATCTCATGCTTCCAGGGAATTGAATCGGCGGCGCCGGGCCGGGTCACGGCAATCGCGGCAGCCAGGCCTGCCTGTTTCATACAGACGGAAAGCGGCAGGCCTTCCATAAGACCGGCAACGAAATAACCGGTGTAGGTGTCACCTGCGGCCGTCGTATCCACTGCCTTCACGTTCTGCGCTTTTTCCCGGTGAAATGTTACGGTATCGTCTGCCACCTGCCATGCCATGCTTCCCCGGCTGCCAAGCGTAATCAGCAGCGACAGACCGCCGTGGCGCGCATGAAGCTGCTTCCATGCCGTTTCCGGATCCCCGTTTCCGGACAGCTGCGCGGCTTCGATCTCATTGGTCAGAAGCCAATCCACTTTTGACAGATCGATTTCATTTATCGCCTCGTCACAGGGAGAGGGATTCAGAACAATATGCATACCCCGGGCAGAAGCAAGCTCCACGATCAACGGAAGTCCGTTGATCTCGTTCTGCAGGATCAGCCAGTCCCCCGGATTGAAACTGTCCATTACCCGGCGGATATGGTCTTCCGGAACGCAGCGGTTGGATCCCCCGCAGAGCAGGATGCAGTTTTCTCCCGCCGCATTCACCTGAATGACAGTATGCCCCTGCGCTTCCGGAACGGGCAGCAGGAAACCTGTGTTCACTCCGTTCGTTTCAAGGATTGTTTTCAGGAAATCACCGCCGGCGCCCAGACAGCCGGCATGGAAGACAGGGGCGCCTGCCCTTGACAGCGCCACGGACTGGTTCAGTCCTTTGCCTCCGGCTTTTACGGTCCGCGACAGAACAGCAAGCGTTTCTCCCGGCCGGACAAAATGATCGACATCATAGACATAATCAAGATTCAGGGAGCCGAAATTCAGAACCCGCATACTTTTCTCCTCTCCCGGACCGACGGATCCGGGACTTTTTACAGTTCTTTCCGTATATCATAAAACATTTCCATCATGCCCCGTCAAGAGGAAAAACAATCTTTTCAAAATAAGCTATTGACTTAGAGTCAGCTTAAGGCGATAGAATCATCTCAGAACAGAACTGAAAAAAGAACGTGCGTGATGGGAGGGACAGGAATGCTGATTCAGAACGCATCTTGGATCACGATGGAGGGGGCGGCTTCCACAGCGGTGCCCGTATTCCGTAAACAATTTACAGGCGGGAAGCCTGTTCGTTCCGCGGCTCTGGAGGTGACATGCGACGGCGTTTACGAAGCTGTGCTGAACGGCCGCAGGGTCGGAGACTTTATTCTTGCTCCCGGCTGGACAGAATACCGAAGACGGCTGCAGGTTCAGTCCTATGACGTAACGGATCTGCTGGGCGAAGACAATACACTGGAGATTACCGTGGCGAACGGCTGGTTCCGCCGGACAAACGCACCGTGGACCGGAACGGAAAATCCGGATGAATTCCTGCCCGCGATGCTGATCGCTGCCCTGCATCTGATCCGGGACGACGGAAGCGAGGAGTTTATTCTGACGGACGACACCTGGGAAGTGTCTGAAAGCACTGTGACACTGAGCGGCATATTTATCGGTGAAGATGTGGATATGACCCGGATGCCCTGTTTTGAACCGGCCAGAATCTGTGATTTTCCGAAAGACAACCTGATTCCGCAGGAAGGACCGGAAGTACATGAACAGGAAACGGTTTTTCCGTGCGCTTCCTTCAGGACGCCGCGGGGCGAATGGGTGATCGATTTCGGTCAGAATCTGACCGGATATATGGTTTTCGAAACTGAGGCCCGCGCAGGAGAAAAGCTGTCCGTGTCAACCGCGGAAGTGCTGGACAGAGAAGGGAACTTTTATACGGCGAATTACCGCTCCGCCAGGAGTCAACTTCATTATATCTGCAGGGAAGGCCGGCAGTACTATAAACCGAGGTTTACATTCTTCGGATTCCGGTACCTGCGGATTGACGAAGCACCTGAAGGATTTACCGCCGATCAGATCCACGCAGTGGTGCTGCATTCGGAGATGAAACGAACCGGGTGGCTGAACAGCAGTGATCCTATGCTGAACCAGCTTTTCAGCAATATCGTCTGGAGCCAAAAAGGGAATTACCTGGACATTCCGACAGACTGCCCCCAGCGGGATGAACGGTACGGCTGGACAGGGGACGGACAGATCTTCTGCAGGACTGCCACACTGCAGTATGACGTCCGGCAGTTTTTCCGGAAATGGCTGGCGGATATGCGGGCGGCACAGCATGATAACGGCTGGGTGCCGGAAGTCATTCCGAGCCTGACTGCCTATAAACCCGGCGGAGGCGCGTGGTCAGACGCTGTCACGATTATTCCCTGGCAGCTGTATCAGACGTACGGGGATATTTCGTTCCTGTCCGATATGTATGACGCCATGGAGAAATGGATTGAGTATATTCCCACTGTATCCACAGCAAAGGATTTATGGACGGGATGCTGGACTTACGGGGACTGGCTGGCACTGGACGCTCCGGAGGACTATCATCCGGCCACGATTGAGCTGGCCAAACGGGGATACAGCAACGATGACCTGATCTGCAGCGCTTTTTATGCCAATTCCGTTCATATTGTGATCATGGCCGGCAGAATTCTTCATCGGGATGTCAGAGCGTATGAGGCACTGCACAGCCGGATTACCGCCGCTTTCCGGGAACGGTTCGGCGGACAGCTGAACACTCAGACTGAAAAAGTGCTGGCACTGCATTTTAATCTGACAGATCAGCCGCAGGCTCTGGCCGATGCTTTGGCTGACCAGATCCTCGCCTGCGGAACAAAGCTGCAGACCGGCCTGGTGGGGACTCCGTATCTTCTGCATGAACTCAGCAGGTACGGTCATTCCGACATCGCCTGGTCCCTGCTGCTGCGAAAGGAGTATCCGGGATGGCTGTATTCTGTTTCAAAAGGAGCTACCACCATGTGGGAACACTGGGACGGAATCAAGCCGGACGGCACTTTCTGGGATGATGATATGAACTCCTATAACCATTACGCTTACGGGTCCGTGGGGGACTGGGTGTTCAGCACTGCCTGCGGAATCCAGCCGGCTGAGCCGGGATTCGCCAGAGCGCGGATTGCGCCGCAGCCTGATCCGCGCGTAAAACACATGAGCGCTGTGCTGGACTCGGTTCACGGACGGATCAGATCCTTCTGGAAATATACAGGGAACGGTATCCGCTATGAAATCGACACTCCGGTGCAGACGGAGATTGTGCTGGACGGACAGAGCAGGGTGGTCGAAAAGGGGAGCTATGTACTGTTTGGCGGGCAGGAAATCCGGAGAAACCCTGCAGGTAACAATGCAGTATAAAAGGGCAGATATCAGGGGGAGGATGTGCGAAAGATGGGGATCAGCCTTGGAGAATACACCGTATATTTCGAAAACGGCGGAATCCAGGTGAACCGGAACGGAAAGACGCTGTATTTCAATGCCAGGCCGGTTTATGTATCTGTGAAAACCTATGCGGCAATCAACGAGTTCCGGGATATCGCGTACGACCGTGTGCATGAGGAAAACGGCACCGTGAAGGGTGAGGCCGTATTTGTCACGAAAAACGGCTCGGAAGTGTTTGTCCGCGACACATACGAAGTTCACGACGGAAGGACGCTCAGGATCGCGCGGGACGCAGAAGTGCAAAAGGCGAACCCTGACGATCTGGGGTTCCAGACCAAGATATCCCTCTGCATGGCGGCGTCTGACGAGTTGCGCGATTATGATTATTTCAGTCCGGGACAATGGTATCTTGACAACCGATACGCAGCCGATTTCGCACCGGGGAAAAACATGAACCTTCAGTACTACTGGAGAAAGGAAACCTATTCCGGCCTGCCCATGTTCGCAATGCGGCACAAAGCGGGAGGAGAGACTGTCGCGATTTCCCGTTGGGCTGCCGACGCGACGCTTCCTTCCACAGACCGTACAGCGACCGAAAACTATGCGTATGTGGATCCGCTCATGACGGTGGGATCGTTCGGCGTCAGCAAGGCGCGCCCTGAGGCGCTCACCTATACCTATTACGGGCATATGATGGCAACCCCGCTTCCCGACACGGTCTGCGACGGGATATCCATTGACTATATCTACCCCGCGGTTAACGGGCAGCAGCCCTACAGGAACTGGGGGCCGGTCAGCACACAGCAGCCGCTGAGTAATATTACCTGGGTGCATCCGATGCGCGAGGGTTTCCGCCAGCACTACGCTGTCGGTGTCACATTCGGCTGCTACGGGGATTTCGGTACCATGATGCGCGCAACCTGGAGAGAAGTATATCCGCGCCTGAAGGACAGACTCTTCGATGTGGACAACGCGCAGCTGTTCGATCATATGATGCGATTTCTCCGGGATGTGACCAGGCAGTTCGGTGAAGCATGGGGTACGCCTTTTGTAGCGCAGCTGCCGGATTTTGATCCGAATTCGTTTTCCGCGGAGATCGGCTTTGTGGGGCAGCAGGCGGGTATCGGATACCAGCTTCTTCGCTGGGGAAGGCTCAGGGAAGACCCGGAAGCGGTCAGAAAGGGACTGGGCATTCTGGCATACTGGACCGATTACACGATGACTGACGCGGGCTTCCCAAGGTTATGGGTTCATCTTTCCACGCATCAAAGCGAACCGCAGCCCCTGTGGGTACGGCAGATCGGCGACGGCCTGGAGGCTGTTCTGGACGCGTACGTTTTTGAAATGAAACGCAGGATCCGACATGACAACTGGCTGGATTACTGCATACGCACTGCTGACTGGCTGGTAAACAAACAGAACGGGGACGGCAGTTTTTACCGATCCTATCACGACGACGGGTCCTGCTGCATGGATTCCAAAGCCAGCACTGCGTGTGTCGTGCGTTTTCTTGCACAGCTGTACCTGGTGACGAAAAACAAAGCGTATCTGAATGCGGCTGTCAGAGCAGGCGAATGGGCATGGCAGCATCAGTACAGGCTGTTCGAATACCGGGGCGGTCCCTGCGACACCTCCGATATTATGGATAAGGAATCCGGAATCTACGCCATGTTCGCGTTCATGGCCCTTTATGATATTACCGGCGAGACTAAATGGCTGGAAGCTTCCTGCGGGGCTGCGGACTATACGGAAACATTCACCTTTATCTGGCATTTCCCCGTGAACGTTCCTTATCCGGCACATCCTTTCAACCGGAATCATATCAGCGGACAAAGCAATGTGTCCGTAGGTACGGCGGGCGGAGACATCTACATGGCCGCCTGCAGCTACGCCTATTACAGGCTTTATCTTCTGACGGATGACAGCCATTACCGCGATTTTGCGGAGTTCCTGAACCGCAACTGCAAACAGGCCAACGATACGGACGGAAGCAATTACCGGTACCCCGGCCTGGTGAATGAGGGCGCTCATTTCAGCGAACAGGAATACCGGAGCCGTTACCACTGGCTGCCCTGGTGCACCTTTGT